>JALHQB010000018.1 GCA_022842185.1 Acetobacteraceae bacterium
CGCATCGCCGACCACCCGATCAACCGCATCGGCGAACTCGCGCCGTGGAACCTGCGGCCCGACGCCGCCTGACCACCGTCAAGCCGCCGACGCCGTAGCCGTCAGTGCACGCTTACGCTTAACCACCTGTCCGACATCTGGGGCCCACCTATGTCCACGAAACCGGGCCAACTCCAACTCCAAGTGAGGGCTTAGGGAGCGGCTTGTGCTACTCCGCTGTGCCTTCAAGTTCTGAAGCGTAGCGCCTCGACCAGCAGGGCAAAGGCTGGCGTGGGTTGTCGGCGGCTGGGGTAGTACAGGTGGTATCCCGAGAAGGGCGGGCACCAATCTGCGAGCACCCTGACTAGCTGCCCCGTGTCGAGGTGCTCTTGCACCTGATCCTCGAAAACAAAGGCCAAGCCGAGCCCCGCCAGGACTGCCTTGTTGAGCAGTGGAGCGGTATTGACCACGAGCTGGCCCTCGACCCGCGCCTTCACCTCGCGTCGGCCCTTCTCGAACTCCCAGGCATACAGCCCGCCCAAGGTCGGCAGGCGTATGTTGATGCAGTTGTGCGCCGTCAAATCCTGCGGCGTCTTCGGCCGCGGATGCTGCGCAAAGTAGGATGGCGCACCAACAACCGCCATGCGGATGTCCGGCCCGATGCGCACCGCGACCATGTCCTTCGCCACCTGCTCGCCCAGGCGCACACCCGCATCGTAGCGACCGGCCGCGAGGTCGAGCAGGGTATTGTCGACCTCGACCTCAACCTTGATGTCCGGGTACTCCGGCAGCAGCCGCTGAAGGGCGGGCAGAAGGATGCTGTTGGCCGGGTGCTCGGCTGCGGTGATCCGAATTGTGCCGCCAGGCTTCTCGCGCAGGTCGCCAAGCGCGGCGAGCCCGGCCTCGATCTGGTCGAAGGCTGGGCCGAGCGTCTGGAGCAGGCGTTCGCCGGCCTCGGTTGGCGCGACGCTGCGGGTAGTCCGGGTGAGGAGCCGCAGCCCCAGCCGCGCCTCCAGCGCGCGCAGGGCCTGGCTCAAAGCGGAGGGGGAGACCCCGAGTTGCGCGGCGGCGCGGGTGAAGCTGCGCTCAATCGCCACCGAGCGAAAGGCTTGGAGGTCATTCAGGTCGGTCCGCGACATTATGAAGTCCTGCTTCAAGGCTCATGCGGACATTACCGCCTAATCCCCATCTGCCGAACGCTCCATCTTCCCTCATGACAGTCAGGCCCCGCAGCCGCCAGGGCATTCGGCAATCGAGGGATTGAGGCCTTGGAGATCACGCGCGCAGGGTCACAGCCATCAGGACGGGGACCAGCCGACTGGTTCACCGGCGCGGTCCGTATCGACCCGCTGTTCAGCCCGCCGGATCCGGCCCGGGTCGCCGGCGCACTTGTCACCTTCGAGCCAGGTGCGCGGACGGCCTGGCATACGCATCCGCTTGGCCAGACACTGATTGTGACGGCCGGCTGCGGCTGGGTGCAGCGTGACGGCGGCCCAGTCCAGGAGATCCGTCCAGGGGACGTCGTCTGGTTCGCGCCGAGTGAAAAGCACTGGCACGGCGCCTCGGCCACCGCGGCCATGAGCCACATCGCGATCCAGGAGAAGCTCAACGGCTCGCCCGTGGACTGGCTCGAGCACGTCTCCGACCAGCAGTACCTGCCCGGCCCGACTTCATAGCGCGCGACGGCTCATCGTGTTCGTCAACGTCACGGGGATCGCGCCCCTTCGTGGAGACCATCACATGCTCAAGTCGATCATCGGTGCTGCCATCATGACCACCTTCGCTGCAACGGCACCTGTCATGGCAAGTGAACGCGTCCGGATATCGTCCGACTGGGGTGATGTCACGGCCGAGTTGGTGGACAGCGCCGCAACCCGCAGGCTCGTGCAGATGCTGCCGCTGTCGATCCCGATGCGCGACCATCTGCGCCAGGAGAAGACCGGTCGGTTGCCCGAGGCCTTGCCGACTGAGCAGCGGCAACAGGACTTCGCGGTCGGAACCTTGGGCCTGTGGGGCTCAGGCGACTTCGTCATCTACTATCGCAGCGGCCGCGTGCCATCGCCCGGCATCATCATGCTCGGCAACGTCACCGGCGACGTCTCCATCTTCGATCGACCGGGTCCGATCACCATTCGCGTGGAACGCGTCCAATGAGCGTTGTCGCGGCGGCGCGAGACGCTGAGGGCATCATGTCTCGCAGCCCGCTCTCGGGCGCTGTGCTGGGCATGACGCTCTGCGCCGGCGCGTTGATCGCTTCGGAGTTCCTGCCGGTCAGCCTGCTGACGCCGGTCGCCACAGATCTGGATCTGACAGAAGGACAGGCCGGCCAAGCCATCTCGGTCTCAGGCATCTTCGCGGTGTTCACCAGCCTGTTCGTATCCAGCGCGGTGGGGCGCCTCGACCGCCGTACCGTCCTGCTGGGCTTCACGGTGCTGATGATCGTCTCCGGCGCGATCGTCGCCTTTGCGCCGAACTTCGTCGTGTTGACGATCGGGCGCGCGCTGCTCGGCATGGCCATTGGCGGTTTCTGGTCGATGTCCACAGCGACGGTCATGCGCATCGTGCCGCGGGGTGATGTGCCGAAGGCGCTGGCGATCCTGAACGGTGGCAATGCGCTTGCGGCGACAGTGGCCGCACCGCTCGGCAGCTTCCTTGGTTCCATCATTGGATGGCGTGGCGCCTTCTTCTGCGTGGTGCCGCTCGCCGTGATCGCCTTCGTCTGGCTGCGCGGCACGCTGCCGCGCTTGCCGGCCGAGCGCCGGTCTGGCGCCGGCGCTGCCTTCAGGCTGCTGGGCCGCCCCCCGGTCGCGCTGGGCATGGCGGCGATCCTGTTCCTCTTCATGGGCCAGTTCGCGCTGTTCACCTATCTCCGCCCGTTCCTCGAAACGGTCACGCACGTCGATGTTGCGTCGCTGTCGGTCATCCTTCTGATCCTGGGTGTCACAGGCCTGATCGGCACCTATGCGGTGGGGTGGTTTCTGCGACGCGGCCCGCAGGCGGTGCTGATCGCCATTCCACTCGGCATGGCCGCAATCGCGATCGCGCTGATGGGCCTCGGCCACGCACTGATCCCCACCGTGGCGCTGCTCGCTGGCTGGGGGCTGATCGGCACACCGGCGCCTGTGGGCTGGGGAACCTGGCTAAGCCAGACCCTGCCGCAGGACGCCGAGGCGGGCGGCGGGTTGATGGTTGCCACCATCCAGCTCGGAATCACGCTGGGCGCGTCCGTTGGCGGCCTGCTGTTCGACCTCACCGGCTATCGGAGCACATTCGGCGCGGCGGCAGCCATGCTTCTCGCTTCGGCCGTGCTGGCACTGCTGAGCTGGCGCGTCAGCGCGGCTTCATCCGCAAAGCGCTAGCCAGATGACCCGAGAACCCACAACTGACGGCGCGCGACGCCATCGACACCCGCAACACACGACAAGGAAATCCTTCGATGAATGAGACCGATTCCATTTCACAGCAGGTCGAGCAGACGCCCGGCGAAGCCGGACGCCGCGACCTCTTGAAGCTGGCCGGATTCGGCACGCTTGGAGCGCTGTCGATCTTCAACCCTTCCGTCGCAAAGGCTCAAGACATGTCCAATGGCGCCAACAATTTCTACACCAGCGATCGCGTGACCTCTCAGAAGGTCACCTTCAAGAATCAGTACCAGATGAACGTGGCGGGCAACCTGTTCACGCCGAACGGCCTTGACCTCAACACGACGACACCGGCGATCATCGTCGGTCACCCGATGGGTGCGGTGAAGGAGCAGAGCGCCAATCTCTATGCAACGAAGATGGCGGAGCAGGGCTTCGTCGCCATGTCCATCGACCTGCCCTTCTGGGGCGAGAGTGAAGGCCAGGCACGCAATCTCGTCTCGCCCGACGTCTATGCCGAGGCGTTCAGCGCTGCGGTCGATTTCCTGGGTACCCGGCCTTTCGTCGACCGCAACCGCATCGGTGCGATCGGGGTCTGCGGCAGCGGCAGCTTCGTTATCAGCGCAGCCAAGATCGACCCGCGCATGCGCGCCATCGCGACCGTCAGCATGTACGACATGGGTGCTGCCAGCCGCGACGCGCTGAACCACAGCCAGACGGTCGAGCAGCGCAAGCAAATCATCGCGGCCGCGGCCGAGCAGCGCTACGCGGAGTTCGCCGGTGGCGAAATCCAACTGACCGGCGGGACGGTGCACGCGCTGGCGGCGGACACGCACCTGATCCAGCGGGAGTTCTACGATTTCTACCGCACGCCGCGCGGCGAATACACGCCCCCGGGCGCGACGCGGCTGACCACGACGCATCCGACGCTGACCAGCAACGTCAAGTTCATGAACTTCTACCCGTTCAACGACATCGAGACGATCTCACCGCGGCCGATGCTCTTCATCACCGGCGACCAGGCCCACTCCCGCGAATTCAGCGAGGACGCCTATCGGCGCGCGGCGGAGCCGAAGGAACTGCATTACGTGCAGGGCGCCGGACACGTGGACCTGTACGACCGGGTGAACCTGATCCCGTTCGACAAGCTGGCCGCGTTCTTCAACCGCCACCTCGCCTGAGGCCCAGTTCAACCGTCGGCCGGCCCGGCAAAGCGGCCGGCTGCTGGATGAGAGCCGCCGTGCCTTCCCTGCATCCGGCAGGGAGATCGAACGATCCTCCGCCGCCAATCGAGAAAGGAATGAACGGATGAAACTCCTTGCCGCCGCCGTGATGTCGTGCGCCCTGGCCGGTGCATCCCCCAGCCATGCCCAGGGGTCCCCATCGCAGCCGGAGCCCGACGCCCTGCAGACGGTGTCGCCCGCGCTGGAGCGCTACGAGCAGGAAACCGTCTTCGGCAATCTCTGGCGCCGCCCCGATCTTTCCCCGCGGGACCGCAGCATCGTCACGCTCGCGGCGCTGATCAGCCGCAACCAGACGGCGGAGTTGCCACGCTACCTCGCTCTCGCGCTCGACAGCGGCGTGACGCCGGGCGAGGTCTCTGAACTGATCACCCATCTCGCCTTCTATGCTGGTTGGGGCAATGCGATGGGGGCCATCCCGGCGACGAGCCAGGTCTTCGCGGCCCGCGGCATCGGCTCCGACCGGCTGCCCCCGGCGCGGCCCGAGCTGTTACCGCTGGACCAGGCGAGCGAGGCCCGACGTGCGGCTTTGGTCGCCCAGACTGTGCGGCCCACCGTGCCGGGTCTCGACCAGTTCACGACGGATACGCTGTTCCGCGACCTGTGGCTGCGCCCCGACCTGCCGCCGCGAGACCGCAGCCTGGTGACGGTCAGTGCCCTGATCACCGCCGGCCACGTGGCCCAGCTTCCGTTTCACCTGAACCGGGCGATGGATCATGGGCTGACCCGCGCGCAGGCGTCGGAGATCGTGGCGCACCTCGCCTTCTATGCCGGCTGGCCCAACGCCTTCTCGGCCGTGCCGGTCGTGAAGAATGTTCTCGATGGCCGCCCGAGTTGACCCACAGGATCAAGGGAGCGTCAGGATGATGCGAATCAGAATGCTCGGGGTGACCCTCTGCCTGCTTCTCGCAGCCGGAGCTCACGCGAACACCACCACGCTGGCGCAGGCGCCCAGCTGGTCCCCGGCGACTTCGCGAGAGCAGGGTGATCTGCGGATTTCCCGCGCCGGTTCACAGCCTTCGGCACGAGGACCAGCCGATTTCTTCACCGGTTCCGTGCGGGTCGACATGCTGTTCTCGGCCACCGCGCCGTCGCGCATGTCCGGCGGCAATGTCACCTTCGAGCCCGGTGCCCGGTCCGCCTGGCACACGCATCCGGTCGGGCAGGTTCTCGTGGTGACCGCCGGCATGGGCTGGGTGCAACGCGAGGGCGGTCCGGTCGAGGAGATGCGCCCAGGCGACGTGATCTGGATCCCACCAGGACTGAAGCACTGGCACGGCGCCACCGCGACGACCGGCGTGACGCACCTTGCGCTGACCGAAGCCGTGAACGGCCAGCCGGTCATTTGGCTGGAGCAGGTTTCGGACGAGCAGTACCGCCGATGAACCCGACTTGCGACGCTGCCGGCCCGGTCGCATCGGCGGAAGCGGTGTCGTGGTCGTGAGCGGGCTCGGCATGGTGTTCGTCGTCAGCGCCTTCACCGTCTTCTTCGCGGCGGCTGTCGCCGTGCGCATGCTCATCGCGCCTTCCGGCGCTGCAACACCAGGAGAGAGCTGATGGAACTCGTCATCAACGGCGCGACGCGCCAGATCGACAGCGAGGCGGATACGCCCTTGCTCTGGGTGCTACGGGACGAACTCGGCATGACCGGCACGAAGTATGGTTGCGGCGTTGCCCAGTGCGGCGCCTGCACCGTGTTGGTGGATGATCAGCCGACGCGGTCCTGCGTCACGCCGGTCGAGGCTGTCGCGGGCCAACGGATCACCACGATCGAGGCGATCGAGGCCGATCCGGTCGGGCGCAAGGTCGTCGACGCCTGGGTCGCGAACCAGGCGCCGCAATGCGGCTACTGCCAGTCCGGCCAGGTGATGGCCGCGACCGCGTTGCTGAAGCAGATCCCGCAACCGACGCAGGAGGACATCGCGGGCGCGATGACCAACCTTTGCCGCTGCGGCACCTACAACGCGATCGCTGCCGCCGTGCGGCAGGCCGCCCAGGCTTGAGGAGCGGACCGCCATGGACGGTATCATGAACGCGCCCATCCTGCCTGAGCGGCTTCCGCAGGACCGACCGGCCATTCTGTCGCGCCGTGGCTTGCTCGGTGCATCGATAGGTGCGCTGGTGCTCAGCGTGGCGCTGCCGCGCGGCGCTGTCCGCGCGCAGGGCTCGGCCTCACCGGCCGTCAGGCCCGGCACCCGCGTGCCTGCCTTCCTGGAGATCCGCCCCGACGGCAGCGTGCTGCTGCGCAGCCCCTTCGTCGAAGGCGGCCAGGGTGTCTCCACCGCCTTCGCGCAAATCGTCGGGGAGGAGTTGGATGTCGATCCCGCCGCCTTCACGGTCGAGTGCGCACCGCCCGGCCCGGACTATTTGATGCTCAACGGGATGCGCTTCACCGGTGGAAGCTTCTCGGTCCGGTCGAGCTATGCGGCGATGCGGGGCCTCGGCGCCGCCGCGCGGGCGATGCTGCTGCAGGCGGCCGCAACGCGGCTTGGCGTGCCGCTGGATAGCCTTTCCACCGAACCCGGTCGCGTCCTTCACGCCGCATCGGGCCGCAGCATGGCGTATGGCGCACTTGCCGCGGACGCTGCCGCCCTGCCCGTGCCCGAAGGCGTCCCGTTGCGGGCGGAGGCGTCGTTTCGCTGGATCGGCAAGTCGGTCGCGCGGCTGGACGTGCGCGCCAAGTCCACTGGCAGGGCCGTCTATGCCGTCGACCTGAGTGTCGACGGCATGTTGCAGGCTGCGGTGCAGCACGCCCCGCGCCTGGGCATGGAACCGGACGCTCTCGCCAATGAGGCCGAGGTTCGGGCCATGCCGGGGGTGCATTCCGTCCATCGCCTGCCAGGTGCCGTGGCCGTCGTGGCGGATCGCGGGTGGCGCGCGCGCCGCGCGGTGGAGGCCCTGCAGGTGCGCTGGTCCGAAGCCGCCCCAGGCACGCGCAACGCGCTCTCGGCGGATTTCTCGTCGGCCGGCCTGCGCGACACCTTTGCCGCGGCCCCCGGTCCGGGCATCGCCGCCGAGACGCAGGGCGATTCTTCGGCGGCGTTGCGTGACGCGGCGCGCGTGGTCGAGGCGACCTACGACGCACCATTTCTCGCACACGGACAACTGGAACCGCCCTCGGCGATCGCGCGCTGGAACGCGGATGGTACACTCGACCTGTGGCTCCCCAATCAGGCGCCGGAGATGTTTCAGCGGACCGCCGCCACCGTCGCGGGGATCGAGCCTGACAAGGTGCGGATCCATTCGCCGATGCTCGGCGGCTTCTTCGGCCGGCACTTCCTCTACGACAGCGCGAACCCGTTTCCGCAGGCCATCCTGCTCGCCAAAGCCGTGGGCCGCCCGGTGAAGCTGATCTGGAGCCGGGAGGAGGAGTTTCTGCGCGACGCGCTGCGCCCGATGGCATTGGCGCGCTTCCGCGCTGCGCTCGATGCGCAAGGCCTGCCCATCGCGTTGCAGGCCGAAGCGGTGGGCGAGGGTCCGACCGGACGCTGGTTCGGGCGCCAGGCAGACGCAGCGGACCCTTCGGCGGTGGAGGGCATCGCCGGCAAGCCCTACGCCATCCCGAACCGCCGTGTCTCGCATGTACCGGTGCAGAATCCCGCGGTGATCGGCTTCTGGCGCTCGGTTGGGCACTCGATGAACGACTTCTTCTACGAGACGTTCTTCGACGAGATGGCCGATGCCGGCGGGCAGGACCCCTACGCGCTGAGGCGGCGGCTGCTTGCCGGCAGTCCCCGCCATCGCGCGCTGTTGGAGGCCGTGGGGGATCTCTCGGGCGGCTGGCGGCGCGGTCCTTTCACTGCCGCCGACGGCACCAGGCGGGCGCGCGGCGTTGCCATGGCCTCGCCCTTCGGCAGTGAGGTGGCGACCATTGCCGAGGTCTCGGTGCGCGATGGCGAGGTGGTGGTGCACGATGTCTGGGTGGCGATTGACCCGGGCAGCATCGTCAACCCTGCCATCATCGAGGCGCAGGTGAATTCCGCGGTGGCGCTTGGCCTGTCCTCGGCGCTGCTTGAGGAGGTGGTCTATGAGGACGGTGCGCCGCGGGCGCGCAACTTCGACGGCTATCCCATCCTGCCGCCTGACCGCATGCCGCGCGTCCATGTCCGCATCGTCGAGAGCGGTGCGCCAATGGGCGGTGTCGGTGAGCCCGGCTTGCCCGGTGTGCCGCCGGCCGTGGTCAATGCCATCGCGGCGCTGACCGGTCAGCGCATTCGCAGCCTGCCTCTGTCGAAGACGCGGCTCGGAGCAGTGTGAGTGAAAGCGTTGGCATTGATCGGTGCCACTGTCTTCTTGGCGCTGCCGCATCTCGCGGCGGCGCACGAGGCGGATGCGACGCGAGGCCGTTCGCTCTTTCAGCGGAAATGTGCCGCCTGCCATCAGGTGGCGCAGCCGCGCAATGGTGTCGGTCCCACCTTGCAAGGCGTGATGGGCCGTACCGCCGGTGCCATAGATGGCTTCAACTACTCACCAGCGCTCAGGGCGTCGGCATCACCTGGACCGCTGAGGCGCTCGACACCTACCGCGCCAACCCAACCGCCATGGTGCGGGGATTACGCATGGTGAATCGCGTAGCTGCGGAGCAGGAGCGGCGCGATATCATCGCCATTCTTGGAGCGCCCTGAAGCTCGCACCGCCCGGGGGGCGGCATACAGCCCGGCGCCAGGGCCGCCCGCGCTTATCGCCACGCCTCCTGACTGGGTTGGCGACCGCCCGCTGCGCTTTTTATGATAGCCTTATGCATCGTTGTGCTGATCAGCGCGGAAACCCGTGAAGGCAATTACAGCTGGCGTCAGTCGCGCGTCGCCTTGCGCAGCGCGACCGGAAGAAAGACCAGGAGAGCCAGCGCCGAGCCCACGGATAGGACGACGGCGAGGGAGACCGGTGGCGGAAGAGGCAGCACGCTGGCGACCGTCGCTCCGATCGCGGCACAGCCCATCTGCATGAATCCGAGCAGCGCAGAGGCCAGCCCGGCCTGCTGCCCGAAGGGCGTGAGCGCAATGGCCGTCCCGAGTGGATTGATCAGGCCCATCCCGAAAAGATACAGCGAGATGGCCACGGTGAAGCTCGCGTAGGTCGGTGCAGCCGCGAACAAGAACATGGCAAGGCCGCTGGCGAGTGCGATGGACAGCCCGACCATGCCGACCGCACGGGGACCCCAGCGCCGCGCCAGGCGCGGCGCAAGGAACCCTGCGAGGAAGACGATCAGAACGGTCGCCGCGAAGGTCAGGCCGAGCTCAAGGGCCGTCAGCCCCAGTTCGATCATCAAGACGCCGGGCGCCGATGCGAAGAAACTGTACAGGCCACCGATGACGAGGCTCACCGCGAGGGCGGGCAGCAGGAAGCGCCGATCGGCTGCCAGGCGGGCATAGGCGGACGCCACGGCGGCGGGTGCCAGGGGCGTTCTGCGGCCGGCAGTATGGGTTTCCCCGATACGGCCGGCATAGTGCAGTGCCAGTACCAGGCCGAAGGCCGCCACGACGAGGAAGGCGGTCCGCCAGCCGGACAACTCAACCAGGATGCTGCCGAGCAGCGGCGAGAATCCTGGCGCCACCGCCCCGGCAATCATGGTCAGCGCCAGGGCGCGCCCCAGCGCCTCGCCCTCGAACAAGTCGCGTGCGATGGCACGCGACAACACGGACGCTGCGCAAGCCCCCAGCGCCTGGACGACACGGCCCAGGATCAGCAGGGGGAGCGTGTCGGCCGCCGCGCAGATGACGCTGCCCACGGCGAACACGCCAAGCCCCCCCACCACCAGCCATTTGCGGCCGAAGCGATCGGAGAGCGGACCGACCGCGAGCTGCCCGACGGCGAAGGCCACGAAGAAGCTGCTCAGCAGAAGGCCGAGGTCAGGCGGGGCAATCGCAAGATCGGCGCCCATCCGCGGAAAGGCCGGGAGTATGATGTTGGTGGCGAGCGCGCCCAAAGCCGACAGGCCCGCAAGCAGGAACAGGATGCTGCCGGTCAGGCGACGCTCGGAAACGACGGGCGTCATGGCGACCTGCTCATGGCGACGCAGCTGGACGTGCCATGCGCATGGAGCCTGCCCTGGGCGTCCGCCGTCATTCCGGCGAGATCGCGCCCCGACTCCGCGAAGGCGCACATCGACGCGGTTGCGCTGTGCGCGCCGGCATCGGTTTCCGGCGTCATTGGCGAGCCCCCTTATCGCCCGCCGGCGATCCTGCGAGCACGCTCTCGGCCGCCGCTTGCAGGAAGCGCTTCGACATCCCTTCGTCATTGACGGCCCGCGAGAGGACCAGTGCACCGACCATCGTCGAGAGGATCGCCATGGCCTTACCGCCAGGTTCCTCGCCACGGGCCTCTCCAACCCAGGTACCGAGCGCGTCCAGGTATTCCCTGATCCCGGCTTCGAATGACGCCTTCACCTCGGGGCCTTGCCGGGCAGCATCCGAGCCCAGCGCAACGACCGGGCATCCATCCATCCGCTCCGAGCGGTGCTCCATGCTGAGATAGAGCGCCAACACCGCGCCAAGCGGGTCCCGCGGACTGTCCGCGGCTGCTGCCGACCAACGCTGAAAGGCGCTTTCCAACGCGCGCCTGGACGCCTGCGCGCTCAGATCATCCTTCGATGCGAACTGCTTGTAGAACGCGCCCTGGGTCAGCCCGGCCCCCTTCATCAGGTCCTTCAGGCCGATGCCGTCGAAGCCGCGCTCCCGGAAAAGGCGGCTCGCAACGTTGATGACAGTCTGTCGGTTCTGCTCAGCCTGAAGGCGGTTCACACGCATCGCGCATCCTCACAATTAGATTGCGTTCGACATCTATAGGCCATATAGATGATGAACGCAATCTATATCGTGAGTCGATGAGCATGAACAAACTTCCCGCCATCCTGCTGACAGGCCTCGTCATTCTGGGGCTTGGGACAACCGAGTTCGTCGCCTTTTCCTCCCAGGCGAAGGAGGCCGCAGTGAGCGACCCACGGCTGCAATCGCCGATCGTCCGACTGGCGACGGCCGCGCGCGTGAGCGGGTCCGAACGCGGCTTCACCGGCGTCGTGGCCGCGAGGGTCCAGAGCAATCTCGGCTTTCGCGTCCCAGGCAAGATCGTCGAGCGGCTTGTGAATGTCGGGGAGCAGGTCAGGGCCGGCCAGCCCTTGATGCGGATCGACGAAACCGATCTCCGCCTTGCCCTGACCGCAAAGCGCAACGCGGTGGCCGCTGCACGCGCATCCTTCGTTCAGGCAGAGGCGGATGAGCGGCGATACGCCAGCCTGGCCACCAGCGGATGGTCTCCGCGACAGCGCCACGAGCAGGCTCGGGCCGTCCTGGACACGGCCGCGGCGCAACTCGCTGCCGCCGAAGCGGATGCGCGGGTCGCGGAGAACGAAGCCAACTACTCCACCCTGGTCGCCGATGTGGATGGCACGGTGGTCGAAACGCTGGGCGAGCCGGGACAGGTCGTGTCTGCCGGCCAGGCGGTGGTTCGCTTGGCGCAGGCGGGGCCGCGCGAGGCGGTGGTAGCACTGCCCGAGACGATCCGGCCGGCGATCGGCTCCGCGGCGGAGGCCAGCCTGTATGGGGGCGATGGGCGCCGGTACACGGCGCATCTGCGGCAGCTCTCCGATTCCGCGGATCCCCAGACCCGCACCTATGAAGCCCGCTATGTGCTCGATGGCGAGGCCGCCGGGACGCCC
The DNA here is from genome assembly GCA_022842185.1 of Acetobacteraceae bacterium. Classification (GTDB taxonomy): domain Bacteria; phylum Pseudomonadota; class Alphaproteobacteria; order Acetobacterales; family Acetobacteraceae; genus Neoroseomonas. The sequence goes on from JALHQB010000018.1 coordinate 12,237, forward strand.
CTCGGCGCGACGGTGACCATTCGCCTGGTGAATCAGGCCGGTCAGCCGACCATGGAAGTGCCGCTCGCTGCCGTGCTCGACAACGGCAGCAGGACCGGCGTGTGGGTGTTCGACAGCGTGACGTCGACGGTGGATTTCCGGCCGGTCACGCTGGTGCGGGTGACCAATGAAACCGCCGTGATCTCAGGATTGAATGCGGGGGATCGGGTGGTTTCACTCGGCGCGCATCTCCTCCAGCAGGGTGCGCGTGTCAGGACCGCTGCTGCCAGGGTGAGCAACTGATGGCCCTCAACGTCTCCGCGATCGCGGTCCGCGAACGCGCCGTCACCCTGTTCTCCATCCTCCTGCTGATCGCCGCCGGCGCCTATTCCTTTCTCATGCTCGGCCGGGGGGAAGACCCCTCCTTCACGATCAAGACGCTGACGGTCACGGTGGTATGGCCGGGGGCGACGGCGCGCGAGATGCAGGACCTTGTCGCCGAACCGCTGGAGAAGCGGTTGCAGGAGCTCGCCTGGTACGACCGGGTCGAGACGACCACACGGCCGGGCTACGCCTATATGATGGTCACGCTCCGGGACGACACACCGGCATCCACGGTGCAGGAGCAGTTCTACCAGGCCCGCAAGAAGATGTCGGATGAAGCGCGGAACCTGCCGCCCGGCGTGCTCGGCCCCTTCGTCAATGACGAGTTTTCCGACGTCAGCTTCGCCCTTTATGCCCTTCGTGCCCCGGGCATGCCGATGCGCGACCTGGTCAGGCAGGCGGAGGTCATCCGCCAGGACCTCCTGCGCGTGCCCGGCGTCAGGAAGATCAACATCGTCGGTGAGCGGCCCGAACAGATCTTCGTCGAGTTCTCCTTCGCCAGGCTGGCGACCCTCGGCGTCTCGGCACAGGACATCTTCGCCGCCTTGCAGCGGCAGAACACCGTCACGCCAGCGGGCTCGATCGAGACCCAGGGGCCGCGCGTCTTCATCCGGATCGACGGCGCCTTCGACAGCGTCCAGGCGATTGCCGACACACCGATCGTCGCGGCGGGGCGCACGCTGAAACTCTCCGACATAGCCGAGGTCCGTCGCGGTTATGAGGATCCAGCCAGTTTCGTCATCCGCCGTGACGGAGAGCCCACCATCATGCTCGGCGTCGTCATGCAGGATCGCTGGGATGGTCTGGCGCTCGGCCGGGCGCTGCAGGACAGGGCCGCGGCCATCATGCAGTCATTGCCGCTCGGCACGACGCTGGAAAAGGTCACGGACCAGGCCGTCAACATCACCTCGGCGGTTGACGAGTTCATGATGAAGTTCGCCATGGCGCTTGGCGTGGTGTTGCTGGTGAGCCTGCTCAGCCTCGGCTGGCGCGTGGGCATCGTGGTGGCGGCAGCGGTGCCGCTGACGCTCGCTGTAGTGTTCCTCATCATGCTGGAGACCGGCCGGTTCTTCGACCGCATCACGCTCGGCGCGCTGATCCTGTCGCTCGGCCTCCTCGTGGACGACGCCATCATCGCCATCGAGGTGATGGTGGTGAAGATGGAGGGGGGCATGGACCGCATCAAGGCGGCCGCCTATGCGTGGAGCCACACGGCGGCGCCCATGCTCTCCGGCACGCTCGTGACGATCGCCGGCTTCCTGCCGGTGGGCTTCGCGCGCTCGACGGCCGGTGAATACGCCGGCAACATCTTCTGGGTCGTGGGGTTCGCGCTCATCGTTTCCTGGATCGTCGCGGTGGTCTTCACGCCCTATCTCGGCGTCAAGCTGCTGCCCGATATCAAGCCGATCCCGGGTGGCCACCACGCGATCTACAACACGCCCAACTATCGGCGCCTGCGTGGAATCATCACCTTTGCCGTGCGCCATAAAGTCGTGACCTGCGGCGTCGTCGGTATCGCGTTTGTCGTGGCCGCCCTCGGCATGGGCGCCGTCAAGCAGCAGTTCTTCCCGACATCCGATCGCCCGGAAGTGCTGGTCGAGGTCCGCATGCCCGAAGGCAGCAGCATCGGGGCGACGACCGCGGCGGTCGAGACAATCGAGCACTGGCTGCACGAGCAGCCGGAAGCGAGGATCGTGACGAGTTTTGTCGGCCAGGGTGCCCCGCGCTTCTTCTTCGCGATGTCGCCGGAACTGCCTGATCCCGCCTTCGCCAAGATCGTCGTGCTGACCCCCGATGCCCATGCGCGCGAGGTGTTGAAGCTCCGGCTGAGGGAGGCATTGGCGCAGGGGCTGGCACCGGGGGCGCATGTTCGCGTCACCCAACTGGTGTTCGGCCCTTACACGCCGTTCCCCGTCGAGTTTCGGGTCATGGGACCTGATCCTGCGCTGCTCTACAGCATCTCCGAAAGGGCACTCGACATCATGCGGGGCGTCCCGGACGTGCGGCAGGCCAACCGCGACTGGGGCAACCGCACGCCCGTGCTGCGCTTCGTCCCCGACCAGGATCGACTGAACCTGCTGGGCCTCTCTCCGGCTGAGGTGGGGCAGCAGCTCCAATTCCTCCTCACCGGTATCGCCGTCACCCAGATCCGTGAGGACATCCGCAATGTCCCCATCGTCGCGCGCAGCGCCGGCGGAGAGCGGCTGGACCCGACGCGACTGGCGGATTTCTCGCTGATCAATCGGACGGGGCGCCAGATCCCGCTCGACCAGATCGGCCATGCCGAGATCCGCATGGAGGAGCCGATCCTCAGGCGTCGCGATCGGACGCCGGTCATCACGATCCGCTCGGACATCAACGAGGCGACTCAGCCGCCGGAGGTCTCCAAGCAGATCATGACGGCCCTTCAGCCGCTGATCGCCTCCCTTCCGCCGGGGTATCGCATCGAGCTGGGCGGATCGATCGAGGAGGCGGGCAAGGCCAACTTGGCCCTCGGGAAAATCTTCCCGGTCATGATCGCCGTCACCTTGATCGTGGTCATGCTCCAGGTGCGGTCCTTCTCGATGATGGCCATGGTGCTCCTGACGGCGCCGCTGGGGCTGGTCGGCGCCGTGCCGACCTTGCTCGCCTTCAATCAGCCGTTTGGTTTCAATGCTATCCTGGGGCTGATCGGGCTGGCCGGCATCCTGATGCGCAACACCCTGATCCTGACCGAACAGATCAAGGAGAATCGCGAGGGCGGGCTCGATGCCTACAACGCCATCATCGAGGCCACGGTCCAGCGCACGCGGCCCGTCATCCTGACCGCGCTTGCTGCGGTGCTCGCCTTCATTCCGCTGACACTGTCGGTCTTCTGGGGATCGATGGCGTACACCCTGATCGGCGGCACGGCGGTGGGCACAGTGCTGATCCTGCTTTTCCTTCCAGCACTTTATGCCGCCTGGTTCCGGATCAGGCCGACTGCGGATGCAGTCGATCACGCTCCAACGGCGGAGCCAGGACTGGGTGCAGCACTGGCGGCTGAGTAGGGATCAGCTGTTGAAGGAGAAAGGCCAAACATGGCGAGACCCGTGTTGCTCGGGTTCAGGTCCGCAGGAAGCAGCGCGTCACGGCCAATGGCATCACTGGGCTTGCTGCGCCATCGGTTGGCCTACGTAATATCGTCAGATGCGAGGAGGATGAGATCGCCCGGTGTGACCGTGGCAGCCGGTACTCCGCGCGCCCGAGGCGTTTTATGACCAGCGTGAAGGCAGGCGATCGCGAAGCTCTGTGGCGGCGATCTCATCGCCACAATGGCTTGTGGTGTGCTCGGTCGTTGACAGTTTGCCGGCCGGTCCTGCCACCGAGCCAGAGGGCGCTGGTCTGAAGTTCTCAAGGCCGGCGCAGCGTGAAACGGTCGTCGAATTTTATTTGTTTGTCGCGGCTTACGGAAGGGAATAGTGGGACGTCGACCCTGGCGCCGACCGGAGAACAACAGCGCACGCGGTGCAGGAGCTAAGGCACCCCCACTGACAGCGTTGCCGCCGCCAGTTCGAACGTCGCCGCGGAGATGTTCCGCGCCATCACCCGCACCGTGTTGTTCGACCAGACTGCGCCGCTGAGTTCGATGAACCGCCTCGACGACACCAGCGATACTTGCGCCAGTTCGCCCACTCGCGCTCCGTCCACCGTGACCTCGATCAGCGATGTCGCACCCGGCGCCAGGCTAGGCAGATCCCGGGACACCTCCGCCGCGAACTCCCGCTGCCCGACCAGCAGCGCCGGTGCTGCCTCTGGCGGGCCGTGGAGCCGCGGCGCCTCGACCTCGAGCTGCCCGCCGAAGCCGACGATGCCGATCTGGCGACCCACCGGTGGCCGTGCACGGACGCTCAATCGAACAATGCATGACCGGCGCCTCGCGCTGTAAGATGTGGGAACAGGTACCGGTCGAGAGGGCTCCAACATGCACATGAACCTTCGTCGCTATCCGATCGTTGGGGTCGACCGCACAACGATCGAGAAGGCAGTGGAGAACGAGCTTCTCCCCGAACTAAAGGCCGTTCCCGGCTTTGAGGTCTACTACGCATTCTGGGACGATGCCGGCGCTGGCATCAGCATCAGCTGCTTCACGGATGCCGAATCTGCCCACAGCTCGACCGGTGCTGCGCGCCGCTGGCTTGCAAACCATACTGATTTCTTCCCTGCGCGGGGGGAGGAGTTCTCCGGCGAGTGCTTCGTCCACAAAGAAGCTTCGGGCGTGGCGCGCGGCGTGAGCCGGCCTTACTTGCTGGTGCGCCTGCTCAGCGGCGTCCCGGCGACGCAGGACACCCGGGCCTTCGTGGAGCAACGAACACTTCCATTGATTGAGCGTTGGCCGGGTTTTCGCGCCGTTTGGATGGCTCGGAGCGACCGGGAGACTGACGGGGCAGCCGTTGCGACGTTCTTTGACGGCCCGGGTGAAGCCATGACGTGCCACGAGGCCGCCGTGGTGCTGCTGGGAGAAGGCCTGCCCACCGTATCAGTGACGCGGGTGATGCACGGCCAGGCTACGATTGCTGACGGTTCTCAGTAAGCAATTTCATGATCGTACTGTTCTCTTGGCTTCGCGCGGCGACGGAGCGAATGGTCGGTGGCGCGCGCATCAGCGAACTGCCCCCGCTGAGAGGCCCAAGCTGGTAGCACCCGGATCATCAGGTGCCGAACCGGAGCCCGACGATGACCAAGCTATCCGATTACGCAGCGCATTGTCCTCACCCAGGCGAGCCAGCGCGATGACCGGCTGGTGATCCTGCCCAGTGCCTGCCCGCCACAGCGCGACAGACTGTCGCGAGGTCCCTGATTAAGCAGGGGCTGGTGAGCGACGATGAGGCCAGCGCCTACACCACGCGCAATGCCTGGCAGATCGGGGGCAGACGTGGCTTCTGCGCATTACCGAGACCGGGCTGCGCGCCATCGGCGTCGAGCCTGAGGAGACCACGGCGGTGGATGAGGCTGAACTCGGCGGGCTGACCCAGGCCGAATACGAGGAGGAGAAGGCGTTGGCACAAGCCGCCCTCGACGCGGGCGATGACCTCTCGGCTGACATCGCTGCCGGCACCACGCGGCGGCGGGGCATATCCTCGTGCAGCCCGCGACGGTTCTGATCCCCGGGGCCGGCCTGGGGAACCCACCCGCGGCCAGTCCGTCTGTGCCGCCTTCCGCCAGCGGCGAGGCGACTGAGGGCGCTCAGCGTCCACCTGTGAGTCTGCACGGGCCAACCGGCCGAGCGGCTGCCCTGCGCATGGCCTCAACGACGGTCCTGGCGGCCCTGGGACGCGCGGGAGCGCGACGGGCTTAGCGATGATGCCTTCGCAGATCTCCGCGACGTGCGGGCAGCCACCCATCGGGCCACGCGTGCCTCCCGTCCGCCACGCGACCGCGCCGCCCCGCGCCGGCACCAGACGGTAGACCGTCCTTGCCCGCCTGCGCGGCGAAGAGGGCGCCACCATCGGCCAAGTCATGGATGCGACTGAGTCGGAAGTCGCTTCCAGATCCGTTCTTCTTTCGCTCGGAAGTCACTTCCGTGAATCGAGCTGGTGGCCCCTCGCAGTTAGCCGGCTGAGTAGACGGGTCACTGCCCACCGAGCCGCTCGTGCTCGGGTCCCATCTGGCGGTCTGACCATGGGCGGGGGGCGCTGAGCCCCGGTCTGCGATTGTACCGGGCCGCATGATAAGCCCGTACCCGATTAATTAGGCCGGAATTACCGGAAAACGCCCGACCGGTCAAAACGGGGGACGTGATACGACAACATAAGGCATATTTTACGTTTGAGGGCCAAAAGGCCATTCTACCTGCTCACAGCACACCCCGCTGAGACCCCGCAGAAAACCGCCGTTTTCTACAAGCGTGGGCATGTGGCAGGTGGGGCAGGTAAAATCTAACTCCGGCCCACGTGAAATTTTCGGCCGGAAAAGTCATACACTTTTCAGCTAATTTGATTCTCTCTGCATATTTTCTCTATTTTACTTGTCTAGATGCCCTAAGAGATAAAACTATAACGATAACAAGGGATTACGGTGGGCAGGTATGGGGGCAGGTAAAACTTTCTACCTGCCCCAACCTGCCCGCCTCCAGACAAAAGTAAACCCAGGCTCGCGCCAGGGTTCCAGTAGTGGTGAGTAAGCCGGGTGTCGCGCCCTCCTACCCAGCCAGGCAGCCGTCCATCGGGGTCATATGCTGTCGTCCTCTTGCTCGGCTAGGTAGGCCAAAACCAGACGCGCCGTTTCCGCCGGGGTAGCCGCGGCGAAGCGGGCGGGGGTGCGGCTCCAAAAGGAACGCTTGGGCTCGTTACGGCCGCCCACTCGCACGCGGGCGACCCACGCGAAGCCCATCTTTTTCAACAATTCGGTAAGCCACCGATCTTGGGGCATACCCACCGTGCCGTCCGTCTCCCCACACTCCTCGATTAACACGTCCAACCGTAGCAAGGTGTCGGACAGGTCCGCCCGGTTGCTGTCGCGGAGCACATCTTCAATCAACCGCCACTCCGTTGACTTGCCATCCTCGATCAGTTCCCGTTTCAAGGCGCTGGCCGGCGCGCGGCTGCCGGGCCGGAAGTCCGGATGTGGCACCATGTTCAGCAAGTGGCGCTTGATCGCCGCCGCGTGGTTGGTGAAGGCGTCCACGACTTCCGGGTAGAAGTCAGGGCGGGCCGCCTTGAAGGCCGCCAGTTCCGCGTCGGTGCGGAAGCCCGGTGTCGGCAACCATAGGCGCGTGTCGCCGTTCGAGAGGTCAAATGCCTCTCGCTTGTTAGTCGACATGATGATGTTGACGGAATTTGCTGTGTCGTAGGGGTCGACCCCCATGCGCCGAATCGTGACTACCGGGTTCGTGATGAAGGGCTTTAGCGCGTTGAGCGTGTCGAAGCGCTCTTTCTTATCGAACCCGCCGACCTCCTCGGCGAAGGCGATCAATTTGCCCTCAGCCCAGCTATTGAACTTCTCGTGGAGGTTCATGCCGGTGATGACGGAGGCGTTGTTCGCGCCGATCATTGCGCGGATAAGGTTGAACAATAACGTTTTGCCCATGCCTTCCACCGAGTAGAGCAGCGGCGACCAGCCGACCCGCTTCTTCTCCTTCACCGGGTACTGAAACCACGTCTTGAGCATCCACCACTCGCCAGTGACGGGGTAGACGATCGAGCCGTACTCCTCGAACACCCCAACGGCCACCTCGTCATCGAAGTTGAAGGACTTCGAGGGCTTGGCCTTGACCGCGAAGGCGCCGGTGTAGGTGTTGACGTATCGGCGGCCGTCCATGGTGTAGAAGGGGTCTTCGCTCTTGTCCGACGGCAGGTAGCCACGGGCGTCGACGACCGGGACGCCGTAGCGCGTCAGCGCGAGGTCGGAAGGCGCGTGCGTGGGCCGAGACGCGCCGACGCGGATATCTTCTTCGGACATGGCGGCACGCATGAATGTGCTGTCGAAAGCCTGCTTCGTCCACGAGTTGCGTGCGTCACGCCAATCGAGGAACACGTTCTCGCCGCTGATGAAGCAGACATTGGCGCACCATTCCGGCGCATTGGTGATAAGCGGGTCACGATAGGCCAGAGCCTTTCGTGCTTCGGCCTTGGTGAGAACCACGGCCCCGGCGATGCGTTTGCTTGCGACCAACATCTGCGACTCAAGGTTTTTGCGCAGCAAAGGGTTGGCGAGCACGAGCGACGATCCCTGGACGCCCAGCGCGAGCAGTTCGTCGAGGTCTGCGGCCTGAATCATACCGTCAAGAATCGTCTCGTACTTCGCCTGCCGTTCCTCCTTGGTGGCGGTATTCGCCATCGCGATGACAGAGCGGAAGGTCTTCGGTCGAAAGCCCTTGTTCTCGTGCCCGGCACTGGCCCACTTCTTCTCGAACTCGGATTCGATGTGGTTCGCCATCTGCTGCGACCATTCGAGGCAGAGTTGTTTGCCTTCCTCGCTGCCGTTGGTCTGGTGGTAGATGCCGCACACCACTTCGAACCAATCGTCGTAGGACCGCCCGCCGGACTTCACGTAATCCTCGGGGTCCGTCTCGCGATGGCCCTCATTCGGGATCGAGAACACGATCTTGCGGATTTGCTCCACGGTGTGCTCAAGCGGCCGATCGTCATATTCGGCAAAAATGTCGTCTTCGTCGGCCTCGATCGTGTCGTCTTGGCGGACCTTGCGCGCCTTGCCATTGCCGTTGCGAGCGCGTTCCCTGATCTCGTTCATCAGGGGTGCGGGAAGTCGCTTCATCAACACTTCGCCGTCGTCCGGCGTTTTGCCGTCAACCCACCGGTAGGCGCCACCGCTCGGGTGCGGGGAGGGCGCAAGGACGACATAGCCGTTCAATTTGACGTCGATGCCGGACACAGGCCCGAGGTTGCCAGGATACCGGGCACCCTTCTCGGCGACGAAGAACGAATGCGAGCCGCCGCCGCCCGTGGCGGCCTCGACGGACGACACGAACACGCCGGGGTGCTCCTGACGAAGTCGCACTATCGTCTTGTCACCGCCATTGCGTGGGTCCACATCCACCAACACAAGGCCAGAACGCCCGCAGTGGACGCCGATGCCGCTATTCGGGCTGCGCTTCCACCAATCGCAGATCACCGCAGGGTCAATCGAGGCCGCGTTGTGCCCGCCCTGGTCCTTCTCGCGACCTTCCGTGGTCATCGGGTGCGGCGCTTTGACGTCGCCCGACGTGTTGAGCGGGAAAACGTACCAGCCGATGCTGATGTAGTACAGCGCCCATTCGAGCATTGACTTCGGCTTTGATTTCTTCGTCATCGAGATGTCACCCGGCGCCGCTGCTTTGTTCGAGGACGAGCGTTGCTAGCGTCATCCAGTAACGCTGGCTTCACCCTCCCAACCGGTACAATCGGATCGCTATAGTGGCGCAAGCTGGGGTCTAAACGGCATCCTGGAGTAAACATGGCCTGAATCCGGCCAGTGCTGGCCACCCAGGTTTGCAATGGAAGGTCGCTGCGATGAAACGCTTTCATCGCATTCGTCCTCCGCTCGGTTAACCGCCTACAGAAAAACGGCCATTGACAATGGGTAAACAACGCTGATGTGGCTGCTCTATCTGCCCATTTTAATGCCACGACACCGGGACACATCGGTAACATTACTCAAGCTCTGCTGTTCTGCAATTTGGGTAGCGAGGCAACCAGGCGATCGAGACTTTCGGCAGTGATGAGCGTTCTACGTCCGAGCTTGCGAGCATCGAGACGCCCGCTGCGGATCAGTTCGTAAGCCACGGTGCGTCCAAAGCCGCCCAAACGACAGGCAGCGGGCACGGTGATGAGCAGGGGCTCGCGGTACGGATATTTCACGCCGTGTCTCCTTCTTCAGCGGTTCGCAGCAGGTCACTGCCGCTTGCCACTGTCGAAGCACGTCCACGTCCTGCGCGCCGCAATCGGCAACGGCAGGCATAAGGGGGTGATTGCCGTTTTGCCGCTTATACCAACCCGATGGCCATGACTCACAAGGGGGATTCCCCGACTCGGGTGCGATGCGATCCAAGCTGGTGAGCATCGGAGGCTCATCATGGCACTAGCCATTGCCCTGCGTTCAGACTTCAGCGTCACGGAACTTCGCCGCCTGGCGCGGCGCAGCAAGGACGCCGCCCAGCCCCGCCGTCTGCTGGCGTTGGCGGCGTTTGACGACGGCGGCACGCGCTCGCAGGCGGCGCGGCTTTGGTATTAGTCAGTCTGGGGCGGCGTCCATTCACGTCTCCCCGGGGAGCCTTGAGCGACGGCCCAGCCAGTTTCGACTGCATATTTGAGAGCGGCGTCAAAGCTATTCCGGTCGCAATTGATCGCGTCTCGGCACTCCTTTTCCATGTGCTCTGCCTTGGCCGGAGCTCCGTGTAGTTTGAAGTACTCGCGCTGGAAGGGTTTAAGCCACGCCATAACCTCTGGTATGGACAGCGCCTTGCGCCGCTTGCGTGGCGCGCGGTGCCGAGGCTCGCTCGACAATCCGCTCATTCTCGGATTGCACCTCGCGAGCGCTAACCAAGCTGGAGCAAGCTTGTGCTTCTCCGCCCATGCGATCCACTGCCGCGGCGTCCGCACGGCGAGCGGATTGGCCGCAGCCACTAACCGCATCATGCGTTGAATTTCAATCTCGGTATTGCGGGCAAGGGAAAAGCCATCTTTGCTCGCACCGCTTTCAGGATATCCAGGAAGCCACGAGAAGGCCCAATCCTGCGTGCCAGCTGCCGCTTCGGTGGTGTCAGGATCTAGCCCGACAAAGAGATACGCGGCTGTTGCGGGAGTCCATTCTTCCACGTCTAACCAACCGCGCAGGCGGGGCCACTTTGCTGCTTCGATACGACGCTCACGAATGACCTTCTGCGTGGCGTCAATCCCGTCATCCTTCGGTTTCGTCACGGCTACGCCTCCATTGGAAAATGGCGCTACCTTGCCTCAGCGCGCCGTTTCTTGAATAGGTCGCCGCGGCAACTTCACCGGGACATCGGTTGAACATGGCGGCTATCGGCGCCCAACGCTCCGATCCGAAAAGCGGCCTGCGAGATGCCGGAATAAAATGTGCCGATGCCCGGCCCCGTTGCTTATTCGAGAGGTTGGTTGAAGGTCATAAAATGCTGGCGCGGTAACCTCGAAACCCGGGTCCAATTTTTGGGGGTAGATTTGGGGATAACAAATGGTGATATCGTCAAACGGCTGTTTATAAGCCATTTTTTGGAGAAGGAGGCTTTGCCCCTCTCCGAACCTCACCCCACCAAAGGCTTAAGGCCTTTGGAAACCTCAACTTTGGTGCTGAACGTCGTCGGTCGGTACCACGGCAATACCGGAATCTCGGTACTCGACCGGGCAAGGACTGCGCTACGTGAAAGACGCCAAGATCCCGCGCCCTCTCAGCCTTTCGTCGCCGGCTCCCCGCGTGGGGGAGCCGATCTAGCCGGGCACGCCGCCGCGCTTCCAGGTCAGCACCAGCACATCGCGGCAGGACGGCAATGCGGGATCGGTCGGGGCCACCGGGGTCACGCCATGCCGCACGCGCGGGTCATCCAGCACCGCGGTGTCCAGCGGATCGCGCAACACGAACTGGGCCAGGCGCTGGCCAGCATCGTCCTCGATCACCGTTTCCCCGCCATCGAGGTTGGTGCGCGCGATCATGGTGATCAGCACGCAGTCGACGCCGTCATGGTGCACGCCTTCCGGCGTCGGGAAACCGGGGACGCCGGCGGCGGCCTCGATGCGAAACTGATGGGCCTCGACGAACCAGGGCTGCGGGCCGTGCATCGCCTCGGCCATCGCGCGGCCGAGGTCGAGCAGCGCGAGCAGCGGGGCGGATGCGGCGACGTCGTCCTCCATCGCCGCGAACCAGCGATCGACACCGCCATTCAGCGTGTTGTGCACCACCGCCTGGAAATGCGGCCGGTGTTCCCCGCGGGCATGACCTGCCACCCCGGGTTCGGCGGAGAAATTGGCAATGCGGCGGCGACGGTAGCGCCCGCCATCGCGCATGAAGGCGTCGGTCTCCAGCCGGTTCCAGGATTCGAAGAAGGCGGCCAGCGCCTCGGGACGCCCCGCATCGCCGATCAGCGACGTCATCAGTGCGCCCGGCACCCGCGCGAAGCCCCGCGCGGCGAGTTCGGCCAGCGGCCCTGCCGGCGCCGTCACGGCACGCTGCCTTCGCCGATCGGCGCAAGATCGTTGGTCATGCCTGCCAATACCTCCGCGACATGTCGCACCTTCACCGGACTGCCCTCCCGCTTCAGCCGCCCCGCCATGTTGAGCAGGCAGCCGAGATCACCCGCCAGCAACGTGCCGGCGCCGGTCGCCGCGATGTCATGGCATTTGTCCGTCACCATGCGCGTCGAGATGTCGGGATACTTCACGCAGAAGGTGCCGCCGAAGCCGCAGCAGATCTCCGGATCGGCCATCTCCGTCAGCCGCAATCCTTCGACCGTCGCCAGCAGGGCACGCGGCTGCGCCTTCACGCCCAGTTCGCGCAGGCCCGAACAACTGTCGTGATAGGTCACGGCGTCCTCGTACTGCGCTGCGACGCGGGCGACGCCCATCACGTCGCGCAGGAAGGACACCAGTTCATGCGTGCGCGCCGCCAGCGCCTCGGCCTTGGCGCGGTATTGCGGGTCGTCCTCGAACAGGGACGGGTAGTGGTGGGATATCATCCCCGCGCAGGACCCCGACGGTGCGACGACGTAGTCGTAGCCGCCGAAGGCATCGACCACCTGCCGCGCCAGGTCGCGCGCGGTGCCGCGGTCCCCGGCATTGAACGCCGGCTGCCCGCAGCAGGTCTGCACCGGCGGCACCGAGACCAGGCAGCCGGCATCCTCCATCAGGCGGATCGCCGCGAAGCCGACGGTGGGCCGGTAAAGGTCCACGAGGCAGGTGACGAACAGTGCGACGCGCGGGCGGGTCTCGGACATGCCCGCACGATAGGAGCCTCGCTGCCCTTCGGACAGTCCTTGTTGCCTGCCGAACGCGCAGATCCGCTATTCGACTCGGATGCCCGCCTGGCGCGCCACCTCGCCCCATTTGGCGCTCTCGGCGCGCAGGAAGGCGGCCAGTTCCTCGGGGGTCGAAGCCACGCCATCGACCCCTGCGGTTTCCATGCGCTGCTTCACCGGCGGGTGTGCCACCGCCTCCTGCACCGATTGCGACAGGCGCAGCACCACCGGGGCGGGCGTGGCGGCGGGTGCCATCACGCAGCCCCAGGATGTCGCCTCGGCGCGCGGATACCCGGCCTCGGCGATCGAGGGCACGGTGGGGATCAGCGGGTGGCGGCGCGGCCCCGTCGCGGCCAGCGCGGCGACCTGCCCGGCATTGATGCTGCCGGCGGCGCCGGCGATCTGCATCAGCATCATCTCGATATTGCCGGCGACGAGGTCGTTCACCGCCGCCCCCGACCCGCGATACGGGACATGGACCATGTCGAGCCCGGCCTGCTGGCGGAACAGTTCCGCCGCCGTGTGGGTCGATGCGCCGTGGCCCGAGGAGCCGAAGGAATACTTGCCGGGGTTGGCGCGGGCCAGGGTGACGAATTCCGCCAGCGTCCGCACGCCAAGCTTGTTGGTGACGACAATCACCATGTCGGCGGTATAGGCCATCGACACTGGCGCCAGGTCACGGTCCGGATCGAAGGCCATCTGCCGGTAGATGTGCCGGTTGGTGGACAGCAGCCCAGTCACGCCCATCAGGATGGTGTGCCCGTCCGGCGCGGCCTTGGCCACGATGTCGCCGCCGATGTTGCCGCCCGACCCGCCGCGGTTCTCCACGATCACCGGCTGGCCGAGGGTCTCCCCCATGCGATCGGCGATGATGCGGGCGCCGACATCGGTGCTGCCGCCGGCGACGAAGGGCACGATGAAGCGGATCGGCCGGCTGGGCGCCCAGGCGGGCTGGGCCTGCGCCCGCGCGAAGGGCGCGGCGAGGCCGGCGGCAAGCAGGATACGGCGATTCATCGGTTTTCCTCCGGCAAGATTGAGCCGGAACCTAGAGCAGATCGTCCCGCGCTGGAATCCGGCTGCCGCGCCTCGGCCCGGCGTCAGTTCAGCCGCTGCCGCAATTCCACGGTCAGCGCCCGGATGCGGGCCGCGGCCTCCCCCTCCGGCACCAGTTCGAGGAAACGATCGAGGCAGATGAGCGCCGCGCCGATGCGGTCCAGCCGCTGGTTCATCAACCCCGCCTCCCGCCACAGCGCAGCCGCATCGGGTGCCAGGCGCAGCATGTCCGCGGTGCAGGCCAGCGCGGTTTCGACCGACCCCGCGCGCAGCCGCCGCAGCTTGATGTTGTTCTGCAGCCGCAGCAGCACGTCGCGCCTGGCCATCGGGCGCAGCAGGCCGGGGCGCAGCTCCGCCGCCTCGCCCTCGACGCGCTTGAGCAGCGCGCGGAGGGCGGGGGCCGCCAGCGCCGTCCCCCCGGCGAAGACATCGACCAGCACCTGCCCGCGCGGGCCTTCCAGCGCGACCAGGAAGTGGCCGGGGAAATCGACGCCATGCGCGCCCCAGCCGGCGGCTTCGGCCGCATGCAGCCACAGGATGCCGAGTGCGACCGGCAAGCCGCGCCCGCGATCGAGCACGCGGATCAGGTTCGCATTGGCCAGGTCGTCATAGGTCTCGCCATCCCCGGCCAGGCCGAAGGTGCCGTGCAGCACCTCCGCCAGCACGGCGCGGCGGCGCTCGAGGTCCCCGGCATCGGCCTCGGGGTCTGCGGTGGCGGCCTGCACCGCGGCGCGGGCGATGGCCGTCAGTCGCGACGCCGCCTCCCGCCAATCCAAGTCGGGCGCATCCACGCGGGCGAATTGCAGCGCGACCGACGCGATGTCGAGTTCGGCGTCGGGCAGGCGGCCGGCGGCGTCGAGAGCGGCGCGGGCCTCATCCGGGACAGGCAAGGTCATGGCCGCAGTGTCGCGGCCCGGCGCGGCGCCATCAAGGCGGGCATCGCATCCGCATTCCGTTCGCGCCCGGTCACCGATGCGTGACCAGGCGCCGGCGCGTTCCGGTCAGAGGAGATCGCGGCCGACTGGATCAGGCCGAACGCGTGAACGGGCTTGATCCAACGGCGGGATGGAACGTCGTGCGCCAGGACGGCCCGGCGCCCCAACCCTCTACAGCGCGGCGAGCACGACCCCGGCCGCGCGCGTCGCATCCGCCTCGGTCATGTAGGGATGCATCGGCAGCGACAGGACCTGGTCGCACAGCGCCTCGCTGGCCGGCAGCGGTGCCGGGCCGCCGGCGATGCAGCCGGCATGATGCGCCGCATAGGCCGGCTGATGATGCAACGGCCGCGGATAGTAGATGCCGCTGCCGATCTTCTGTTCCGTCAGCGCCGCCTGCACCCGCGACCGCGTCGCCGCATCGGGCAGGCGGATGGTGTACAGGCCATAGGCGTTCTCGGCCCCCGTCGGCGCGGCCTGCACGCCGACGCGCCCGCGCAGCGCGGCATCATAGGCCGCGCCGAGGCGCTTGCGCTGCGCCAGCTCATCCTCGAACAGCGTCATCTTGGCCAGCAGGATGGTCGCCTGCAGCGTGTCGAGCCGGCCATTCATGCCGGTGCGCTCCACCGCGTAGCGGGTCTTGCCCTCGCCATGGGTGCGCAGGGACCGGTACAGCTCCGCGCGGTCCGCGTCGTTGGTCAGCAGCGCGCCGCCATCGCCATAGGCCCCGAGCGTCTTGGTCGGGTAGAAGGACAGCGCCGTGGCGTGCGCCCAGCTGCCGAGCCGCCGGTTGCCCAACGTGGCGCCGAAGGCCTGCGCTGCGTCATCAAGGGCGAACATCCCCTCCCGCGCGCAGATCGCCTCGATGGCGGCCCAGTCGGCCGGCAGGCCGAACAGATCCACGCCGACCACAGCGCGCGGCGTCAGCCGGCCATCCTTCTTCACCGCGGCGATGCGCGCTTCGAGGTCGGCGATGTCGATGTTGAAGGTATCGGCCTCGACATCCACGAAGACCGGCGTCGCACCGAGCACCAGCGGCACCTCGGCGGTGGCGGTGTAGGTGAAGGCCGGCAGGAACACGGCGTCACCGGGCCCCACACCTTCGGCCATCATGGCGATCTGCAGCGCATCGGTGCCGGAGGACACGCCGACGGCATGGGCGCAGCCGGCGAAGGCGGCGAGCTTCTCCTCCAGCTCGGCGACTTCCGGGCCGTTGATGAAGCGGCCGGAATCGAGCACGGCGGCGATGCGGCGGTCCAGCTCGGGCCGGATCAGCGCCTGCTGGGCCTTCACGTCGAACAGCGCGATGGGGGCGGTCATGATTGCGTCGAAGCCTCACGCGAAACCTTGGAGCCGGGGTCATAGACCCTGAGGCCGCGCCGCGCGAAATCACCCTTGGTGTCGTTGTGCAACGCAGCGCCGATCGGGGCGGCCGCGTGCCATGGGGCTGCTTGCGCTCGCCCGGGATCGCGGGAGCCCTACTTGGTGCTGGCGAACATTCTCATCCGACCTCCGAATGAGGCAGCGGCCGATGTCTCGGCGGTCGTGCTGGGCGTGATATTCGCGCCTCAGTCACTGCGGCACCAGCTGCGGGAGCGCTTGGCCGGTCCTTCGTAGCAGTTTGGGCACTCTAAATTTTTGCGACTTTACTGTGCTCGCCCGTGTCGGTTTTGGACAAATTCCAGGCGCTACCCGGAGAGGGATAGGGCCTCGCCGGCACATACTACATTGGCGTAAAGCCGTGCTCCGCCCCATGTCCGATCGAGCATCTTCCCCCGCCTGATCGATTCAGGTCAGGCAAGACCTGCTCCAACAGGTGACTTCGCCTGGGTGACGGCAAAAATTCGGGGAATTGATAATATTCCTATACCGCTCCCGACCCACCCCGTCCATTGAATTTCAGTAGCCCGCTTCCCGGTCCACCAGCTGCGTCAGGGGCGCGCCTTCGACGAAGCGGTGCAGATTTTCCACCAGCAGCCCGGCGACCATGCTGTCACGTTCAGGGTGCAGGCCGCCGATATGGGGCAGCACCATGATCTTCTCCTCCGCCCAGAACGGGTGCTCGGCCGGCAGGGGCTCGGTGCGGAACACGTCCAGCACGGCACCCGCGATCGTCCCCGCGCGCAGGGCCGCGACCAGATCCGCATCCTTGATGAGCGCGCCGCGGCCGAAATTCAGCAGCCAGGCGGTCTTCTTCATGTGGGCCAGGCGGGCGGCGTCGATGAAGTTCTCCGTCTCGGGCGTGGCGGGCAACAGCAGCACGACGAAGTCGCTGGCCGCCAGCACTTCGTCGGTCGCCTCGGGCCGATAGACGCGGTCCACATGCGGCAGGTCGCCGCTGCCGCGGCGGGTGCCGATGACATGCATCTCCAGCGCCTCGGCCTTGCGCGCCAATTCGACGCCGATCGCGCCGAGGCCGAGGATGCCCAGCGTCTTGCCCGCGAGCGTCGAGGACACGCGCCGCGTCCAGCGCTTTTCGGCATTGTCGCCGGCGATCGCGGCATAGGGCTTGGCGATGTGGAACAGCGCGCCGAGGATGTTTTCGGGCATCTGCACCCGATGCGTGCCACGCGCGCAGGACAGCGCCAGGTCGGGCTTCAGGTCGGGGCGCGACAGCCAGTGTTCGACACCCGCGGTCAGCGCCTGCACGAAGCGCAGCTTCGGCATGCGGGCCAGCATTCCGGCCGGCGGACCCCAGGACAGCAGCGCCTCAGCTTCGGCAAGCTGCGCATCGGTCGGCGTTTCCGCGCGCGGGACCGTCTCCACCCGCAGGCGGCCGGCGAGGCCGGCGGCCTCGATCGCGGCGGCATACGGCGCGGCTCCGTCAGTCCATAGCAGCAGCAACGGCTTGGTCATGTGGCGCGCCCATCCCGGTTCGGCCGGGAGGGTGCGGCAGTGGTGGCGGCGCGTCCAGGTGGGTGCGGGACCTCGGAGAGGGGCGACGCCCCTCTCCAAGGCGCATCATCGCCCCATAGTCGCGCACATGGGGCAGCGCCCCTCCAACCTCACGCCGCTGGCGCCCGCAGTTCCGACGTCACCGCATGCTGCATGTCCGCCACGCGCAGGATGCGGATCGCGCGGCGGTCGCGTGCCAGCCAGCCTTCCCGCGTCATGTCCGACAATTCGCGCGACACCACTTCCCGTCGCGCGCCGATGCGGGCGGCGAGTTCGTGATGCGGGGGCGGAGGGGACACGACGCGTTCGCCTGGTGCGCCGCTGCGCGGCCGCGACAGGCGCAGCAATTCGGAGAACAGGCGCAGGCGCACCGGCAGGGCCTCGCGTTCCAGGGTGCGTTCGGTCTGCAGGCGCAGCTTGGCGGTGAGTGTCTTGAGCAGCCCGTGACACGCCACCGGATTGGCGAAGATGAAGTCGAGGAAGGTCTTGGCCGGGATGATGCACAGGCGGGACCGCGATATCGCCGTGACGTTCGCGGCGCGGGGCGCGCCGTCGATGGCGGATAGCTCGCCGAAGAACTCCCCGGTGCCGAATTCGTTGAGCAGCACTTCGCGGCCCGAGGCGGCGCGCAGTTGGACGCGCACGGACCCGGCGGCGACGAAAAAGATATCGGTGGAGGGTTCGTCGTCATCGACCACCACCTGGCCGGGTTCGACGGTGCGCCAGCGCGCGGTGGCCGAGACCTTGGCGAGCGTGGCCGGGTCCGCGCTGCGGAAGAAGGGCAGATCTGCGAGGGTGGGGGCGCGGGCGGTCTCACTCATGGCGGGATGCAGCCAGACGAGATGCGGGAAGACCGAGTCGTGGGTGGGGCGCATGGTCAGGCTCCTGCCCGACGCGGCCTTTGCGCCGGCCTGGGGAGACTGCGGCGTTCCGACGCTGGTGGGGAGTGACGCGGATCACCGCGTGGTGTCCGGTGCGGGCGTATGCGCAAAAAACATCGGCGACCCGGCGCCGGCAGCGTGTTGAACTTTCATGGCACACCCCCTGGTAGTCGTGACGTTGCATTCTGCCACCTCGGGTGCGTTTCGTTAATGCTTCGTTATTGCATCACGCGCTGGGGTTTCGGGTGCGGCGGGGCGCGCGACGCCCCGCCGCCGACATCATGCTTTCACGATCAGCGCATCGACCGCCACGGCGTCGGACCCGGCGACGATGATGGGGTTCACGTCCAGTTCGGCGACTCGCCCGCGCTGGTCGGCGATGAATTCCGACAGGCGGGTGACGATGTCGGCCAGGCGGTCGAGGTCGGCGGCCGGTGCGCCGCGGAAGCCTTCGAGCGCCGCGCGGCCGCGCAGCCCTTCGAACATGGCGCGGGCTTCGCTGTGCGTGACGGGGGCCAGCGCGAGCGACGAATCGCGCATCAGTTCCACCAGTACGCCGCCCAGGCCGGCGACGATCAGCGGACCCATCAGCGGATCGACACGGCCGCCGACCATGACCTCGACGCCGGGCTTGGCCATGGGCTGGACCAGCACACCGTTGATCCGTGCGTTGGGCGCGTGGTGGTGGGCATTGGCCATGACGGCGCGATAGGCGTCGCGGACCTCGGCGGCGTCCTTCAGCTTCAGCCGGATCACGCCCGCTTCGGTCTTGTGCGGCAGATCGGGGCTTTCGACCTTCATCGCCACGGGAAAGCCCAGTTCTTCCGCGGCGGCGACGGCGGCGTCCTCGCTTTCGGTGATGCGTTCGGGCACCACCGGCACGCCATAGGCGGCGAGCACGGCCTTGGCTTCCCGTTCCGTCAGGGTGCGGTCCTGGGATGCGGCGATCATGGCGGCGGCTTCCGCGGCCGCTTCGGGGCGCGACAGGCGGGACAGGATGCGCGGGCCGGTGGCGCGGCGGGCTTCGCGGTCATGCCAATGGGACAGCGCGGCGAAGCAGCGGTCCATCGAGCGGAACAGGCCGATGCGCGGGTTCTGTTCGGCTTCGGTGGACCCGAAGCCTTCCAGCCATTCGGTGGTCCAGACCACGCAGATCGGCTTGTCGTGTTCGGCGGCGATGGCGGCGAGTTCGCCGGGGCGCTTGGCCGAGAGTTCGGTGGAATAGATCTGCGCGTAGATCAGCGCGCCGTAATGGTCTTCCCCCAGCATGGCCGAGGCACAGGCGGTCAGGCTGGCGGGGTCGTTCGCCACCTGGGCGGTGACGTCGCAGGGGTTCCGGGCGGATCCGAAATCGGGGATGCGCGATTCCAGGATGGCCTGCACCGGCGGCGTCGGCTGCGGCAGCGGCACGCCGTGGGCCTCCGCCTTGTCGGCGGACATGATGGCGGCACCGCCGGAGACGGCGACGACGGCGACGCCGCGCGCGCGCGGGGCCGGGGCTTTCGCGAGGAAGGCGGCGGTTTCCACCAGCGCCTCGAAATCCTTCACCACCACCGCGCCGGCGCGATGGAAGGCGGCCAGATAGGCAGCCTGTTCGCCCGCCAGCGATCCGGTGTGGGACATCGCGGCCGCGGCCCCCGCTTCACCGGTGCCAAGCTTGAACACCACAAGCGGCTTGTTGGCGGCATCGGCGACCTCGGCCGCCTGGATGAAGCGCATCGGGTCGGGCATGCCTTCGAACACGCAGGCGATGGCGCTGCAGGACGGGTCATCCGCGAGGAAGGAGACGCAGTCCGCGACATCGACATCCGAGGAATTGCCGGTGGTCAGCAGGTGGCTGACCGACACGCCCCGCATCACCGATTGCGCCAGCGAGAAGCCGAGCGCACCCGACTGGCTGACCAGGCCGATGGCGTGCGGCAGCGGCGCGTTCATCGGCGGCGGGATCATGAAGGTGACGCCGGCCTTGGTTTTGAAATTCAGCATCCCGATGCAGTTCGGCCCGACGATGCGCATGCCCGCGTCGCGGCCGATCTGCGCCAGGCGCAGCTGCGCGGCGATGTCCGCATCCCGGCCGGTTTCGGAATAACCCGAGGCGTAGAGCATGATGCCGCCGACGCCCGCCTTGGCGCAGTCGATGGCGATCTCCTCGACCGCGTCCTTGGCGACAACGAGGATGCAGCAATCGGGCACTTCCGGCAGCGCGGCGATCGACGGGAAGCAGGGGCGCTCACCGATCTTCTCGTAGCGCGAATTCACCAAGTACAGCCGGCCGGTGTAGTCCTTCAACGCCTGGATGGTGCGATCGGCGAAGGAACCCGCGCGGGGGCTGGCGCCGATCACGGCGATCGAGGCCGGATCGAACAGGCGGCCCATGTCGCCGTGGCGATAGACGGCGCGGGTCATGGCAGTCATACGGTCGCTTCCCCTGGCTTTGGCCCCGGCACGCCATGGCCGGGCGAGGCCAAGCCTATGCGCCGATGCGCGCGCCGTCACCCCCGCGGCGGGGATGTTGCGGAAGCGAGGACGGCGTTAGCGTAGCGGTGGTCGCCCGTGATCTCCCGCCCCGCCCAGGGCGGCGGGCTGACCGGCCGGTCGGTCGAGGGCAGTTCGACCTCGGCGATCACCAACCCCGCCAGTGGACCTTCGAAGACGTCGATCTCCCAGGTCAGGCCATCATGCGGGACGATGTGGCGGGTCTTGGCGATGCGCCGGCCGGCGCAAAGCGTGTCGAGCATCGCGGCCGCATCGGCCAGTGGCAGCGCGTACTCGTATTCCGGGCGAACCATCCCGCCCGGACCCTTGATGGTGAGCCATGCGGCGGCGTCGCTGGCGCGGATGCGGACGACCACGCCATCCTCCCGCGCCAGGTAGCCCTGGTCGAGGCGATGGGTGGCGGTGACGGCGCTGCGCCAGGTGTCTTGCGCGACGAGGAAACGACGTTCGATCTCGATGGACATGGCGGGGTTGTAGCGCAGGCGGGCAGGGATTTTTCGGCACGGGTCGGCAACGTCATAGTCTCGTTCGGCACCCGACCGGCCATGGCGGTCGGATCGTACCATCGCCATACTGCCCATGGTTCGGTCGGTCCGTGATTGCCAACGCACTCCCCGGCCCGGTGGGTGCCCCAGCCGGTTGTCCACAGCGTCCTGCGCCACATGGCGTTCAAGCAGCCGGGCGAACCGCCGCACCCTTGCCACCGCACCACCTTCGCCGCAGGCTCCGCACCGGTAGAAGCAGATTGCACGTCACGATACCGGCGCAGGCAATCCCAGGACGAGGACTCTCTCGATGCAACGACGCAGCTTTCTGCAAACCTCAGCAGCCATCGGCGCCGGATCGCTCGCCTCGCCACGCCTGGCCTCCGCGCAAGGCCAGAATGTCCTGCGCTTCGTGCCGCAGGCCGACATCGCCATCCTGGACCCCATCGCGACCACCGGCTTCGTCACGCGCAACCATGGCTTCCTGGTATTCGACACGCTGTATGGCTGGGACGAGCAATACCGCGCCCATCCGCAGATGGTCGAAGGCCATGTCGTCGAGGATAACGGCCTCACCTGGCTGATGACGCTGCGCGAGGGCTTGCGCTTCCATGATGGCGAACCCGTCCGCGCGCGCGACGTGGTCGCCAGCCTGCGCCGCTGGGGCGCGCGCGATTCCTTCGGCATCGCCGCCCTGGCCGCGACGGATGAGATCACCGCGCCATCCGACCGCGTGGTGCGCTGGCGTTTCAAGCGGCCCTTTCCGCTGCTGCCCGATGCGCTGGGCAAGATCGGCGCCAATGTCGCCTTCATCATGCCCGAGCGGCTGGCCAATGCGGACCCGGCGCTGCCGATCAGCGAGATGGTGGGCAGCGGCCCGTTCCGCTTCGCCGCCAGCGAGCGGGTGCCCGGATCGCGCGCCGTCTATACGAAGTTCGATGGCTATGTGCCGCGGTCGGGCGGCACCACCAGCCTGCTCGCCGGCCCGAAGGTCGTGAATATCGACCGGGTGGAATGGATCACCATCCCTGATGCCTCCACCGCCTCCGCCGCGTTGCAGCAACGCGAGATCGACTGGTGGGAACAGCCGACATCGGACCTGTTGCCGCTGCTGCGGCGTGGGCGCGGTATCAAGATCGAAGTGTTGGACCCGACCGGCGCCATCGCCATGCTTCGCTTCAACCACCTGCAACCGCCCTTCGACAATCCGGCGATCCGCCGCGCCGTACTGGGCGCGATCAACCAGGAAGACGTGATGACCGCCGTGGCCGGCACCGACCGGTCGCTTTGGAAGACCGGCGTCGGCTTCTTCGCACCCGGTTCGGTGATGGCGAGCGATGTGGGGATGGAGGCGCTGACCGGCGCGCGCGACCTGGCCGCATCCCGCCGCGCGCTGGAACAGGCGGGCTACAAGGGGGAGAAGGTCCTGATGATGGGCGTGACCGACTTCCCGGCCATCACGGCGATGAGCGAGGTGGTGGCCGATACTTTCCGCCGCATCGGCATCAATGTCGATTACGCGGCGATGGACTGGGCCAGCGCGCTGCGCCGCCAGGCCAACCGGGATACGCCGGATCGCGGCGGCTACAACGCCTTCTGCACCTATACGGCGGGCGTCAACCAGTTCAATCCGGCGGCGCACAACTTCATCCGCGGCAGTGGGCTGAGCGCCACCTTCGGCTGGTCCACCAGCGCCAGGCTGGAGGAACTCCGCAATGAATGGCTGCAATCGACCACCGATGAGGAACGCGCGCGCATCGGCCGCGACATGCAGCGCCAGGCCTTCATCGACGTGCCCTATGTGCCGCTGGGGCAGTTCTATCAGCCGACGGCGTATCGCGATGACCTGCAGGGCGTGCTGAAGGGCCTGCCGCTGTTCTGGAACGTGAAGCGCGGCTGAAGCGATGCTGCCCGTCACCGGCTACGCCGAACATTGGAGCGTCCGCCAGGGCGAGGCGCTCCGCTTCATGGTCGGCGTCGCGGGTGGCGGCCGATACCGCGCGCGTGTCGCCCGCATCCTGTGCGGGGACCCCAACCCGGCCGGGCCGGGATACCGCGAAACGCCAATGCCCTGCGGCATCGAGGGCGAGCATGAGGGCATCGATCAACCCATCCGCCTGGGGTCGTGGGTTGAGGTGCCGGCGGTTGATCTGGGCGCCGGCGATGTGCCGCTGACGCTGATGGCGACGATATGGCCGACGCGGCCAGGGCAGGGGGCGCAAGTTGTGCTGTCCTGCGCCGGCAGCGGGGCCACGTTGGCGCTCGGGCTTGGGCCGAAGGGCGCCTTCGCGCGCTGTGGGGATGGCAGCATCGTCGAGGCCGGGGTGCCGCTGACCGAACGCGCCTGGCACGACATTGCCTGCCGCTTCGACCCTGCAACGGGCGTGTTGGAGGTGGCGCAGGCGCCGCGCCGGCCGCGTCTGGACATTGATGAAGCCGCGACGGCGCAGGGAGCGGCGGGTGGGGCGCCCATGGGCATGGGCACCGCTGCCATCGCCGCCGAAGGTGCCGGGCGCGCACATTTCGACGGCAAGATCGCCCGCCCCCGCATCCTGTGCGGTGCGCTGGGCATCGTCTCGGCGCTCGAAGCGCAGCCGATCCCGGTGCCGATCGACGAAGCCGTCGCGGAGTGGGATTTCTCCATCGACATTCCCACCGACCGCATCGTGGATATCGGTTCGGGCGACTGGCATGGCCGCTGCCACAACCTGCCAACCCGCGCGATGACCGGCCCGGATTGGACCGGGGAGACGCATCGCTGGACGGAATGGCCGCCCCACCATGACGCCATCCACTTCCATTCGGATGACATCGGCGATGCCAGCTGGGCGCCGTCCCTGACGCTGGATGTGCCGGCGGATTGGCCATCGGGGCTGTATGCGCTGCACCTCGAATCCGGTGACGCGCGCGACAACATCCCCTTCTTCGTGCGGGCCAAGGCGCCGGGGGAATGGGCGCGCGTTGCCTTCCTGGCGCCGACCATGACCTACACAGTCTATAGCCAGTTCGTACGCGCCGGGCGCCAGGCGCAGATCGCGCCGCGTGCCGCAGCCTGGGGCGCGCTGCCGCACGCGCCCGATGGGCACCCGGAATATGGGCTGTCGCCCTACAACAACCACGCCGATGGCTCAGGCGTGGTGATGTCGAGCATGCGCCGGCCGATGATCGACAAGCGGGTCAACCAATTCCACCTGATGGATCCTGATCCGACAGGTTCAGGCACCTATTGGATCGCGGCGGACAGCTACATCCTCGACATGCTCGACCGCGCCGGCATCGATGTGGAGGTCATCACCGATCACGATGTGCATGCCGAAGGTGCCGCGCTGCTGTCGCGCTATGCGGTGGTGCTGACCGGACAGCATCCCGAATACCACACGCATGAAACGCTGGACGCCATCGCCGGGCATCTCGAACAGGGTGGGCGCTTCGTCTATTTGGGCGGCAATGGATTCTACTGGCGCATCGCGCCGCATGGCGATGGCCCCTGGGCCTTCGAATTGCGCCGCGCCGAAGGTGGCATCCGGCTTTGGGAGACGCTGCCCGGCGAGGGATACCACGCCTTCGATGGTGGCTATGGCGGGTTGTGGCGGCGGCTCGGGCGGCCACCGCAGGCGCTGGTGGGTGTCGGCTTCAGCAGCCAGGGCAATTACAACGGCCATCCCTATACCTTCACCGACGCCATACTCGATCCGCGCGTGGCGTTCCTGCGGGATGGAATGGAGGATGCCGCGCGCCCGGGTGGGGTGTTCGGGGATCGTGGGTTGATGGGCGGCGGGGCGGCGGGGCACGAACTGGACCGCGCCGATGTGACGCTCGGCACGCCGCGCCACGCGCTGGTCGTCGCCAGCGCCGTGGTGCAGGAAGCCAGCTACCAGCCGGTCAATGAGGAACGCCGCGACCATACCTGGCCCGGTGCGCGGGAGGATCTGATCCGATCCGACGTGACATTCTTCGAGACGCCCAACGGCGGCGCGGTGTTCTCGGTGGGGTCGATGAACTTCATCGGCGCGCTGCCGGTGGATGGCTACGCCAACCCGACCGCGCAGCTGATCCGCAATGTGGTGCGGCGCTTCGCGGACCCCGCGCCGCTGCATCCTGGCGGATGAGACGGCCTGCGCGGACCAGCGCGGTTTGCTCTGGTGCGCGCGATGGCGGGAAGATCCCGGGGGTCACCCGATTTCAGAGTTAGGGCCAACCGCCCTGCCTGGGTGCCGACAGGTCCGCATAGGCCCTGTCGGCATGACGACAATCAGCCGCTTGCCGCTTCAGCCAGGTACTCGATCGCCGCATTCACCCCGCCCGATGCGTGCGGCACGCCAGCGACGCGCAGGGATGCTTCCACCGTGGCCAGCGTGCCGAGGATCATCGGCTCGTTCAGGTCGCCCAGATGGCCGATGCGGAACACCTTCCCGCCAAGCCGCGACAGGCCGCTCCCCAGGGAGACGTTGAAGCTGTTCAGTGCGATCTTTCGCACCGCTTCGGCGTCGTGCCCCTCGGGCATCAGCACGGCCGTGACGGAGTTCGAGAAGCGGTCGGGGTTCTCGCAGAACAGCGACGGGCCGTTGTTGCCCGACCAGTGGCGCACGCAGCGGCGTACGGCCTCGGCCAGCCGCGCATGGCGGGCGAAGACGGCGTCGAGGCCTTCTTCCTCCAGCAGCCGGATCGATTCCTCCAGCCCGTAGAACAGCGAGGTCGGCACCGTCCCGATGAAGGATTTGTGCCGCCGCGTCAGCATGTTCGACCATTTGAGATAGGATTTCGGCAGCGTTGATGTGGCGTGCGCGGCCATCGCCTTGGGCGAGGCGCCGGTGAAGGACAGGCCGGTGGGCAGCATCAGCCCCTTCTGGCTGCCGGCGACGGCGACATCCACGCCCCATTCGTCCATGCGGAAATCGAGCGAGCCGAGGGACGAGATCGTATCCACCAGCAGCAACGCCGGATGGCCGGTGGCGTCGAGTGCTGCACGGGTTTCGGCGATGGACAGTTCCATGCCCGTGGCGGTTTCGTTCTGCACGGCGCAGACCGCCTTGATGGCGTGGGCGGTGTCTGCGGCAAGTGTCGCGCGCAGGGCCGCGAAGTCGGCACCGCGGCGCCAATCGGCCGGCAGGGTGCGGGCCTCCAGCCCGAAATCCTGCGCCATCTTCGCCCAGTTCTCGGAGAAATGACCGGTCTCGATGATCAGCAGCGCATCGCCCGGCGAGAACACATTGACCAGCGCCGCTTCCCACGCCGCGTGACCCGAGCCGGTGTAGAGGAAGATGTCGTGCCGGGTCTTCAGGATGCGCTTCAATCCCGCGACGACGCCGTCATAGACGGTCAGGAAGGCCGGGTCGTTGAAGTCGATGCTGACATGCGCGACGGCCTTGAGAACCGAATCCGGAATGTTGGTCGGCCCGGGATTGGCGAAGAACTGGCGGCCGCGCAGGATGCGGGTGGTGGTCATTGTTGGTCGTTTCCTCCGTTGAGCGCGATGGCCCGCATCACGCGATCAGTCCAGCGTCTATCGCGCCAATTCGCGCGCCATCGATTCCAGCCCCGCCAGCGTCAGCGGGTGCATGCGGTTTTCCATCAGGCGCTGCATGATCGAGATCGACTGCGTGTAGCGCCAATGGTCCTTCTCGATCGGGTTCAGCCAGGCCGCCTTGCGGAAATGGCGCGTCAGGCGGTTCATCCAGACCTCGCCCGATTCCTCGTTCCAATGTTCGACGGACCCGCCGGGCTGGATGATCTCATAGGGACCCATGGTGGCATCGCCGACGATGACCAGGCGCCAGTCGGGGCCGTAGGTGCGGAGCATCTCCATCATTGGGCGCTCCGTCTCCTTGCGGCGACGGTTGGTGCGCCAGACGCGCTCATAGGGGCAGTTGTGGAAGTACCAGTATTCCAGGTGCTTGAACTCGGACCGCGCGGCGGTGAACAGTTCCTGGCAGATGCGGATGTGGTCATCCATCGACCCGCCAATATCCATCAGCAACAGCACCTTCACGGCGTTGTGCCGTTCCGGGACCATATGCAGGTCGAGCGATCCGCCATTGCGCGCCGTGGCACCGATGGTGCCGGCGATGTCCAGTTCGGTCGCCGCACCCGTACGGGCGAAACGCCGCAGCCGGCGCAGGGCCACCTTCATGTTGCGCGATGACAGCGCCTCGTCTTCATCCAGGTCGCGGAAGGTCCGCTGGTCCCACACCTTCACCGCGCGGCGGTGGCGCGATTCCTCCTGACCGATGCGGACGCCCTCGGGGTTGAAGCCATGCGCGCCGAAGGGGGAGGTGCCACCCGTGCCGATCCATTTGGACCCGCCCTGGTGGCGGCCCTTCTGCTCCTCCAGTCGCTTCTTCAGCGTCTCCATCAGCGCATCGAAGCCGCCCAGGGCTTCGATCTGCGCCATCTCCTCGGCGGTCAGGGTCTTCTCGGCGATCTTGCGCAGCCATTCGGTGGGGATTTCGCGCGGCGCCGTGCCTTGCGGCGATTCCAGCCCCTTGAAGATTTCTCCGAACACGCGGTCGAAGCGGTCGAGGTGGCGTTCGTCCTTCACCAGCGCGGCCCGCGACAGATGATAGAAATCATCGACGCTGAAACCGGCCACGCCCTCCTTCATCGCGCGCAGCAGCGACAGATACTCCGTGATGGAGGCCGGCACGCCGGCCGCGCGCAGCGCGAGGATGAAGGGCGCGAACATCGCGTCAGCCCCCGCGGCGGCGGCGCGCGTTCACTGGCCGCGCCTGCGCGCAAGAAAGGCCAGGCGCTCGAACAGATGCACGTCCTGTTCGTTCTTCAGCAGCGCGCCGTACAGCGGCGGGATCGCGGTCTTGGCATCCTGGCTGCGCAGCGCCTCGGGCGGCATGTCCTCGATGGTCAGCAGCTTCAGCCAGTCGAGCAACTCGCTCGTCGCCGGCTTCTTCTTCAACTCGTTCACCTGGCGGATGTCGAAGAAAACGCTCAGCGCTTCCCGCAGCAGATCCTGGCGGATCTCGGGGTAATGCGCCTTGACGATCATCTCCATCGTCTCGCGGTCGGGGAAGCGGATGTAGTGGAAGAAGCAGCGGCGCAGGAAGGCGTCCGGCAGTTCCTTCTCGTTGTTCGATGTGATGATGACCACGGGGCGGTGCTTCGCCGCCACGGTCTTGCGCGTCTCGTACACGAAGAACTGCATACGATCGAGTTCGAGCAGAAGGTCGTTCGGAAACTCGATATCGGCCTTGTCGATCTCGTCGATCAGCAGCACCACCGGCGCATCGGCCTCGAAGGCATCCCACAGTTTCCCGCGCACGATGTAGTTCGCGATGTCGTGCACGCGCGGGTCGCCCAACTGGCCGTCGCGCAGGCGGGACACCGCATCGTATTCGTACAGCCCCTGCTGCGCCTTGGTGGTGGACTTCACATGCCATTCGATCAGCGGATAACCCAGCGCCGCCGCGATTTCATGCGCCAGCACCGTCTTGCCGGTGCCGGGTTCGCCCTTCACCAGCAGCGGGCGCTGCAGCGCCACCGCGGCATTGACCGCGACTTCCAGCTCACGCGACGCAACATAGGTATCCGTGCCCTTGAATCGCGCCACGGTTGTTCCCCTGAATGTTCACCCGTCAGGGTCGGGCGGAAGGGCGGATCATGCAAGGGCCTCGGCGGCCAGGCGGAACAGCGCCTGGGCGAAGGCGCGCATATTGGCCTCCCGGTCCGATGAGCCGGTCTCCAGGGTGATGACGCGCTCGACCGGACCGGAAATGGCCAGGCAGGTATGCCCGGCCGCGTCGCCGTACCGGTTGCCGGTGGGACCGGACGCGCCGGTCTCGGCAAAGCCCCAATCGGCGCCGAGCCGCGCCCGCACCGTCCGCGCCAGCAGCAGCGCATAGGGTTCGGACGACGACCGTATCCCCTCCATCTGCGCATCGGTGATGCCCAGCAGCCCGCTGCGCGCCGCCTTGGTGTAGGTGACCGCGCCGCCGACGAAATAGGCGGAGGCGCCGGGCACCGCGAGCAGCGCGGCCGATATCAGCCCGGCGGCTGAGCTCTCGGCCACCGCCACCGTCTCGCCGCGCGCCTTCAACCGGGCGCCGATCATGCGTGAAGCGGGCAGAAGCGTGTCCATCGGGTGGTCCCTTCGTTCAGATGTGGCGCCACCATCGGCGCGTCAGGGCCAGGGCCGCCAGCCCCGACAGGCCCATGGTGGCGGTGGCGGCCGGCGCGCCGATCATCTCGGCCAGCGCGCCAAGCACCAGGAAGCCGATCGGGCCAAGCCCGATGCAGACCGACAGCAACCCCAGCATGCGGCTGCGCAGTTCGACTGGCGTGGCTAGGAAGATCAGCGTCGGCTGCATGATGGCGAAGCCCGCCCCGCCAATCCCCACCATCAACAGGGCAAAGCCCGCCAACCCGGGGCCGGGCGCCCAGGCGAAGGCTGGCAGCATGGCGAAATACAGCGCGATGCCGCCCAGGTAGATGGCCTTGTAATGTTCCGGCCTGGCCAGCACCGCCACAGTCGCGGCGCCCAGGAAGGCGCCGACCCCGTCCATCCCCGCCAGCAGCCCGATGCCGCGCGGCCCGAGCGCCAATTGATCCTGCCCAATCACCGGCACCATGGACGTGGCGGGCCAGCCGAACAGGTTGAACAGCAATGTCACCAGCAGTGCGCCGACCAGCCGGGGTTCGCGGCGCATCATGGTGAAGCCTTCGGCGATGCTGGCGAGCACCGGGGTCGTGCTGGCGCCCGGTGCCGGGGGCGCGGGCGGCAAGCGCAGCACCGCCACCACCGCCGGCAGGTAGATCAGCACCGACAGAAGAAAGGCGCCGCCCAGCCCGGACGCCGCCAGGATCACGCCACCCAGCGTCGGCCCCAGCACGCGGCTGCCATTGCTGGTGGCCACGTCGATCGACATGGCCGCGCCCATGCGCGCCGAACCGACCACCTGGCCGATCATCGCGCGCCGCACCGGATTGTCCGCGGCCCAGCCGATCCCGTTCATGAAGGACGCCACGGCCAGGTGCCACACGGCGATCGCATCGGCCATCGCCAGCGCGGCGATGACGGCCGAGGTCGCGACCTGGGACAGGGTCACCAGCAGCAGCGCGCGGCGGCGGTCCATCCGGTCGGCGGCCGCGCCGAGGAAGGCGCCGAACAGGCCCATGGGCAGCAGGCGCAGCATCGTCAGCACCGCGACGACGAAGGCCGAACCCGTGGCGTTGTACGCGAAGACGCCGACGGCGAGGGTCTCCAGCCAGCGCACGACAAAGGTCGCCAGCCCTGCCAGCCAAAGGCGCAGGAAGTCGGGTTCGCGGAACAGGCCGCGCCAGATGGGTTCCGGCATGGCGGACCCGGTTCCTCCCGTTCGGGCGAAGTTGGAAGGGCTTTGCCCCTCCAAGCCACCCCACCAACGGCCGGCGGGCCTTTGGAAACCGATACTTGGCGCCGGGCGCCAGGTCAGGGTGTCCAGAGGCCCTTAGGCCTTTGGCGGGGTGAGGTTTGGAGAGGGGCGGCGCCCCTCTCCAATGGTGCCTACAGACCCGCCTGCGACACGAACTTCGTGTTCAGATACGCCTCGATGGCTTCCGAGCCGCCCTCGGACCCATACCCACTGTCCTTGGTGCCGCCGAACGGCACTTCCGGCAGCGCAAGGCCGAGATGGTTGATCGTCATCATCCCGCTTTCGACCTGGGACGCGATGGCGTTCGCGGTCTTGGCCGAGCTGGTGAAGGCATAGGCCGCGAGGCCATAGGGCAGCCGGTTGGCCTCGGTCACGACCTCCGCGAAGTCCTTGAAGCGGGAGATCATGGCCATCGGGCCAAACGGCTCCTCGTTCATCGCGCGGGCATCGAGCGGCACGTCGGTCATCACCGTGGGTTCGTAGAAATAGCCCTTGTTTCCGATGCGCGACCCGCCGGTGTGGACCTTGGCCCCCTTGGACTGCGCGTCCTGCACCAGCATCTCCACCCACGGCACGCGGCGGTCATGGGCGAGCGGACCCATGGTCGTGCCCTCTGCCATGCCGTCGCCGACCTTCAGCGTCTTGGTGTGGGCGACGAACTTCTCGACGAAGCCGTCATACAGTTTTTCCTGGATCAGGAAGCGCGTGGGGGACACGCAGACCTGCCCGGCATTACGGAACTTGGCACCCGCCAGCGTCTTGGCGGCGTGGTCCAGATCGGCGTCGTCGAATACGATCGCCGGCGCATGGCCGCCGAGTTCCATCGTCACGCGCTTCATGTGCTGGCCGGCGAGGCCCGCCAGCAGCTTGCCCACCGGGGTCGAGCCGGTGAACGTCACCTTCCGGATGATCGGGTGCGCGATCAGGTACTCGCTGATCTCGGCGGGGACACCATAGACAAGGTTGGCGACGCCCGGCGGCAGGCCGGCATCGACGAAGGCGCGGATCAGTTCCGCCGGGGAAGCCGGGGTTTCCTCAGGCGCCTTCACGATGATCGAGCAGCCCGTGGTCACCGCGCCGCACAGCTTGCGGACCACCTGGTTGATCGGGAAGTTCCACGGGGTGAAGGCGGCGACGGGGCCGACCGGTTCCTTCACAACCAGCTGGTACACGCCTTCGGCGCGGGCGGGGATGACGCGGCCATAGGCGCGGCGGCCTTCCTCGGCGAACCAGTCGATGATGTCGGCGGCGGCCATCACCTCCATCTTCGCTTCCGGCAGCGGCTTGCCCTGTTCCAGGGTCATCAGCTTGGCGGTGGCGTCGGCGCGGCTGCGGAACAGGTCCGCGGCCTTGCGCATCACCTTGTAGCGATCGAAGGCCGAGACCTTCTTCCACACCGCGAAGCCCTTGTCGGCGGCGGCCAGTGCCTCATTGAGGTCGGCCTTCTCGGCATGGGCGACGGTGCCGATCACCTCCTCGGTGGCCGGGTTCACGACGTTGATGGTCTTGCCGGAGCGCGCGGCGCGCCACTCCCCGTTGATGTGCAGCAGGGTATTTGGATACGACATCGGCGCAATCCTCCATTTCGGGCGTTGGCGGCACCCTAGACCCGCATCCTGCGCCGGGCCAGCCGGGGCGACTTGCCGGGCGGGCATGGCTGGCCGATCCTGCGCGCCAGCAGGGCCGCAAGCGCCCCACCCGAGGAACCGCCATGATTCGTTTGACCCGCCGCTTCGCCCTGGGCGCCGCCGCCGCCATCGCCGCCCCGCTGCCGCTGCGCGCGCAGGCGGCCTATCCGAACCGGCCGATATCGGTGATCGTGCCGAACCCCCCGGGCGGTGGCACCGACTTCGCCGCGCGGCTGTTCCAGGAAGGCATGCAGGCGGCGCTCGGCCAGCCGGTGGTCATCGAGAACCGCCCCGGCGCCAATGGCAACATCGCGATCAACGCGGTGGCCCGCGCCCAGCCGGACGGGCACACGCTGCTGCTGCAATACAATGGCTATCACGCCGGCAACCCGGCGATGATGCAGAACCTGACCTGGGACCCCGTGCGCGACCTGTCGATCGTCGGCATGGCGACGATGGCTCCGCACGTCATCCTGGTGGCGCCGAACGTCGCCGCCACCACCCTGGCCGAGTTCATCGCCTATGCCCGCGCCAATCCCGGCAAATTGAACTACGCATCGTCCGGCAACGGATCGATCCAGCATATCGGCGGCGTGCTGTTCGCCCGCGCCATCGGGGCGGAGATGGTCCATGTGCCGTATCGCGGCGCGGCGCCGGCCTTGCAGGATGTCGCCGGCGGGCGGGTCGAGATGTTCATCACCACGCCATCCTCCGCGGTGTCGCTGATCCAGGGCGGGCGTGTGAAGGCCCTGGCGATGGCCAGCGCGCGGCGCGCCCCTGGCCTGCCGGATGTGCCCACCACGGCCGAGGCCGGGCTGCCGGGTTTCACCCTGGATGCCTGGTTCGCCTTCGCGGTCCCGGCCGCGACGCCGGCCCCGATCCAGGAGCGGCTGAATGCCGCCATCCGCGGCGTGGCCGAGACGGCATCGGTCCGGCAGCGTGCCGAACAGGCCGGGGCGAGCACCGCTGCCATGACCCTGCCGGAGCTGGACGCCCTGGCGCGGCGTGAGGTGGCGGAACTTGGCGCTGTCATCCGGACCGCCGGGATCGTGATCGAGTAAACCTCAAGCGCCGGCGGGCAATTCCGAGCGCCTGGCGTGCGCGCCGTGCATGGGCGTGCCGGACAGCGCGTCCGGTCTGGGCGCGGTCGCGCTGTGCGCTCCGGGCCCGCTGTCTGGCATCGGACCGCGTGATCATGCCTATCGGGCGCGGGCGTGAACTTCACGTCGGTCGGTCGTGGCGCGGCGCGGCGGCCGTGTCTAGGATGCCGCCATGACCCTTTCCGTCCCGCCGCGCCGGCTGACATTCCTCGCCTTCGCCCTGCTGACCGCCTGCGCGGCCGCGGATGGCGGGGGTTCCGGTCGGGCCGCCTTCGCGCCATCCCCAAGCAATGCCTTCGGGGCCTATCTGGCGGGCCGTTTCGCGACATCCGAATCCGATACGCGGGTCGCGGCGGACAGCCTGCTGGCGGCGCTGCGCGCGGACCCCGACCAGCCCGAAGTCATTGAGCGCGCCTTCATCGCCTCGCTGCTCGATGGCCGGCCGGAAGCGGTGCGGCTGGCGCGGCGCATCCCGGACAATTCGCTGGCCGCGCTGCTGATCGCCGGCACCGATGCCCAGGCCGGGCGCTGGGACCGCGCCGAACAGCGCATCCGCGCCCTGCCGCGCCAGGGCGCCGCGCAGCTGTTGCAACCGATGCTGCTGGCGTGGTCCCTGCAAGGGAAGGGGCAGACCGATGCGGCGCTGGCGCTGCTGCGCCCGCTGGCCGAAAGCGGGCGGCTGCGGTCGCTGTATGCGATGCATGCCGCGCTGATCTGCGACCTGGCCGGGCGCCCGCGCGAAGCCGAGCGCTTCGTCCGCATCGCCATTGGCGACCCGCAGCCGATGACCCTGCGCCTGGTGCAGATCGCCGGTGGCATCCTGGCGCGGGGTGGCAAGGAAGCGGATGCGGAGCGCCTGATCGAAGCCTATGCGCGCAACCAGGAGGATCTCGTGCTGTCCTCCTCCCCCAACGCGCAGCGGGACCTGTTCGCCAATCGTGCCGTGGCGTCCCCCGTGGAGGGCTTTGCCGAGGCGTATCTCGCGCTGGCCGGGTCTTTGCGCGGGCAGGGAGCGGCGGAGTTTTCGCTGGCCCTGACGCGGTTGGCGCTGCGGCTGCGGCCGGGCTTCGCGCCGGCGCTTCTCATGGCGTCGGATGCGCTGATGGATGAACGGCAATACGTCGCCGCGCTGGCGATGCTGGACCAGGTGCCGTCCGACGACCTGTTGAGCGGCCTGGTGGGCCTGCGCCGCGCGGCGCTGCTCGACCGGATGGACCGGGCCGAGGACGCGGCGGCGCAGTTGCGCACCATCGCCGCCGCCTTCCCGAATTCCGCCCAGCCCTATGCGCGGCTGGGCGATATCATGCGTGGGCGCCAGCGCTGGGCGGATGCGGCCACCGCCTATACCGAGGCGATCCGCCGGCTGCAGGCGCCCAACGCTGCACATTGGCCGCTGTTCTACAGCCGCGGTGTGGCGCTGGAACGCGCCGGCGATTGGCCTGGCGGGGAGGCCGACCTGCGTCGTGCCCTCGAACTCAGCCCCGAGCAACCCTATGCGCTGAACTACCTCGGCTACACCTGGGTCGAACGCGGCGAGCATCTGGCCGAGGCGCGACGGATGCTGGAACGCGCCGTGGCGCTGCGGCCGCAGGATGGCAACATCGCCGACAGCCTGGGCTGGGCCTTGTTCAAGCTGGGCGACATGCCGGGCGCGATCCGCTGGCTGGAACGGGCCGTGGAACTGGAATCGCGCAACAGCGTGATCAACGACCACCTGGGCGACGCGTATTGGGCCGCCGGGCGGCAGCGGGAAGCGCAATTCCAGTGGCGCCGGGCGCTGGCCCTGGGTCCGGAAGGCGATGAGGGGCCAAAGATCGAGGCCAAGATCACCAGCGGGCTGCCGGCCAACCCGGTGGCGGAGAACCGCCGCTGATCGAGGCCGCGCCCGCCAAGGTCAACCTGCACCTCCACGTCACCGGCCGGCGCGCGGACGGCTACCATCTGCTGGACAGCCTGGTGGTCTTCGCCGGGGTGGGCGATGGGGTGGCGGTGGCGCCCGCGGATGGCCTGTCCCTGACGCTGGACGGGCCGGAAGCCGGCGCCTTGCGGGCCGAACCGGACAATCTGGTGCTGCGCGCGGCGCGCGCGCTGGCCGTGGCGGCGGGGGTGCCGGCGCAGGCCGCGCTGGCCCTGACCAAGCGGCTGCCGGTCGCTTCGGGCATCGGTGGCGGCAGCGCGGATGCCGCCGCCGCGCTGCGGGGGCTGAATGCCCTGTGGGGACTGGGCTGGACGCAGGCGCGGCTGGCGGCGGTGGCGCTGCCGCTGGGGGCCGACATCCCGGCCTGCATCGCCGCCCGGCCCTGCCGGATGGGTGGGATCGGGGAGGTGCTGTCGCCCGCGCCCCGCATCCCGTCTTGCGGCATGGTGCTGGCCAATCCGCGCGTCGCGCTGGCGACGCCGGCCGTCTTCGCGGCGAGGCAGGGCGGTTTTTCCGCAGCGGCGCGCCTGCCGGGCGCCTGGCCTGACGCGGCGGCCATGGCGCAGGATCTGGGGCTGTTGTGCAACGATCTGCAAGCCGCGGCGATCGGGCTGTGCCCGCCCATCGCCCAGGTGCTGGCGGCGCTGCGGGCACAGCCTGGCTGCCTGCTGGCCCGCATGAGCGGGTCGGGGGCGACGTGCTTCGCACTGTTCGCGGACGCGCAGGACGCGGGCCGTGCGGCGGCCTCGCTGCCCGCCGCGTGGTGGCGCTGGGGTGGCGGCCTTCACGACGGCGCCTGAGGAAGTCCCGGCGGGACAGGGGCGCGGCGCCCCGCCGTGACGATACTGCCCTGCGCGATGGCGTCGCGCCGTCGCCGAAGCCGGTCAGCCCAGCGTTATGCCGGCCTGGCGGATGACCTCGCCGGCCGTCCGGCGCTGGACGGCAAGCCAGGTCGCGAAGGCTTCCGGCGAGTTGCCGATCATGATCGCGCCGGCCGGGTCCATGCGCGCGCGCACCGGCGCCGCCTTGGCCGAGACGGCAGCGGCGGCGGCCATCTTTTCGATCGCCACGCGCGGCGTGCCGGTTGCGGCGAACAACCCGTTCCAATCGTTCAGATCGAAGCCGGGGAAACCCGATTCCGCGATGGTCGGCACATCCGGCAGCGACTGGACCCGTTCGAGGCTCGTCACCGCCAGCACCCGTGCGCGCCCGGCCTGGACCGGCGGGCGGATGGAGGATGTGGTGATCAGAACGGCATCGACGCTGCCCGCCATGATGTCCCGCGCGGCATCCGCGCCGCCGCGATACGGCGCATGCACCAGCCGGATCCCGGCGCTCCGTTCGAAGGATGCGAGCGCGAGATGCGCCATGCCCGCGGCGGGCGGCGTGCCGACGGAGACGGTGTTGGGGCGGGCCTTGGCCACATCGATGAATTCGCGCAGCGTCCGGGCCGGGAAGTCGTGCTTCACGGCGATGACCTGCGGGAATGACGAGACCTGCGTCACCGGTACGAAGGATGTCGCATAATCGAAGGGCAGGTCGCGCATCAGCACCGGATTGGTCAATTGGTTCGCGGCGTCGATCAGGAAGGTGTAGCCGTCGCGCGGCGATTGCAGCGTCGCATTGGCCGCGATCACGGCATTGCCGCCGGTGCGGTTCTCGATGACGATGTTCTGGCCGAGCGATTCCTGCATGTCGGCGGCGATGGAGCGGGCGGCGGTATCGGCCGCGCCGCCGGCGGCGAAGGCCACGATCCATCGGATCGGCCGGTTCGGCCATTCGCCCTGCGCCAGGGCCGGGCGCGCCAGCACTGGCGAAGCGATGGCGGCGCCCAGGATTCCGCGCCGGGTGATGGTGGTCGTCATTGGTTGTTTCTCCCTGTCGTTGTCGGCGAATTCAGTGGGCGAGGCGTGCGATCTCCCGCGCGACGGCATCGCCCATGGCTTCGGTGCCCATGCGTGTGGCGCCGTCCTCCATGATATCCGCGGTGCGGCCGCCATCGGCCAGGACGCGGCGGACTGCCGTCTCGATGCGATCGGCCATGGCCGGCTGGCCGAGCGAAAGGCGCAGCATCATCGCGCCGCACAGGATCGCGGCAAGCGGATTGGCGATGTCCTTGCCGGCGATGTCGGGGGCGGACCCATGGACGGGTTCATACAGGCCGCGACCCTCGGCGTTCAGGGATGCGGAGGGCAGCATGCCGATCGATCCGGTCAGCATCGCCGCGGCATCGGACAGGATATCGCCGAAGATGTTGCCGGTGACGATGACATCGAAGTCGCGCGGCCGGCGGATCAGGTGCATGGATGCGGCATCGACATACAGATGCGTGAGCTCGACATCGGGATAGTCGCGCCCGACCTCGGTCACCACCTCCCGCCACAGCACCATGGTCTCAAGCACATTGGCCTTGTCGACCGAGCACAGCTTGCGCCGCCGGCCCTGGGCGGCGCGGAAGCCGGCATGCGCCACGCGACGGATCTCGCCTTCGGTGTAACGCATCGTGTTGATGCCGACCCGCTCGCCGTTCTCGACATGAATGCCGCGCGGCGTGCCGAAATAGATGTCGCCAGTCAGTTCCCGCAGTACGACGAGGTCCACGCCTTCCAGCGCCTCCCGCTTCAGGGTGGAGGCACCGATCAGTTCCGGAAAGGCGATCACGGGGCGGTAATTGGCGAACAGATCCATGCGCTTGCGCAGGCGCAGCAGCGCGTGCCCGCCACGCTGTTCCGGCGGGCGCAGGTCGCTGGCATAGGTGCCTGCCGCCCCGAACAGCACCGCATCCGCGCGTTCGGCCAGCGCCGCCGTTGCTTCCGGCAGCGGATCGCCGGTGGTGTCGAAGGCGGCATCGCCGATCGGGGCCTCGGTGAAGGTGAATTGCGGCCCATTTGCCGCGACCGCGCGCAGCGTCTTCACCGCCTGGGCCGTCACTTCCGGGCCGATTCCGTCGCCGGCGAGGACCGCGATATGCATGGGTGGCGTCGTCCTTATTCAGATGGTGTTTGGAAACGCGCCGACAGGCGCGTTTGAAGCGCCGGCACCGGCCCGCACCCCCACCCGGCCACCCATCCAGGATACGCTTGTTGGGTTGCCGGGTGGAGGTGCGGGCCGGTGCCGGTCTTTCCAAACGGGCATTCAGATGTTCCCGCGATCCATGCGGCGTTCAAAGGCCGCGATGTCTTCGGCATGGGACAGGGTGAAGGCGAGTTCATCGACGCCTTCCAACAGGCAATGCCGGGTGAAGCCGTCGATATCAAAGGGATGCACCGTGCCATCGGCGGCGGTGACCGTTTGCGCGGCGAGGTCGATGGTGATTGCGGCGCCGGGATGTGCCTCGGCTTCGGCCATCAGCGCCGCCACCGCTTCGGCCGGCAGCACCACGGGCAGCAGACCGTTCTTGACCGCATTGATGGCGAAGATGTCGCCGAAGGACGGGGCTATGACCGCGCGGATGCCGTGGCCGTGCAGCGCCCAGACGGCGTTCTCGCGCGATGACCCGCAGGCGAAGTTGCGCCCGCCCAGGGCGATGCGGGCATCGCGCCAGCCAGGCCGGTTGAGCGGGAAATCCGCCACCTCGGTACCGTCGGGGCCGGCGCGCAGGTCGCGGAACAGGCAGGCGCCGTGGTCCGCATCGCGCGCCATGTGCAGGAAGCGGGCTGGCAGGATCTGGTCGGTGTCGATGTTGTCGCGGGCGAAGGGCACCGCGGCGGCGTGCAGGGTGGTGAAGCGTTCCATCGGGGTCAGGCCTCCGCCAAGCGGCGCACATCGGTGATCCGGCCGGTCACCGCGGCGGCGGCGGCCATGGCGGGGCTCATCAGATGGGTGCGCACGCCTGGCCCCTGGCGGCCGCGGAAATTGCGGTTCGACGTGGCCGCGATGCGTTCGCCCGGCGCGCCGATCTCCCCATTGGTGCCAAGGCACATCGAGCAGCCGGCCTCCCGCCAATCGAAGCCGGCTTCGAGGAACACGCGGTCGAGCCCTTCGGCCTCGGCCTGCCGCTTCACCGGGGCGGAACCGGGCACGACCCAGGCCGTGACGCCGGCGGCGACATGCCGCCCGCGGGCGATGGCCGCGGCGGCGCGCAGATCCTCGATGCGGCCATTGGTGCAGGACCCGATGAAGACCCGGTCGATGGGCAGGTCGGTCGCCGCCATGCCGGGCGCCAGGCCCATATAGACGAAGACGTCCTGCATGGCCGCGCGCCGTTCGGGGTCGCCTTCGTCGGCCGGGTCGGGGATGTGGCCATCGATCGCCACGGCATCCTGCGGCGAGTTGCCCCAGGTGATGGTCGGCGCGATCGTGGTCGCATCGATCGCCACCTCACGGTCGAACCGCGCATCGGGGTCGCTCGGCAGCCGGCGCCATTGCGCGAGGCTGCGGTCCCATGCCGCGCCGCGCGGGGCGAAGGGGCGGCCCTTCAGATAGTCGAAGGTCGTCTCGTCCGGCGCCACCATGCCGGCACGGGCGCCCGCTTCGATCGACATGTTGCACAGCGTCAGCCGGCCTTCCATCGACAGGCCGCGGATGGCGCTGCCGGCATATTCGATCACATGGCCCACGGCACCTTCCGCGCCGATGGTGGCGATGATGTGCAGGATGATGTCCTTGGCCGTGACGCCGGCGCCAAGTGGGCCGTCCACGCTGATGCGCATCGTCGCGGGCTTGCGTTGCCACAGCGTCTGCGTCGCCAGGACATGCGTCACCTCGGTCATGCCGATGCCGAAGGCGAGCGCGCCCATCGCGCCGTGGGTCGAGGTGTGGCTGTCCGGGCAGACCATCAGCAAGCCGGGCTGGGTCAGCCCCTGTTCAGGGCCGATGACATGGACGATGCCCTGCCCTTCATCCTTGAGGCCGAACATGTGGATGCCGTGTTCGGCGACATTGCGATCCAGCGATTCCACCATGGCGCGAAGCGCCGGGTTTGGAATGGCGGTGACGTCCCGCGTGTCGGTCGGCACGTAATGGTCCGGCGTGGCGAAGATGCGTTCCGGGGCGCGGATCGGCAGGCCGCGGCGGCGCAGCATGTCGAAGGCGGGTTCGCTGCCGTCGTGGATCAGGTGCCGATCGACATACAGCAGCACCTGCCCGTCCGGCCGTTCGAGGACGCGGTGGCGATCCCAGATCTTCTCGAACATCGTGCGCGGCGCCGCGGCATCCTGGTCTGGCATCGTTCTTGTGGTTCCCCCGCATCGTCTGGCGCAACGAGACGGGAGGCGCGGCCCCGTGTCAAATCGGGCACGGATTGGCTCAGTAGATGTCGGGTTCCGGCGTGGGCAGCGTGCCTTCCAGGAAGGTCATGTCGCAGCCTTCATCCGCCTGGGTGACGTGATCCAGATACAGCGAGGTCCAGCCGCGCTGATATCGCCGCACAGGCGGCGTCCAGGCGGCGCGGCGGCGCGCCATCTCCGCATCATCCACCAACAGGTCCAGCCGGCGCCCGGCCACGTCCAGCCGGATCAGGTCTCCATCCTGCACGAAGGCCAGCGGCCCGCCGACATGGCTCTCCGGCGCCACATGCAGCACACAAGTGCCATAGGACGTGCCGGACATGCGCGCATCCGAAAGCCGCACCATGTCGCGCACGCCCTGCTTCAGCAGTTTCTGCGGCAGCGGCAGCATGCCCCATTCCGGCATGCCCGGCCCGCCCTGCGGCCCGGCCTGCTTCAGCACCAGCACGGAATCGGCGGTCACATCCAGGTCCGGATCATCCAGGCGCTTCTTGAGATCGGCGTAGTTCTCGAACACCACCGCCGGGCCGGTGTGCTGCAACAGCCGCTGTTCGGCCGCGCTGGTCTTGATGACGGCGCCATTGGGCGCGAGCGATCCCTTCAACACCGCCAGCCCGCCTTCCGCCTGCAACGGCTTGTCGATCGGCAGGATGATCTTGTCGTCGAACACCTCGGCATCGGCGATGTTCTCGCCCATCGTCTTGCCCGTCACAGTGCGGGCGGACAGGTCGAGGAAGTCGCGGATGCGGTGGAGCAAGGCGCGCGCGCCGCCGGCGTAGAAGAAATCCTCCATCAGGTATTCGCCCGCATTGGGGCGGAGATTCGCCACCAGCGGCACGCGCCGCGACAGCGCATCGAAGCGTTCCAGGTCCAGCATCACGCCAGCGCGCCGCGCCATGGCGATCAGATGCGGGATGGCATTGGTCGAACCGCCAAACGCCATCGCGGCGGTCACGGCATTGTCCACGCTGCCTTCGGTGATCAGCGATTGCGGCGTCGCATCCTCCCACACCATCTCGACGATGCGGCGCCCAGTCTCGGTCGCCATGCGCGGATGCGCGGAATCGGCCGCCGGGATGGAGGAAGCCCCGGGCAGCGTGAAGCCGAGTGCTTCCACCGCCAGCATCATCGTCGCCGCCGTGCCCGCAGTCATGCAGGTGCCGAAGGACCGGGCGATACCGCCTTCCATGTCCTTCCACTGGGCTTCGGTGATGTTCCCCGCGCGCAGTTCGGCGTGGTATTTCCACACATCGGAGCCCGAACCGAGCGCCTTGCCGCGCCAGTTCCCGCGCAGCATCGGCCCGGCTGGCACCATGATCGATGGCAGGCCGGAACTGATCGCCCCCATCATCAGCCCCGGCGGCGTCTTGTCGCAGCCGCCCAGCAGCACCAGCCCGTCGCAAGGATGGGAACGGGCGAGTTCCTCGGTCTCCATTGCCAGCATGTTGCGATACAGCATGGAAGTCGGCTTCTGGTATTGCTCGGTGACCGGATGCGCGGGCAGTTCCACGGGGAATCCGCCGGCCTGCCAGACGCCGCGCTTCACTTCCTCCGCCCGCGTGCGGAAGTGGAAATGGCAGGGGCTGAGTTCCGACCAGGTGTTGATGATGCCGATCACCGGCTTGCCGCGGAAATCGCCCTCGGAAAATCCTGCCTGCAACATGCGCGACCGATGGCCGAAGGCGCGCAGATCCTCGACGCCGAACCAGCGGTGGCTGCGCAGATCCTCGGGGCGTTTGCGGGTCATTGGGCTCTCCTCCTGGCGACAGCTCGGCTTCCGCCCAAGGCTGCCAACTGCTATGGCAGTTGTCCATGGCCGCTGCGAAGACAGCCCAAGGGAGGCTCGCACCAATCGCCGAGGAGGACACGCTCTCCCTCGGGGAACGTGCCTATCGGCGCCTGCGGGATTCCATCGTGCAAGGGATGCTGCCGGCGGGGCGGAAAATCTCCGAACGCAGCCTGGCCGTCGAACTCGGCATATCGGCGCAGCCGGTGCGGGAGGCGCTGCGGCGCCTGGAACAGGATGGCATGGTCGTCACCCTGCCGCGCCGCGGCACGGTGGTGGCGGAGGTCGGCCCCGCGCAGCTCGGTGAATTGGGACGCATCCGCGCCGCATTGGAAGGCGTGGCGACTGCACTCGCCGCCGAACGGATGGATGCCGCGTCATTGGCCGATATCGCCGCGATCCTGCGCCGGATGCAGACCGGCACCGCCGCGCGCGACACCGATGCGCTGGACGAAGCCAATGAGGCCTTCCACGCGCTGATCCATCACGCCACGGGCAATCTTTTCCTGATCCGGTCCCTGGCATCGCTGCGCGCCTATGACAGCCTCGGCCGCCATCGCGCCGTGGGCAGCACGCCGCGCGACTTGCCCAAGGCGCTGGCCGAACATAAGCGCATCGTCACGGCGTTGAAGAAGCGCGACCCGGCGCTGGCCGAGGCGCGGATGCGCCATCACATCCTGCGGTCGCTCGTCACCAATGGCGTGCTGCCGCCACCGCCGCGAAAGGGGCGCTGAAGCAGCCGTTGACGGCCGGGTGCCACGCGCCCCAGACTGCCAACTGCTATTGCAGTTGACCAAGCAGAGGGGCGGCCCACCGCCCCCGTTCGAGGAGACCTTCATGACCCCCGTACCCTCGCGGCCCCGCCGCGCCTTGTTCGCTGCCGTGGCGGCCGCCGCCCTCGGCTTCATCGGCCTGGCGCCGGCGCCAGCGGCCGCGCAGGAATGGCGCGGCTGGAACATCCATGCGGCCGATTATCCGAACGGGATCGGCATGGATGCCTTCGCCCGGATGGTGGGGGAACGCACCAACAACCGTATTCGCATGCGGACTTTCCATTCCGCGCAGCTCGGCCAGCAGGATGAAGCGATCCAGCAGATGCGGCTGGGCACCATCGACTTCGCGAATTTCAATCTCTCGCCATTCAACAACCTGGCGCCATCGACCA
The DNA here is from genome assembly GCA_022842185.1 of Acetobacteraceae bacterium. Taxonomy (GTDB): domain Bacteria; phylum Pseudomonadota; class Alphaproteobacteria; order Acetobacterales; family Acetobacteraceae; genus Neoroseomonas. Next base: position 55,956 of record JALHQB010000018.1, read on the forward strand.
ATGTCGTGACGCTGCCCTTCCTGTTCCGCAATGTCGCGCATATGCAGGCGGCCATCGATGGCCCGACCGGGGAAGCGATCGCGCAGGATCTGGAGCGGATCGGCATCATCTCCCTGGCCTGGTACGATGCGGGGGCGCGCAGCATCTACACCACGCGCGCGGTGCGCACGCCAGCCGATCTGCGCGGCATGAAGATCCGTGTGCAGACCTCCGACCTTTGGATCGACCTGATGCGCGCGCTGGGGGCCAACCCGACGCCGCTGCCCTTCGGAGAGGTCTTCACTTCCCTGCAATCGGGCGTGATCGACGGGGCCGAGAACAACTGGCCGTCCTATGAATCGACCCGGCACTTCGAGGTGGCGCGGTTCTATTCCACCACCGAGCATTCCAACGTGCCGGAAGTCCTCGCCGTCTCCGCGCAGCGGTGGAACCGGCTGAATGCGGCGGATCGCGCCATCCTGCGCGACGCCGCGCGTGAATCGGCCGCCATACAGCGCCGCTCCTGGGCGGAACGCGAGACGGTCAGCCGCCAGCGCGTGGTCGCCGCCGGCGTGACGGTGGTCGAGATCACCGATCGCGCGCCTTGGGCCGCGCTGATGGAACCGGTCTATGCGAAATATGCGTCGGATGCGCGGCTGGCCGAAATGGTCCGCCAGATCCGGGCGATGCCGTGAAGGCATTCTCCCGCACGCTGGACGTTCTGGCGGCGTTGACGGTGGGGTTGGCGAGCGTGGCGCTTGTCGGCCTCATCGCCATGATGGGGTGGCTGGTCTTCGGCCGATATGTGCTGAACGACACGCCGACCTGGATCGAGCGGGCGGCGACGTTGGCGATCCTCGCCATTGCCATGCCGGTGGCGGCGGTCGGCGTGCGGGAACGCTTCCACCTGTCGGTGCTTGGCATCCGCGAAACGCTGCCGTTGGGGATGCAGCGCTGGATCGCGGTCGGCTGCGATATCGTGATGGGGTTGTTCGGCCTCGCCATGGCGGTGTGGTCCTGGGAACTCGTCGGCATGGTCGGCGCCTTTAAGATCCCGCTGCTGGGGATCAGCCAGGGCTGGACCTATGTGCCGATGTCGCTGGGTGGCGCGCTGATGGTGCTGTTCGCGATCGAGCAGGTGCTCAAGGATTTCCTCGCCAAGGACGGTCCCGAACAGCGCGGCGTGACCGCCGCCTTCCTGGAGTAGCCCACGCGTGGAACCCGGCCTGATCCTGATTTTCGCGGTGTTTGGCCTGGGCGTGATCGCCGGCGTGCCGGTGGCCTTCTGCCTGGGCATTGCCGCCGTCGCCGGCTTCATCTTCGAAGGGTTGAACCCCGCCGTCGTCTTCCAGCAGATGGCATCCGGGATGAGCATCTTCGCGCTGCTCGCCATCCCATTCTTCATCTTCGCCGGGGAGATCATGCTCCATGGCGGCATCGCGCGACGGCTGGTGGCGCTGGCATCTGCCGCTGTCGGCTGGATGCGCGGCGGGTTGGGGATGGTGGATGTGTCCACTTCCATGCTGTTCGGCGGCATCTCGGGTTCGGCGGTGGCCGATACCTCCGCCACCGGCGTCATCCTGATCCCGGCGATGAAGGCCAAGGGGTATGGCGTGGATTATGCGGTGTCGCTGACGGTGACATCATCCATCGCCGGCATCCTGATCCCGCCCAGTCACAACATGATCCTGTATTCGCTGGCGGCGGGCGGCGGCATCTCGGTCACCGCGCTGTTCATCGCGGGTATCGTGCCGGGCATCCTGATGTGCCTGCTGCTTGCCGCCGCGGCCTATGTCATGGCGGTGCGCCGAGGCTACCCCGCCGATGGCTGGCGCGGGTTCCGGCACCTCGCCTGGTCGTTCATCGATGCGCTGCCCGGCCTGATGACGGCGGTGATCATCCTGGGCGGCGTGCTGTCGGGCATCTTCACCGTCACGGAATCGGCGGCGTTCGGCGCCATCTGGGCGCTGGCGGTGACACTGTTGGTCTATCGCGCGCTGTCCTGGGCGGATTTCGTCATCGCGGTGCGCGCTTCGGTGCGCACCACATCGGTCGTGTTCCTGCTGGTCGGCACCGCGACCGCCTTTGCCTGGCTGCTGGCGATGTATCGTCTGCCGGACATCCTGACCGAAGGGATGCTCGCCATCAGCAGCAACCCCATCGTCATCCTGCTGATGATCAATGTCTGTCTGCTGCTGTTGGGCTGCGTGATGGACATGGCTGCGCTGATCCTGATCACCACGCCGATCTTCCTGCCGGTGGTCGTCGCGATCGGCATGGATCCGGTGCAGTTCGGCATGGTGATGATGATGAATCTCGGGCTGGGGCTGACCACGCCGCCCGTGGGTGCCGTGCTGTTCGTCGGCTGCGCGATCGGGCAGATCCGTATCGAGCATATCATCAAGACCATCATCCCCTTCTGGGGCGCAATCCTGGTGGCGCTGATGCTGACCACCTACTGGCCCGCCGTCTCCCTCACTTTGCCGCGCCTGCTGCTCGGCTACGGAAGCTGACAACCATGACCGCACCATCCAAGCCCGTGCTGTTGACGGGCGCCTCCGGCAATCTCGGGCGACATCTGGCGCAGGCGCTGTCCGCGCAGGGCTGGACGCTGCGCCTGACGGACATCACGCCCTTTCCGGACCCGCTGCCGCCCGGCGCTTCCTTCGTGAAGGCCGACCTCAATGATGGCGTGGCGCTGCTGCGCCAGGCGGAGGGCTGCTGCGCCATTCTGCATTTTGGCGGCGTGTCGGTGGAAAAGCCGTTCGAGGAGGTGTTCGGGCCCAATCTGCGCGGCCCGTATCATGTGTATGAGGCGGCGCGGCGCGAAGGCGCGCGCGTCATCTTCGCCAGTTCCAACCATTCCATCGGCTTCCATGAACGCCCGGCCGGCAATGGCGAATTGCTGGACTATGACTGCGCCTTCCGCCCCGATGGCTATTACGGCCTGTCGAAGGCGTATTGCGAGTTGATGGGCCGCATGTACTGGGACAAGCACGGCGTCGAGAACGTCAATCTCCGCATCGGGTCCTGCTTCCCCAAGCCGATCGACCGGCGGATGCTGTCCACCTGGCTGTCCTTCGATGACCTCACGCGGCTGGTGGAACGCTGCGTGCTGGCCGAACGCAGCGGCCATGCGGTGATCTGGGCCTGTTCCAACAACCCCGCATCCTATTGGGGCAAGGACCACCGGGACCGCATCGGCTGGGCACCACAGGATTCCGCCGAACCGCACCGTGCCGAAGTGGAGCACATCACCGCCGACCCCGTGACCGAGCGCTACCAAGGCGGCGGCTATACCGCGATCGAGTATTCGCGCGGCGCACCTTCCCCGCGCGACGCGTTCAGCCTGGGCGAGTGACGATGCTGCGGCTGCATGCGGGCGACTGGACCGCGGATCTCGCGCCCGAGGACGGGGCGGGCCTGACCGCGCTGCGCCTGGCAGGCCGCGACGTGTTGATGCCGGCGCCGCAGGGGCGGCGGCTTGGCGGCCCCTTCGGCGCCTTCTGGATGATCCCCTGGGCGAACCGGCTGGATGGCGGGCGGCTGGACGGCCACCACCTGCCGATCAACCGCGAACAGGAAGGCACCGCGATTCACGGCCTGTCGCGCGACCGCGGCTGGGATGTACAGACCGCAGCGCCGGATCGCGTTGTGCTGGTGCAATCGGTCGATGCCGCGCCGTATCGCTATGACGCGCTTCTGGTGGTGGGGCTGTCGCCGGCGGGGTTGTTGCTCGACCTGACCATCACGAATGCCGGCGACGCGCCGATGTCGTTCGGCGCCGGCTGGCACCCCTGGTTTGTCCGGCCGGCCGGCACGCGGCTCGCATTCCGGGCGACGCATCGCTGCGTGCATGATCAGCGCTGCATGCCGGTCAGCGCGGAACCGTCCAGCGGGCTGGATGGCGGGGAGGAGGTGCTCCTCGGCCTCGACACGCATTTCCCCGGCTGGGATGGGGTGGCGCGGCTGGAATGGCCGGGGCTGGCGCTGCGCCTCGATGCCACCGGCGCGCTGGCGACGAACCTGCAGGTCTTCGCGCCGCGGGACCGGTCGGTGCTGTGCGTCGAACCGTCCTCCCATTTGCCGGATGTTGTGAACAGGCCGGCGATGGCGGGTTTCGGGCCGATGCGGATGCTCGACCCCGGCGCGGCGCTGGCCGGGACCATCACCCTGGCCCTGGATGGTTCACACCGGGGCTGAGGCGCGGCATAGGATGGGCGCATGGCATCCGCACCCACCGCTCTGATCCTCGGCGCCGGCATCATGGGGCTGTCGGCTGCCTGGGGCCTGGCGCGCCGGGGTTATGCCGTGCGTATCGTCGAGCAGGATGCGGTGCCCAACCCGCGCGGCGCTTCGGTCGATCACCACCGGCTGATCCGCCACGCCTATGGCGCGCAGGCCGGCTATATGCGGATGGTCGATCCCGCCTATGCCGCCTGGGACATGCTGTGGCGCGACCTGGGGGAGGTGCTGCACATCCCAACCGGGGTGCTCGCCGTATCCGGCACCGCGCAGGGCTGGCTGGGCGACAGCCGCGCGACGCTCGCCGCCGACGGCCATGCCGTCACGGACCTGACGGCGCAGCAGGTGGCGTCCCGCTTCCCGATCTTCACCGAGGCCGGCATCGGCGCCGCCTTCCACATGGCAACCGGCGGCGTGCTGTTGGCCGAGCGCATCGTCGCCGGGCTGGCGCGGCTGCTGGCGGCGCATGGCGTGGTCATCGAACGCGCCCGCGCGGTGGATGTGGACCCCGCCCGTGCCACGCTGCGCCTGGCGGATGGCGGCGAGCGCAGCGCCGACCTGCTGGTGGTCGGCGCCGGCCCCTGGGCACCGCGCCTGCTGCCCGCCGCGCTGGCGCCGCGTGTGGTCGCATCGCGGCAGGTGCTGGTGCTGCTGGAACCGCCGCCGCAGCATCGGGAGGCCTGGGCACGCGCACCGATGCTGCTCGACCTTGCGGAAGATGGCGGGTTCTACGCCGTGCCGCCGGTGGCCGGTACGCCGCTGAAGATCGGCGACCATCGGTTTTCGCGGACCGGCGATGCGGAGGCCGACAGCCGCGATGCGACGGCCGCCGAGGCCGAGGAAATCCTCGCCTTCGCCCGCCCGCGCCTGCGCGACATGGCGGGCTACCGCATCCTGGGCGCGCGCGCCTGCTACTATGACGTCGAGGATGGCGAGCGCTTTGTCATCGAACCGCTGTCGCCGCGCTGCCTGGTGATGTCGGGCTTCACCGGCCACGGCTTCAAATTCGCGCCGGTCCTGGGGCTTGCCCTGGCGGCGGCGTCGTCCGATGCGGCGCTGCTGGGCGCCCTCACCCCTTGGGCGGCGGGGCAGGCCGCACCTGCCCCCGGCCTGCTTGCCGCCCTGGAAGGCATACCCGCATGACCTCCACCGCCGCCACCGACCTGATCTTCGGCCTGACCCGCGTGGTTGGCCTGCCGGCGCTGACCGCCCGGGCCGGCGCGCCGCTGGCCGCCGAGGACATCGCCCAGATCGTCACCGAGGCCGACCGCTTCTGCACCGAGGTGCTGCTGCCAAACGCCGCCGCCGCCGACCGGCATGGGGCGGTCTATGCCAATGGCGTGGTCACCACGCCGCCCACCTATCCCGCATCCTATGCGCACTGGATCGAAGGCGGCTGGCAGTCCTTGTCGGCACCCGAAGCGCATGGCGGGCAGGGGCTGCCGGCGTCGCTGTGGATCGCCATGACGGAACTGGGCATGGCGGCGGATACGTCCTTCATGCTGGGACCGTTGCTGACGGCCGGTGCGATCGATTGCCTGGTGCATTACGCGACACCCGACCAGGCGGCGCGCTGGCTGCCTTCGATGGTGACTGGCGAATGGACCGGCGCGATGTGCCTGACCGAACCGGGTGCAGGCAGCGACCTGGGTGTGCTGAAGGCGCGCGCGGAACCGTTGGGCGATGGCAAATACGCGCTGCATGGCGAGAAGATCTTCATCACCTGGGGCGAGCACGACTGCACCGACAACATCCTCTACCTGGTGCTCGCGCGTCTGCCGGATGCGCCGCCGGGGTCGCGCGGCATCAGCCTGTTCGCCGCGACGAAGCTGAAGGAGGACGGCACGCGCAATGCGCTGCGCTGCGGCGGCATCGAGCGCAAGATGGGCATCCACGGATCGCCGACCTGCGTGATGCTGTTCGAAGGCGCGGAAGCGGAGATGGTGGGCGAGCCGCATCGCGGCCTGATGGCGATGTTCGCCATGATGAACAATGCGCGCGTCGGCGTCGGCACGCAGGGTGTGGCGCATGGCGCCGCCGCGTTGCGCTTGGCGGAATCCTACGCCGAGATGCGCGTGCAGGGCGGGCGGCCCATCGCGCAGCACCCGGATGTGCAGCGCATGCTGATGGAAATGCGCGCGATCACCCTGGCTGGCCGACTGCTGGCGCTGGAGACCGCGGTCTGCGTGGATCGACACGCCTATGGCGACGGTGCCGCGGACAGGCGCCTGCAATTGCTCACGCCGATCCTGAAGGCCTGGTGCACGGATCGCGGGGTCGAGACCGCCTCCACCGGCATCCAGGTCCATGGCGGCATGGGTTTCGTCGAGGATACCGGGGCCGCGCAGATGCTGCGGGACGCCCGGATCGCGCCGATCTACGAAGGCACCAACGGCATCCAGGCGATCGACCTGCTGGTGCGCAAGCTCGCCAAGGATGGCGGCGCGGAGATGCGCGCCTTGCTCGATGAGGTGCGGCGCATCGACGACGCGCGCCTACGTGCCGCCGCCGACCGGCTGGGCGCCGCGACGGCCATGGTGCTGGACGCGCAGGGGCGCGACGCGGATGCCGCGCAATCGGTCGCCGTCGCTTATCTGGAGGCGGCGGGGTGGCTGCTGGGCGGATGGATGCTGGCGCGCGCGGCCGCCGAGGATGCCGAGGCCTATGGCGACCTGGCCGAATTCTACCTGCGCCGCCTGCTGCCGCGCGCGGCGGGGCGCGTCGCCGAGATCGAGGGTGCCCTGGCGGATTGAACGGCCCGCTGGCGCCAGGGGGCCAGCGAACGCGTTCAGTTCCGCGGCAGCCGTGCGACGGATGGCGCATCCGGGTTCTGTGCCCGGTGCCGCAGCAGGTGGTCGGCCAGCACGATCGCCAGCATGGCTTCCCCGACCGGCACCGCACGAATGCCCACGCAGGGGTCGTGGCGGCCCTTGGTCTGCACCTCGACATCCCGGCCCTGCCGGTCCACCGCCGCGCGGGGGGTCAGGATGGAACTGGTGGGCTTCACCGCGAAGCGGGCGACGACGGGCTGGCCGGTGCTGATGCCGCCGAGGATGCCGCCGGCGTGGTTGGACTGGAAGGCGACGGTGCCATCCGGGTTCATCCGCATCTCGTCGGCATTGCTGTCCCCCGTCAGCGACGCCGCTGCGAAGCCGTCGCCGATCTCCACGCCTTTCACGGCATTGATCGACATGAGCGCTGCGGCGAGGTCGGCATCGAGCTTGCCGTAGATCGGCGCGCCGAGGCCTGGCGGCAGGCCCTCGGCCGTCACTTCGATGACGGCGCCGACCGAATTGCCGGATTTGCGCAGGGCGAGCAATTGCTCCTCCCACCGCGTGGCGGCGGCGGGGTCGGGGCAGAAGAAGGGGTTGTCGTCCACGGTGGCCCAGTCCCAGGCCGCCCGGTCCACCGCATCGGCGCCGACCTGCACCAGCGCGCCGCGGATGCGCACATCGGGGCCGAGCACGCGGCGGGCGATCGCGCCGGCGGCGACGCGCATTGCGGTCTCCCGCGCCGAGGACCGGCCACCGCCGCGATAGTCGCGGATGCCGTATTTCAGGTCGTAGGTGATATCGGCGTGGCCGGGACGGAAGCGTTCGGCGATCTCGGAATAGTCTTTCGATCGCTGGTCGGTGTTGTCGATGTGCAGCGCGATCGGGGTGCCGGTGGTCTGGCCTTCGAAGACGCCGGACAGGATGCGGACCTGGTCGGCTTCCTGCCGTTGCGTCACGAATTTCGACTGGCCGGGACGGCGGCGGTCCAGGAAGGGCTGGATGTCGGCTTCGGACAGCGCCAGGCGCGGGGGGACGCCATCGACCACGCAGCCAATGGCCGGGCCGTGGGATTCACCCCAGGTGGTGACGCGGAACAGGTGGCCGAAGGTGTTGTGGGACATGGCGCGGTTCGGTTAGCCCGGACCGGGCGGAACCTCAATGACCCAGGCCCGCGCCGGGCTGGGGCAGGGGCGGCGTTCCGAAAGGGAGGGACGGGCCTGACACCGCATCGCGCAGATCGATGTGACCCCAGAAGAATTTTGAGGTACCGCATGCGCAACGGAAGCGACTGCGAGAACCCCGCGCCCCAAGGAGAACGCCATGGAAGCCAGCATCGACGAGATCGCGGAGGGCATCTTCCGCCTGTCCGTCCATGTGCCAGACGTCGCGCCGCCGGCGGGCCTGACCTTCAACCACTTCCTGCTGCGCGGCGAGGAACCGATGTTGTTCCACGCTGGATTGCGCCGGATGTTCCCCATCCTGCGCGCCGCGGTCGCCCGGCTGATGCCGCCCGAGCGCCTGCGCTGGATCGCCTTCGGCCATTTCGAGGCCGATGAATGCGGCGCGATGAACGAATGGCTGGCGGTGGCGCCAAACGCCCAGGTGGCGCATGGCCAGACCGGCTGCATGACGTCCCTGCACGACATGGCCGACCGTACGCCGCGAATCCTGGCGGATGGCGAGAGGATCGAACTCGGGCTTGGCCTGGCCGTGCGCTACCTCGACACGCCCCATATCCCGCATGGCTGGGATGCCGGCGTGCTGCTGGAGGAACGCACGGGGACGCTGCTGTGCGGCGACCTGTTCACCCAACTCGGCAGTGGCCCTGCGCTGACCCGGGGCGACATCGTCGGCCCTGCGGCCGCCACCGAGGATATGTTCAATTTCTCCAGTCTGAACCCGGGCATGGGCACCACGATCCGGCGCCTGGCCGGGCTGGCGCCGGGTCGTCTCGCGCTGATGCACGGGCCGACCTTCGAAGGCGATGGCGCCGCGGCGCTGCGCGCCTTGGCCGAGGATTACGACCGGCGGATCGGGGATCGGTTCGCCGCCGCCGGGCTGGCGGCGGCCGGGGCGGGCCTCAGCCCTTCTCGACCGTGATATCGGGCGCGTCGGGGTTCTTCATCCCGACCACGTGATACCCGGAATCGACATGGTGCACTTCACCCGTCACGCCGGCCGCGAGGTCCGACAGCAGGTACAGGCCCGACCCGCCCACTTCTTCGATCGTCACGTTGCGCCGCAGCGGGGAATTGTACTGGTTCCAGCGCAGGATGTAGCGGAAGTCACCGATGCCGCTCGCCGCCAGGGTCTTGATCGGCCCGGCGGAGATCGCGTTCACCCGGATGCCGCGCTCACCCAAATCGGTCGCAATGTAGCGGACCGAGGCTTCCAGCGCCGCCTTGGCGACGCCCATCACATTATAATGCGGCGTGACACGTTCGGCGCCCAGATAGGACAGCGTCAGCATCGACCCGCCCGCTTCCATCAGCGCCGCGGCCCGCTGCCCGACCGCGACGAAGGAAAAGCAGGAGATGTCCATCGCCTGCAGGAAGGCCGCGCGCGGGGTGTCCAGGTACCGCCCGCGCAGGAACTGCTTGTCCGCGAAGCCGATGGCATGAACCAGGAAGTCGATTTTGCCCCAGGCCTTGGCGATCGTCTCGAAAGCCCCGTCCATCGAGGCGTCGTCGGCCACGTCGCAGGGCAGGACCAGGGTGGACCCGATGCTTTCGGCCAGCGGGCGTACGCGTTTCTCCAGCGCCTCCCCCTGGTAGGTGAAGGCGATCTCCCCACCTTGGGCGGCAATGGCGCGGGCAATGCCCCAGGCGATGGAGCGGTCATTCGCCACGCCCATGATCACGCCCCGCTTGCCCTGCATCAGGGTGCCGGTGGCGATTCGCGGTTCGGGCGAGGCATCGTTCATCTGGGGTCTTCGTCCCGTTCGCTGGCAAGCGTCGGTGGTGCCATGGCGAGGGGGCAGGAGCAAGAGGTTCCAACCCCTTGCGGCTGCGCCCCCCGCCCCGATACAGGCAGGTGAAGGAGAACACCCCATGGACGGCAGCGCCACCACCGACGATCCGATCGCCATCTTCGAGGCCTGGATGGCCGAGGCTGCCACATCCGAACCCAACGACGCCAATGCGGTGTGCCTGGCGACCGCGACGCCCGATGGCGTGCCCTCGGCCCGGATGGTGCTGCTCAAGGGCGTCGATGCGCGCGGGTTCGTGTTCTACACCAACCTCGAAAGCCGCAAGGGCGGGGAACTGGCCGCCAATCCGAACGCCGCGCTGTGCTTCCACTGGAAGACGCTGGCGCGGTCGGTGCGGGTCGAGGGCGCGGTCGAGGCGGTGACGGAGGCCGAGGCCGATGCGTATTACGCATCCCGCGCGCGGACCTCGCGGCTGGGGGCCTGGGCGTCGAAGCAGTCGCGGCCGCTGGAATCGCGCTTCGCGCTGGAAAAGGCCGTGGCGGAATACGGGCTGCGCTACGCGATCGGGGAGATTCCGCGGCCGCCCTTCTGGTCCGGCTTCCGGGTGCTGCCGCGGCGGATCGAATTGTGGCGCGACATGCCGTTCCGGCTGCATGAGCGGCGGGTGTTTCATCGGGATGGCGACGGGTGGCGGATCGAGGTGTTGTATCCGTGACGGGTGCGGTTGAAGGTTGGAGGGGCTTTGCCCCC
>JALHQB010000019.1 GCA_022842185.1 Acetobacteraceae bacterium
GCTGAACAGCGAACCCCGCACCTCGTCCTTGCCGCGCATCCCGATCTCGCCCTCCAACAGGGCAAGCGAATCACGATCCGTCGTCAGTCGCGAGAGGGAATTTCAGCAGCCTGCTAGTCCTGGACTTCGGCAGACCCAGGCGCGTTCTGCTTCAAAAAGGATCAAGTCACCTGTTCACGCCGCTCCTCCTCCGCCATCAGTTTCTCGATATGCTTGGCAGCGATGCGCATCGCTTGAAGACGGCTGATGTGGTGCGGCCAATCCCGCTCGTGCGATCCCGCATGCTCGACGTCGTGGGCCCAGGCGAAAAGTCCAGCCACCAGGACCCACATAACCTCCTGGTAGGTATCCACCTGATCGTAAAGGTGGTCTCGAATATATTCACCCATTGCGGCGCGCTCGTTCGTTGTCGTGGCATCCTCCCCGGACGATGGGAGGAAGTAAGGCACGCTCTGTTCAATATCAGCCATGTGACACCTATGATTCCTCTTAGTTGATCTTCAATTGGTCGATGCTACGAATGCATCAGGCTCCGCCGCAGCTTTTGCCAAAACGCCTGCGATGCCTCAGCGCCCGACCGGTCGTAGACTTCGCTCACCATGCGCGCACCCTTATCAGTCAGGGCCGCGGACGCGAGACGAAGGTTCATCGGAGCCGCCGACATCAGCGTCGTCGCAAGGGTGTGGCGCACGAGATGTGGTCGCAGTTCGATCCCCGCCGCCCGACCCACACGCTGGAACAGCCCATACATCGCATGCGGACCAAGGGGATCGCCGTCCCGGTTGATCCACATCCGGTCCATCTCCGGGTGCCCCTCCTGAAGTACCGGTCTGAAGCGCTGGAGATATGTCCGTACCAGTGCCGCGAGATCCGGCGGCGCCAGGCTGCTGACAGGCTTACCGGCCTTCGTTTCCTCGGGGGGAATGTCGATCCGGTAAGTGTCGTCGACCTCAGTGACGTGGACGCCGAGCCGCAGGTGACACAGGTTTGCACTCCGAAGCCCGAAGTAGAGGTCCATCAGCACGATCAGGAAATCGCGGTACTTCTGGGCCGTTTTATGATTCACGGGCTCGGTCTTGCGCTCGAACTCATTGCACCGCGCGAAGAGGAAGGTCGCCAACGTGCCGGGATCAAACGGCGTCACCGGCTTGCGAGACGCGATTGTTTCGGCGTGGCGCGGCCGGAGTGGGTGGCGGCGGATCCAGATCGAGTTGAAGCGCGGCTCCATCGATGCGATTACCAGCGACAGGTCGAGTATGTACTTCGCGACCGAATTGGCACCCATCCGGCTGCGCAGACCTGTGATCCAGGCACCGACATTCTCGCGTGTTGCACGTTCCGCCGGCCCGCATGCGGGATCGAGCAAGCCACGCGACGTCAGGAATGCCAGGAAGTTACCCCAGGCCATCAAGCGAGCGCGGCGGGTGCCGGTCGCAAGATGCGCCAGAGGTCCATCCGCCTCGAACGGATCGTCCGGCCGGTTGATGGCCGCCTCCCAGGCCGCTCGATCACGCTCCGGCCATTCGTCCAGGGTCAGGCAGCGCCGTTCCAAGGCGAATGTCCCGGTTTTGCGACCGGGCGCCCGCCGCTTGCCGCCGCCGCTCACGATCCGCGCTCCACGCCGGTACGGGCCTTCGCGCGGCGCTCCTTCAAGATCGACTTCGTTCTCATCGTGTCGAGCAGCTCGCCCCAGACGCGGTGCGCGCTGCGCGTATTCAGGCGGCCATAGAAGCCTTCGGTCGTGGAGAGCTGACGGTGGGCCAAGAGCCGCTGCGCCACCGGACCGGCGTCGGGGCTGCTGTCGTAAATCACAATTGCCGCGATGTGGCGGACCATATGGAGGCTGAACTCCACGCCCAGGGCACGCTCGACTTCCTTCACCACACCCTTGGCCAGGGTGCCGGGCTCCTTGTGACCAGCACCCGTGCTGCCTGGGAATAGCCAGTTGCCGCTCGTGTTGGCCTTCAAATGGGGCAGGTGGATCCGGAGGTGCTTGCCGATACGACGGCTGAGATCATCCGGGATCGGCGCCGAGATATCGATGCCATTCTTGACCAGTACCCCGGGTATGCTGAGGGTCACGATGCGGCCGCGGACGTCGCGGCGGAAGTGCTTCTCGACGTCGATCAGGACGAGCGTCCGCCGCCGCAGCGGTTGATGCTGCAGGATCGCAAGCGCCAGCGCACGCTCATGCAGGCGCGCCGCGTCGTCGGGACGGTTCTCCGCCTGGAGCCGGTCAGCGGCGCGGAACAGTTCCGTCGGCAGCTTGAAGAAGCGCTTCATCATGATGGGGTCGTCGAAGGCTTCGAGGCGACGCATGGAACGGTTTCCGACCCCCCGCGCACTGGGCTTCACGGCGTCGCGGATAGCCTGAAGGGCCTCCAGGCTGCTTTCGTCGAGCTTGACCCAGCGGCGGCCGATATCGAGGAGGGTGATGGCGACGTCCTGAGCATTCCCGTTCCACTTGCCACCGGCTTTGCGGTGCATGGCCCGCAGAGCGGCTCGCATGCTCACCGGCGTCACTAGCACCGCCAGTCCGGTCACGGCGTCGGCCTTCAGGTGGCCTTCATGGACAAGGATCGACGCGACGCGGATCAGGTGGCCACGACGATCGTGCCAGGTGTTCTCCGCCATCGCGCGCTTGTCGCCGAACGGGTCAGGGTTGCGCATTTCCTCGACGAATCCCTCGAGGTCCGCCGCGAAGGACGCCGGGAATGCAGCCAGAGGGAGCGCGAAGACGCGCGGATCCTTCGGCGGGGACAATTTTCGATCCGGCCAGCCCGGCGTGGTGCCAGCATGGGCGTTCCAGATGCGGCGAAGGCCATGGATGGCGCTGTTGGGGCGCAGGTCGAAGGTCTCGTTCGTCCGCCACGCCCGGTAGGCTTCAACGGTTGACTCGTCCACATCGTCGGGACAGATGCCCTCAACGACGCAGAAGCGCGCGAAGCCGGCGAGATTTGCCTTCTGGGGCGAGCGGACGAGCAATGCGAGCAAGCCCGCCCAGGGGCCGGTGACCTCCCGCTGCAGGCGCTCGCGGTCGGCGTGCCAACCGACCAAGGCGGCAAGCCCGGCGAGGCTGCCACGCACGTTCCCCCAGCGCTTTTCCGTTAGGCGGAAGAGACCCGGGCGCACCTTCTTAAGCGCTGGGACAATGTCGGACGGCGCGATCGGCATGGTTTCCGGATCGCGGCCGGTCAGGCGCACGAAGGTGGCAGTCGCCGAATGCCATTCAGCTAGGCGCCCAGGCGTGACACCGGGCATCGTCTCCGCCGCGCGGAGGGCATCGGCCACCGTAATCACTGAACCGCTCCGGGTTCGCCGGAGGCTGTTTGGTTTGAGTCACGCCGCCAGGAGCAGGTTCTCCTGGGCAGCGTAGTAGAGTGCTTCGGCCTCGGCCGGCGGGATGTTGCCGATGGGCTCCAGGAGCCGCCGGTTGTTGAACCAGTCCACCCATTCGAGGGTGGCGAATTCCACGGCCTCGAGCGAGCGCCATGGGCTGCGCCGGTGAATGACCTCAGCCTTGTAGAGGCCGTTGATGCTTTCGGCCAAGGCGTTGTCATAGCTGTCGCCGACACTGCCGACGGAGGGCTCGATGCAGGCCTGGGCGAGGCGCTCGGTGTAGTGGACAGAGACGTACTGGCTGCCCCTGTCGCTATGATGCACGAGACCGCCGCGATGCAGCGGGCGCCGCTCGTGCAGGGCCTGTTCCAGCGCATCCAGCACGAAGCCCGTCTGCGCCGTTCGCGACACGCGCCAACCGACGATCCGTCTGGCATAGGCATCGATGATGAAGGCAACGTAGGCGAAGCCCGACCAGGTCGCGACATAGGTGAAGTCGGAGACCCACAGCACATTTGGGCGCGGCGCCTTGAACTGCCGGTTGACGTGGTCCAGCGGGCAACGTGCAGCCTTGTCGCTGATCGTGGTCCTGACCGGCTTGCCGCGGATCACGCCCTGCAGGCCCATGCCGCGCATCAGGCGCGCGACCGTGCAACGCGCCAGGTCATGGCCTTCGCGTTTCAGTTGCCGCCAGACCTTGCGCACGCCGTAGACGCGGAAGTTCTCCTCGAACACGCGTGCGATCTCGGGCATCAGCGCGGCATCGCGCTTGGCCCGCTCCGGCAGCTTGGCTGGATCGCGGCGACGGGCCGCCTGTCCGTGATAGGTCGACGGGGCGATCGGCAGGACCTTGCAGATCGGCTCGACCCCGTGCGCCCCGCGATGATCATCGATGAACGCGATCATGGCTTGAACCGGCGGTCGAGCCCCGCCTGGGCAAAATACGCCGACGCCTTGCGCAGGATCTCGTTCGCCTGACGCAGCTCCCGATTCTCCCGTTCCAGGGCCTTGAGCCGGGCTGCCATCTCGGTCGTCGGGCCAGGCCGGCGGCCAGTGTCGCGCTCCGCCTGTTTCACCCACTCGTTCAGCGTCTGGCCCGTGCAGCCGATCTTGGCCGCAATCGACAGGATCGTCGCCCAGCGGGACGGGTGCTGCACCTCGTGCTCCAGCACCATCCGCACCGCCCGCTCGCGACCTCAGGCGAGAACTTGTTCGTCGTCTTGCTCGTCATCGCTCCAGCCTCTCAGGAGTTGGAGCCTCCGACAAACCCGGAGCGGTTCATCACCGTCTCGCGGAGATCGACCGGAGCCGCGACGCCGGAGGCCGAGAGCTGCGAGGTCGGCCCGATCGGGCCGTCGCCGTCAACCGGTGCCGCCATCGGCTCCGGGTCTTCATCCGAAATGCGGGCTTCATGGTCGTCACTGTCGGCGTATTCGAAAAGATCCATGGTGGTCATTCCTTGTCAGGAGAGGTCAGGTGAACGAGGCGTTGCCAGGTGTGATCGAATGGGCCAGCGCCCTGTCGGCTACATGAGTGCATGGCCGGTGGGCGGGTTCCCGAGGACGGCTGAAGGACGCCTTCCGACACACGTCCGTGCCGGAAGGCTGAGCGGTCACTAGATCGGCTTAAGCAGGCGCTCGATGTCCGCTTCGGCGATGCGGACGCTGCTGCCCACCCGGTAGGCGCGCAGCTTCTTCTGCGTGACGAGGCGGCGGATGGTGCTGATCGAACAGTTCAGCCGCTCGGCGGCCTGGTAGACCTTCAAGAGGTCACCGCGGTCCTCGGGATGGGTGATGTCATTCATCACGAGCGCTCCCCAACGCGCGCGTTGCGGCACGCATTCACGCTTTCGACGATTTCCGACAGACGCCACCGCGGGGCGCGCGGCGACACGTAGAAGGGCTTGGGCACGCGGCCGCTCTTCACATCCCGCCAGAAGGTGGAGAGACCCTGACCCCGCTCAAGCGCTGCCTCTTGGGCCGTGAGAAGGGGATCCGCCGGTTTGTGCTTGGGTGCCCGCTTATGCGACGCGGGCGAACTCTGAGAAGGCATGCCAGACCTCGCTGGTTGGTGAGGTCTGGTGGTCTATGCCTATGCTTGGCGCGATGGCATGCGCGGCAATGCATGTTTATTTACACAACAAAACGAAATTGACTCTACTTAGCTGGCTTCCGCTTGCGCGTCTCAGGCGAGTCCGCCGGAAAAAGTCCCTTAAGCTGACTTCGGACCGTGGTCTCGTCTGGTAGATCGAATGGGCCGACACTCAGCCAATCATGGATAGCAGTGGTCACTTTGGCCAGAGATAGGCCGTCGAGTTCACGCTCCATGGCGCGCCGTACCACTTCGCGCCAAATAGCCGTGGTTCGTTCAGGATCGACCGGAGGACGTCCTTGACCCTTTCTCCGCTTTCTTGGCGGGTCGGCCTCAAGGAATTCCTTCCGCCACACGTGCCACGGTTTGACCTGAAGGTCAGGAGGCTCTGGCACAACCTCCGCATGCAAGAACGCAGCAAGCCTCGACATCGAAATAAAAGGGACTACAAAAGGGGAATCTGGCCGAAGCGGAAACATTTTAATCATCTCAACTGAAGATATGGCCCAATCAAAGGGGAGTTTTTCTTCTTCAAACGGCTCGTATGGGGACGTTTGCGGTAATGCCCAATGCGTTGCCGTCAGCTCAATCAAACTTGCCGTCATGGTCTCTAGATCGACGAGTCCTGCAACAGCTATCAACTCGCCGCCTTCAAGCCCACCCCTAAGAAGTCGATTAAGTTCATCGTGGGCGTCTCGGCGTTGATCCAGCGAAGTGAGCGGACCGGAGCCAAGATCAATGAGCCGCGGCGGCCAATAGAGATCGCTAGGTGCTGGTCCGCGGCGGATCAGCCAAGGCGCATCTGATTGCGCGTTATCGTATATTGTAAAGGGTACTTGAGCCAGCCGCACGAAGCCGACTGGGTTTGCAATCGCGCTGGGGTCGATCATGCGCTGAAGGTTAGTGACCGGTGGCCGCCCCTTAAAGGGCGATCTTCCGCCCGGCGCTATACGCTAAGCTTCCAGATGACTTGTGCCCCCGGTGTGCCCCAGATCCCGCATCTGGTGCCGGCACGCGGATTTGAACCGCGGACCTACTGATTACGAATCAGTTGCTCTACCACTGAGCTATGCCGGCCGCCTGCTGCGCCGCGTGTTCCCACGCAGCCCGGGCGGCGCTTCCTACCTCCCGGGCGGCCGGCGCGCAACCATGTGTTTCGATCCAACCCCGCCGCCCCGCCCCGTGCTACCCATGCCCCGCCATGCGCCGCCGCCTTGTCCTGATCCTCCTTCTCGTCCTCGCCGTCGGCGCCTCCTGGTTCTGGTGGACCATGCCGCCCGCCGTCGCCATCGCCATGGCGACCACCGGCCCCGCCCTGCGCGCGGTCTATGCGACCGGCAGCGTCGAGCCGGTGCACTGGGCCCGCGTCGGCCCCGCAATCCGCGCCCGCGTGGCCGAGGTGATGGTCGAGGAAGGCCAGCGCGTCACCGAAGGCCAACCGCTCGCGCGGCTCGACGACCGTGAGGCCCGCCACCGGGTCGAGGAAGCCGACGCCCGCGCGCGCTTCGCCGATGACGAACTGGCGCGAATCCGCACGCTGGTCACGCGCGACATCGCCTCCCGCTCGGCGCTCGATCGGGCCGAGGCCGAATCGCGCGCCGTACGGGCCGCCGCGGACGCCGCGCGTCGGCGGCTGGACGACACCATCGTCCGTGCCCCCGCCGACGGCCTGGTGCTGCGGCGCGATGTCGAAGTGGGGGAGGTGGTGGACACCCCGGCATCGCTGTTCTGGATCGGCGAGCCCAGCCCGCTGCGCGTGACGGCCGAGGTGGATGAGGAGGACATCGCCCAGGTGCGCGAAGGCCAGCGTGTCCTGTTGCGCGCCGATGCCTTTCCCGGCCAGGTGTTGACTGCGACCGTCGGCCAGATCACCCCGAAGGGGGACGCCACCCGCAAGGCCTACCGGGTGCGCCTGGCCCTGCCGGACGACACGCCCTTGCTGATCGGCATGACGGTCGAAGCGAATATCGTGCTGCGCCAGACCGATGACGCGGTGCTGATCCCGCCGGCGGCGCTGCGCGGTGACAGCGTCTTCGTCGTGCAGCGCCAGATGGTGGAACGCCGCCAAGTGGAACTCGGCGTGCAAGGGCCCCGCGCGGTCGAGGTGCTGCGCGGACTCGCCACGGGAGAAACCGTCGTGCTCAACCCGCCGGCCGGCCTCGCGGACGGCCAGGCGATACGGCTGCGGCCATGAGGCTGATCATCGACCTGGCGCGCGGGATGTTGTCGCGGCGGCGGCGGCAGACGCTGGTCAGCGTGCTCGGCGTGGCCCTCGGCGTCGCGTTCTTCATCGCCATCACATCGATCATGCGTGGCTTCCAGACGTACTTCATCCAGCAGGTGATCGACGTTCAGCCGCATATCGTCATCAAGGACGAAACCCGCAACCCGACCGTGCAGGCCGCGCAGCTCGCACTGCCGGATGGTGCGGTGTCGGTCAATGGCGTGAAGCCGATCGACCGCGTGCGCGGGATTCGCGCGGCGGGGGAAAAGCTCGCGATGCTTGAAGCGATCCCCGGCGCCGCCGCCGCGCCGATCCTGACCGGCGCGGCGTTGCTGCGATATGGATCGCGCGATGTCTCCATCACCGTCACCGGCATTGACCCGGCGCGCTACGCCCGCGTGGCGAACATCGAAAAAGACATGCTGCATGGCCGGCTGGACGATCTGCGCTCGACCGCCAATGGCCTGATCATCGGTGACACGCTGGCATTGCGCCTGGGCGTGCAGCTCGGCGATACTGTCGTCGCTGTATCGCCGCGTGGCGTTTCGCTGCAGATGAAGATCGTCGGGCTGTTCCACACCGGCCTTGCCACGCTCGACCAATCCGCAGGCTATGTGCTGCTCAAGGTCAACCAGGTCCTGCAGGACCGCCCCAATGTGGTGAACCAGATCCTGCTGCGTCTGGCCGATGTGACGCAGGCCGAGCCGCTGGCGCGCGACATCGAATCGCGTTTCGGCGAACGCACCGAAAGCTGGGAGGAGCAGAACCGCAACATCCTCACGGTCTTCGTCATCCAGAACGCCATCATGTACAGCGTGACCGGGGCGATCCTGCTGGTCGCGGCCTTCGGCATCTACAACATCATCTCGACCGTGGTGTTCGAGAAGACACGCGACATCGCCATCCTGAAATCGCTCGGCTTCACCGAAGGCGACATCCAGCTGCTGTTCCTGGTCCAGGGGCTAATCGCCGGGTTCCTGGGCGCCGTGCTCGGTTGCCTGATCGGGCAGGTGATGATCGAAGGCCTGGCCCAGCTTCGCTTCAGCAGCGAGACGCCGGCCGGCAACGACCGCTTCCTGCTGGCGCGGGACTGGCGCATCTATGCCATCGCCTCGGCCTTCGCGATGGTATCGGCGGCGCTCGCCGCGGTCATCCCGGCACGCCGGGCCGCACGGCTGGATCCGGTGCAGATCGTGCGCGGGGCGGCGTGACCGCGCTGCTCACCGCGCATGGCATGGCACGAACCCTGCCGGAGGGCGTCACCCTCGTGACCGATATCGACCTCGTCATCCAAGGCGGGGAATTTGTCGCGATCACGGGACCGTCCGGGTCAGGCAAGTCGTCGCTGTTGTATCTGCTCGGCCTGCTCGACCGGCCGAGTGCGGGGCGCATCCTGTTCGAAGGTCAGGACACCGCGGCCCTGTCCGCGTCGGACCTCGCGGCGCTGCGCCTCGCGCGGCTCGGCTTCGTCTTCCAGTTCCATTTCCTGCTGCCGGAATTCACAGCCCTCGACAATGTGCTGATCCCGATCCGGCGCCGTGGCGCGCTGAAGCCCACAGCCGCTGAGGCGCGGGCGCGGATGCTGCTCGATGCGCTGGGGCTTGGTGCCGCCGCCGAGAAGCTGCCCGAACAACTCTCGGGCGGCATGCGCCAGCGCGTGGCAGTGGCGCGCGCGCTGGCGAATGACCCCGTGCTGGTGCTGGCCGATGAACCGACCGGCAACCTCGACACCAGGAATGCGGCCGCGGTGTTCGACATCTTTGCCCGGCTGGCGGCCGAGGAAGGCCGCGCCGTGCTGGTGGTGACGCATGACGCGGAACTGGCCAAGCGCGCCACGCGCCGCGTTCACCTGGTGGATGGGCGGATCATCAGCGACGAGAAAACGTAGTCGCCGCGCCTCGCCGGCAGCATGCCGGCGAAGCGGTCGCGCCGTTCAGGACGGGTCGTCCCGCAACTGCCCGCCATAGGCGCCGGCGACTGCCGCAACGAATGCGCCGATGACCATGGCCAGGGCGCCGAAAAGGGCGACGCGCATGGTGGTCTGGCGCGCGGTTTCGGCCGCTTGCCGCGCCTCGGTCGCCGCCTGCCGGGCGCGGTCGATCGTTTGGTCCACCCGGCGTCGCGCATCCTCCTCGGGAATACCGGCGCGGGTGGAGACGAGCTGCGCGAGGTAGGTGCGGTCCTCGGGCGGAACTTCGCCCGTCTGGAGGCCGTTGGCGAGGATCCGCGTGATCTCCGGCGCCACATCAGGCCTCGCGGCATCCGGTGCCCCGGCGCCCGTCTGGGCCGGTCGCAACAGCGTATCCAACTGGTAGGCGCTGACAGGGCCGACCACCTCGGCCACGCCACCCGAGACCGCCGCAACGCCTCTCGCGCCCGCGCCAACAATGGTGCCGGCGGCGGAACCGAGCAGGGTGACCCCGACGATCGTCGCGAGTGCCCAGGTGAGCAGCCCGTGCGCCGTGTCGCGGAACAGCACCTCGTCACGCCTGCCGCCGGTCCATGGCGTCCGCAGGCGGCCGGCGACATAGCCGCCGAGGCCAGAGGAGATCCATTGCGTGACGATGAGCCAGATTGCTGTCCCGATCGCGAGGGTGCTGACGGTCGCCCCGTCGCCGCCCCATGGCGAGACCTGGGTGAGCCCGATACCGGCGCCGATGAGCAGCAACACCAGGGTCGTCACGAGCGCCACGAGGCCGCCCGCGAGGATCGCGGCCCATGAAACCCCGGAGGTCGGGCGCTCCACTGCCGCACCCGTGGTTGTGTCCACGGAACTTCTAAGGCCGCTCATCAAAACAGCAGGATCAAGAGAATGATGATGGGGATGGGTATGCCGAGAAGCCAGAGAAGGATGCCGCCAGCCATGATGTCGCCTCCTGTTGTTCCGCGCAGCGGATCTAGGTCTTGAGCGAACGTCGGGGATCGCGGTGGGTTGCATCCCCCGGAGCCGGTCCAGGCGCGTACATACCCGGCCGGAGCGAGCACAGGCCCACTACGGTGTGCCGCCCCGCTTCGGCGTCCCGCGCGGCGCCCGCCTGCCGGGTGAAAGGAGAAAAATCGGCGCTGTCTGACAATCCGGCAGCGGAACCGGGCGTTCATCAATATAGTTGACAAGGAAACTATAGCGACCTAACTGGCACCCATGATCCCCGCCCTGACGGACCATCTCGGCTATTGGCTGCGACTGGTCTCCAACCATGTCTCCCACCGCTTCGCGCGCCTGCTCGATGCGAAGGGTGTCACCGTCGCCGAATGGGTCGTGCTGCGCGAATTGCACGACGTGCCATCCCTGGCGCCGAGCCGCCTCGCCGAACGCATGGGCATGACGCGAGGCGCGATCAGCAAGCTTGCCGACCGCCTCATCGCCAAGTCGTTGGTCGATCGGCAGGACAATCCTGACGATGGCCGCGGCCACAGCCTGGCGCTGACCCCGGCCGGACGTCGGCTGGTGCCGGCCCTCGCCAGGCTGGCTGATGCGAATGACGCTGCCTGTTTCAAATCACTCACGCCCCGCGAACGCGCATCGATCGAAGCCGCGATGCGCAAGATTGTCGCTGCCCGCGGCTTGAAGAACATCCCCACCACCTGAAGGAACATCGCCATGGACGCTCAACGCATCAGCACCGCCGAGGCTTGCCTCGCCGCGGCCCATGACGGGTCGCTCGATTTCCCGACCATCGTCGGCCGCCTGATGGGTGCCGGCTTCGAAGGCTACACCGTGGATTATCGCCGCGGCACCTCGACCTACTACCTCCCGGATGGGGACAGCGTGGAACTCCGCAATCACGTCCAGACTGGCGCGGTTGCCGAATCCTTCGCCATCCCCGTCGTGCAGGCGGCTATCCTGGAAGCCCAGACGCTTGCCCCCGGCTATACCTATCCCGGCTTCTGCCGGAAGGTCGCGGCGGCGGGCTGCGCCGGCTACATCGTCTCATTTCTCGGGCGGCGCGCGGTGTATTTCGGGCGCAACGCGGAGATGCATGTGGAGCACTTCCCGCAATAGGGCGCCTGGAACCATTGCCTGGGCGGGCATCGTCACGCCCCTGGAGGCGGGATCGGCCCTTGCACGCAGCCGGTGCGCCGATGCCCGCACCGGATCACGCGCCTTCGGCAGGATCGTACATCACACCCGATGACGCGAAGCCGCCATCCACGTTCACAATCTGCCCGGTGATGAACGCGTTGTCGGTGCTGCACAGGAACGCCACCGCGGCCCCGACATCCTCCGGCGTGCCATATCGCTTCACCGCCATGCGCCCCAGGAACGCGTCCCGCTGCCTCGGGCCATGGGCGGTGCGCGCCACCTGGGTGGGGCCGGGGGCCACGCCATTCACCAATATGCCATGCGGGGCGAGTTCCACCGCCAGCACGCGCGTCAGCATCTCGATACCGCCCTTGCTGGCGCCATAGGCCGCGCGCCCGGTGCCGCCGAACTGCCCCGATACGGAGGAGATCGTGACGATCCGCCCGCCGGCATCTGGTGCGGCGGCCATCGCGCGCCCCGCCGCGCGTGCTGTCAGGAAGCAACCGACGAGATTGACGCGCAACACACGTTCGAAGGCGTCGAGCGTCATCTCCAGTACCGGTACGCGGTCGGTAATCCCGGCATTGCAGACCGCGACCCGCAGCCGCCCGAAGCGGCGCTCGGCCTCGGCCACCGCGGCATCGACCGATGCTTCATCTGTCACATCCATCCGCCACGGGGCGGCAGTGCCGCCGGCGGCGGTGATGTCGGCCGCCACCCGGGCCGCGGCGGCTTCGTTGATGTCGGCAACCAGGACCGCCGCGCCATCATGCGCCAGCCGCCTGGCGATGCCTTCGCCGATGCCCGACCCGCCGCCGGTGACGATTGCCGCGCGGGTCACGTCGCGTCCTCGATCGCGATGACACGCGCCGGTGCGCCGTCGCTATCGGGGATCTTCACCGGCAGGCCGATCACCTGATTCCGCGCCTGCGTCAGCGCACCCAAGTTGCACAGATATTCGAACATGATGATGCCGCGCGCCAGCAGGTGAAAATGCGTCACATGCTCGGGCAGCGGCGGACGCGGCTCGCCGGTCAGGAAGTTGCGGATGCAATGGTCCTGCGGAAAGTCGAAGCCGACCGCCTTGATGCCGCGCTCCCGCAGCCAGATCGAACCCTCCGCCGTCATCCACGGCGCCTGTCGCCAGAAATCCTCGCTGTCGAGGCTCGCGCGCTCATCCCATCGGGTGCGCACCAACACGAAGTCACCGCGCTGGATATGCGCGCCAGCGGCGGCCAGGTGCGCGCCTGAAATCGCCGTATTCGCCGGCACGTCCGACACGTCGACAACGGCGCCCGGCCCGACCGTCATGTCCAGCGTGATGGCGTCCGTCGTGAAGCCCTGCGGGTCCACATGGCGCGGGCTGTCCATATGGGTGAAGGCGTGGACGTTCCACCCCGCCCAGGTCGCCTGACCGCCGCCGGTGTCATGCGTCTTGGCGAAACGACGTTCGACGGGCCAGCGGAAATGGCCGGTGCGCACCTGGGTCGAGAGATCGATCAGCCGCGCCACGTCTCAACCATCCTTCCAAGGGCGCCGCGCCCACAGCCCGCGCAGCGCGGCATCCGAATCCCACACGATCCGATAGGTGTCCTCGGCGGATCGGTATTGCAGCGGGATGAACAGGCGCTCCGCCTCGGCAATCCAGGCCGGGTCGCGCATCGTCCCGGCCAGCATCGCCTGCAACCGCGCCAGGATCGGGGTGGGTGTCGCCACGGGCGCGACCATGGACCGCACCACGCCGGTGTCGATCGGAAACCCTGCTTCGGCGAAGGTCGGTACATCGGGGGTCATCGCGAAGCGTGCCGGCCCTGCGGCGGCCAGCGCCCTGACGCGACCTTCGCGCATCATCCCCACGCTTTCGCCCATGTTCATCGAGGCGATCTGGATATGCCCGCCGATCAGCGCCGTCACGGTCGGCGCCTGGCCGGCGAAGGGCACGTGGTTGAGGCGCACGCCGGCCGCGTTCTCGAATTCGATCATCAGCAGGTGGTCGTCCGACCCGATGCCGGCGGTGCCGACCGCGATCGCGCCTGGCGCCGCCTGCGCTGCGCGCACCAGATCCGCCACCGTGCGGATCGGGCTGTTGGGCGCCACGAAGAAGCCGCCGGGGTCCGCCACCACCGAACCCAGGAAGGCGAAGTCGCGCAGCGAATACCGCGGCGTCCGCTCGATCGTGATGGTCTGCAAGCTGGGCGTGATGACGGTGCCGATCGTGTATCCGTCCGGCGCCGCCTGGGCCATGGCGGTGTAGCCGATCTCGCCGCCGGCGCCGCCGCGGTTCACCACCACGAAGCGCGCACCGGGCAGGTGCTTCTCGAAGAACGGGATCATGGCCCGGATGTTGATGTCCGTGCCGCCGCCGGGCGGGAAGGGGACAAGGACCTGGATCGGCCGTTCGCCCGGCCAGCCGCCCTGCGCGAAGGCCGGCGCAGTCGCCCCAATGAGGCCCGCGGCGATCATGCCGCGACGTGTTGCATTCATCGCTGGTGTCCTCCCGCCCGGCACCACCGGGCGCCGCAGACGCACCGAGGCTAGAGCAGTTCGCGCCTGGCGGAAATCGACCAGGCGCGTCGCCGCCCACGGCGTCTTATCCGCGACGCGGTAACGCTCAACCCCGCGCCGTCGCCGCCAGCAACCCGCCGCCCGCGACCAGCACCGCCGCGACGGCGATCCGCCAGGTCAGCACGCCGTCACCCGCCGCCACCAGAAGCAGCGTCGAGACCACCGGCACCGCATAGGCCAGCGTGCCGAGCAGCCGTGGGTCGCCGCGCTTCATCCCCGCATCCCACAGGAAGAACGCGGCCCCCAACGGCCCGGCACCGAGCAGCAGGATGGCGATCCATTGCCGCGCATCGGGCCGTACCGATGTCTCGAACACGCTATGCGCGATCCCTGCCAGGATCGCGGCGGCGATGCAGAATCCGGCCAGTGCCTCGGTCGGCACCGCCGCCATCCGCTTCGACGTGACCGAATAAACCGCCCACACCACCGCGCAGCCCACCGCCGCGGCAAAGCCCGCGGCCGCGCCCGGCGGAAAGGACGCGCCGGCGCCCACCAGCAGCGCACAGCCCGCGAAGCCCAGGCCCGCGCCGATGACGCGACGTCCGCCCAGCGGCAGGCCCAGGATCGGTGCCGACAGCAGCACGATCAGCAGCGGCCATAGATAGTTGAGAAGATTCGCCTCGATGGCCGGCGCCCATGCCAGCGCCACGAAGTACAGTGCGTGATAACCAAACAACCCGCCGACGCCATGCGCCCAGGCGATCGGTTCCTGGCGCAGCAGCCCCAGGCCCCCGCGCATGGCCACCACGCCCAACGCCAAGAACCCGCCGGCGCCCAGCGCCATGGCCGTGAGTTGTAGTGGTGGAACATCATTCGCCATCCGCGCGAGTAACGCCAGAAATGACCAAAGAATGACGGCACCGCAGCCGGCAATGGTGGCGTGGGACATTTGATCCAGGGCAGAATGAGGGAGCGTCCGCAACTACCGCTTTCGTCTAGGGCAGAAACCGCCCAGGGGGAATGTCTCGGAAGTAGCGATGTGAGACTGAAACACAACCGGGGCGGGTTTCAAGATTTGAAACTCAACCCGGGGGCCGGAGAAGACTGGGGGAGATGATCGGATTCATTGTTCGCACCGCAATCACGGCGGTCGCGTTGTGGGTTGCGGTGTCAATCGTGCCGGGGCTCGAAGCGAATGACGTTCGAACGCTGCTGCTCGCGGCAATCGTGCTCGGCATTGTGAACGCCATCGTGCGGCCCGTTGCGGTGGTGTTGTCGATCCCCGTCACCATCTTGACCTTCGGCTTGTTCCTGCTGGTTGTGAATGCAGGGATGCTGTCGCTTGTTGCCTGGCTGGTGCCCGCCTTCACGGTCGCCGGTTTCGCCGCGGCGCTATTCGGTTCCGTTGTCATCTCGATCGTCTCCGCGACGATCAATGGGGCGCTGACCACGGGGTAACGTCAAAAAATTGGGGGGACCAGATCGATGGCCGAGATCGCCTTTACGCAGGATGCAGAAACCATCACCGGCAGCGCCGGCGACGATGTCATCACCGCCTTCGCGCCCGGCGCTGCGCCCGCGACAATCGCAGCTGTACGCGTGGCCGATGGCCTGACCGGTCCGGTCGCCGCCATTGCCGCGCCTGACGAATCCGGCCGGCTGTTCATCGTCGAACGCGAAGGCCTCGTGAAGGTGTTGGATCTCGCCACGGGGACCATCGCCGCCACGCCGGCGCTCGACCTCATTGGCCAGTTGCCGACCGAGGGCGAACAGGGGCTGCTGGGCCTGTCCTTCCATCCCGACTTCGCGGCGAATGGACGCTTCTTCGTCTTCCTCTCGCAGCTGGATGGCACCAGCGCAATTCGCGAATACAGCCTCGGCGACGATGGCGTCGCGATCGACGGCAGCGAACGGACCATCATCGAGATCCCGCAGCCGGACTACACCAGGCACAAGGGTGGCTGGATCGCCTTTGGCCCGGACGGGATGCTGTACGCGGCCCCGGGCGATGGTAACGGTTCGGCCGACGTGTCCGACGCTGCGCAGAACCTCGATACGCTGCTGGGCAAGGTGCTGCGTATCGATGTCGATGGCGACGACTTCGCCGCCGACCCGCTGCGCAACTACGCGATCCCGGCCGACAACCCCTTTGTCGATGGTGCAGGGCTGGATGAGATCTGGGCCTATGGCCTGCGCAACGCCTGGCGCAACGGCTTCGATTCCGCGACCGGGCAGTTGTTCATCGCCGATGTCGGCCAGGGGACGCGGGAAGAAATCAATCTCGGCGCCCCCGGTGCGAACTACGGCTGGCCGCTGTTCGAAGGCGACGTGCCCTACGCCCCGCCCGATGCATCATCCGAAGGGCTGACGGCGCCGATCCATGTCTATACCCATGCCTCCGGCGATGGGCGCGCGGTCACCGGCGGCACGGTCTATCGGGGTCCGTCGGAAGCCCTTCACGGCGCCTACATCTTCAGCGATTCCAGCAGCGCCAAGATCTTCGCGCTGCAGGACATCGACGGCGACGGAACCTGGACCCGCACGGAAGTGACCGACCTGGCCGTGCCGGATGTCGGCAGCATCGAGGACGTGGTCTCCATCGACGAAGGGCCGGATGGCGCGCTCTATCTGGTGGATTTCGGCGGTGAGATCTTCCGTCTGGACCCGGAATTGTCGGGACCGGAGGATGGCGCTGATCTGGTGTTCGGCGATGCGGGGCGTGACCGCATCTATGGCGGCGGCGGGGCCGACACGCTGTTGGGCGGCAGCGATGCCGACACGCTGTTCGGCATGGACGGCGATGATCGCCTGGAAGGCGGCGAAGGCTTGGACATGCTGCGCGGGGGCACGGGCGACGACCTCTATCTGGTCGATCGCGGCGAAGATCGTGTCATCGAAAGCGCGGATGCGGGCACGGACATCGTCATCGCCACGGGGATGGAGGGATATACGCTCACGGCGAACACCGAAGTGCTGGTGCTGACGGGTGACGCGCGGTTCGGGGCGGGCAATGCGGAGAACAACACGATCTACG
Organism: Acetobacteraceae bacterium; assembly: GCA_022842185.1. Taxonomy (GTDB): domain Bacteria; phylum Pseudomonadota; class Alphaproteobacteria; order Acetobacterales; family Acetobacteraceae; genus Neoroseomonas. The sequence continues at coordinate 17,218 of JALHQB010000019.1, forward strand.
GCAGCACGCTGGCCGACAGCCTGTTCGGCCAGGCGGGTGACGACTGGGTGCAGGGCAATGCTGGCGACGACTCGATGTGGGGCGGCGCCGGCAGGGACATCTTCGTGTTCCACACCGGCGACGGCGCCGACATCATCGCCGATTTCAACGTGACGGAGGACGCCTTCGCCATCGTCGGCGAAGCGGTTGCCGTGGCGACCACCGACGCCGGCATGCTGATCACCTATGGCGCCACGGACAGCGTGCTCCTGTTCGGCGTCGCGTCACTGCCGTCCGGCGCCTTGGACCTGGGCGGGATCAGCATTGGCGGAGACCTCTCGAGCGCGTCGCCCTGGGTGTAGCCGGAGGTCGCGCTCGCCGGCGGGGGGGCGCGCATCGGGTCGGTTGAAAGCGGGCGCACGCGGCGGCAATCAGCCGGGCGCGCCCGCTCAGGGAATCGTCGGCAGGATCAGCATCACGGCGCCCGCCGCAGCACCGCGCGCACCACCTCCGCCAATCCCTGGTGGCGCGGACCCTCATCGAGCCTTGCGGCGCCTTCCATGACTTCCAGCACCTCCAACCCGGCGAAGTGCCGTTCCACCAGCGCGCGTGACCACAGCAAGGCGGGGTCCTTGGGGCCTCCGCTGCGGCGGCCTTCCTGCGCGGGGGTGAAGCATTCCAGCACCAGCAGCCCGCCCGGTGCCAATGCCCGCACCGCACCTTCGCAGGCCGCCGCGCGGTCCTGCGGTGGAAGATGCACGTAGATCCAGGCGATCACGTCGAAGCGCGCTTCCGGCCAGTCCCAGCACGACAGGTCGGCGGTGACGGTCGAGATCGGCACGCCGCGCCGTTCGGCCAGCGCGCCCGCCTTGGCCAGCCCCACCGCGGACCAATCGACCGACGTCGCATCCAGCCCCTGTTCGGCCAGCCAGACGCCGTTGCGTCCTTCCCCGTCGCCCACCGCCAGCGCGCGCATCCCCCGCCGCAGCCGATGCGCCTGCGACAGCAGGAACAGGTTCGGTGCTTCCCCGAACTGGAAACCGCCACCGGCGTAGCGTTCATCCCAGGCGAGCGACGTGCTCATGCCGGCAGCACCACGGGCTGCGGATCAAGGAAGGTCTGGAACCAGGAGAACGAAAAATGCAGGTGCGGCCCGGTGACGCGCCCGGTTGCCCCGGACTGCGCGATGCGATCGCCCTGTTCGACAACCTGCCCTTCGCGCACCTCGATCACCGACAGATGCGCATAGAGCGAGTTCACCCCATGCCCATGGTCGATCACCACCAAATCCCCGAAGAAGTGAAACGACGCCGCAAGCGTCACCCGTCCGGCCGCGATCGCCTTGAGCGGCGTGCCGGTCGGCACTGCGAAATCCAGCCCGTAATGCGGTTGCCGAGGCTGCCCATTCAGAATCCGCCTGCTGCCATAGACGCCGGAAATGCGGCCCTGCGTGGGCGCGATGAACCGCTGCGCGAAGCCGGTCAGCGCGCTGTCGGTGGCGCGCGCGACGCCGAGCCTTTCGCGTTCGCGCAGGATGCGCTGCAGCGTCGCCTCATCGGGCGTGACCTGTCCGGGCGGCAGGCCGTTGATGCGCTGTTCGCGCCATTGGCGGCGCGCGATGGCCAGGCGCCGATCCTCCCGCCGGTTGTCGGGATGGGTGATGGCGAGCGTCGCAGCCGGCCCGTGGTCACGGCCGAAGCCGAAGGCGAAGCCACCATCCGCGGCAACCCGCAACGCACGGCCATCGAGCGCCAGACGCGTGCCTGGTGCGGCACGGCCCGTCACGTAGCCACCCTGCGCCAAGCCGCGTTCGGTCAGCGTCACCGCGGCGGCGGGGCGGGCGAGGAGGAGGGCTGGGGCGGCAAGCAATGCGCGGCGAGGAAGGCCGGAGGGGCTTTGCCCCATGCGCACAAATGTATGGCGATGGTGCTCCTTGGAGAGGGGCGTCGCCCCTGTCCAAACCTCACCCCACCAAAGGCTTAAGGCCTTTGGGAACCCCCATTTTGGTGTTGAACGTCGTCGGTCGGTGCCAGGATGATCGCCCTGCGTGAAAAGCGCCAAGGTCCCGCGGTCCAGGGACCCGCTGGTCCCTGGCGGGGTGGCTTGGAGGGGCAGCGCCCCTCCAATCTTCCCGCCCATGGGGATTTGCGCGTCCGGACCACCCCACCAAAGGCCCGTAGGCCTTCGGCGGGTTAGGTCCGGCGAGGGCAAGGCCCTCTCTGGTCTGTCCTTCATCACAACAACGATCCCTGTTCCGGTGCTGCCCCCTTGCGGCGTGGCGGCGCACCGTCCGCCTGCGCCCGCACATCCCCATCCGCGAAGGTCAGCCGCAGCGCCTGCCCGGCCGCGATGCGCTTGGCCGCCGTCACCGCATGCCCATCGGCGTCGCGCACCAACGCAAAGCCGCGCGCCAGGACCGACTGGTACGACGCGCTTTCCAGCCGCGCCGCCAGCCCGTCCAGCACTGCCCGCTTCTGCCGCACCAGCGCGAGTACCGGGGCGGGCGAAAGGCGCGTCAACGCGCGCGCGGTGGCCTTCGTGTCGCGCTGCCGTGCCCAGGCGGCGGACAGCCGCAGCGACAGCCCCTGCACCGCCGCGCGACGGGCCAGGATGCCCTCCCGCGGATGCGGCACGCGCAGGCCCGACAGTCCTTGCCGGCGGGCGGCAAGCAGCCCGACCAGCGCGCGCGGCAGCCGGCTGCCGATGTCATCGACGCGCTGGCGCGATTGCGCCATCCGCGCCGGCACGTCCGGCAGTCGGCGTTCCGCCCGCAGCAGCCGCAGGCGCGTGTTGTTCAGCAGCCCCGCGGCCGCCTGGATCAGCCGAGCACCGGTCTGGGCGAGGGATGCCGCCATCTCCGCCCGCGCCGGAACCGCCAGCTCCGCGGCCGCGGTCGGCGTCGGCGCGCGGCGGTCGGAGGCGTGGTCGATCAGCGTCGTATCCGTCTCATGCCCCACGGCGCTGATCAGCGGGATGGTGCAGGCGGCGACGGCGCGCAGGACGACTTCCTCGTTGAAGGCCATCAGGTCTTCGAGGCTGCCGCCGCCGCGCGCGACGATCAGCACGTCGGGACGCGGCACACGGCCACCCGGCGCGATGGCGTCGAAGCCGCGGATGGCGGCGGCGATCTGTTCCGCCGCGCCCTGGCCCTGCACCACCACCGGCCATAGCAGGATACGGCGGGGGAAGCGCCGCGCGATGGTGGTGCGGATGTCCTGGATGACTGCGCCCTTCTCGGAGGTCACGACGCCGATCACCAGCGGCAGGCGCGGGATCGGCCGCTTGCGTGCCTCGTCGAACAGGCCTTCGTCGAGCAGTCGCTTGCGCAGCGCCTCGATCTTCGCGAGCAGCGCGCCCGCGCCGGCATATTCCAACCGTTCGATGACCAGCTGGTACTTGGAACGGTCGGCATAAGTCGAGATGCGGCCGGTTGCGATCATCTCCACGCCGTTCTCGGGCATGGTGCCGATGTTGCGGATGGCGGTCTTCCAGATCACCGCCTCGATCTTCGCATCCTGGTCCTTCAGCGACAGATAGGTGTGGCCGGAGGGGTAGCGTTTCAGTTCGGTGATCTCCCCGCGCACGCGCACGCGGCCGAAGGCGCCTTCCAGGGTCCGGCGGATTGCCCCGGCCAGGTCGGAGACACTGTAGTCGGGCAGGTTGCTGGTGGTCGGGGTGTCCATTGCCCCACCCTATGCTAAGGCGCCCCCGTTGCGGAACGGGGGTGGGCGATGCGGTACGGAACGGCGGCTCCATGAAAGTCCTGGTGGTCGGCGGCGGCGGTCGGGAACACGCACTGTGCTGGGCGATCGCGGCATCCCCGCTGCTGGACACGTTGTGGTGCGCGCCCGGCAATGCCGGCATCGCCGAGGTGGCGGAATGCGTGCCGATCGATTCGCTGGACATTACGGGGCTGGTGGGATTCGCCACCGAACGAGGCGTGGATCTGGTGGTGGTCGGCGGCGAACCGCCGCTGGTCGCCGGCCTGGCCGACGCCTGCGCCGCCGCCGGGGTCAAATGCTTCGGCCCATCCCAGGCCGCGGCGCGGCTTGAAGGCAGCAAGGCCTTCACGCGCGAAGTGGCCGATGCCGCCGGCGCGCCAGGCGCCCGTTGGCAGCAGTTCAACGACCCGGCCGCGGCGAAGGCCTATATCGGAGACGAGGGAGCGCCGATTGTGGTGAAGGCCGATGGCCTCGCTGCCGGCAAGGGTGTCGTGGTGGCCGCGACGGTCGCCGAAGCCGAAGCCGCCATCGCCGACATCATGGAATCCCGCATCCACGGCGATTCGGGCGCCACCGTGCTGATCGAGGAATGCCTGGTCGGTCAGGAGGTATCGTTCTTCGCGCTGTGCGACGGCACCACCGCGCTGCCGTTGGGTGCGGCGCAGGACCACAAGCGCGTGGGCGATGGCGACACCGGCCCGAACACCGGCGGCATGGGGGCGTATTCGCCACCGCCGGTCTTCACCGACGCGCTGCGCGACGAGGTGATGGCGCGCATCGTCAACCCCGTGCTGGCCGAGATGGCGAAGCGCGGTACGCCGTTTCGCGGCGTGCTGTTCGTCGGGCTGATGATCACGGCGGATGGACCCCGGCTGATCGAATTCAACGTCCGCTTCGGGGACCCGGAATGCCAGGCGCTGATGGTGCGGCTGCGGTCCGACCTGCTGCCGGCGCTGCTCGCGGCCTGCGATGGCGAATTGGCGAAGTTCGGCCTGCGGTGGGAACCGGTTCATTCGCTGGTCGTGGTCATGGCCGCGCGGGGCTATCCGGGGGCCTATGGCAAGGGGACGGAGATCCGCGGCCTGGAACGCGCCGCGCAGATCCCCGGGGTGCAGGTTTTTCATGCCGGGACCGCGCGGCGGGATGATGGCGCGCTGGTCGCCACCGGCGGGCGCGTGCTGGGCGTGACCGCCACGGGTGGGTCGCTGGCGGAGGCACAGGCCGCGGCCTATGCCGCCGTCGATGCGATCGACTGGCCAGAGGGGTTCTGCCGCCGGGACATCGGGTGGCGGGCTTTGTAGCGATCGGCGGCGCGCCCCCAAGCCGCCCGATCGACGTTGCAGGTGTTCAGGTATCAGCCCGTCAACGCATCGATCGCCCGCGCCAGCATCACGTCCCGCACCGACAAGCCACCCGCATCATGGGTGGACAGGGTGATCTCCACCCTGTTCCACACGTTGGACCATTCCGGGTGGTGATCCTGCTTTTCCGCCAGCAGCGCGACCCGTGCCATGAAACCCCAGGCGGCGTTGAAATCAGCGAAGCGGAAGGTCCGCGTGATGGCGTCGCGATCATCCGCCATCACCCAGTCCGGCAAATCCCGCGCCAGCGCCGTCCGCGCCTCCGCATCGAGCTTCTCGACCATCGCCAACCCTCCTGTTCCGCTTGACGGCGCCCCGATGCGCCCCGCATGACGCGCCATGCGCTTCACCACACCGCCCGGCCTCGATGACCTCGTGGAGATGGCCGAACACGCCCTCGCCGCCATTCCGCAGCCGCTGCGGGACCTGGTGCGCGGCACCGCCATCCTGGTCGAGGATGTGCCCGATGACGAGACCGTCGAGGAGATGGGCCTCGACAGCCCCTGGGAACTGACGGGCCTGTACCAGGGCGTGCCGCTCACCCTCAAATCAGGCGGCGACATCGCCAGCGAACCGGACCGAATCCTGCTGTATCGCGAACCGATCCTGCTTGAATGGATCGAAACCGGCGAGGATCTGTTCCGCCTGGTCCGCAATGTCCTGATCCATGAGATCGGGCACCATTTCGGCCTGTCGGACGACGATATCGACCGGCTGGAAAATGATGACTGATCCGGCGGTGGCGGGCGCGGCATAGCCACGCCCATCGCTACCGTGCGGGTTCGTCCTGCAACGCGCCGCGGCCCAGCACCTCCGCATTGTGCTCGCCCAGCGCCGGCGCCCCGCGGGCCGAACGCGGCCGTACCCCGTCGAAGCTGATCGGCAGTCCGACCACGCGCGGCCCGCCGCCGGGCAGCGCCTGCATCATGTCCACCGCGGTGAATTGGGCGCTGCCGGCCACCTCGCCGATGTCATTGACCGGCGCGCAGGGCACGCCCGCCGCCTCCAGCGCCGCGATCCAGGCATCCCGCGGGCGCGACTTCAGCGCTTCGGCGATCATCGGTAGCAGCACCGCCTTGTTGCGCACCCGCGCAGGGCCGCGGGCGAAGCGTTCGTCGGCTCCCCATTCCGGGTGGCCCAGCACCTGCGCGCAGCGCGCCCACAACCGGTCGTTCCCGGCCGCCAGGCACAGCGGCCGGTCGGCGCAGTCGAACACCTGGTAAGGCACGATCACGGCCCCACCCGTGCCATGCCGCGTCGGCACATCGCCGGTGGCGAGATGGTTGTTCACCTGCCCCTCCACCCAATGCACCGCCGTTTCGAACAGCGATGTATCGACCAGCCCGCCGCGGCCTGTGATGTCGCGCCGCCGCAGCGCGCCCAGCGCGCCGATCACGCAGAACATGCCGGTGCCCTTGTCGTTGATCGACGCGCCGCAGAAGGTCGGCGGGTCCTGCGGCCGGCCGGTCACGCTCATCATGCCGCCATAGGCCTGCAACAGCGGGTCGAAGCCCGGCTTCATCATCATCGGCCCGGTCGCGCCGAAGGCCCAGATGGAACAGTAGATCAGCCGCGGATGCCGCCCGAGCATCGCCTTGGGTCCGATCCCGATCTCATCGACCACGCCGGGGCGCAGGTTCTGGATCAGGATGTCGGCGTCCTCGCACAACCGGTGCAGCGCCTCGACATCCTCGGCCGACTTCAGGTCCAGCGTGATGGACCGCTTGTTGCGGTTCTGCCCATGGAAATACAGGGAGGTGACGCCATCGGGGCCGAAGGGCGGGCCCCAGGCGCGCGCATCGTCGCCGCCATCGGGCTTTTCGACCTTGATCACATCGGCACCCATGTCAGCCATGATCGCGCCGGCCAGCGGCCCGGCCAGGGCCTGGCCAACCTCGATCACGCGCACACCTTCCAGCGGCAGATTCATCGACGCTTCACTCCCGTTTCGATGCCCCGACCGCGAGCATAGGCGCTTGGCGGCACACGGCCAGGGTGCAGCCTTGCCGGCCGGCGCGGCCAAGGCTACGCCGCTGGCATGAATGCATCCCCGGCCATCCTGATCGGTGCGTCGATCCCCCGCTCCGGCCACCATTACCTGGCGCGGACGCTGCGGCGGTATTTCGGTGAGCGGCTGCATTATTGCGAATTCTACAATCCAGCCGATTGCTGCCGCAGGATCCCCTGCACCAAGCGCGGCACCTTCGACATCGTGTTCCAGAAGAATCACGATTTCGACATGGCGCTGAACCCCGCGATCCCCGGCGCGACCTATGTGATCCAGCATCGCCATCCGGTGCCCGAAGCGGCGTCGGACTGGGAACTCGCGGTGAAGGAACAACTCGGGCCGGTCTCGGCGACCTACCGTGCCACGCGGGAACACTACGCGTCCTGGCTGGCGCGCAAGGCCATCTATTACCGGCGCTTCCACGACAAATGGGTGGTGGGCCAACCCGCCGGCGCCTTCCGCTTTGAATATGAGGATTTGCGCACCGACACCTTCGCCAAGCTTGCCCCGGTGGTCCGCGCCGTGGCCGGCGAGATCGACGAGGCGCGTCTCACCGCCACGATCGCGGCGTCGAGCGCCGTGCGCGCGAATGTCGGCGCCCCCTTCAAGCCGCGCCAGGTCGATGCGTCATCCTTCCCGCACCAGGACCTCATCGCCGCTTTCGAGGACCATGTGCTGCGCCATTGCCCGGCGTTCGGCTACGCCCCGATGTTCGGTGGTGGCTATGACGGCAGCCTGTTGCAGGGCGTCATCCTTGCCTTCGACCCGTCCGAGCCGCTACCGGCCGGCTGCACGGACCGCGAGGACGCCGTTACGGCGCTGGCCGGCCGGCATCCGGAACTGCGACTGCGCCGCGCCCGCGCGCTGCTGGATGCCAAGAAGCCGGCAGAGGCGGCCGCGTTGCTGGAATCGACCCTGGCCGATTCACCGTATTTCACCGCTGCCTGGCAGCCGCTGTACCGCGCCTGGCGCGAGGCCGGCGTGTCGTCCAGTGCCACGATGGCGACAGCGGACGTCATGTTCGACGCCATGCATGATCCGCTGGCCGTGCTGGCCCTGGCGCGGATCTGGCGCGATGACGGCCGCGTGGCCGCCGCTGCCGCGGCGATGCTGGGTGCGGTCGGGTTCCACCCGGCGCGGGCGGCGCCGCGGAGCTTCCTGGCGACATTGTTCGAACGGCTCGGGCGCAGGGCCGATGCCATCGCCCAGGCGCAGGCGGCACTGTCACTGGATGCTTCGGATGCCATGGCGCTGGCCCTGCTCGAACGGCTGAAGGCCCGCACGCCGCAGCGGGGCTGATCGCTACCGGTGCCGTGCCGGGGTGCCGTCGCCGGCAGCGTCGGTCTGCGGAGCCATGGACCATATATGATGGGGTGGTTCCTCGGAGAGGGGCGTCGCCCCTCTCCGAACCTCACCCCACCAAAGGCTTAAGGCCTTTGGAAACCTCCATTTTGGTGCTGAATGCCGGTGGTCGGTGCCAAGTCAAATGCCCAAATTTTGGTATTCTGCCGGGTGAGGATCGCCCTGCCTGGCAAACGCCAAGGTCCCGCGGTCCAGGGACCCGTTGGTCCCTGGCGGGGTGGTTTGGAGGGGCAGCGCCCCTCCAAACTTCGCCATCAATTGCCGCGTGCGCCCGTCAGCCGCACCAGCTCCTCCATCAGCGCGTAGTCGCGCCGCTGCACGTTTGCCATGTCCTCCGCCGAGCCCCCGACCGGCAGGTAGCCCAGCGCCGTCATGCGGTCGCGCACCGCGGGTGTGCGGACCGCCTCGGCGATGGCCGTCGACATGGTCTGGACGATGTTGGCCGGCGTGCGGGCCGGGGCGAAGATGCCGATCCAGCTGTTGAACTCGTATCCCGGCACCGTGTCGGAGATCGGCGGCACGTTCGGCAGCGCCGGCATGCGTTCCTGGCGGGTCACGCCGAGCGGGCGGACCTGGCCGCTGGTGATGAACGACATCGCCTCGGCCAGGGGGGAGAACACCAGGTGCAGCCGGCCGGCGATCAGGTCCGACATGGCCGGTGCGCCGCCGCGATACGGCACATGGGTGAAGCGGACATCGGCCTTCTGTTCGAACAGCGCCGCGGCGAATTGCTGCGTGCTGCCAGCCCCGGCGGTGCCGATATCGACCTTGCCCGGATTGGCCTTCGCGTAGGCGACCAGCTCGGCGACGTTCTGCACCGGCAATGACGGATGGACCACCGCGACCGCGCCGCTGACCAGCACCAGCGAGACCGGGGTGAAGTCGCGGATCACGTTGAAGGACATGTCCGGGTAGAGGAACTGGTTGGTCGTATGCGTGCCGACCGACGCAACGATATAGGTGTGCCCATCCGGCGCGGCGCGCGCGACGTATTCCGATCCGATGTTCCCCGCGGCGCCCACGCGGTTTTCCACCACGACGGGCTGGCCCAGGCCGGTCAGCCCGTTGGCGACGAGCCGTGCGGAGGTGTCGGTGCTGCCGCCGGCCGCGAAGCCGACGACGAAGCGGACGGGGCGATCGGGCCGCCAGGCGGGGGCGGCGGTCTGCGCGGCGGCGGGCAGGGCGGGGGCCAGCGCCAGGGCCTGGACGACGGTACGACGACGGATCATGTCATTTCCTCGGGCATGTATTTGTTGTTGCCCGGAAGACAGTCGCCTGGGGCTGTTGTGTCAAGTGACGCAGCCCGGCGTCCGCCACGCCGTTGGATGCGTCACGGGTCCAACGCCGCCACGTCCGGCGGCGTCAGAACAGCGCCAGCAGCTTCCGCCGCAGGCCCGCTGCTTCACCGGCGGCGACATGCCCGCACAACAGATCGACGAAGTCCTGCGCGCTCGTCGCCTTGGTCATCGCCTTCTGCACCAGCACCTTGGCGATCGGCCCGACCAGGAAGGCCATGGCTTCGATCGCCCGCGCCTGTGCGCCCGCCGGCAAGGCGAAAGCGACCGGCGCCGCCGTCATCGATGTCCCGCCGCGAAACCCCGCCGTTGAGGGAAAGCGCGGGAAGGCCGAGGTGGACCCGCGCATCGCCGGCGACAGCACGCGCGTCGCATCGATCGGCGGGTTGCCTTCCTGGGCCAGCGCGCGGTCCAGCGCCTCGGCGAATTCCGCCGCGGAGGCGAAGCGCGAAGCGGGGTCCTTGGCCAGGCCGCGGGCCAGCACGTCGCCCATCATGGTCCCGGCCATGGGGCCGAGGTCGGCCGGCACCGGGCCGGTCAGGCGCAGCAGCGTCTCGGCCATGGTGGCGGCGGAAAAGGGCGGGCGGCCGTGCAACATCTCGAACAGGATGGCAGCCGTGGCAAACAGGTCGGTGCGGTTGTCCACCGTCTGCCCCAGCGCCTGTTCCGGCGCCATGTAGCCCGGCGTGCCGATCATGTCCCCCACCAGCGTCAGGGAACTGGTCGCCAGCCGGGCGATGCCGAAATCGGTGATCTTCACCGCCCCCTGGGGGGTGATCATGATGTTGCTCGGCTTGATGTCGCGGTGCACGACGCCGGCCGCATGCGCCGCGTGCAGCCCCGACAGCACATCGATCATCGATACCACCAGGCCCGGCACCGCGGCGGCGCGTTCGGCCGGAGGGCGGCGCATGAGGGCGGTCAGCGTCTGGCCCGGCACGTATTCCATGACGATGTAGGGCATCGGCCCGTCATCGGCGAAGTCATAGACACCGACGATCGCGGGGTGCGCGCACAGTGCGGCCGCGCGGACTTCCGTACGGAAGCGTTCGAGGAAGGCGGCGCGATCCTCCTCGGACAGGCCATGAGCGTGGATGACCTTCACGGCCACCCGGCGGTCGATCAGCGGATCGATCGCGAGATACACCTTGCCCATCGCCCCGGTGCCGAGTTCCTCGAGCGGCCGGTAGCGTCCGAAGGCTGCGGGCAGGCCGGCGGTGCCGCTCATGGCAATGGACCAGCGCGACGCATCAGTCGCCCAGCATCTTCACGGCCTGGTCCAGGCTGCGGCGCATGCGGGTGAAGGCGCGCCCAAGTTCGGAGATCTCGTCGCGGCCCTTGGCGGGGAATTCTTCCGCGTCCTGTTGCCCCAGGCTGACCGCGGTGGCGGTGCGCGACATCTGCGCGACCGGCCGGATCACGATGGCATGCAGCAGCACGTTCAGCGCCACCATCAACCCGACGAAGATCGCCAGCAGGATCGCCATGGCGCTGTACAGGTTGGCCTGGGCGCTGCGCAGCGCCAGCGCCATGGGCACGGAGACGAGCTGCGCGCCGACGGTTTCCCCCATGCGCCAACCGAAGCCGTTGGCGGCGCCATAGGCCGCGACCATGCGCGCCGGCGCCCGGTCGGGGGTGGAATGGCAGGTCAGGCACGCCTCGTTCTGGATGGTGATGGGGCGTGCGAGGGTCAGGGTTGGGCCGCTGGGGGTCTGGCGTTCGCCGATCAGTTCCGTCTGGCCCGGCGTGTTGCGGAAGCTGTTGATGAAGTCGGCTTCCCAATCCAGCGCGCGATCGGATGGGTTGGTCGGGTTCAGCGCCGCTTCGCGGTAGGTGTAGTCGGGGTGGTCGGCGCGCACCGTGCGGAAATTGGTCTGCGCGGCATAGGACGGGACGGTGACCGGGGCGATCCAATCCTCATTGTCGCGCTGCACGGCCGGCAGGACCTCGCGCGCCGTATAGACGCGCACGGCGTTGGCCGCGCTCATCATCAGGCGGGCATTCTGCAGCACGTCCTGCCGGGCGGTGGCGACGAACTGACGGTCGAGGAACCACCAGGACGCGACGAAGGCGACCGCGAAGACCACCAGCAGCCCGAGGTTCAATTTTGCACGAATTCCCATGGAGCGACTGTGTGGCGGCGGCGCCGTTCTGCCAAGGGGACGCTGCGCCCCTGGCCATGAAGAAACTGCATGGCCGTATCGTTTCGATGAAGAAAAGCCTATGTCACGCGCAACCTTCGGTAGATTGGTCGCAGGAGGAACGGACTGAGGAACAGCGGGAATTGCGCCAGGGCGAAGAACAGCAGGATGCGTTCATCCGTCGCCGCCGGCAGCACAGCCAGGTAAAGCGCCATATTGCGATTGCCCGACAGCAACCCGCCGGCCAGCGCCAGCCGCCGTCCCGCCGGCAGGAAGGCCAGGGCGGTCAGCAGGTTCATCCCCAGATTGCCCGCGAATGCCAGCGCCAGCCCGCCCAGCACGAAGGAGGGTTCCGCCAGCAATCGCGCCAGCATCCCATCCATCACCCCGAACCCGTACAGCACCACCAGCCACACCACGGCGCCATCGACCGACGGACCCACGCGCTTCAGCGTCGCCGGCGCCACCACCTGGCGGATCACGATCGAAATCAGCAGCGGCAACCCCACCACCAGCCCCAGCCGCGCCATCAGGCCGGGCAGGGAGATCGCGAGATCGATCCCCATCAGCCCCAGCGCGATCGGCGGCGCGGTGAAAGGCACCAGCAGCGTGGTCACCACGGCGACCACCAGGGATATCTCTCCATCCAGCCCGACCAGCCGCGCGAAGGCCGGTGAGGATGTCGCCGCGCAGCCCGTCGCGCTGATCACCAGAGCCGCGCCCAGCGGCCCATCCAGCCCCGCCGCCATCGCCATGCCATAGGCGATCACCGGCATCGCCAGCATCAGCCAGACAGTCAGGGCGCCCACCAGCGCCGGCCGCCGCAGATACCCCAGCACCTGCGCCAGATCGACCCGCAGCAGCACCAGTGTCATCAACCCGGCCACCGTGATGGTCACCACGTCGCGGAACAGCGCCGCCAATGGCGGGATGAACAACCCGGCGAAAATCCCCACCGCCAGCAGCGCGCCACCCTGGCGGGCCGACCATTCCAGGAAACGCATCGGCAATCGCGCAATCCGGCCAAAGGTTGGAGACGTTCGCGGGAAGTTCTATATCCCCAGGCGTGCCCACACCATCCTCGCTGCCCTCCCTCATCGCGGGGCTGGTCCTCGTTTTCGCCGCCCCGGCCTTTGCCGGCTGCGCCGACCCGCCCGCGCCGGGCGTGGAGTGGCGACGCTGCCTGCATGACCAGGCCGAACTGGCCGGCGCCGACCTGACGCGCGCGATCCTGCGCGACGCCAGTTTCCAGCGCGCTAACCTGTCCGGCGCCAAGCTGGTCGAAGCCGACGCCCCGGAATCGCGCTTCGTCTCCGCCGACCTGTCCGGCGCGGACCTGTCCCGCGCCACCCTGCGCAGCGCGGACTTCACCCGCACCAACCTGCAACGCGCCAACCTGTCCGGCGCCGACCTGCGCCGCGCGACGCTGTTCCGGACCGACCTGACCGATGCGGACCTGACCGGGGCGAACCTGGCCGGGGCGAACCTGTCGGGCGCCATTCTGGGCGGGGCGCGATGGACGGATGGGCGGCGCGTGTGCGCGGCGGCGTCGGTGGGGAATTGCCAATGAAGAACAAGACGGGGGAGAGAACTCCCCCGAACCCCCTCCTTTTTTTGTCTGTCTTCAAGGCGCGCCAACCGCACGGGCACGGCCGATCATGAGCAACGCGGATTATCTGGTCCGGCTGAACCCGGAACAGCGCGCCGCGGTCGAAGCGGTGGACGGGCCGCTGCTGGTCCTCGCCGGCGCGGGCACCGGCAAGACGCGGGTGCTGACCACGCGCTTCGCCCACATCCTGTTGCAGGGGAAGGCGTTTCCGAACCAGGTCCTCGCCGTCACCTTCACCAACAAGGCGGCGCGAGAGATGCGCGAGCGCGTCTCCGCGATCCTGGGCGAACCGGCGGAAGGGCTGTGGCTCGGCACCTTCCACGCACTGGCGGCGCGGATGCTGCGCCGGCACGCCGAGCAGGTCGGGCTGAACTCCAACTTCACCATCCTCGATACCGACGATCAGAGCCGGCTGCTCAAGCAGGTGATGGAAGCCGCGCGCATCGACACAAAACGCTGGCCGGTGAACGGGCTGATGGCCGCGATCCAGAAATGGAAGGACAAGGGGCTGGAACCGGAGGCCGTCACCCCGGCCGAGGACACCGACTATGCCGGCGGCCGCGCCACCGAACTGTATGTGGCCTATCAGGACAGACTGCGCGCACTCAACGCCTGCGACTTCGGCGACCTGCTGATGCACGTGGTCACGCTGCTGCGGAAGAACCCTGACATCCTCGCGGAGTACCACCGCCGCTTCCGCTACATCCTGGTGGACGAATACCAGGACACCAACCTGGTGCAGTATTACTGGCTGCGCCTGCTCGCCCAAGGCCACAGGAACATCTGCTGCGTCGGGGATGACGACCAGTCGATCTACTCCTGGCGTGGCGCGGAGATCGAAAACATCCTGCGCTTCGAAAAGGACTTCCCCGGCGCGCAGATCGTCCGCCTGGAATCCAACTACCGATCGACGCGCCACATCCTCGCCGCCGCCTCCGGCCTGATCGCGAAGAACACCGATCGGCTGGGCAAGACGCTGCGCCCCGGCCGCGCCGATGCGGAGGGCGACAAGGTCACGGTCGTCTCCGTCTGGGACAGCGACGAAGAAGCCCGGATGATCGGGGACCGGATCGAGGCTGCCAAACGCGACGGACAATCGCTGGGCGAGATCGCCATCCTGGTGCGTGCCGGCTTCCTGAACCGGTCGCTGGAAGAACGGCTGATCGCGATCGGCCTGCCATACCGCATCATCGGCGGCGCACGCTTCTATGAACGCGCCGAGATCCGCGACGCCATGGCGTATTTCCGCGTGGTCGCGCAGCCGGCCGACGACCTCGCCTTCGAACGCATCGTGAACCTGCCCAAGCGCGGCCTGGGCGACACCGCGATGCAGGCCATGCATGCCATCTCGCGCGCTGAATCCATCCCGCTGGCGTTGGCCGCCGGACGCGCGCTGGAAACCGGTGCGATCAAGCAGGCCAAGGCGCGTGAGGCGCTGCGCGAATTGCTGCAAGGATTCGAACGCTGGCGCGCGATGCTGGAGGTCGAAGGCCATATCGTCATGGCGCAGACGCTGCTGGATGAAAGCGGCTACGCGCCGATGTGGCAGGCGGACAAATCCCCCGAAGCGCCGGGCCGGCTGGAGAACCTCAAGGAACTCGTCAGCGCCATGGCCGATTACGAAAGCCTCGGCGCCTTCCTCGAACACGTCGCGCTGGTCATGGACAATGACGCGGATGCGGAAGGCGAGCGCGTCTCCCTGATGACGCTGCATGGCGCCAAGGGCCTTGAGTTCGACATGGTGTTCCTGCCGGGCTGGGAGGAAGGCGTCTTCCCATCCCGCCGCAGCGTCGATGAAGCCGGCGACAAGGGGTTGGAGGAAGAACGCCGCCTCGCCTATGTCGGCATCACCCGCGCGCGGCGCGTCGCGGTCATCAGCCACGCCGCCAACCGCAGCATCTTCGGCAATTGGCAGGCGCAGATCCCGTCGCGCTTCCTCGATGAACTCCCCGCCAGCGAGATCATCCGCGAGGGCAATTCGCAGCGCGCCCAGCGCCCCCCTTCGGTCTTCGGCAGTGGTGGTCTGCATGGCGCCCGCCCGCGCCGCATGATCGAGGCCGGCGCGTGGGAGGTGAAGCCCCGCGCGACGACCTCATCCTTCAAAGTGGGTGAGCGCGTTTTCCACCAGAAATTCGGCTATGGCCGGGTGACCGGCATCGAGGACAACCGCCTCGACATCGCGTTTGAAAAATCGGGCGACAAGCGCCTGCTCGACAGTTTCGTGGAGAAGACCTGATGAGACCGTCAGGCCCTGACGCGCCTGGTGCGCTGTCGCGCCGCCGTGCCGAACCGCTCGAATCCCTGGTGATCGACGGGCTGCCCGAACACGCGGTGCCGGTCTTCGAGGCCGCCTTGCAGCAGGTCTGCACCACCGTCGCGCTGTTCCGCGACGAACCGACTGACACCTGGCGTATCGAGGGTGTGCGCGAAGCCGGCGCGCATGATGATGACCTGGACGCCGCGCTGGCCCTGGCCGCCATGGTTGCGGGCATAGACCCGCCGGCGGTGCTCGCAGCGCCGGTGGAAGCCGAGGGCTGGCTCGCCCGCACCGTGCAGGCCTTCCCGGAAATGCCGGTCGGCCGGCGTTTCATCATCCGCCCCACCCATGTGCCCAACCCGCCAACATATGGCCGCGTGGTGCTCAAGCTCGATGCCGGCCTGGCCTTCGGGTCGGGCGAGCATGCCTCCACCCAAGGCTGCCTGCGGGCATTCGAGGGCGTCGCCCATCGTCACCCACGCAGCGTCTGCGACCTCGGCAGCGGGTCCGGCATCCTGGCGATGGCGGCGGTGAAGACGCTGCCCTGCGCCGCACTCGCCACCGACATCGAACCCTGGTCCGTGCGGGTCTGTGAGCAGAACGCGCGGATGAACGAAATCACGCCGCGGCGGATGCGGACGATCCTGGCCGATGGCTGGAAGCCACGGCTGATGAAGGGCGTGCGCTACGACCTGATTTTCGCGAACATCCTGGCGCGTCCTTTATGCGCCATGGCGCGGCAACTCGCGCTGCACCTCGCACCCGGCGGCACGGCGATCCTGGCAGGGTTGTTGGGAACGCAGGCGCGGATGGTGCTGGTGGCGCATCGCCGCGCGGGGTTGGTGATGGAACGCCGTATCGATGTCGGGCCTTGGACGACGCTGGTGCTCAGGCGCGGGGGCTGACCTACGCTTCACGCGCCCAGGCTGATCGCCCGCCGCTCGATCGCGTCCTGGCGTTCAAGCGCCTTCGCATTCGCTTCATAGGCGCGGCGGGCCTGGATGGCGTCGGCCATGGCACGTTCAGCCTCGCCGCTTGCCTGTGCTGCGGTCAGGCCCTGGCTGCCGGAAGGTGGCGCGGGAGAAGGGTCGTTGCCGCGCGCACTTTCGGCCTGCGGCGCGGCGATGGTCGCGGCGGCGCGGTCCATGCGTTCGCTGGCGCGCTGCATGCCCTGGACGGAGGAGGCGGAACCGATCTGCATCGTCTCATCCTGCGCGCCAAAGATTGGCGAAGGGTAAAGATGTGCCTGGGACGCCTTGCACGCACGGGCGACGCCGTGGACGCTGCGGCCATGACCGACGACCTCCGCACGATGCTGTCCACCTTGGCGAAGACATTCCTGCTGTGCGGCGCGCTGGGATTGCTGCTGTACGGGGCCATGGTGCTGGTGGCGGAGATGCCGCAGGGCGGACGGATGCTGGGGCTGCTGCTGTCGGCGCCGCTCGCGCTGATCGTCGCGCATCTCGTCCTCGGCGCCCTGCGCGACGGGCATTTCCCGGTCCGCGGGCCGGCGCTGCTGCGGGACCGCCAGCCAGTGCAATACTGGTTCACGATCGCATGGTTCGGTGGCTGCGCCATCGCACTCACCGCCATCGCCGCATGGTGCGGCTGGACGCTGTTCGCGCCCGCCTGACCGCCGTCAGGCCAGCGCCATCACATGCTGCCGCAGCTTCGGCATCACCTCCTGCGCCAGACGCTTCATCGTCTCGGCCTCCCACGCCGCATTCACGCCCGACCAATCCAGCCCCGCCATCAGCAGGTGACCGAACGGCCCGACCTCCTCCCGCAGCGCCACCAGCCGGTCGAGCACCGTGGCGGGGCTGCCGGCGATGACGCAGGCCTCGATCATGTCGTCGGTGGTGACGGTGGCGGGGTCCATGTCCTCGCGTGGGGTCATGGTCGCGCCGAAGCCCGCGCGTTTGCCGATGGAACCGAGGTAGTCGAAGTAATAGCGCGTCGCGCCCTCGGCCGCGGTGGCGCGCGCCTGCGCCTCGGCATCCGTGCCGGCGATCACGAAGTTCCGCGCCGCGCGCCAGTTGCTGCCATCGACCGGCCGCCCGGCCTTTTCCATCCCCGCGGCAAGGCTGCGCCAATGCCCGCCGATGATGCGATGCGCGACGAAATTCGCGCTGATCACGCCCCAGCCGCGCGCCGCGGCCACCGCCACGCCTGGCTCTCCGCGCTGCGCGCCGAGACATGGATCGACGGCCCACCTTTCTGGAACGGCTTGGGCATGTACCCGATGCCGTATTCGGCCGAGACGGTACGCGACAGCTTCACCGGCCAGCTTGGCCCTGGGATGTCATAGGGCGGGTCCTGCGCCCAGATCTGCTGGATCGTCGTCACGGCCTCGACCATCCGCTTCCCGCGTTCGGGCGGGGACAAATCCCCGAACATCTCGGAATCCGAAGGCAACCCGCCGGGCCCGATGCCGAACAGCAACCGCCCGCCGGACATGTGGTCAAACTGCGCGACCTCGGCCGCGACGATCGCCGGGTGGTGGTTGGGCAGGTTCACCACGCCGGTTCCGAAGGTCAGCCGGGTGCGATGCACCAGCCCCGCCATGAACATCAGCGGGGAGGGGATGGGTTCCGAACTGGCCGAGAAATGTTCCCCCACCCACAGCTCATCGAAGCCGAGCCGGTCGGCGAGCAGCGATTTCTCGGTGTTCTCGGCCAAGGTCTCGTGCAGCGGCCGGTGTGGCGGATGCAGCGGCATCATGAACAGGCCGAGATGCATGGTTGGCGTCCTTCCGGGTCCTTTGTCCGGAGCCTAGCAGCCTGTGGCCCGATTGGCGCAGTCCCCCGCGGTGCAGGGGGCCGACGGCCCCTCGATCAGGCCGTGGCCAGACGCCGCGCCCGGCTCAGCACCCGGCGCATTGCGGAGGGCATGGTTGCCGCGCCGCCAAGCGGCCTTGCCATGAAGCAAGCGGGTCAGTGGAGCGAACCCGCGCGGAGCCGGCCTTTGGGCTCCTGCCCGACCGGGCGGCGCCACGAAACGACGCGCCCCGTTCAGATGCAGCCAAAGGACGGATCGCGGGCACACCCTGATTCGGGGGCGCAAAGCACGATCGCGCACTGAACGTCAGTCGAGCCTTGCGCAGAAACGCATGGCGGGCGAGCCAAGCGGCCGGATGGCCGCGCCGGCGCCAGAGGCCACAAAGTACCTTCAGGCGACGCGGGCGGTCGCCGCCTGCGCCGTGTCGTTGGCCGGGCGCGGCGTGAACGCCGGGTCGAACACGCGGGTGATGTCGTGGCGGTTCATGCCGATGTCGCGCAGTTCACGATCCGACAGCGCGCGCAGGGCGTTGTAGGTGGCGAAGCGCTGCGGCAGGGAGGCGAGGAGCCTGATCGCGCCCCGCAGCCCACCGAGGAACCAGGAAGCCACAGCTTCGTCGCGCGCCGCGATGGCGGCGAGGCGGATCGCCTCGGCGTCGGTTTCCCGGCGCGATGCGGCGGTGCTGTTGGGCAGCAAAAGGGCGGCCTCGGCCTTGGTGAAACGGTCGTCCATGATAAGTGTCCTTGGTCTGGATGGCGCCCGGTCCGTCGGGTCGTCTTCCTTCCGAGGGTGTAACTTAGGTGCAAGCCGGCCACAGGTGATGCGTGAATGTCACGACGGAGATATGCTCCAGCTGCGTGGCTTCCTGTGGATACATGCAACAATGCGGTAACGAGGATCACAACCCTGTCGCCGATCGAACGTCTGTCCGCGCTCCGCGCCCGCCTCGCCCAGGCCGGCGTGCAGGGCTTCATTATCCCCCGATCCGACGAGCATCTGGGCGAATATGTCCCGCCTTCGGGTGAACGGCTGGCCTGGCTGACTGGCTTCACCGGGTCAGCCGGCATGGCCATCGTGCTGCGGGACCGCGCCGCTGTGTTCACCGATGGGCGATACACGCTGCAACTGCGCGACCAGACCGACCCCGACTTGTGGGAATGCCGCCACATCATGGACGAACCCGCGGCCGAATGGCTGACGGCGAACGCCCAGGGCCTGTCCATCGGCTACGACCCCTGGCTTCATGCCTTGCCCGCGATCGAGCGCCTGGCGGTGCCGGGGGTGACGCTCGTGCCCCTGGCCGCCAATCCGGTCGATGCCGTCTGGGCCGATCGGCCCGCCGCGCCGATGGCCCAGGCGATGCCGCACGGGATCGACCTCGCTGGTACATCGTCGGCCGACAAGCGCGCCGCCGCCGCCGCCGCGCTGCGCGATGCGGGTGAGGCGGCGGTGGTGCTCGCCGATCCGCATTCGGCGGCCTGGCTGTTGAACATCCGCGGCGGCGACCTCGCCCATACGCCGCTCGCCCTCGGCGTCGCGGTGCTGCATGCGGATGCGCGGGTCGAGCTGTTCATGGCGCCGGAGAAGGTGCCGGCGGAGACCCGCATGCATCTGGGCAACCAGGTGGTGGTGCGTCCACGGGACGAATTGCCCCAGGCGCTGGATGCTCTGCGCGGCCAGCGCGTGCGGGTCGACCCCGATGCGACCCCCGCCTGGTTCACCGACCGGCTGACGCAGGCGGGCGCAGTGATCGTCCCCGGCGAGGACCCCTGCCGCCTGCCGCGCGCCTGCAAGAACGCCACGGAGCGGGAGGGCGCGCGGGCCGCGCACCGGCGTGACGCCGCGGCGATGGCGCGTTTCCTGGCCTGGTTCGCCTCCGAGGCACCCAAGGGCGGCCTGACCGAGATCTCTGCCGCCGCCCAGTTGCTGGCCTTCCGTAGGGAGGTCGACCGGTTCCGCGGGGAATCCTTCCCGGCGATTTCCGGCGCGGGGGAACATGGCGCCATCGTGCATTATCGCGTGACGCCCGAAACCGACCGCCGCATTGCGCCCGATGAGGTGTATCTGATCGATTCCGGCGGGCAGTACCTCGATGGCACGACGGATATCACCCGCACCTTGTGGACCGGTCCGGGCGAGGCGCCGGCCGTGGTCAGGGACCGCGTCACGCGAGTGCTGCGCGGCCACATCGCGCTGGCGACGGCGCGCTTCCCGGCCGGTGTCGCCGGGCCGCATCTGGATGCCCTGGCGCGGCGACCCCTGTGGGATGCCGGCCTGGACTACGACCATGGCACCGGCCATGGCGTCGGATCCTTCCTGTCCGTGCATGAAGGCCCGGTCGCCTTCAGCCGTGCCGCGAAGGTCGTGCCGCTGCGCGAAGGGATGATCCTGTCCGACGAGCCGGGCTTCTACGCGACCGGCCAATACGGCATCCGGCTGGAGAACCTGTTGCTGGTGGTACCCGCCGACCTGCCCCAGGCGAGCCGCCCCTTCCTGGCGTTCGAGACGCTGACGCTGGCACCCTTCGATCGGGCATTGATCGACCCAACGTTGTTGACCCTGGCCGAACGCGACTGGCTCGATGCCTATCACGCGCGTGTGCTGGCGGAGGTCGCACCGCTGGTCGATGGAGCCACGGCGGCTTGGCTCGGACGGGCCTGCGCGCCGCTGTGAACCATGCCATGAAATGCATCCGTGACGGCGCGGCCCGCCTCCATACCCTGGTGCGACCGGCTGCGGCCGGTCCGCGGAAAGGGGAAGCCGGACAGATGATGCAATACGCGAAGTTGGTTTTGGGCATGGCATTGGCGGGCGGAATCCCACTCGCCGCGCAGGCGCAGGCGCAGACGCGTGCGATGAACCGCGCCGAGGTGCAGGTGGCCGCGACCACCGACAGCGGTGGCGCTTCGCCGTATTGCGCCATGGTGTTCAGGCTTCGCAATGTCGGGACGACGCGGCTCGGCACCTTCGTGGCGGAGGTCGCGGCGACCGACCTGCGTTCAGGTTCGCCGCTGCGCATGCCGCTGACGACGATTCCGCTCTCCGGTGTCGAGCCAGGCGAGGCGAAGGAATGGAGCACCGCCGGCACCTATGGCGCAGCCTGCGACCAGGTGCGGTTGCAGGTGACGCGGATGACCTGCGTGCGGCGCTGCGAATCGGTCACCTGGACCCACCAGGGTCTCGGCGCGCTGGAGACGCCGCGGTGAGGCGCGCCTTTGCCGCCGCCATGCTGTCCACGTCCTTGGCGCTGCCAGCGCTGGGGCAGTCCGGCGATGCCGGTCAATCGGCGCGCGAACGCGCGGCCGAGACAGCCCCCGGACCATGGCAGGGCAATTGGGCGTTGCTGCGCGACGACCCGCGCATTCGCACCCGCGGCGGGGCGGCGACGCTGCGCCTGCATGTGATCCATGACCCTGCGGGGCCGGTCGAGGTCCAGTGGGTGGCCGATCGGGGCATCTGCGAGGACCCCAATGCCGGCCCCTGCGAGTGGGTGGCCGCGCATGGGACCGGCCTGGCGACGGCGGCGGGGCCGGGGGCATTGGCGGTGCTGCTGCGGATCTCGGCCGACCCGGACGATCCGTTCCTGCTGGTGCTCGAACGCAGCGGAGATGGACGGGCGGCGGCGCGGCTGGTTTCGGAGAAGGGTGGCATCGCCTATCGCCTCGATGCAGAGCGCGAGTGAAGTGCCGCAGCTGAGCGGGCAGCGAGTCCTGCTCGTCTATGGGCTTCTGGGCGAGGTCGCGGTCGTGCTGCACCCTTTCGGCCTGGAATACATGCAGCCCTTGGCGAACTGGTTGCGCGACCAGAGCGCCGTGGTGTCCGTGGTCAAGCTGCGGACAGCGGAATCGGTGTCCGCCAATGCCGCGCGGCTGCGCGTCGAGATCCTGGCCGACCCGGCGCCCGCCTTGGTGATCGCGCACAGCAAGGGCGGGTTGGAAGCGCTGGCGGCCCTGCTGGACCCTGCCGCGCAGGCGCGCTGCGTAGGGTTCCTTGCAATGCAGTCGCCCTTCTATGGCAGCCCGGTCGCGGATGTCGTGTCCGGTGCCAAGCCGCTGGAAGCGGCGGCCGGCGGGCTGGCGAAACTCCTGCGGATCGGGTCCGAACAAGGCGTGCGCGACCTGACGACTTCGGCGCGGCGGTCATGGATGGCGGCGGCCGAGGCGCCGATCCGCCGCCTGCTCGCCGCACTGCCGGTCGCTTGTCTCGCCACCGCGCTGGAGGAGGGCAAGGCGCGTGGGCGTGAACGCCTGCACCTGGCGGCTGCGCAATGGATGGAAAAGCGGGGCTATGGCCCGAATGACGGGCTGGTGCCCGTGAACAGCGCGCTGATCGATGGCGCCCGCCATGTCGTGCTGCCGGGCAGCCATATCGCGAGCGTCAGCCGCGGGCCGGGGCGCGATCCGGTGGCACTGATGCGGGCGGGACTGGATGCGCTGTTCGGCGGCTGACGGGTCAGCAGCGATGGTTACTCACCGGTGGGGCAGGACGCCGGCGTGTCATCGCGGCGCCCCCAGCAGCATCCTGAACCCCAGGCCGAGGAACAGGGTTCCGGCCGCCCCATCCAGCCAGCGCCCGGCGGAAGAGGTGCGCAGCCGCGCGGTGATGCGCGCCGCACCTGCGATCAGCACCGCGAAGAACGGGACGGACATCAGCGGCAGCAACGGCCCCAGGACCAGCATCTGCACCCATGGCGCGCTGCGCGCCGGGTCCACGAACAGCGGCACGAAGGCGAGGAAGAACAAACCGACCTTCGGGTTCAGCAGGTTGGTCAGGAAGCCCTGGCGCCACGCGGCGAACATCGATGCGCTCGGCGCACCGCCATCGCCCAGCCCGCCTTGTCCGCGCAAGGCGGCCCGGATCGCATGGACGCCGAGCCACAGCAGGTACAGCGCGCCGATCACCCGCAGCGCGGTGAACAGCGTGGGATTCGCGGCAACCAGCGCCGCCACGCCGGCGGCGGCCGCCAGGATATGAACCGCCGCGCCCGTAAAGACGCCCAGCGTCGCCGCCCAACCCCTGCGCGCGCCACCGGAGATGGTCTGCGCGAGCACGAAGGCCATGTCGGGCCCCGGCGTCAGCACAAGCACGAGGCAGGCGAGCAGGTAGCCGGACAGCAGATGGGGATCGACGGGCATGGGCGGATGATTGCACCACCCATGCCCTATTCGTCCAACGCATTGGCCTGATGGGGTCCATCAGGCGCGTTGATGGACGCGGTCAGCCGCCGTGGACGGCCAGCGTCACATCCACATTGCCGCGCGTGGCGTGGGAATAGGGACAGATTTTCTCATGCGCTTCCTTCGCCAGGGCCTCGAGCGTCGCCTGGGGCACCGAGGCGTCCTCCACCTTCAAAGTTACGGCAAGGCCGAAGCCGCCGCCTTCGCGCGGGCCGATCGACACGGCGGCGGTGATCGACGCACCGGCCGCATTCACCTTGTGCTGCTTGCCGATGAAGTCGAGCGCGCCACCGAAGCAGGCGGCATAGCCGGCGGCGAACAGGTGTTCGGGCGTGGCGGTGTTGGGCTTGCCGGGGCCGCCCATCGCCTTGGGCACGGACAGGTCCACGGAGATCAGCCCGTCATCGGAGGCGGTGTGGCCGTTGCGGCCACCAGTGGCAGTGGCGTGGGCGGTGAACTTGGCGTCGATCTTGTCGGTCATGGAACCTCCGGTCGTGTGATGACCACCGTCAGGTTGGACCTGGGCGGCCGAAGGGCAAGGCCGGGGCGTGTGTCGCGGTCGCGCGCCATCTCCCGATCCGCGCAGCGTCGCGTATGTGGGTGGGCCGATCGCTGGCCAGTGCGACCGAGAGGGGCTCTGCCCCATGCGCGCGAATATGGCGATGGTGC
This sequence comes from Acetobacteraceae bacterium, assembly GCA_022842185.1. Taxonomy (GTDB): domain Bacteria; phylum Pseudomonadota; class Alphaproteobacteria; order Acetobacterales; family Acetobacteraceae; genus Neoroseomonas. The sequence goes on from JALHQB010000019.1 coordinate 41,576, forward strand.
TCCTTGGAGAGGGGCGTCGCCCCTCTCCGAACCTCACCCCACCAAAGGCTTAAGGCCTTTGGAAACCTCAATTTTTGGTGCTGAACGCCGTCGGTCGGTACCAAGCTGAATGCCCCCTTTTTGGCATTTGACCGGTAAGGAACGCCCCCGCGTGACAAGCGCCAAGATCCCGCGGTCCAGGGACCCGTTGGTCCCTGGCGGGGTGGTTTGGAGGGGCAGCGCCCCTCCAATCTTGGGACCCACACGCATCGAACACGGCCCGGCCGGTGCAACTGCGATCGATCACCCCAGGCCCGCCAGGTCGCGATACTCGGCCTCGGTGATCACGCGCAGGCCAAGCTCTGCCGCCTTGGTCGCCTTCGACCCCGCATCGGTGCCGACCACGACGAAGTCGGTCTTCTTCGATACCGATTTCGTGACCTTCGCGCCGAGCCGCTCGGCCTGCGCTTCCGCCTCGTCGCGGGTGAGCGTCTCCAGCGTGCCGGTGAAGACCACCGTCTTGCCGGCGAAGGGGCTGTCGGCGGCGGACACGGCCTCGGCGGGCAGGGGGGGCGCTTCCTTCGCGAGATCATCGAGCGCCGCGAGCGCGCGCGGTTCCGCGAAGAACTCGACAAGCTCCTCGGCGATCGCCGGGCCGATGCCCTGGATGGAACCGAGTTCCTCGCGCGCCTCGGAACCGATCACATGCGCGTCGATCATCTTCGCGCGCCACTCCTCGAAGCTGTGATAATGGCGGGCCAGCAGCTTGGCGTTCTGTTCCCCGATGCGGCGGATGCCCAGCGCGAAGATGAAGCGTTCCAGCGGGACATGGCGCCGTGCCTCGATGGCATCGAGCAGCTTGGTCACCTTGCGCGCGTCATCCGCCTTCTTCGACCGCGCGCCCCAGCCTTCCCATTGCCGCATCCGGTCGGCGTGCTGCGCCAGGCGGAACACGTCGGCGGGGCTTTTCACCAGACCCTCGTCAAACAGCTTCTGGATATTCTCCTCGCCGAGCCCTTCGATATCCATCGCGCGACGCGATGCGAAGTGCTTGAGGCGCTCGACCGCCTGGGCGGGACAGACAAGGCCGCCGGTACAGCGGCGCACCACATCCTCGCCATCGCGGATCGCGTGGCTGCCGCAGACCGGGCAGACGGTGGGGAAGGCGTAGGGCACCGCATCCGCCGGGCGCTTGTCGAGCACCACGCCGAGGATCTGCGGGATCACGTCTCCCGCGCGTTGCAGGATGACGGTGTCGCCGATGCGGATGTCCTTGCGCGCGATCTCATCCTCATTGTGCAGCGTCGCGTGGCGCACCACGACGCCGCCCACCGTGACCGGCTGCATCACCGCGCGCGGCGTCAGCGCCCCGGTGCGGCCGACCTGGATCTCGATGGCCTGCAACACGGTGGTGGCCTGTTCGGCGGGGAATTTCCACGCGACGGCCCAGCGCGGCGCGCGGCCGACGAAACCCAGGCGGCGCTGCCAATCCAGCCGGTCGAGTTTGTAGACCACGCCGTCGATGTCATAGGGCAGCGACGCGCGTTGGTCGCCCATGCCGCGCTGGAACGCCTCGGCCTCGGTCTCGCTATCCAGAAGCTCCGACAGCGGATTGACCGTGAAGCCCCAGCGTTCCAGGTGTTGCAGGAACGCGTGATGGCTCTCGGCGGGCGGCTCGCTCGCCGCACCCATCGCATAGGCGAACAGCTTCAGCGGCCGCGATGCCGTGATGCGTGGGTTGAGCTGCCGCACCGATCCCGCCGCCGCATTGCGGGGGTTCACCGGCACGATGACCGCATCGCCCAGCCTGCCGCCCTGTGCGCGGCGCGCTTCCCGATCCGCCAGCGCCTGTTCCTGCGTCGCACGGAAGGCGAGGAAGTCGGCCTTGTCCATGAACACCTCCCCGCGGATTTCGATGCGCGCGGGGAAGGGCGCGTGCAGGCGGCGCGGGATGGACGGCATGGTCAGCAGATTCGCGGTGACGTCCTCGCCTTCGTTGCCGTCGCCACGCGTGACACCCCGGATGAAGGCGCCATCCTCATAAAGCAGGTTGATCGACAACCCATCGATCTTGGGCTCGGCCACGAAGCGCAGCGCTTCCTCCGCGGGCACGCGCAGGAAGCGGCGGATCGACGCGCAGAACTCGGCGAATTCGGCGTCCGAGAACACGTTGTTCAGCGACAGCATCGGCTCGCCATGGCGGGACTTGGCGAAGCCTTCCGCGGTGGCGGCACCGACGCGGCGCGATGGGCTGTCCATACGGATAAGCGCCGGGAATTGCGCCTCGATGGCGCGGTTGCGGCGCACCAGCGTGTCGTAGTCGGCATCGCTGATCTCCGGCGCATCCTTGCCGTGATACAGCGCGTCGTGATGCGCGATCTCGGCGGCGAGGGCCTCGAGTTCCTCGGCCGCCTCGGCCTCGGTCAGGGATGCGACGTCGCGCGGGCGCAGTGTGTTCATGTCTCGGCCTCGGCGGCGAGGGTGTCGAAGGGGACGCCGACCAGGATGCGGCCGGTGAAGTGTTCTTCCACCGCGGCGCCCAGGGCGGTGTAGAACGCGCTCGCCTCGTCGTCGCCGTCATCCACGCCCCACCACAGGCAACCCGCGCCCTGGCGGCGGCCCTCGGCGGCGATCGCGGCCATCAAGGCGCGGGCGATGCCGCGGCGGCGGTAATCCGGCCGGACATACAGGTCGACGATGATGTAGCAGCCGGCCGCGCGTGCGGAATCATAGGCGGGGCTGGCAGTGATGAAGCCGGCGACGACGCCGTCGATTTCCGCGACGCGCAGGACCGACCAGGGGCTGGGGCCGAGCAGGTGCTGCACCACATGCGCCGCCGTCATGGTCACCAGTGGCGGCGAACCATCCAGGCTGTTGATGGCGTTGCACAGCGCGGCGACCTCGCGGGCATCCTCGGCGCGAGCGGATCGGATCATCGTGGAAACTCCGCCGCCAGGTTGAGGAAATCCTGCTGCACCACGGCGAAGGCCATGACGCGTTCCCCCCTGCTGCCGAGGCGGCGATAGAAGGCATGCGCCGCCGCGTTGGTGTCCCGCGCCGTCAGCCACAGATGGCGCGCACCCTGCGCATGGCCCGCGCGCGCCATGGCGGCGAGCATCGCCCGCGCGATGCCCTGCCGTCGATGGTCAGGCACCACGAACAGGTCGCCGACATACACGCCCTTCTCGGCATGGCCCGTCTCATAGGTCGGGTGCCCCGTGGCATAGCCGACCAGCGCGCCGCCACCGGCCTCGGCGACGATGACGATGGCCTGGCCCAGCAGGTCGCGCAGCAGGGCGTCCGCGGTGGCCAGGCTGGGATTCTCCTCGGCCCGGTTGAGCGCGGCGATCAGCAGGGTCAGCGCCGCCGCATCCGGCGCAGCCGCCGGCCTGATGCGGACCTCCCGCGCGGGCGGCGTGTCGGGGCAGGGCGGGGGCGTGGACACGGGTGGTTCTATACCGGACCTGCCCCGCCGCGTCATGGCGGCAGGGCGCGCCGGGGCGTCACTCCACCATGATGTTCCCGGCGCGCGCCACAGCGCCCCACTTCTCGCGTTCCGCCCGCATGAAGGTCAGCGTCTCGTCGGGGGAGGTGATGCGCGGCGAAGCCCCCAGTTCGCGGAAGCGGGTGACGATCGCCTCCTCGCGCAGGATCTGGTTCGCCGCCTCGTTGACGCGCCGGATCACCGCGGGCGGCGTCGCCTTCGGCGCCATGAAGGCGTACCAGGCGACCACGGGCTGCGGGTCGAGGCCCAGCTCCACCATGGTCGGCACATCGGGCATGCGTTCGGATCGTTCGGCGCCCGTGACGGCCAGCGGGCGCACGCGGCCCGCCGAGATATGCCCCCACCCTGCGCCGACGCTGTCCACCATGATCGGCACCTGGCCCGACACCACGTCCATCTGCGCCTGCGGCGTGCCGCGATACGGCACGCCCGGCATCACCAGCCGGTGGCGCAGCTTGAAATCCTCGACCAACAGATGGTTGATCGACCCGGAACTCGGATTGGCGTAGTTCCAACGGTCCGGTTCGGCCTGCACGCGCGTGATCAACCCGCGCATGTCCTGGAACGGCGAGGCTGGGTTCACCACCCACACCATCGGCGAGGCGACGGCGACCGCGATGGGTGCGAGATCCTCCACCGGATCGAGCGGCATGTTGCGATAGATCGCGGTGTTGACGGCGATGGCGCCGATATGCGCGAACAGCAGCACATGGCCGTCGGCGGGGCTGCGCTGCACATCCGTCATGCCGATGATGCCGTTGGCACCTGGCTTGTTGTCGATCACCACCGGCTGGCCGAGCAGTTCGGAGAAGCGTGGCGCCATCAATCGCGCATATGTGTCATAGCCGCCGGCCGCGCTGGGCACGACGATGCGGATGGCGCGGCTCGGCCAGGCGGGCTGCGCCAGCGCTGGCGCAGTGAGGGCCATGGCGGGCAAGGCCAGCGCCGATCGGCGCGAGATCGTGATGGACATGTCTTCACTCCCGTCGCCATCGGTTCGCCCGCTGGCATTGATGGGCGGATCGGGCCATTCGCCCGCCCGTGCGTCAAGCCGTCGATTGACGGGGCCAAGGACGCCGCGCAACATTTGCGGCGCAGAAGATCGACAAGATCGTCCAGGGGAAACGGTGACATGAGCGCAGCGAGCCAATACGTGCTCTCGACACCGCACGCAGATGATCCGGTGACGCGCGCACGCGCGGTTGCACCGCTGATTGAAGCGGCGGCGCCGCGCATCGAACGCGACCGCGAATTGCCCGCCGAATTGCTGGCGGCGATCCATGACGCGCGGCTGGTGCGCGCGCTGCTGCCGCGCACGATTGGCGGCGACGAAGCGACGCCCGAAACCTATTGCCGGATGTTGGAGGTGATCGCCCGCGCCGATGCCTCCACCGCCTGGTGCATCAGCCAGGCATCGGGTTGTTCGATGGCGGCGGCCTATGTCGCGCCGGAGGTGGCGCGGATCATCTGGGGGCCGGCGAATGCGTCGCTCGCCTGGGGCGCCGCTGGGCCAAACCAGATCGCCGAGGTTGTCGATGGCGGATACCGTGTGACCGGCACCTGGCAATTCGCCAGCGGCGGTCGCCACGCCACCTGGCTGGGCGGCCATTGTCGCGTGAAGGATCGCGACGGCACGATGCGCGCCAATGCCGATGGCAGCCCGTATGAACGCACTATGCTGTTCGCGCGCGATGCCATCACCATGACGGAGAACTGGCAGGTGATGGGCCTGCGCGGCACCGGCAGCGACACCTACAGCGTCACCGACCTGTTCGTGCCCGAAGCCTTCACCGTGCGACGCGATCGCGATGAGGAACGCCGCCCGCAAGGCCATGGGCTGCTGTACAAATTCACCACGACGCATCTCTACGCATCAGGCTTCGCATCGGTGGCGCTCGGCATCGCGCGCGGCATGCTCGACAATTTCGTCACCTTGGCGAGCGCGAAGACGCCGTGGTCCACAACGCGCATGTTGCGCGACAGCCCGGTGCTGCAAAGCGGCCTGGCCGAGGCCGAGGGTCGCTGGCGCGCCGCCCGTGCGGGGCTGCACACCGCTCTGCGCGAAACCTGGGACAGCCTCGCCGCCGGCCAGCCGATGGGCACCGACCAGAAGGTGGCGATCCGCCTCGCCAGCACCTTCGCCACCCACCAGGCCAAGGAGGTCGCGGACTTCGCCTGGGCCGAGGCGGGTGCCACCGCCATCTTCGAAAGCCAGCCCTTCGAGCGCCGCTTCCGCGACATCCATGCGGTGACGCAGCAGATCCAGGCGCGCCGCACCCATTTCGAGACCGTGGGCCAGCATCTGATGGGCCTCACGCCACATCCACGCTTCCTCTGACGGAGACCGGACCATGCCGCTCGAAGGCCTGAACCACTATACCATCCGCCCCGTCGATCTGACGAAGACGCGGGATTTCTACGTCAACCTGCTGGGGCTGGAGGATGGTTACCGCCCGCCACTCGGCTTCGAAGGCTACTGGCTGTATTGCGGCGGCAACCCGACCGTGCACCTGATCGGTCCGCGCCCGCAGCGGGAGGCCGGCTGGCCGGAACGCGTCGTGGGCCCGACCGGGCTGCTCGATCACATCGCGTTTTCCTGCACCGGCCTTGCGGAGATGCGCGATCGGTTGACGAAGAGCGGCGTGACCTTCGAGGAGCGCGTGATTCCGCGCGACCGGCAGACGCAGCTGTTCCTGCATGACCCCGACGGGGTGGCGGTGGAACTGAACTACCCGCCGTCGGAGACGGCGCCGGCGTAGGGTCCGGGCTTCACGGGGGGACCGAGAAGGGCTTTGCCCCTCTCGGGCTCTTCCCACCAAAGGCTTAAGGCCTTTGGAAACCATCACAAAGGACGGTTGGGCAGCGGGCTTGCCGGCTCAGCACCAAGTCGAGGTGTCCAGAGGCCCTTAGGCCTTTGGTGGGGAGAGGTTCGGGGAGGGGCGAGACCCTTCTCCGAGCACCCCGTCGCACGGGACGTGAGCGCCCGTCACCGCGTCCCCGCCAGCAGCGATTCCGCCGCCGCGCGCGCGGCATCCGTCACGCGCTCGCCCGCCAGCATCCGCGCCAGTTCTTCGCGCCTTTCCGCATCCGGCAGCGCTTCCACGCGCGTCTCCGCCCGTCCGCCCCTGACCTGTTTGGCGACGCGCAGATGCGCGGCCCCGCGCGCGGCAACCTGCGGTGAATGCGTGACGACCAGCACCTGCAGCCGTTCCGCCACGCGGGCCAGGCGTTCCCCGACGGCGGCCGCGGTGGCGCCGCCGATGCCGGAATCCACTTCGTCGAACACCAGCGTGGGCACTGGCGACCCGCGCGCGAGGACGACTTTCAACGCCAGCATCAGCCGCGACAATTCACCGCCCGAGGCGATCTTGGCCAATTGCCCCGGCGTCTGGCCTGGGTTGGTCGAGACGAGGAAGGCGATCCGGTCCTGCCCATCCGGCCCCCATGCGGCTTCGTCGCGGGCCCCGATGTCGATGGCAAGCCGTGCGCGGTCGAGTTTCAGCGGCGGCAGTTCCTGGGCCGCCGCCTGTTCCAGCCGGCCGGCGGCTTCGCGCCGGGCCTCGGTGAGGGCAGCCCCGGCGGCGAGATACGCCTTGCGCGACGCGACCTCGTCGCGTTCCAGCGCGGCAACGCGGCCGGACCCGGCGTCGAGGGCTTCGAGCCGGGCGCGCAGGTCGGTGGCGAGCGCGGGCAGGTCCACGACGGTGACGGAATGCTTGCGCGCCGCGGCGCGCAGGGCGAACAGGCGTTCCTCCACCACTTCCAGCCGACGCGGATCGGGGCCGCCTTCCTGCAACAGGCGTGACAGCGCGCCCTCGGCCTCGGCCAGGGCGTCCTGCGCAGCGGCAAGCGCCACCAGGGCGGGCTGCGCTTCCTCATTCGGTGGCGGCAGGCGTTCCAGGGCGCGCGCGGCCTCGCGCAAGGCGCGGGCAGGCGAGGCGGCGCGGCGGTCGCGCGGAGTGAGTTCCCCGATGGCGGTGGCGATCGCCTCGGCCCGGCGTTCACCTTGCTGGAGGCGCTGGCGCTCGGCGGCGAGGCGCTCGTCCTCGCCTTCCTCGGGGTTCAGCTCCTTCAATTCGGCGACGGCGTGGCGGAGCCATTCCTCCTCCCGCTGCGCGGCGGCGATCGCCTCGCGCGCCTCCTTCAGCCGTTTCGTCGCGGTGCGCCAGGCGGACCAGGCCTCTGCTGTGCCGGAACGATACGGTTCGAGGGCGCCGAAGGCATCGAGCAGGCCGGCATGGGTGGCGGGGTCGGCGAGGCCCACCTGATCATGCTGGCCCTGGATTTCGACCAGCAGCGCACCGAGCCGGCGCAGCAGCGCGACCCCGACCGGCTGGTCGTTGACGAAGGCACGCGACCGGCCATCGGCCTGCACCACGCGGCGCAGCACCAGGTCGTCCTCGGGTTCGATCCCCTGTTCGCGCAGCATGTCGAAGGCGGGGTGGCCGGCGGGCGGGTGGAAAGCGGCGGCGACGGATGCCTGTGTCTGGCCGGCGCGCACCATGCCCGATTCAGCGCGCCCCCCCAGGGCGAGCCCGAGGCTGTCCAGCAGGATCGACTTGCCCGCCCCGGTCTCACCGGTCAGTGCGGTGAGGCCCGGACCGAAGGCGAGGTCCAGGCGCTCAATCAGCACCACGTCGCGGATGGCGAGGCTGGAGAGCACGGCGGGTCCGTGCCTCTGCTCAGAACAGCCAGTTGAGCGAGCGGGTCACGAAGCCGGGGCGGTCCTGGCTGGCCGGCGACGCCCCTTCGACCAGCAGGGCGTAGGAATCCTGGTACCACGGGCTGCCCGGGTAATTGTGACCGAGCACCGAGGCGGTGCGCCGCGCTTCATCGGTCAGGCCCAGCGAGATGTAGATCTCGGTCAGGCGGTGCAGCGCCTCGGGGACGTGGTTGGTGGTCTGGTATTCATCGACCACGCGGCGGAAGCGGCCGATCGCGGCGGTGGACAACCCCTGGCGCTGGTACCAGCGCCCGACATGCATCTCGCGGCCCGCCAGGTGGTCCCTCGCCAGGTCCATCTTCAAGCGCGCATCGCGGGCATAGGCGGTGTCGGGGAACCGGTTCACGAGTTCCTGCAGCGACGTCATGGCCGTGATGGTCTGCTGCTGGTCCCGCTGCGAATCGTTGATCTGTTCGTACTGGGACAGCGCGCGCAAGTAATAGGCATACGCGATGTCGCGATGCGCCGGGTGCAGCTGGATGAAGCGGTCCAGCGCGCCGATCGCCTCGGTATAGCGATTGCGCTGGTAATCCGTATAGGCCGCCATCAGCTTGGCATTGGTGGCCCAGGTGGAATACGGGTGCTCGCGTTCCACCGCGTCGAACAGATCGACGGCGCGCTGGAAGCGGTTGGCGCGCAGTTCCTGCATGCCGGCGGCGTACAGCGCCTCGGGCGACTGGTCGGCGGCATCGGCCGGCGCCGTGTTGGGCGACAGCGATGGGTCCGCCCCGGTGCCTTGCTGGAAGCGGTTGCTTCCGCTGCAGGCGGCCAGGAGCACAACGAAAAGGACAGGCAGGACTCGACGGAGCATTTCGGCAGCCATGATATCGCGCCGCTCTATATCATGCGGTTGGCCGGGCGCGCCAAGTCGCCGGGTTCGATCAGGCGATGGCCGGGGCAGCAGCGGCGCGCATCGGGGTCGCCGACACACCTTCGGAGAAGGCCGCGAGACCCGCGAAACGCCAGGCCGAGGCATCGGCGAACAGCGCCCGCAACAGGCGATTGTTCAGCGCATGGCCCGACCGGCTGCCGCGGAAGCGGGCACGCAGCGGGGCGCCGGCGAGCGCCAGATCCCCCACCACGTCGAGCAGCTTGTGGCGCACGAATTCGTCAGGACGGCGCAGCCCGCCCGGATTGAGCACCAGCGGACCATCCACGACCACCGCATTCGCCAGGCTGCCACCCTGGGCAAGCCCGACGGCACGCAGGCGGGCCACGTCCTCGGCCAGGGTGAAGGTGCGGGCATCGGCCAGCCCCTCGCGGAAGCTGCGCTCGGAGATCCGCATGGACACGTCCTGGCGGCCGATGGCGGTGTTGGGGAAGTCGATCTCCAGCGCCGCATCGAAGGCGGATTCACGGCCGGGGAGCAACTCGGCGAAGGCGCCGTTCGCTTCCTCGACACGGATCGGGCGCAGCACCTCGATCACCGCGCGCGGCGCGGCGGTGGTGGCGATGCCGGCGCAATCGATCAGGAAGACGAAGGGCGCGGCCGAACCGTCCATGATCGGGACTTCGGGGCCATCGACCTCGACGATCGCGTCGTCGATGCCGCAGCCGGCGAGCGCTGCCATCACGTGCTCGATGGTCGAGATGCGGGCCTCGCCTTCGCCGAGCGCGGTGCACAGGCGCGTATCGACCACGCGGTCGAACAGCGCGGGGATCTCGATCCCGCCGAGGTCGGTGCGACGGAACAAGATCCCGGTGCCCGCGGCGGCGGGGCGCAGCGTGACGGTGGCGCGGAGGCCGGAATGCAGGCCGACGCCGACGCACCCGATGGGTGCCTTCAGAGTCCTGCGCCGCCCCGTCTCGACCGAAATGAAACCGTCCATAAACCCCGTAACCTTTCGCGGGAGAGACCGTTGCCTCGGCGACCCGATCGGGACCGGGTGGAGGCAAGGGTTAACACCCAGGGTTACAAAAGCACTGTGCGGTGCGGGATGCCATTCAAGCCTTGTTTCTCTATATTACGCTACAAGCCATTGATTTTATTGAATTGGTGCGGCGCGCAATAGGGCAAAAATGGGGCGTGTTACCATCAGGCGCGTGAACAAGGCTGAACAAAAACCACGCCCCGAAAGCCGTCGGGCCTTCGGGGCGTGAGTGATGTCGGCACGATGGTCGTCGGATCAGTTGCTCTGGCGGCGCAGGAAGGTCGGGATCTCGAGGCCCATTTCATCCTGCTGCTGCGCCGGGCGCTGCGGTGCCGAGCGGGTCGGCGCGCCGACCGAAGGTTCCATGCGCAGCGTCGGTGCCACCGGGTGTTGCATCGGGGCGCTGGCGGCGTCGGGCAGGCTGCGCCGCATCATGCCGCCAAGCCCGGTCGCCTTTTGGAACAGGCCGCGAATGCCCGCGCCGCGCTGGGGTTCGACCGTGGCCGGGCGCATCTGCGGCGTGGCCTCATGGTACTGCGGGGCCTGCGCCACGGTGACTGGCGCCGCTTCCAGCACGACCGGCGGCGCGGCTTCGGCCTGCGGCGCGTCCTGGAATTGCGGTTCGGCCGAGGTATCGACCACCGCCTGGCGCATCACCGGCATGGCCGCGACCGGCGCAGCCTCGGCCACGCGACGCACGAAGGACGCGGCGGCGGGACGCGGCGCGGCGGACGGCGCCACGGATTGATTGCCGACCGCGGAGACCGGGCCGCCATTGACCACCAGCTTCGGCCGCACGGCTTCTTCCTGCACCACCATGTCGATCCCGGTGGCGACGACCGAAACGCGCACGCGCCCGTTCATGTCCTCATCGACCGAGGTGCCGAAGATGATGTTGGCGTCCTCGTCCACTTCCTTGCGGATGCGGTTGGCCGCGGCGTCCACCTCGAACAGAGTCATGTCGAGGCCGCCGGTGATGTTGATCAGAACGCCCTTGGCGCCCGCCATCGAGATGTCCTCGAGCAGCGGGTTGTTGATGGCGGCTTCGGCGGCCTTGGTGGCGCGGTCGTCGCCATCAGCCTCGCCGGTGCCCATCATCGCCTTGCCCATTTCCGCCATCACGGTGCGGATATCGGCGAAGTCGAGATTGACCATGCCCGGATTGACCATCAGGTCGGTCACGCCGCGCACGCCCATGTACAGGACGTTGTCGGCCATCTTGAACGCTTCCTGGAAGGTGGTGCGTTCGGTGGCCAGCCTGAACAGGTTCTGGTTCGGGATGACGATCAGCGTATCGACGAAGGATTGCAGTTCCTCAATGCCGGAATCAGCGGATTTCTTCCGCTTCGGCCCTTCAAAGTCGAACGGCTTGGTCACCACGCCGACGGTCAGGATGCCGCGTTCGCGCGCCATGCGCGCGATCACCGGCGCGGCACCCGTGCCGGTGCCGCCGCCCATGCCGGCGGTGATGAAGATCATGTGCACGCCTTCGATGTGGCGCGCGAGTTCTTCCATCGCTTCTTCAGCGGCGGCGCGCCCGATCTCGGGCTTGGCGCCGGCGCCGAGACCCTGCGTGAGATGCGGTCCGAGCTGCACGCGCCGTTCGGCACGCGAATGGAACAGCGACTGGCTGTCGGTGTTGGCGACGAGGAACTCGACGCCGTCGAGCCCCATCGCGATCATGTTGTTGACCGCGTTGGTACCACCGCCGCCGACACCGACGACCGTGATGCGCGGGCTGAAATCCGTGTGCTGCGTCTGCGGCACGGTCAGGTTCAGGGTCATGGGCGGGCCTCCTGTTGAAGCTCTAGGGGATCGCGTCGATTCGTGGCGAGAGCCAGATTCACACGCGGTCCTTGATCCAGTTGACGAAACGTCGAAAACCACTGCCGGCCCGTGCGGGACCCGGCGCGATGTCAAGCACGGGGCGGCCTTCACCGGCCCCCCACAGCAGCAATCCGATGGCCGATGCGAAGGCTGGGCCGGACGCGGCCTCGGCCAGTCCACGCACCGGCAAGGGGCGACCGACGCGCACCTGGCGGTCCAGCACGCGGGCCGCGAGTTCGCGCACGCCGACCAGCTGGCTGCCGCCGCCGGTCAACACCACGCGCGATCCGCCTTCCTTGCCCAGGCCGGCGGCGTCGAGCCGGTCGCGCACCATCTCGAAGGTCTCCTCGATGCGTGGCTTGATGATGTTCACGACCATGGTGCGCGGCACGCGGGCGATGGCGTGTTCATCCTCGCCAAGCTGCGGCACCGGCAGGTATTCGCGGTCGTCATCTGCGCCGCCATGCACGCTGCCATGCAGCGTCTTGATGCGTTCGGCATGCGCAACCGGTGTGGACATCACCGAGGCGAGATCGCTGGTCACCTGCATGCCGCCGATCGCGACCTGCGCGGTGTGCACAAGGTGACCTTCGCTGAACACGGCGATCGACGTCGTGCCGCCGCCCATGTCGATCACGGTCGCACCAAGCTGCTTCTCATCCTCGACCAGCGTGGCGAGGCCGGCGGCGAAGGGCGCGGAGACGAGTTCCTCGACTTCGAGGTCGCAGCGCATCAGGCAGGCGCCAAGATTGCGCAGCGACGCCTGGGAGGCCGAGACCATGTGCAGCCGCGCGCCCAACGTGTCGCAGATCATGCTGCGCGGATCGTCCACGCCGCCCGTCGCATCCACCGTGAAGCCGAGTGGGATGGCATGCACCGTCTCGCGCCCTTCCTCGGAGGTGCGGCGACGGCCTTCATGCAGGATGGCGCGCAGATCGCCTTCGGTGACCGCGCGGCCGCCGATGCCCCATTGGATGTTCAACTGGCGGGAATCGGGCTGGCCGCAGGACAGGTTCACGATGGCGCCAGGGATGCGCGTATCGGCCATCTCCTCCGCCTGGCCCACCGCGGCGCGGATGGCGCGTTCGGCTTCTTCCAGATCGACGATCGATCCGCCCTTCACGCCACGCCCGCGCTGCCAGCCGAAACCGAGCACGCGGGGCGATCCATCCGATTCGATGCGCGCGATCAGGCAGACCGCCTTGGTCGATCCGATGTCGATCACGCCGAAGGTGCCGCTGCGCGCATGGCGGCGGCGGCGCTGCGGGGTGCCGAAATCGGTGGGTGGCGGCAGGCGGGTCATCTGGTTCATCCGCGACGCGCCCTGTTGGCCTGCTGGGGGCCGGGTTGTTCGGCCGGTTCGGCCTGCCGTGTCGGGCGCAGCACCAGCCGGTCCGGCAGGCGCAGGTCGATCGCCGCGAGCGGCCGGTCGAGCAGCCGTGCCTCCCGCTGCAACTCCGCCAGGCGCTGAATTGCGGCGGCTTCGGCCCCTTCGGGCAGCAGCACGTCGGCGCCGTTGTGCAGCCGCAGGTTCCACCGCCGTTCATGGATGCGCACCATCGCCTGCACGCGGTCCGCGACCTCGGGCTGCGCCTTCAGCATGTCGTGCAGCCCGGCGCCCATGGTGTCGGCCCCGGTGCCGACCAGCAGCGGCAGCGGGCCGAACTGGTCGAGGCCATCGGTGGCGACGACGCGGCCTTCGCGGTCGATGATCACGAAGCGGCCGCTGTTCTGCCAGATGGCGAAGGGGCGCCGTTCCTCGATGCGCACCAGGATGGTGCCGGGCAGGCGGCGTTCCACATGCGCAGTCTGCACCCAGGCGATGGTCTCGATGCGCGCGCGCGCCGCTTCGGGGGAGAAATCCAGCATCGGGTCGCCGCGCGACACGCCCAGCGCGGCACGGATCATATCCGTGGGCGTGTTACGGCGGCCTTCGAGGATGACCTGCTGCACCTCAAGACCCAGCCCTTCGCCCATGCCGCCGAGCGATTCCGCGACCGAGCGCACGCGCCCTGCCGGATCGACCGCGCGCACGACCAGCGCCACCAGACCGAGCATGCCCAGCGCGGCCGCGCCATACAGCGCCGGCCGCATCATCGAACGCCGACGCTTCACCCAGATGCGCAGCCGCGATGGCCGTGTCGGATCCTTCTGCGGGACCGACGTGCGGGACAGCCTTTCGCGGGCGGCGGCGCGGGCGGGGTCACGCGCCATGGCGTGCCTCCTTCACCATCCACGCGCACAGGGCGGGGAAGGGGATGCCGCAATGGGCGGCCTGTTCCGGCAGCAGGGAGGTGCGCGTCAGCCCGGGCTGGGTGTTCACCTCCAGCAGCACCAGGCGGCGATTGCCCTCGGCGGTCTCGTCATAGCGCAGGTCGGCGCGCGAAGCACCGCGGCAGCCCAGCGCCTGATGCGCGCGCAGCGCGATATCCAACGCGCGGGCATAGTCATCCGCCGGCATCTGCGCCGGCACGACATGGCGCGACCCGCCTTCGGCGTATTTGGAATCATAGTCGTAGAAGGCGCCGGCATCGGCGATGATGTCGGTCACCGCCAGCGCGCGGTCGCCCATCACGCCGACCGTCAATTCGCGCCCCGGGACGTAGGATTCCGCCATGGCGTAGTCGCCATACTGCCAGTTGCGGGCGATCTCGGCGCGGCGGTTGCTGCCTTCGAGCAGGATATGCACGCCAACCGACGAACCTTCGTTCACCGGCTTCACCACATAGGGCAACGGCAGCGGGTCGGCGGCCTCGAGTTCATCACGGGTGACCAGGCTGTGTTCGACCACCGGCAGGCCGGCCGCGCGGAACACCGCCTTTGCCGCCGCCTTGTCCATGGCCAGCGCCGAGGCACGCAGCCCCGAATGCGTGTAGGGAATGCCGAGCCAATCGAGCACGCCCTGGATGCAGCCATCCTCGCCATAGCGGCCGTGCAATGCGTTGAACACGGCATCCGGGCGCGGATGCGTCAGCGCATGGATCACCGCGGGCAGGTCGTCGGTCACCTCGATCGGGACGACGTCGAAGCCGGCATCGCGCAGCGCCACGATGCATTCGCGGCCGGAGGAGAGCGAGACCTCGCGCTCCGCCGATTTGCCGCCATAGAGGACCGCGACGGTCTGCGTCATCCCGCCCTCCCGATTCGCTTGATTTCCCATTCGAGCGCGATGCCGCTGGCGGCGCGCACGCGGTCACGCACCGTCTCGCCCAGCGCCTCGATCTCGGCCGCCGTCGCACCGCCGGTATTGAGCAGGAAGTTGCAGTGCTTCTCGCTGACCTGCGCAGCGCCTTGCGTCAGGCCACGGCAGCCGGCCTCGTCGATCAATTGCCACGCCTTCTTCGCGCCGGGCGGGTTCTTGAAGGTGGAACCGCCGGTGCGGGCGCGAACGGGCTGCGTTGCCTCGCGCGCGGCGCGGATCTCGTTCAGCCGGGTGGCGATGACCGTGGCATCGCCGGGCACGGCGCGGAAGCGCGCACGGGTGACGACGGCCCGTGCCGGCAGCGCGGCGTGGCGATAGGCGAAGTGCAGTTCATCGGCGGCCATGCGGACCAGCCCGCCCGGCGTGGCAATCTCCGCCCAGTCCAGAACGTCCTTGACCTCGGTGCCGTAGGCGCCGGCATTCATCGCCACCGCGCCACCGATCGTGCCCGGGATGCCGACCAGGAATTCCAGCCCGCCCAGCGCGCCCGCCGCGGCGGTCTCCGCCACCGTCACGTCCAGCGCCGCCGCACCCGCGACGATGCCATCCGCTTCCACCACGATGTCACCGAAGCCGCGCGCAAGGCGCACCACCACGCCCGCCACGCCGCCATCGCGGATGATCATGTTCGATGCCGCGCCGATCACCGTCAGCGCCACGTCATCGGGCAGGTCGCGCAGCAGCAGCAGCAGGTCATCGACATCCGCCGGGCGCACCAGCACATCCGCCGGCCCGCCGACGCGGAACCAAGTCGCCGCGCCCAGTGCTGCATCCCGCTGCACGCGGCCGCGCAGCGGGGGCAGGGTGGCGTGCGCCTGCATGCCGGGCCTCACTTCATCGCCCCGGCGAGACGCCCGCGGGAGCGCTGCTGCAGATCCTGCAACTGCCCCGGCAGGGCATGCGCCCAGGCGGTGATGTTGCCCGCGCCCAGGCACACGACATAATCACCCGACCGGGCGATGGCGTTGATCATCTCCGGCAGCGAATCCGGCCCAGGCAGCGGCACCACGGACCGATGCCCGCGCGCGCGCAGCCCTTCGACCAGCGCATCCTTGTCCACGCCTTCGATCGGCTGTTCACCGGCGGCATAGACATCGGCGATGATCACCGTGCCGGCATCGTTCATGCAGGCGCAGAAATCCTCGAACAAGGTCTGCAGCCGTGAATAGCGGTGCGGCTGCACCACCGCGATCACGTCCCGCGCCCCGGCCTGGCGCGCGGCCTTCAGCACCGCGGCGATCTCCACCGGATGATGCCCGTAATCGTCGATCACCGAGATCCCACCGGCTTCCCCGGTGCGGGTGAAACGCCGCTTGACGCCCTTGAAGCCGGCCAGCGCCGTGCGGATCGTGGCTTCGTCCACGTCCATCTCGACGGCGATCGCCACCGCAGCGAGGGCGTTCTGCACGTTGTGCTGGCCAAGCATCGGCAGGCGGAACGGCTTCATGTTCCGCACGCGTCCGGTGGCGCGGTCGGTCACCGTCACCTCGAAGGTCGCACCCATGCGGTCGGTGATCACCTTCTCCGCCCGCACATCGGCCTGCGGCGAGAATCCGTAGGTCACGATGCGCCGGTCCGACAGGCGCGGGATCATCGCCTGCACCTCCGGGTGGTCCATGCACAGCACGGCGAAGCCGTAGAAGGGGATGTTGCCGACGAACTGGGCGTAGCCCTCCTTCATCGCATCGCCGGTGCCCCAATGGTCCAGGTGTTCGGGGTCCATGTTGGTGACGACGGCGACAACGGCGGGCAGCTTCAGGAAGGACCCGTCGGATTCATCGGCCTCGACCACCATCCAGTCGCCTCTACCCATGCGGGTGTTGGTGCCGTAGGCGTTGATGATGCCGCCATTGATCACGGTCGGGTCCAGCCGCGCGGCTTCCAGCACGGCGGCGACCAGCGACGTTGTCGTGGTCTTGCCATGCGTGCCGCCGATCGCGATGGCCCATTTCAGGCGCATCAGCTCGGCGAGCATCTCGGCCCGGCGCACCACGGGAATGAGGCGCTTGCGCGCCGCCGCGACCTCCGGGTTGTCGCGCTTCACGGCGGTGGACACCACCACCACCTGCGCATCGCCCAGGTTCACGGCGTCATGGCCCACCGCCACCGGAATGCCGACGCCGCGCAGGCGCTGCACATTGGTGCTGTCGGCGATGTCGCTGCCCTGCACCTGGTAGCCCAGCGTGTGCAGCACCTCGGCGATGCCGGACATGCCGATACCGCCGATGCCGACGAAATGGATGGGACCGATATTGAGCGGCAGCGCGCGCATCAGGCGGCCCCCATCTTGGAGCGGCGCGCCAGCGCCAGCACCTGGTCAGCGAGATCCCGCGCCGCCTTCGGGCGGGCGAGGGCGGCAGCGGCGGCCGCGGCGGATACCAGCCGCTCCGGCACCGAGAACAGCGCCGTGAGCCTTTCGGTCAGCGCCGCCGGCGTGAAGGCCGGCTGCGGATAGACCCAGGCCGCATCGGCTTCAGCCAGCGCACGCGCATTGGCGCTCTGGTGATCGTCGATCGCGGATGGCAACGGCACCAGGATGGACGGCCGTCCGGCACATTCCAGCTCCGCGATGGTCGAGGCGCCGGCGCGCGCGATCACCAGATGCGCGGTGGCGAGCCGCCCCGCGATGTCCGGGAAGAACGGCGCGAGATCCGCCACCACCCCGGCATTGCGATAGGCGGTCACGGTGCGCGCGAGGTCCTCCGCGCGGCATTGCTGCGTCACCAGCAGCCGTGCGCGCAGCGCTTCGGGCAGCGCGGCGACGGCCGGCGGCACGATGTCGGCGAAGATGCGCGCGCCCTGGCTGCCACCGGTCACGAGCAGGCGCAGCGCCCCGCCTTCCAGCGGCGTCGGATAAGGCTGGTCGGCCAGTGCCGCGAGCGCTGGCCGCACCGGATTGCCCACCACCGTCGCCTTGGTGCCGGCCGGCACGTTGGTGGTGTTGTCGAAGGACAGCGCCAGGAGGTCGGCCGCGCGCGCCATCAGCCGGTTGGCGCGGCCCAAAACCGCATTCTGTTCATGCAGCACGATCGCCGGCCGCCGCGACACGCCCAGCAGCCGTGCCGCCGCCAGCGGCGGGAAGGAGGCATAGCCGCCGAACCCGACCACGGCGGTGGGCATCAGCGCCGCGAAGTGCCGCCGCGCCTGCAGCGTGCCGGCCATCAGCTTCATCGCGCCGCGCGTCGCGCGACTGATGCCGCGCCCGGACAGGCCCGCGCCCGACAGCACGAAGCGTTCCGCATTGGCGAAGGCCGCGCTGTCATAGGCGGCGGAGCGCGCATCGGTCATCAGCGCGATGCGTTCGCCGCGGCGCAGCAATTCGGCGGCCAGCGCTTCCGCCGGAAACAGATGTCCGCCGGTCCCGCCGGCGGCGATGATGATGGGGTGCACGGCCGGGCCCCTCACCGCGTCCCTCCCGCCGCCAGGGCGGGGGTGGGGCCATGGTCCTCGGCGGTGCCGCCGGCACGCGCACCGACACGCCGCCGCGTCAGCGCCATCAGCATCCCCATCCCCATCGCGATGGCGAGCACGGAAGACCCGCCATAGGACACGAAGGGCAGCGTCATCCCCTTGGTCGGGATCAGGTGCAGGGTGGATGCCATGTTGACGAAAGCCTGCAGGCCGAACTGAGTCAGCAGCCCCGCGCCCGCCAGCATCACGAAGAGGTCGCTTTCCGCCAGCAGGCGCGTCAGGCCACGCACCACGATGAAGGCGAACAGCGCGAGGATCACCAGGCAGATCACCATGCCGAATTCTTCCCCCGCCACGGCGAAGACGAAGTCGGCATGGGCATCGGGCAGCACGTTCTTCACGCGCCCCTCGCCGGGACCGCGGCCGAGCAGCCCGCCATTGGCGAAGGCCTCCATCGCCACGCTGACCTGATACGAATCGCCCGATGCCGGGTCGAGGAAGCGCTGCACGCGCGATTGCACATGCGGGAACATCAGATACGCCCCGATCGCCCCGGCGATGCCGATGCCGCCCACCGCGCCGACCAGGAACAGGTTCATCCCTGCGACGAAGAACTGCGCGAAGAACACGGCGGACACGACCAGCAGCATGCCGATATCCGGCTGCCCCTTCAGGATCGCGCCCACCACCAGGAACAGCCCGAGCGCGATGGTGGCACCCCACACCTTCGACCCCGGCGCCTTGCCCTCGGCGATCAGCCAGGCGGCGACCACGGCGAAGAACGGCTTGAGGAATTCCGACGGTTGCAGCGACATCCCCGGGATCGAGAGCCAGCGCCGCGCGCCCTTGATCTCGACACCCAATACGAGCGTCGCGGCCGTCAGCAGCAGCGCGACCGTGAAGCCGAGCAATGCGAAGCGCCGCACCCCCTTCACCGACAGCAGCGACACCGCGACCATCAGCGCCGAGGCCATCGCCAAATAGGCGACCTGCTTGATGAAGAACATGTGCCGCGACGACGCGCCGATGCGTTCGGCAACCGCCGGGGATGCCGCCAGCATCATCACGTATCCGAAGCCGATCAGCGCCATCAGCGCCGCCAGCGTCCAGCGATCGACCGTCCACCACCAGCGGCCAAGGACGGAGGTATCCGCGCGGGAGAAGGCCATCACGCGACTCCCTTGGCGATCGCGCGGGCAAGGTCGCGGAAGCGGTCCCCACGCGCATCGAATCCGGTGAACTGATCCCACGACGCACAGGCGGGCGAGAGCAGCACGACCGGCGCCGCACCCCCGAAGGCGGCGGCAGCGGCGGCCGGCATGGCGGCATCCAGCGTGCCGGCGATGTCATGCGCGACACCATGCGCGGCCAGCGTCTTCGCCAGCACCGGCGCATCGCGTCCGATCAGGAAGGCGCGGCCGATGCGCGGGAACAACGGCACGAGCGATTCGATGCCGCCTTCCTTCGCCTCGCCGCCCGCGATCCAGACCACGCGGTCATAGGAGGCAAGCGCGCGGGCCGCGCTGTCGGCATTGGTCGCCTTGCTGTCGTTGACGAAGGTGACGCCGCGCGCCTGCGCGACCCGTTCGAGGCGATGCGGCAGGCCGGGATAACTCGCCACGCCGGCGGCGACCTCGCGGCGCGACAGGCCAAGTGCGAAGCAGGCCGCCGCGGCGGCGGCCGCGTTCTGGGCATTGTGGCTGCCCGGCAACGCCGGCGCCTCGCCGAGGTCGAGGATCGCCCCGGCCTCGTCACGGAGCACGCGCCCTTGCGCCCAGATGCCGCCTTTCTGCGCCGCCAGCCCCGAGATCGGCACCAGCCGGGCCCGCAGGCCGTGCCCCATCGCGGCCGTCGCGGCATCGTCCTGCCCGACCACGGCGACGTCCCCCGCTGTCTGCCGCGCGAAGATTCGCGCCTTGGCAGCGGCATAGCCGGCCATGTCACCATGACGGTCGAGGTGGTCGGCGCTGAGGTTCAACATGACCGCTACGTTGAAGCGCAGCGTGGCGATTCGCTCCAACATGTAGGACGACATTTCGAGGGTATAGACCCCCTCGGACCCCAACATGTTGAGTCCGAGGGCCGCCGGGCCGAGATTCCCCCCCACCTGTGACGGCCGCCCCGCGCCCGCCAGGATGTGGTGGATGAGTGCGGTGGTTGTCGATTTTCCATTGGTGCCGGTCACGCCAACGAACCGTGCCGGGGACTGGGATGCCAGCACGGCGCGATAGAGGAATTCGGCGTCGCACAGGATCGGCGCGCCCGCGGCCTCGGCCGCCATCGCGGCCGGATGCGCGCGTGGCAGCCTATGCGGGATGCCCGGCGACAGCAGCAGCGCATCGGCGCGGAAGCGGCCCTCGGTGGGGTCGCGCAATGTCAGCCCGGCTTCCTCGGCGGCGCGGCGCGCGGCTTCACCATCGTCCCAGGCCTCGACCTCGGCCCCCCAATCGGCGAGTTGCAGCGCCGCCGGCAGGCCGGCACGGCCAAGCCCGACGACCGCGATGCGGGCGCCGCGGAATGGCGTGAATGGGGGTTCGGGTGCGCTCATCGGATCTTCAGCGTGCTCAGCCCGACCAGGGCGAGGATCATGGCGATGATCCAGAAACGGATGACGATGGTCGCTTCGGCCCAGCCCTTCTTCTCGAAATGGTGATGCAGCGGCGCCATCAGGAAGACGCGCCGCCCGGTGCGCTTGAACCAGAAGACCTGGACGATCACCGAGATCGTCTCGACGACGAACAATCCACCGACGATCGCCAGCACGATTTCATGCTTCGTCGCGACGGCGAGCGCACCGAGCGCTCCGCCCAGCGCGAGCGATCCGGTATCGCCCATGAACACCGCGGCCGGCGGCGCGTTGAACCACAGGAAGCCGAGGGCCGCGCCGATCAGCGCGGAGGCGAAGACCGCGAGTTCGCCGGTGCCCGGCACGTAATGCAGTTGCAGATAGTCGGCGAAGACGCGGTTGCCGACGAGATACGCGATCAGCGCGAAGACCGCCGCCGCGATCATTACCGGCACGATGGCAAGCCCATCCAACCCGTCCGTGAGGTTCACGGCATTGGATGACCCCATCATCACCAGCATGCCGAACAGCGGGAACAGCAGGCCGAGCGGCACCAGCAATTCTTTGAAGAACGGCACCGCCAGGCGATCGCCGAGCGGCCCTGGCATCAGCGCGGTGATCCACAGCGCCGCCACCAGGCCCAGGCCCGCCTGCGCGAACAATTTTGCGCGGCCCGACACGCCCTTGGTGTTGCGCTTGGTCACCTTCAGCCAGTCATCGGCGAAGCCCAGCGCGCCATAGCCCACCGTGACCATCAACACCGCCCAGACCATGCCCGATCGCAGATCGGCCCACAGCAGCGTGGAGATCACCAGCGCGCTGAGGATCATCACGCCGCCCATGGTGGGCGTGCCCTTCTTCTCGATCAGGTGGCGTTCCGGGCCATCGTCGCGGATCGGCTGGCCGCCGCGCTGGAAGGATCGCAGCCAGCGGATGATCGGGCTGCCGAACATCAGGCAGATGAACAGCGCGGTCACGCAGGCCGCACCCGCGCGGAAGGTGTGGTAGCGCGCGAGGTTGAAGAGGAAGAAATCCTCGGAGAAGGGCGTCAGCAGGTTGTAGATCATGCCGCCGACCCCCCGGTCAGCGCCGCGACAACCACCGCCATGCGCGACCCGAGCGACCCCTTCACCAGCACCGCATCACCGGGCCGCAGCGCGGCCTTGAGCACCGGGGCGAGGGCATCGGAATCGGCACAATGCGCGCCGCGCTTTACATCCGGCAGCGCGCGATACAGGTGGCCCATCAAATCCCCGCAGCAGAACACAAGATCACAAATGGCCGCGGCATCGGGTGCGAGCGCGGCATGCACCGCCGGCCCGTCATCCCCGAGTTCGCGCATGTCGCCCAGCGCCGCGATGCGCCGCTTCGCCGCCTGCGCACCCAGCACGGCAAGCCCCGCGCGGATCGACGGCGGGGAGGCGTTGTAGGAATCATCGATCAGCAGCGCATCGCCGCCCGCCACCGCGATGCGGCTGCGCCGCCCGCGCCCGGCCGGCGCGCCGAAGGCCGGCAGCGCCTG
>JALHQB010000020.1 GCA_022842185.1 Acetobacteraceae bacterium
CGCCGGCGCGCGCTGCGCCACAGCCCCACTGGCCAGCAGCGGGGCAGCCAGGATCAGGCAGCGGGCAATGTGTCGCATGGGCATGCTCCTTCCGGCGCGGGAGAGGCGGTATGGCCTGCCGCATGGGGGTGCGGCAAGCGTGGCGACCGGACCGGCGCGATTGGCCGGCCGACCCGGCCAGCATGGCCCGTGCCCGTTCCGGGTCAAGCGGTGGCCACGACAGGCCTCGGCCCGTCGCGCACCGGGATATGGATCAGCGCCGCGAAGGCCGCGACCAGGATGCCGAACACCCACATCAGGTCGTAGGACCCGGTGCGGTCGAACACCAGCCCGCCGAGGAAGGCGCCGGTGAAGCCACCCAGCTGGTGCCCGAGGAAGATGATTCCGAAGATGGTCGCCAACCACCGCGTGCCCCAGTTGCGGGCGCACAGCGCGACCGTCGGTGGCACGGTGGACAGCCACAGCACGCCCATCAGCGCGGCGAAGATCATGACCGATACGGTGGTCTTCTCCACCATCATGAACCCGGCCATCAGCACGCCGCGGGCGGCATAGATGCCCACCAGCAATTCCCGGCGCTTCCACCGCTGCGTCAATTCGCCCGACAGCAGCGACCCGCCAATGTTGAACAGCCCGATCATCGAGATCGCACCCGCGCCCACATACAGCGGCAGGCCACAGGAATGGACGAAGCCCGGCAGGTGCACGGTCAGGAAGGACACGTGCACGCCGCAGACGAAGAAGCCGAAGAACAGGCACCAGAAGGACGGATCGCGCATCGCGCGAGACAGCGCCGCGCCGGCGGTCTCGGAATCCGCCGCGCCCCCGGCCGGGATGGGCGCCGGCTTGTCCGACAGCGGCAGCGCCAGCGGGATCATCAGCAGCGCCGCGCCGGCCATGGCCATCAGCGCCGCCTGCCAGCCGAATCCCTGGATCGCCAGCCCGGCCAGCGGCACCACCAGGAATTGCCCGGCCGATGACCCGGCGGTGCCCAGCCCGACCGCCCTTCCGCGCATGTTCTCCGGCAGCATGCGCGTCAGGGACGCGATGATG
Source organism: Acetobacteraceae bacterium (assembly GCA_022842185.1). Lineage (GTDB taxonomy): Bacteria > Pseudomonadota > Alphaproteobacteria > Acetobacterales > Acetobacteraceae > Neoroseomonas. The sequence continues at coordinate 1,054 of JALHQB010000020.1, forward strand.
GTCGGCATGCCGGCCGCCGAGACCGCCACGCCCATGATGATGCCGGCGAAGAAGGTGAACAGCGGCAGACCGTCCGACAGCGCCATGCCCAGCATGCCGGCCGCATACAGCACCGCCCCACCCATGATCACGTTGCGGCCGCCGAAGCGGTCGGCCAATTGGCCGGTCAGTGGTTGGGAAATGCCGTTCAGCAGCACCTGCAAGGCGATGGCGAAGGCGAAGCCGGAGGCCGTCCAGGCATGCGCCTCGGTCATCGGGGCGAGGAAAAGGCCGAAGGACTGCCGCAGCCCCATCGCCAGCATGGCGGTGGCCACCGCGCATCCGATCAGGATGCCGGCGGGCAGGGCGGCCCGGGCGGCGGTGCTCGACAGGGTCATGCGGCGGCTCCGATGTTAGGTTACATCTTGTTGCATGATCGGCGCGCGGCAACGGGCTTTCGGCCGCAGGGCTGCCATGCATATGCGGGCACGGTTGACGGGACAGGGGTCGCGGCCGTATTCCCCGCCCCCTCGGTGGCGGCCATAGCTCAGTTGGTAGAGCGCCAGGTTGTGGTCTTGGATGTCACGGGTTCGAGTCCCGTTGGTCGCCCCACCCTTATACACAAGCGGCAGCTATGCGCCGTTTTTTCGCCGGGTTGGAAGTTTGTCGGGGAAAGGTTGGAAAGCCTCTCCCCCGATTCGTTCCATCCCTTGCGCCGCCATGCGGGCCTGTTCGGCCGCGCGGGTGTAGGTCTCGACCTCCCTCAGATTGCGATGTCCGGTCACCGCAGCAATTTGATGGGTCGTCGCGCCGGCCTCTGCCATCCGCCGGCAACAAGCCTTCCGCAGCCCGTGCGGCGCCAGGCCGGGCGGGATTCCCGCGGCCCGGGCCCAGGTGATGAATAGGTTGTAGAAGCCGCCGCTGGTGAATCCCTTGGTGCGGCCGCGTTCCTCGGTCTGCAGGAACAGCATCTGCCCCGCGGGGATGTGCGCCAGCTCGTCCGCCAGCACGGGATGCAACGGGATCTTCAGCTCGGTCTCGGTCTTCACCTGGCGCACCCAAATCGCCGGGATGCGGGACCCATCCTCACGCTGAATGTCGGTCAGGCTCTGGCGGCCCATGCGCACCACGTCGCTGCGCCGCTGGCCGGTGTACAGCAGCAAATACAGCGCGAGCCGCGCCCGGCTGCCGGCCGGGTGCAGCGCCTCATAGGCCGCGATCTGTTCCTCGCTCCATGTCGGGTACCCGACCGTCTTCAGGCGGGTCTGCTTGATCCCCTGCGTCGGGTCGGTGGTCATCCAGCCCAGGTCGATCGCATGGGCAACCAGTAGCCGCAGCATCCGCAGACGGTGGTTGTAGGCGGAGCGTTGCTTCTCCGACAGCAGGTGCCGCACCGCCTTTTCGTTGAGCCGGCTGAGCGGATTGCTGCCGTGCTTGCCGCGCAGCTCCTCCACCTGGCGCTTGTAATCCAGCGCGGTGGACGCACGCAGGGCCAGGAACTGCGGCGAGCGGTAGTAGCTGATTGCCAGGGCATCCAACGTGCCGGGGGCGACCCGGGGCGATTCCGCCGGCGCGGCCTGCGCCGCATCCACGATGGCTTCATTGTACGCGGCGATGAATTCGGGGGATCCCGGCGCGCCGGGCAGGGTGACGGACTTCCGCCCGGGGATCCGCAGGTAGTGGCGCAGATGGCCGTGCCGGTCCCGAAACCGGGAGATGTGGCGCAGCCTAATGCTGGTCACGGGGCCAGCCAGGGATTGTCCGCATCGGCATCATCCGGGGTGGGAGTGCCGGAGGGTGTGGTCACGCCTTCCTGCTGGTCAAGCCAGCCGTCCAGCTGCCGGCGCGGGTACAGGATCACCCCGGTGCCGCGGCGGATGGGACGAAGATCGGGCGCGATGTGCTGGCGGAAATAGGTCGTGCTGACGTCCAGGTACGCCGCGGCGCGTTCGGCGCGCATCGCGGCCGGCCAGGCGGGGAAGCGGGAGCCGTCAGGCATTCGCCACATCCAGCCACACATCGCTGTGGCAGGGCATCCGCGGGTGGCACCAGCAGCCCAGGCCCTTGCCGCGCAGGTCTCGCTGCGCGGCGGCGATCAAGTCAGGCTGCGACTGCACCCATGCGCGGAAGTTCGACACGGCCATGGTGTGCGCCCCCATGGCGTCGGGCGCTTCGGTGCTGACGCCGGATGTTGTGTCGGTGCAGCACCATCCGACGCCGTCCACGACCTCGGCCTTCCAGGGGTTGCCCCAGCGGGTGGGGCGCGCGACCGAGACGGCGCCGGCGGGCAAGCGCCATCCCTTTGCGCGACTGAGCTGAATTCGGGATGGAAAGTCATGCATTGCGCTTGACCTCGATCAAAACTGGCGCGCACCCGCAATGTTCATGTGCTGACAACGAAGGCGGGCGAAAACCGCGCCGTTGGTCGCATGGGGGCAATGCATGCACGGCCCAAAAATTGAGATTATTCCTCTCGGCCCGACAGGGCGCCTGTTCCAGATCTGTAATGGCGAACTTTATGCTCACCTTGAAATCACTGCCGACAATACGGCAAGGGATCTGTGGAACAGTCGAAAAACCCTGACCACCGCCATGGTTGCCTATCTGGAACTCTGGTTGACGCAGAACGGGGTGCTGATTGGCAGCCCGCATCCGCCACGGTTGCTGTGGCCCGATGCCTGCCAAGGGACCGACGCACCGCCACGGGCAGAGTAGCATCGGATCAGCCACCTCCATCCTCCACCCTGAAGCACGCAGTTTCGCCGATGCAATCCTGCGGGGCATCGCACCCCACACACGGGAACGGCCCGACATGCCCGTCCGGCCGCCTTGTCGCCCGCGGCGGGCCTGGTGCGGCGAAGGTGCTGCCGGGCAGCGTCATGCCCTCCGCATTCCCCGCCAGACGTTCGCGCAGCGCCTTGCTGCTGCCGCCGACCTTCATCCCGGCCTGCTTCGCCGCGTCGCGCAGCGTGTCACCCGACGCGGTCGCGAGGATCTCCGCCGTGTCGAGCCGTGGCATGTCCCGATGCGCCTCGAGGATCCTGCCGATCCACTCCGCGGCCGCGCCGGACGAATTGCCGAAGGCGCCCGTTGGATCGCAAACGATCATGCGCGCGGCGGCCTCGGCGGCGATCGCCATGATGTCGGCGCCGCTAAGCTCCGGGTTTTCGGTCCCGTCCGGTGCCACCAGGCGCGCGGCAAGGTCGATGAAGGACGTGCGGACATACTTGCTCGCCGGGTCACCGAGCACCGTCACATTGCTGCCGCACAGCGCCAGCACGAGCACCATCAGCAGGTCGCCCGGCTGGTGATCCCGCCGATCGCGCAGCGCGCAGCGGATGGCCGTGGTCTTCGCCTGCGCCACCAGGATGCGGCCCGCCTCGGTCAGCGGGCCTCGGCCGGACTTCACCTGCATCGGCGCCGGCGCGTCGCCGCTGCCGAAGGTGCCGCCCAGGCGTTCGTCCCGATCCTCACCGCCGCTGCCGTCGCCGGATGAAGGATCGGCGGGATCGGTTTCCGTCGCGCCCTCGGCCGTTGCCACATCGGCTGCGGCGTTGGTTGCGGCAGCCGCCTGGTCTCCGCCTTCGGCAGCCTTGCCCTTCGCGCCCGCCTTCGGCGCCGGCGGCACGGCGTAGATCTCCACCACGCACCCGATGCTGTGCCCATCCGGCTGCACCGCGGCGAAGCGCTCGGCGCCGACGGTCTTGTGATCGAACACATGCGTCCACCCGACCGGCAGTGTCGGGCGGTTCGCCTTCTTGTCCCATTCCACGCTGCGCAGCTTCTGCGTGCGGTTGCTGCGAATGGTCAGCGCCGTGATCTGCGCCGACAGGAAGCCCTCGATGTCGCTGGTGGTGAATCGGTCGGCGTCGTCGGGCTGGGCGAACATGTCTTCAACCCAGGCGATGTCGATCAATGTCGTGTCGAAGATCGCGCGCGATTGCGGGATGCGCCGCACCCGGCAGAGGTTCGCGATGTCCCACCAGTTCGGCACCTTCATCACGGTGCCGGTGCCGGCCGCCTGGTCGTGGTCATCATCCCAGGCATTGGGGTTCGCCAGCGCGGCGGCCTGCACGTCGTGCGGGGCGCCTGCGATGATGGCGAGCTCCTCCTCCTCCGGCATGTGGTGCTGTTCGATCGCCGACAGCATGGACGGGTGCAGCCGCCCCAGCTTGTCGATCTGCTGCGCGGTGCGCTTGGCGATGCCCAGCGCACCGGCCGCGCCGTCCAGGGTCCAGCCCTTGCCCTGCAGATGCACGATGGCGCGCCACAGATCCACGGGCGCCAGCGGCGCGCGCTGCGTGTTGGCGGCCACGCCGGCGGCCAGGCTGGCGCGTTCATCGCCTTGCAGTTCCACGGCCGGGATGACGGACAGACCAGCTGCAGCGGCTGCGGCAACGCGCCGATGACCATCCACCACCTGGTGCCGTTCGGCGTCCGGGTTCCAGTGCACCAGGATGGGCGTCAGCACGCCCATGCCGCGGATGCTGACCACCAGACCTTCATCCGCCTGGGCTGGCACACGGGTGCGGCGCTGCTGGAACGCGCTGCTGACATCGAGCTCGGTGATGGCAAGCATCATCAACCCGCGCGGTGCGGGCATGTCGATGGCGTTCATGCCGTTCCTCCGCCTTCGCTTGCAACGGCCGCCTGGCGCAACGCGCTGGCGACGAGACGCATGTCCCTCGCGTCACTGGCGTCGGGGGTGGTGTGTGATGCGGTGTCCAACAACCTCGCCGTCGCGCGGGCCGTTGCGACGCACAGGATGAAGCGGGTGGTGTGCAGGTCGAGCACAGGCACCGAAAGCATGCCTCCGCTTCTCGTCGCGAAGTCGATCACCTTGACGCTGATCTCGTCGCCGAAGTTGCCGCTGCGCCAGGCGGCCAGAACATTGCGGGCCAGCTGGTCGGGCGGTACGATCTCGGCGGGGATCACAGCTGCACCGCCCCGGCGCGCGCATCGCGCACAGCGGAAAGGGACACCACGACCGCCGGCTCACTGGCCGGGATGGGGCGCAGCTCCACCAGGTGCTCGACAGCCTGCAGGGTGATGCGCGTCGCTTCCAGCACCTGCACGGACGCGATGATGCGTTCCTGCACGGCGCGCAGATCAGGGTGAGGGGACAGCAGCACGGCCGCGCGCATCAGCTCGGTCAGCGGCAGGTCCATGGTGGCGGACAGGCTCATGCCAGGATCCTCGCGGTGATGTGGATGATCAGCGCCACGGCGGCCCAGCCGGCGAGCGTCAGCGGGATGATCAGCGCGGGGTTGCGGCGTTCCGGCGGCTCGACGGGCGGGCGCGGCGGGGCGGTCAGGAACGGCGCGGCGCCGCGCGCCTGGTGCGTGGCGTTCATGACCCCGCCATCCCGACGCACACCAGCGTCAGCCCGGCGAAGCCGGCCAGCATCGAGACCATGGCGAACACGTCCTGCAGCACGCCGCGCCAGAACGGCGTGGGGCGGGACATGGCGCAGGGGCGGGGCGCGGTCACAGCGCACCGCCGGCGGTCGCAACCCCGGCCGCGCGGGCGAGGCGACGGATGGTCGCGTCGGTCTCCTCCGCCGTCAGCGGCAGGCGGGGCGGGTGGGGGAAGCGCGGGGTGGCATCCCGGAGGATGGTCGCCAGCGCGTCCCAGCCCTCGCTGTCCGCGGAGGGGCGGCGGAACACGCAGCGATCCTCGCCCGCGGCTTCGTCGCAGGCCTCGGCCCAGATCAGCAGGTGGTCTGCGGTGATGCCGGGCCGTGACAGCAGGAAGCGGCCGATCGCGGAAAGGCCGAGTGGCAGGTCCTCGATGCGGGCTTGCAGTTCAGCGAGGGTCGGCGGGTCGCGGCGCGGCGCCGGAAACATCGCCGCTTCGGGGTCGGGCATGGACGCCTCCGTCTGGTGACGGGGCAAATCTTTCGGCTAACGAAAGTCTTTAGTCAACCGAAATTTCGGTAGCGGAAACTCAGGAGGATTTAGGGTCGGTGTTTGATGGCGTGAGCTGCGCGGCGATCGTCTCCAACGCTCTTAACTGGTCGTCGTTAAGCCGAGCAACGATGTCGCTTAATCTCTTGTACCGAGCAGCGCGCTCACGATGTTCTGGCCCGCCGAGTGCTTCCTCGGGTTGAGCGCCAAGTAGCGCCGCGATTGCCATAAACGTCGGAACCGACATTGTTTGTTTCCCGGAGAGCCACTTGGACACCGTAGGTTCCGAGACATTCAACTGGTCCGCAATATACTTCTGGTTGTGTTTCGAGCGTTTGAGCCATGCGCGCAGCGGCGCCGCCAGTTCGCGGTTCTGCGCGATTTCCTCAGGGCTGAGAGATTTGTCGGCCATACGCAAGGCTTGCGGCGCTCACAACGAATCGGGAATACAGGCAGCGGAAAGACTTGCTTGACGCGAAACTTTCGGCAGCGTTAAGTCTGGGGTCATGGAATCCCTGCGTGATCAGTTACGAGTGAAGGGAATTCGGCAGACGGACGTCGCCGATCGCCTTGGCGTATCGCCGGCGACTGTCAGCAAATGGCTTTCCCAAAAGCAGGCCGTTCCGTCCGGTGTGATTCTTCCGCTGGCTGAACTGTTGGGGGTCGCGGCCGAGGATGTGTTGAAGCGCATCGCGGCGAAGCCGGCGAAGGTGGCCTAGCCTTGCTTTGCCCCTGCGTCCCGCGCTTTCCGCAGTGCCACGGATTCCGGCATTGCGACGCCGGCCTTCTGTGCGGCCCGCATCAGGTGCTGGTCCGCCTACGGCCTCCCCGTGGCGGACCATCATTTCGTATCGGGATGGCAGCGTGATCGGCGGCGCGTCGCCAATCCGGCCCTCGGCTTGATCGGCTGGTCCTGGCGAATGGGTATATCGCAGCGGCACCGTGGCCGCGGGCGTGTCGCCGGGTTGGCCCCGCATCCGTTCCGCTGCGCGTGCAGCGGCGTCGGCATTGGCGTGCTGCCGCTGCGCGTCCTCCCGCAGGTCCACCAGCGTGGTCAGGATGCCCGACAGCAACAGGAAGAACAGACCGGACGTCATCGCCCCGCCGCCGAAGGCGAGGAGCACAATCCGGTCGGGCGGCGATTCGCACGGCGACATGCGCCGCCCCAGGGCGACCTCCGTCTCGCATCGTTGCAGCGCGCCATAGTCGGGCCGGCCGCCGGCGAAGATCCCGATGGCAATGCAGGCAGCGCCCAGGACCACGCTGACCCAGCCCAACAACTGCCCAAAGCCAGCGGTGTTCCGCATGTCGCTCTCCATTCCCGGGCAACCATCTTCGCGCACGAGCGCGTGATTGGGGAAGCGGCATGATCATCATGGCCGCCACACTGTCGCGCCCCGCGCGCGCCGGCATCCGGAACCCCTCCGCAGGTTCCCGCCCATGACCACCCGCCTTTCACCCGTCGATATCGCCGCCCTGAAGACCGCGATGCGCGTGCTGGTCGAAGAATCCGGCGGTGTGGATTGCGCGGCGCTGGTCTCGCGCCTTGCCGCGTCTTCCATCGCGGAAACCTATGACCCGCACCGGGCCAACCGCATGCCGCCGGTCGATGTCGTGGCGGACCTCGAAGCCGTGGGCAGGGGACCGCACGTCACCGCCATTCTCGCGCGGCTGGCCGGGTTCCGCCTGGTGCCGGTCGCACCCGCCAAGGGCCGCATCGGGCGTTCGATCGCCGAAGTCCTGACCGGCAGCAGCGAGGTTGGCGCCGCGTATGTCGCCGCCACAGCCGACGGGAAGCTGACCGCGGCGGAACGCGGCCGGGTGTTGGCCGAGGTGATGGAATTGATGACCGCGTGTGAACAGGCCGCGGCGGTGCTGCTGCATGGGGAAGAGGATGCGACATGACCTGCTATGGCGCCGATCGCAGTGGAACCTTACCCCCCTCGGATGGTTTTCCCTGTGCACGGCCGAAAGCCTCGCGCCGTGGCTGCGTTCTCTCCGTAGCACTGCATCTGTACCTTGCCCCCGGCAGCGCTGACCTCGTCGCCGGGGGTATTTTTGCGTGCAGCCGCGCAGCAACCCCGCGATGGCTGGGCCGTTATTCCGAGGCACGGTCAAGCGACATCGGCCGTGTTGCCCGGGCGATCACCCTTGGCAACTTGCCCCTTATTCCTCGCCCCCGGCCATTGTGGGCTCACGGTTGCCGGGGGTTCTTTTTGCCCACCCCGGCCGCGCGGGGCGTTTGCGCGTGACTGCGTTTGATTGGCGCCGGGTGGCAGTATGAGCGCCGCCGCCGCACGCCCACCCTTGACCGCCGGTGAAGCCGATTGCCACGCCGAAGGCTGGCGCCTCGGCCGCCTCGCCGCGCGCTTCGTGGTCCGCACCATGGAAGGGGAAAGCGAAAGGCTCGCCGATCGCAGCGTGCTCGCCGCCGCCATCCAGCGCATCGAAGCGATCGAGGTCCCTGCGATGACCGTCTCGATCCCGCGCGCGGAACGCCTCGAAACGGCAATCCGCACGGCGCTGGCGCTGTCGGCAATCGACCTCACGCCCGAAGCGGTCACCATCCTGCAGGACGCGTTGAAATGAACGCGCCGGGGGCAGCGCAGCCACTGGATTTCTGGCGAGAGGCCGCGTCGGACTTCATGGCGGATCTCGTCACGCCGAAGCGCGGCACCAAGGAAGGGGACGCGCCGGCCTGGGGCTTCGCCGATCTTGCCGCAACGCAAAGCATCGTAAACCTGGCGCGCGTGCTCGCCGGCATGGGGCTGGTGACGCGCGTCTTCCAAGCGCGGCGCTTCGGCACGCCACTTTGGTACGAGAACCGCCTTCGCACACCCGCGCTGCGCGAGGCCTGCGGTGATGAACCGGTCTTTCTCATGGCTGGCAGGGATGGCGCGCATGTCGCCTGGGTCGCGTCGGCAACCGGCCACTGGATGACGGTGTCGCGCGGTGCGCGCGGCATCAGCATCACTGAACTGGGTGCATTCATTTGGGAGATCGGGCGCGGCGAGGCGGCGCGCCGCATCGTTCGCATCTGTGGGTACAGGAGCATCCCGCGTGTCGGCGATCTTTGGTAGTGACGATGGATTCGATGAAGCCCTTGCCGATGCCGATCGACACCTTCGCGTGGTGGAAGGCGGTAAGGGCAAGCGTGGCAAAGGTGGTGGCGGTCCGCCCCCTGAATCGCCGCCGGAAGAACTCGATTGGTCCGCGGCGCCTTTCGAATGTCTCGGCGTGCAGGGTGAGACCTGGTGGTTCCGCGACAGCTATCACCAGGTGATCGGCGTCAATGCCTCGCGCCTGTCGCAACGGGGGCCGTTGACTGTGCTGCTGGCCGGCGACGCCGATGGTTGGGCGGCGCGCCAATGGCCTGAATATGACCGGGAGGGTTTGCGGACCGGCGATTACTCTCCGCGCAAGGTTCACAAGGCGATCGCCGCCCGCATGCTGGATGTCGGGCTGTTCGATCCGGCGATGCCGCGCCGCGGCCCCGGCGTGTGGCTGCACAATGGCGACCTTGTCGTGCATTGCGGCAACGAAGTGCTCTTCGCAGATGCGCGTCGTCGAACGTCCTTCATCCGCGACGGCATCGTGTATATCGGCGGCCCGACCATGCCCGTGCCGCACGATGGACGGGATGGGAGAAAGCCGCCCCCGGGACCGGTTCTGGCGGAGAAAGCCGAAGAGATCTTCCGCAAATGGAACTGGGATTCGCACGCCACTGACAAGGTGCTGCTCGGCTGGGTGACCTTGGCCAATATTGGCGCGGCGCCACCGATGCGGCCGCTCACCATCGTCGATGGCCAGGAGGGCGGCGGCAAGACCACGCTGCTGAAATGCGTGGCCGCGCTGTGCCCGGCCGGGGAGTGGACTGACGACACGACCGAAAGCGGTCTGCGACAGCGCATGAACAGCCGCGCAGCGCCCGTGGTGCTGGATGAATTCGAAGGCGAGGAACAGGTGCGCGTCCTCGGCTTGCTCCGGCGCATCGTGACCAATGAAGGATCGCGCAGCTTCCGGGGCCAGGCCTCGCAGAATGCGCTGGTCACCGAGGTTGTCGGCACGGCGATGGTCGGCGCGATCGGCGCGCCAGTGGCGAATGGCGCGGAAGCGACGCGGATCCTGAATGTCATGTTGTGGCCGCGGCCGAAGGGCGCGCCGGCGCTCGAGGAGACCGCGCTGCTCGCGCAATGCCGCGCGATGGCGCCGGCCTTGTGGGGCAGGGCGATCGCCGCCTGGCCCCGCATCAAGGCGAATGCTGTCGTGGCGCGTCAGGCGCTGGATGGGGCAGGCTGCTCGCCGCGTCACATGGATCGTCTTGGCTGGATCATCGCGGCGCGGGAGGCGATGGTCTCCGATGAGCCTCTGACAGCGGAGCGCGCGCAGGAAGCCCTCGTCTGGGTCACGCCCTGGCTGGTGACCGAGGATGAGCAGGCGGAAGACAGCACCGCGGCGCGCTGCCTGCAGCATCTGATGGCCTCCTCGGTGGTGATCGCGACAGCCCACAGCGAGACAGTGGCGATGCTGGTCGCGCGCGCGCTGCGCGAGGAGGGGTCGCCGGCGGAGCGGCACCTGCACGAGCTCGGCCTGCGCCTGGCCCCGTACCCCATCGATGGGGGGCGAAGTCGCGGCTTGTACGTTGCTGTGGGGCGAAGGCCTGCATTGATGAAGATGTTCGCCGGCACGGAGTTCCAGTCGGGCCGATGGGGCACCGTGTTGGCCCAATTGCGAAGACGATTGCCCACCGGGGCTGAATTCAGGGCAGCCGTCGTGCGAACGCGGGTGCGCTTCTCCGGAGAGAATGACCGGGCCCAGGCCGTGTGGCTGGCGCCGGAGCTGCTGCCCGGCTTTGGCCTGGGCGAATCGGGAGATGCCTTCTGACGCAGAACCGTCCCGCCCTGTCCCGCTGAGTGTCCCGCAATTCACGACGTAAGTCGCTGGGATTGCTGGGTGCGGGACACCGGGACATGCGGGACAGAGGGGGTCTCATGTGTGTGTGCGCCAGCGGGTGCGGGTGCATGGGGAAACTGACTGTCCCGCATGTCCCGGTGTCCCTCTCTTAATAATATCAGAGGGTTATAGGTTGGTTAGCGGGACAGTCGGCGGGACAGGGCGGGACGGATGGCAGGGAAGGACAGGGCGATGGATGGCATTTTGACGCGGGTAGTGGATGCGAAGCACGAGATCGAAGGGCCCGATCCGTACTGCACGACGGACATGGACGCGCTGCGCGCTGTCAGCGCCAAGCACGCCCGCCAGATGGCGCAGGACGCCGGCGACATCGCCGCAGCCTGCGCCACCCACCCCTCCATCCTGGCGCGCACCGCCGCCGATGCGGCTGCCCGTGCGGCGGAACTCTACTATCGCCACCAGGATCAGCGCCGCGCCTTCCAGGCCGATCGGCTGCGCGGCCTGCGCGATGCCGGGCGCCTCACGCCCATGCAGTACCGCGCCGCGGTCGAGATCGGCGACCTGATCCAGTGGATCGAAGCGGGCAAGCAGGTCATGGCCCGGTCGCAGTTCAGCGAACGCCTGGCCGCCAGCACCAGCACCATCGCCCTCCACCAATCCCTCGAGGAAGCGGAGCGCCTGCGCTACGGCCCCTGGCGCGTCTGGGCCAGCGCATTCCCCGTGAAGCCCGACCGCAGCATCGAGCACCTGGTGCGCGCCTTCGTCGCGCAGGGGATGGGCGTCGAACAGGTGCGCATCACCTTCCGCATGCGGCGGGAGCGTGCGGCCGGCCTCCTGGTGCGCGCCCTCGCTCGATATGCGGCGATCGCCCGGTGGGAAGGGGGCGCCATTCCCGCTTGACGCTCGGGACGGTTTCGATGTTCATTCGTGACACGTCAGCGATTCGCGCCCGGCCGGGACCATCCCGCCGGGCGCTTTTCATTTCAGGCCCCTAGTCCTGGCCGGAGACCGGCAGTTTCCCTAGGGCTGGTGGCCACTAGCGCTAGAGGTCGCGGCCCTCGGCCACTAGGGCTTGGGTCCTCCCTGGCCCTTTGGCTGCGCGGTAATTCGACCCGCGCTGCGTTCATCTGCTTCGCCACCTTGCCCACCTTCGTTTGTTGTTCTTGTTGTTCAAGGGCTTAGCCATGACGGACGCGGCGGACCTCCGATCGCTCGCCGAGGCAGCGTCATTCTTTGCCGTGTCGCAGCCCACCGTCCGCAAATGGATCGAAACCGGCTGCCCGGTCGCCGAGAAGGGCGCCAGCGGCGTCGCCTACAAGCTGGATTTGCGGGCCGTCGCCGCCTGGCGCGACGGAACGCGCCAGGCCGAGGAAGACGCCGACCGCCTGAAGGCTGAGCGCGACTCACAGCTCCGCCTCGAGCTGCTCGGCGGCCAGGCGCTGACGATCGACGAAGGCACCGCCTCGCTGTCACCTCGCGCCCGCGCGGAAGCGCTGCAGGCCGAGGTCGCTGCCACCAAACTCGCGCAGCTCCGCCGCTCGCTGGTCGAGGCGGAGCCACTGAAGCTTCACCTCTCCGAGATGCTGGCCTCGCTGAAGACGCGTCTGCGCCAGATCCCGGACACCGCCGCGCCTGAGATGGGCCTGACCGACGCGCAGCAGCTGCGCTTGGGGGAGATCATCGACGACGCTCTCAATGACACGGCGGATGCGTTGGAGACGCTGACCGCCGATGCACCCCCACCTTCGTAGCGAGGGACTTCCAGGCTTCACGCGGCCGCATGATGTCGTGCGCGCGGCCGTCCCGGCGCTCCGGCCGCCGCGGCGGATCAGCGTCTCGGAGAGCGCGGAGAAATGGCGCGTCCTGAAGAATCCGGGCGGGGGTTATTCCGGGCACTGGCTCAACACCTTCGCGCCGTACCTCACCGAGCCGATGGATGCCTTCCAACGGCGCGATGTCGGTGAGGTGGTGGTGCTGGGTCCCGCCCAGTTCGGCAAGACCGAGATCCTGCTGAACCTGGTGGTGCATGAGGCGGCCGAGGGCGGCGCCGACCTGTTGGTGTTCCAGCCGACGCAGGCGCTGGCACTCGACTTCGCCGAACGCCGTGTCGAGAAGGCCTTCGACGCGTCCGACCGCCTGGCGGCGCTGCTCGGTACCGCCCGCAGCGACGACAAGCGGATGTCGAAGCTCTTTCGCAACGGCGCGCGCGTGTCGATCGGCTGGCCGGTCTCCGCGCAGCTGTCGTCTCGGCCGGTGCCGAAGGTGCTGATCGACGAGCTCGACAGCATGGATGACGACATCGATGGGGAAGGGGACCCCGTCGAGCTCGCCAGGGCGCGCACCACCACATTCGGGCGGCACGCGAAGGTCGGTGTGTTCTCGACGCCGAAGCGCCAGGACGGCAGCGGCATCGTGGCGCGATACCGCAATGGCGATCGCCGCCTTTGGCACTGGCCCTGCCCATCATGCGGCGAATACTTCACGCCCGGCTTCGACGAGAACCGCCGGCCGACCCTCGCGCACCTGCATGTGCGACCGAAGGCGACCGAGGAAGAAGCCCGCGCCGAGGTCCACATGATCTGCCCCATCAGCGGGTGCATCATCGAGGAACGGCACAAGATCGGCATGAATGCCCGCGGCGTTTGGCTGCCGGAGGGCGCCACCATCGCCGCAGATGGCACACTCGGCGGGGAGCCGTTGCGCAGCCGCGTCGCGTCCTATTGGTTCTCCGGCCTCGCGGCGCGCCAGCGGTCCTGGGGCGACCTGGCGGCGCAGTACATTTCCGCGCTGCGCGCGCTCGAGGAACGGCAGGACGAAGAACCGCTCCGCACCCACTGGAACACGCGCATCGGCGCGCCGTACCGGTCCGTCCTGGGCGCTGCCGCGCCGCTTGAGCCGGAGGAGCTGAAGAAGCGCGGCGAGGCGCTGGAACTGCGCGTCGTGCCCGGCTGGGCGGGCTTCGTGACGACGGCCGTCGACGTGCAGGGCAATCGTTATGACTGCCAGTCCGTGGCCTGGGGGCCGGATGGCCGCAGCCAGGTGGTCGACGCCTGGCAGATATTCCAGTCGGAAGCCGGCGACCGAATGCTTGAGCCGGCCCGCTTCGCGGAGGATTGGGACCTGCTGACGACGCAGGTTCTGAGCCGCAGCTGGCGTGGGGTCGAGGGGGCGGAGTTCCGCTCGCACCGCGTCTCGGTGGACACCGGCGACGGCAATGTGACCGGCAATGCCTACGCCTGGTGGCACCGCCTGCCGCGCGAAGACCAGAAGCGCGTGATGCTGCTGAAGGGCGATGGCCGGCGGGATGTTCCGCTGCTGTCGCCGCGCAAGATCGAGATGGATCGACGCGGCCGACGGATGAAGCGGGGCATCATCGTCACGCATGTCAATGTCGAGGCCCTGAAGGACCAGGTCGACCTGAAGCTGCGCATGACGCGGCCCGGGCCCGGCTGGATCCACCTGTCGGCGAACCTGCCCGCGCGCTTCTGGGAAGAAGCGACGGCGGAGTTTCGCGGCAAGAAGGGCTGGGAGAAACAGCGGGCGCGAAACGAGAGCTTCGACCTGCTGGTCTATAACCTCGCCATTTGGCACGCGCTGGGCGGCCCCCGCCTCGATTGGGCGCGGCCGGCCGAATGGCACAAGCCGCGCGCCGGTCTGCTGCTGCTGGATCTCGCGACCAGCACGGCGCCGGCCATCGTGGCGCCGCCGGTCACCGCCAGGCCGCCGGTTCAAGCGCGACCGGCGACGCCCGGCCCGAAAACCGGCCGCTGGTGGAAGCCCGCGACACGACCAATGGGCCGCTTCGGGCGCCAATTCTGACATCGACGGAGAGACGCATGCCAACGGCCGATGCGCCGCCCGACCGCTTCGCGGCCGGCGATACCCTGCGTTGGCGCTACTCCTCCGCCGACTATCCGGCCAATGACGGCTGGGCGCTGTCTTATCGCTTGGTCGGCGCCGGCATCGCGCTGACGATCACCGCCAGCGCCGAGGGCACCGGCTTCATCGCCGAGGCCTCCGCGGCGCAAACCGGTGGGCTGTCCGTGCCGGCCGCCGGCGTGCCCTGCACGCTGATCGGCTATGTCATCAAGGGAACGGAGCGCTGGGCGGTGCATCGGGCCGGTTGCCTGGTGCAGGCGAATCCGGCGACGGCGACCGGCGACCTGCGCGGTCACGCGGCGAAGGTGCTGGACGCCATCAACGCGCTGCTCGAGGGCCGCGCGACGAAGGACCAGCAATCCTACAAGATCGGCGAACGGGAGCTGACGCGCATCCCGATCCCCGAACTGCTGCAGCTGCGCGACTACTACAAGCTCGAGACGCAGCGGGAAGCGACGGCGGCAGCGCTCGCCTCCGGCCTCGGCGGACGCCCGCGCACCGTCCTGACGCGCTTCGGTCGGGGCTGATCCATGGGGATCCGCAGTTGGTTCCGCGGCGCCGCGCCGGCGGTCGAGGCCGCGCCGAAGCGGCAGCGCGTCGAGCCGAAGCTTTCGGGGCTGCCGCCGCGCCGCCAATACCTCGGCGCCGCGCCGCCGCGCCTGCTGGCCGACCTGCCCGCCGGCGCGGCAGCCGCACCGAACCGCGACATCCGCCAGGCGCTGCCGGTGCTGCGCGCCCGGTCCCGTTGGCTGGCGCAGAATGACGGCTTTTCGAAGGGCTTCCTGCGCATGCTGCGCCGGAACGTCGTCGGGCCGCAGGGCTTCACGCTGCAGATGCGCGTGAAGGATGAACGCGACCCGAAGAAGCAGGACGAAGCCGCGAACGACAGGATCGAGGCGGCCTGGGGCGAATGGTCCCGCAAGGGCGTCTGCGAGGCGACCGGCCGGCTGTCCTTCACGATGCTGCATCAGCAGCTGGTGACCGGCCTTGCGCGCGACGGTGAATACCTTCTGCGCAAGCTGCGCGGCGCCCGGTGGAACCGCTTCGGCTTCGCCCTGCAGGTGCTCGACCCGTCGCTGCTGGATGAGAACCTGACCGTCGGCGGCGGTGCGGCGAGCGCGACCGCCTACGGATATCGCATGCCGGCCGGGCACATGATCCGCATGGGCGTCGAGCTCGACGGCTTTCAGCGGCCCGTCGCCTATCACCTGCGCACCAATCTGCCGGGTGATGACGTCTATCGCGCTGCCGAAAGAATGTATGTGCGCGTCCCGGCCGCCGACATCATCCACTGCTTCCTATCGGACTGGCCCGACCAGGCGCGCGGCGTGCCGTGGTTCGACGCGGCGGTCCGGCGCCTCGCCATGCTCGACGGCTACAGCGAATCCGAACTGGTGGCGGCCCGCGTGTCGGCCGACAAGATGGGCTTCTACAAATACGCCCAGGGCGCGGACCCCGATGACGTGCCGGCCGACCTGCGCGACCAGGCGGGGCTGGTGCAGCAGAGCGAAGCCGGAAGCTGGGAGCTGCTGCCGCCCGGCATCGACGTGACCACCTTCGATCCCCAGCACCCCAACCAGGCCTTCAAAGACTTCGTTGCCGCCCAGCTGCGCGGCGCCGCGGCCTGTGTCGGCGTTTCCTACAACAGCTTCGCGAATGACGCGGCGGGCATGAACTATTCGGCCCTCCGGTCCACCGAGCTCGAGGATCGCGACGAGTGGGAGACGCTGCAGGGCAACGAGATCGACGGCTTTCTGCTGCCGCTTTTCGAGGATTGGCTGAAGGCGGCGCTGATCTCAGACGCGCTGGGCGGGCTGCCGCCGGGCAAATTCTGGAAATTCCACGCGCCGGCCTTCATCGGCCGCGGCTGGGATTGGGTGGACCCGCAGAATGAGGTTGCGGCGGCGAAGGAAGCCATCGCGCTCGGGATCGATTCCCGCACCAGCATCGTGGCGCGGCGCGGTGGCGACTTCTCCGCCAAGGTCGCCGACCTGAAGCGCGAACAAATCGAAATGGAAGGGCTGCCCGTCATGCAGCCATCCGCACCGGCGCCGCCGCGCCCGGCCGAACCCGTCACGCCCGCTACCTGACCCGGAGGGACAGATGAACCTGCCCAAGAATGTGCAGGCGCGCCAGGCGCGCGCTGCCATCTTCGACCGATCGACCGTCGATCGGGAAGCGCGCACCTGCGAGCTCGCCTTCTCCTCCGAGGAGCCGGTCGAGCGCTGGTGGGGTGTCGAGATCCTGGGCCACGCCGCCGGCGAGATGGACCAGCACTGGATCGGGGGCGGCACCGCGCCGCTTCTGATGGACCACAACACGCGCGACCAGATCGGCGTGGTGGAGAGCGTGACCCTCGGGGCGGACCGGAAGGCCCGCGCAACCGTGCGCTTCAGCAGGAGCACGCGGGCCGAGGAGATCATGAACGACGTGGCGGACGGCATCCGCGGCAATGTCTCGGTTGGATACGAGCTGCTCGAGCTCCGCCTGGAGAAGGAGGAGAAGGGCAAGCCGCCGGTCTATCGGGCGATCCGCTGGAATCCGCTTGAAGTCAGCTTCGTCGCCGTCCCTGCCGACATGACCGTCGGCGCGGGCCGGGAAGACGAGCCGGCCCTTCCTGTACCCAAACCCAAGGAGACGGTTCGGATGGATCCGACCAATGAGCCGGCGCCGCCGCGCGCCCCCACGCCCGACGAGATCGCCGCCGCCGCGACGAAGCGGATGAAGGACTTCCTCGACCTCGGCTCGCTGGCGAATGCCCGCGACAAGGCGCTGGATGCCCTCGGCCGCGGCATCACGATCGAGATGTTCCGGGGCGAGCTGCTGGAATCGCGCGGCACGGACAAGCCGCTGGTGACGCCACCCTCGCAGGTCGGCCTGAGCGAGAAGGAGATCAAGCACTACAGCCTGGCGCGGTACCTGCTGGCGCGTGCCGAGAACAATTCGGCCCTGGCACCGCTGGAATGGGAGGCCGCGCGGGCGGCCGGCGACGCGCTGCAGAAGGCGGGCTTCCAGCTGCGCCATGGTACGGCGATGCCGTTCGAGATCATGAACGCGCCCATCCCCAACTGGGTCAGCGAGCGCGGGCGCCTCGTCATCGGGCCTGATGGTCGGTACCAGCGCGATCTGTCCACGGGGTCCACCGGCGCCGGCGGCGCGATGGTCGAGACGACGGTGCTGGCGCCGAACTTCATCGAGCTTCTGCGCAATTCGATGATGGTGCGCGCGATGGGCGCGACGGTGCTGTCCGGCCTGCAGGGCAACATCGCAATCCCGCGCCAGACCGGCGCGACCACGGCCGGTTGGGTCGCGGAAGCCGGCGCGGCGAACGAAAGCGACATGACCTTCAGCCAGGTCAGCATGTCGCCCAAGACGGTCCATGCGATCCAGGACTTCACCCGGCAGCTTCTCATGCAGGGATCGCCGGATATCGAGGGCCTGGTGCGCGCGGATCTCGCGCTGGTCATCGCCCTGGCGATCGACCTGGCGTCGCTGCATGGCACCGGCGCGTCGAACCAACCGACGGGCCTTGCCGCCACGGCAGGCATTGGTTCCGTCGCCGGTGGGACCAATGGTCTCGTGCCCACCTGGGACCATGTCGTTGACCTTGAAACGGCGGTCGCGAACCAGAATGCCGCCGTCGACAGCCTCGGCTACCTGACCAACAGCCGCGTTCGCGGCCGCCTGAAGCGCGCGCAGATCGTGTCCGGCCAGCCGGTCTTCATCTGGGGCGGCATGCCGGGCTTCGGTACGAACACCCCCGGCACCACGCCGGTCGGGCGCATGTCCGTGATGAACGAATACGCCGCCGGCGTGTCGAACCAGGTCAGCAACACGCTGACCAAGGGCAGCTCCTCCGGCGTCTGTTCGGCCATCTTCTTCGGCAATTGGCGCGACCTGCTGATCGGCGAATGGGGCGGGCTGGAAACGCTGGTGGACAACATCACGCAGGCGGCGAACCGCATCATCCGCGTGCATGCCTACCAGACCGCCGATGTCGCGGTGCGCAAGCCGCAGTCCTTCGCGGCGATGCTCGACGCGCTGACGACCTGACCGGTGGTCCTTGCCTCCGATGGGCGCGGCGGCATCACCGCCGCGCCCGCTGCTTCCGTCAACCGCGAACCCACGGGGAATCGCACCATGTCCGACACCACCAAGCCGCGCGTCATCCAGGTGACCGAGGCCATGCTGTACAAGGGCGAGCATCGCGACATCGGCGATGTCATCACCATGCCGCTGGAAGACGCCGCCGCCTGCGTCACCGCTGGTCGCGCCAAGCTGCTGACCGAGGAGGAAGCCGCGCTGGCCGAGACCGAGGCCCGGAAGGCCGCGAAGCAGAAGCCCCCCGAGGCCTGACCCATGCCGGTGGAAAGCGACGCCGACATTCTCGGCATGTTCGATGCCGAGGAATTCGGCGTCGCCGCCACCTGGTATCCCGGCTGGGGGCGCAACTGGCCGCGCTCGCTGGAAATCGACATGCAGGCCGGCACCTATGCGCTGTTCGTCGAAGGCACGGACCTGGCGCTGATCCGCGACAATCCCGCCGCCGAGATCGCGGGCTTCGGGGCCGGGTCCGTCGCCACGGCCGTGCACGTCATTCTGCCGGCGGCGGCCCTGCCGGCACCGCCGCTGCGCAAGGACGTGATCACCATCGCTGCGGCGTCCTATGCGGTCGAAACGCCGACGCACGATGTCGATCGCGCCCTGATTTTCCTGACCCTGTCCGGATCCTGACCCATGCCCACCCCGCTGCGCGAAGCCGCCATCGCCGCGATTGCCGCGCGCCTGGCCGCCGCCATGCCGGCCGCGCCGGTCGAACGCAACCGGCGCGCGCCCGTCGATTCCGATGACGAAACCCTGCCGCGCTTCATCATCCGCGATGGCGCCCACCATGTGCTGGCATCCGATGCCCACGGCATCACGCTGTACCGGGTGGAAGTCAGCATCGAAGGCTGGGCGCGCGCGACGACGGACGAGGGCCTGGGTGCCGCGCTGCACAGCACGCATGCCGCCGTCGTCGCCGCGCTGTGCAATGCGGAAATCGAGATCGACGACGGCAACCAGGCGATCTCGCCTGAAGAAGTGTCCTTCGAAGCCGAACCGATTCCGGCGCGCGACGCGGCCCGCCCCGCGCTGAGCTTCGATCTGCGCATCGGCTTCAACCTGCGCGTGCCCGACACGGGCGGCCCCTACACCACCACCTGACGGGAGACCCCGACATGATCATCCGCACCCTGCGGCCCTGCGAGGTCGCGGGCCGAACCGTCGCGCCCGGGATCACGCTCGACCTGCTGGAAAGCCAGGCGAACGCACTGATCGACGCTGGCGATGCCGAACAGCTTGGCGCGATCCCGCCGGCGCCGGATCCCGAAGCCCCGGCCGAAGCGCCGGCCCAGGAAGTGGAGTAAGCCGCCATGGCCGTCAGCGTCCGCACGCGCCTCAAGCGCATCGCCCTGAAGGTGGAATCGGTGCCCGGCGTCGACTCCATCGCCGGCACGCCGGCGTCGGGTGACTACGTCACATGCAGCGCCAGCTTCCGGATGATGCAGGACAGCACGCCGAATCCCGTGGAAAACGGCGGGTTTGACGATGCCGCGCCGATCCCCGGCGGAATGCGTGCCGAAATCGTCCTCACCATCCCGCTGGCCGGAAGCGGCGCCGCCGCGACGCCGCCGGAATGGGGCAAGCTGCTGGGCGCCTGCCGCATGGAGCAGGTCATCACCGCCGCGGCCATCGGTGCGCCTACGGCCGCGACCGCCGGCACGGCCAACACGGTCACCGGCGGCGTGCCCTTTGCCGCAACGGCGCAGCTGTATCGTGGCATGCCCCTGCTGATCACCGGCAACCCGGCGGCCGGCGCGCAGGATGTCATCCTGGACTACACGGTCGGTCGCGTGATGACGCTTGCGCGCACCTATGCGCCGGTGCTGTCGGTCGGGTCGCTGCTGCAAGTCCCGGCGAACGTCCTGTACCGCCCTACCTCGGACGACACGATCGGTGGCGGCCTGACCGCGTACTGCTTCATGGACGGACTGCGCCATCGCGTGTTGGGTTGCCGGGGAAGCTGGGCCATCGGCCTGATGGCGGGCAAGCCGGCCAGCATCGTCATCCGGCTGACCGGCATCGTTGCGGCCTACAAGGAAGCCGCCGCCACCCCGGCGGGCTTTGTGCCAGTAACCCGCCAAGCGCCGCGCTGGGCTGGCGGGGTGGCGCAGATGAACCGCACGCAGATCGCCTGCGAATCCCTGGGCTGGGACATGGGGGTGCGGACCTACTTCCCTGAGAACCCCGAAGCGGCCGAAGGCTTCGACGTGCCGATCATCACCGGCGCCGGGCCGCGCATATCCGCCAACCCGTTCAGCCACACGACCAACACACCCACCCGCGCGGGGGCGTTCCGCGCCGGCACGCCGGTGCCGGTGGCGGCCATTCTGGGGACGGTTGCCGGCAACCGCTTCGCCATCTCCTCCCCCTCCGCGCAGATCCTCGATCTGCAGGACGCCGAACGGGCGGAGCTTGGCGTGGATGCCATCGCCATGCAGCCGGACCTGGTGGACGCATCGATGTTCCTCGCCTGCTTCTGACACCGCCATCCCGCCGCCGTGGGACACGCGCCGCGCGCGCAGCACGGGCGGCAGGCATGGCGGTGCCTGCCGCCCACCATTCCCCGCCAGGACACACCATGAACGACAACATCGTGACGGGCGGCGGCCACCTGGTCGCCGTCCCCATCCCCGGCACGGACCGCACATACACCCTGCGTGCGCCGACCTTCGGGGAGGTCGGCGCCATGGCCGCGCGCCAGGCCGGCACGCCGGTGCCTTCGGACGCGATCTTCGTGGACGCGCTGCGCCAGGCGATCCGCGACACGGTGACCGATCCGGATGCGCAGAAGGCGCACCTTGCCGCCATCGATGCTGCGGAAGATGCCGGCGACGAACTGAACAGCCTGTATGCCGTCCATGGCACCGACCGGACGGGGTGGGATGCCGATGCGCGCGCCGCGATCGCCGCCGCGGACCGCGCCGCCTCCGCCGCGCAGCGCGGCCGGGCGCGGGCCGAATGGGCGGTGCGCGATGCCGCACCGCTGGCGGACCTGCGCCGCCACCAGATGCAGGCGGGGCGGCGGGAACAGACGGACCTGCTGATCCTGTGCCTGACCGGCGATGACGCGCCGCAGGATGCCGCGGCGGTCGATGCCATGCCGGCCGGCGACGTGCTGGTGCTGTACGAACGGGCGATGAAGCTGCTGCGCCCCGACGCGGCCACGGAAAAAAACTGAGAGCCGCCCTCGTGGTGATGCGGTCCCCGGCGGCGTTCGCCCACGGGATGCGCCACCCCGGGGGCGGCGAATGGCAGGTGAGTGACGATGTGTGGCCGCGCAATCCGCGCCACCTGGTGCCCAGGGCGGTGTTCCACGTCGCGCGGCTCTGGTCCCGCTGCCGGTCCGGCATGGGCGGCTTCGCGGCGCTGCCCGAAGCCGGCGGCATCAATGACCAGCCGGCGTGGCTGATGGCGGCCTTCGGCGTGCTGGATGGCGCCGAGGAAAAGCTGCGCGAGGCGGAAAGCGGGAAGGGTGGCGGGGGATGAAGGTGACGCTCGACGCCGGCGCCACCGCCCGGGCGATTCAGGACCTGCTGCGGTCCAAGCGCGATGAGATCCAGGATGCCGCGCGGCGCACCGCCAATATCCTGGCGATGCGCGGCGTGCGCGCGATCCAGGACGAAATGAAGCAGGTCTTCGATCGCCCGACGCGCTACGCGTTGAACAGCCTGTACTGGAAGGAAGACCTGCCGGGGCCGGCTGCCGAGGTGCGGTGGCGAGGCAGCGACGCCTTCGATGAACAGGCGCGCCAAGGGTATCTGAAGGCGCAGATCCATGGCGGTCCGCGGCGCCAGAAGGCTGCCGAGAAACGCCTCCAGCGCATCCGCATCGGCGGGCAGGACATCTTCATCGTCCCGACGAAATACGCGGATCTCGATGCTTACGGGAATATCAGCCGCGGGCAGATGGTGAAGATCCTGTCGTCGCTGGAAGCGCTGGGCGGCGAAGGCGAGGGCTTCGACGGCAACCGCAAGCCGGGCCGGCGCGGCCGCGGCGCGCGGCGGCGGGAGGATTACTTCGCCATCTGGCCGGGCAGCAATGCCGCCCTGCCACCCGGCATCTATCGCCGCTACGGCACCGGGGCGGGCGCATACAATCGGCCGATCCTGTTCTTCGCCAGGAAGGCCCCGGTGTACCGCAAGCGGTTGGACCCGGAAGCGATCGTCGCGCGCGTCGTCGCGCAGGAACTTCCCGCCATCTGGGCGGATCGACTGAGCAAGGCACTCCGGAGGTCGGCATGAGCGGTTCGGGCGTGATTCCGGCGATCCCGCTGCGCGTCGACGGTGCGGATGCGTTCCAGCGTGTCATGGACGATGCGGGCAAGGCCGCGGAACGCTTCGCGCAGCGCGCGGCGACATCGGGGCAGCAGCTCGGGACGCTGTCCACGGTGGCCGATGATGTCGGCACGAAGCTCGGCACGCTGTCCACGCGGGCCCAGGCGACGTCGGTCGTGCTGGATCGGATGGGAGCGACGCAGGCGGCGGGCGCGCTGGCGACGTTCAGCACGGTGCTCGACAGCGTCGGGCTGGCTGCGTCGCGGGTCGGTGCGAGTGCGGCGGCGGCGGAGACCGGCGTTTCGGCGTTCTTCGCCCGCATGGCGGCCGGCGCGACGGTGATCGGCGCCGTGGTCCTGGGCTTGCAGGCCGCCGGCCTGGGCATCCGCGCGGCGGGTGATGCGGCGGTGTCCGCCAAGGCCGCCAGCGAGGCCTATCAGGCCGGGCTCCAGGCGCTTTCGACCGTGCTGGGCACGACCGAACAGCGCGCGCTGGCAACCGCGCAGGCGCTGTTCCTGGTCGGCCGCAACGCGGCGCTGGCGCGCGCCGAAAGCAATGTCGGCGTGCTGATGGATCGCCGGTCGGAAGCGATGCGCCAGGCCGAACTGACGTCGGGGCAGCTCGCTACGGCCGAACAGGGGCTGGCGACGGCGCAGGGGCGGCTTGGCAGCGTCTCCGGACTGTTCGGATCGCGCGGTTCCTTCACGGCGGATGTCGAGCGGCGGGAGCGCGAGGTCGCGGCGCTACGCCAGCGCCTGGCGAGCCAGCAGGCGGAATATCAGCGGCTCGGCGGGGAGATCGATGAACTCGGCCGCGGCATCGCGCAGGGTCAGCAGATCATCTACGCGACGCCGGCCGGACCTGAACTGCCGGCCACGGGCGGGCGGGGCAGCGGCGGCGGTGCGCGGGCATCGACGCGGGAAGCCCTCGGCCCGCTCGATGGCACGGATGGTAGCCTGGCTCGCCTCGAGGCCGGCCGCATGCGCGCCCTTGAACAGGAAGACCAGCAGCGGGCGCGTGCGGCGGAACGGGAGGCGCGCGACTTTGAGCGCCGCGAAGACCAGAACCGCCGCGTCACCGATCGCATCGTGGACTACGGCGCCGGCGCCTTCGCCGATCTGTTCGAAAAGAACGGTCGCGGCTGGGACGGTCTCATGCAGACCTTCGAGCAAACGGCGCGCCAGACCTTCGCCCGCATCGCCGCCGAGGCGGTCATCCGCCCCATCGTCGCGCCCATCGTGCAGGAGCTCGGTCTGGGTGCGCTGGGCACGGGCAATGGTGGCTTCGCGGGCATCTTCGGCGGGGGAGTCTCCGGCGTCGGGTCACTGCCGTCTGGCACGGGCGCGGCGGGTGGCGTCTCCGGTGGTGGGGGCATCGGCAGCCTGCTGAATCTCGGCGGTGGTGGCGGCCGGTCCAGCATCGGCGGCATCCTCGGCAACCCGATCTATCAATCGGGCGCCGGGTGGTTCCAGCCGGCCGGTTCCATGGGGCAGGCATTCAACCCCGATACGGGGATGATGATGGACGTGTTCGGGCCGGCGGCCCCGAACACGGGGCTTTTCGATGGATTCGCTGGAAGCAGCATCGGCTCGCACTCCCTCGGTTCGACCCTGGGCGGCATCGGCACCGGCTTCGCGGCGGGCAGCACCATCGGCGGCTTCGTCGCGGGCAAGAGCAAGGCGCGCCAGCAGAATTCGCAGATCGGCGCCGGCGTGGGCGCGGCTGTTGGCGCCATCTGGGGGCCGGTCGGATCGATGGCGGGCGGGGCGCTCGGCGGCGCCATCGGCGGCATGATCGGGCCGTCCAAGTCGTTCTCCGGCGGTGATGTCCGCGTGGGCGTCGGCGCGGATGGCCGCCTTCAGGTTGTCGGGTCCGGCGGCAAGAACTGGGATTCCGGCGCGGCGGTCAGCTCCACCACGCAGATGCTCGACCAGTTCAACGCCTTGCTGGCGCAAACCGGCGTCAGCGTCGCCGGCGGCATGGGCGTGCTCGGCACCCAGGGCTTCGGTGGATCCAAGAACGTCTTTGGCCCGACTGAGCTGTGGAACGCGACGCGCAGCAACCTCACCACCAGCAACACAAGCCTTGCCGGCGCGCTCGCGCAGCCGTGGATGCAGTCCTTCGAAGACCTGTCGGTCATCGCCCCCTTCGCCGGGCAGAACGACAACCTGACGCGCGCGCTGGCTTCGGGTGGCATCCGCAGCCGGGACGATTTCAACAACGCCAGCACCTTCATCACCAGCGTCTATGAACCGCTGTCCAAGGTGACGGACGCCAGCAAGGCTTTCGCCGAAGCCCTGGCCGCGCAGAACAAGGTCTATAACGATGCGATCGCCCGCGCGCGGGACCTGGGCCTGGCCGAAACCGGCCTGATCGCAGCGCGGGACAAATCCCGGGCCGAAGTGCTGGAAACGCGCAACAGATCCGTGCATGGCGCCATGGTCTCGCTTGAAATCGACGAACTGCGCGCGAGCGGCACGCCCGCCGACCTGCGCCGGGCCGCCGGGCTGGAACACTCCTTGGCATCCAGCCAACGCCTGCGGCAGATGCAGGAATTCCTGACCGGCAACGGATATGGCGAGGGAACGGGCCTCTTCGCGTCCGCCACCAGCCGGCTCACTGCGCTTTTCGCCACGGAACGGAAGACGCTGGCGCAACAGCTGGCCGAAAGCGCCAGCGGGTCCGGTGCCAGCTTCATGGAGGAACTGACGATCGGCGGCCTCGGCGGTTTGTCATCCGCCGGGCGATATGCCGCCGCCACCAAGGCGTACGGCGCGGCGCGGGAATCCGGAAACCTGGACCGCATCACCGCCGCTGGCCGCAACCTGGCGACGGTGGGCCGGGATTACCTGGGCACATCCGAACGCTTCGGCGGGCTGGTCAGCGACATATCCCGCGATGTGCGCCGCGCCGGCGGGGACCCGGTGGGGCTTGGCGTGTTCCTCGAAGGCCAGGCGGCGGGGAACATGACGCTGGAACGCATCTACTCCCTGAACAACAGCCAGTTGTCGGAACTGACGAAGATGCGCAGCGAGATCGCGCGCCTGAACGGCTTCATCTCCACCCTTATGCAAAGGCAGTCCGCCTGATGCCCATTCCCGCCATCCGCGCCAAGCAGACCACCAGCACGACGGGCACCGGCACCATCACGCTGAACGCCGCGCCGGGCGACATGCGCAGCTTCACCGCCGCCTTTGGCGGTTCCTCGGTGAAGGTGCGCTACATCCTGTCCCGCGCCGGCATCTATGAAGAAGGCTACGGCATCTTCAACGGCAGCACGACGCTGACGCGCGACACGGTCATCGCGTCATCCAACGCCGGCGCGCTGGTGTCGCTGGCCGCGGGCGACACCGATGTGTTCTTCGATTTCCTTCCCGGCGACCGGTACCACCACAACGTCACCGGGTCGGTCACGCTCGCGTTGGCGGATATCGGCAACTTCGTGCGCTGCACGCCATCGGCCGACATGACGCTGACCCTGCCGCCGATCGCCTCGGTGCCGCCCGGCATGGGCTTCCTGGTCAAGAACGACGGTACGAACAACGCCATCATCAGTATCGACCCGAATGGCTCGGAACTGCTGGAAGGCTCCACGATTCCCTTCCCGTTTTTCATTGGGGAATCGGTGGAACTCTTCTCTATCGGCCCGTCCTGGCGCTTCGCCATGAGACCGACCGGTTGGCGTTTCGTTGGCCGCACAAGCGCCGTTGCTGCGGCCAGCGTGGATTTCGTGCTGCCGCAGTGGGGCGGTGGCGCAGCCCGCGCGCAGCACCGCGTCGATTTCCGGCAGGTCCGTGGCTCCGTGGACGGGGCCGCCCTGTGGTTGCGAACGGATGATTCCGGTGGCGCTTCCTTCGACGCCGGTGCGTCGGACTATGTCACAAGTTCCGTCGTGGTCTCCGGCGCCACCGCGGTCAGCGGGTTTGAGACTGTGGCCGCTCAGCTGGGCCTATCGACCGATCTGGACACATCCAACGGCGGCAACACCATAACCGGATCCGTCGCCATCAATCCTGGCGCGGCCGGCGCACGCTATCCGACAATCTACGGCCAGTCTGTTGCGCGCGGGAACGGCCTGACCTTTGCCGGCTGGCAGACCATGACCTTCGGCGGCTGCCGCGCCAACACCAGCGACATCAATGCGATCCGATTCCTGATGGCATCTGGCAACATCAATCTCGGCGACTTCGACCAGTTCGCTTGCTTCGACTGAGGAATCAGCCATGTCCGACCCCATCGACCCGCCCGACACCGACGCGCCGCACCGGATGGTCAACGGCCGCCGCGTGCTGCTGACCGAAGCCGAGATCGCCACCCGCGCCGCCGAGGAAGCCGCCCATGCCGAACGCCCCGCCCCGCCGCGCCTGATCGCCAAGACGACGATCTATCGCCGTGCGACGGATGACGAGCTCGCGATGCTCGAAGGCTTCATCGGGACGCAGGCCACGCCGCGCCAGCGGCTGATGTGGCAGGATGCGGAAGGTGGCCTCGTCTATGTGCAGGACGTGCTGCCGCTGGCCGATGCGCTGTTCGGCGCCGATCGGGCGGTCGAGCTGCTGGCTGCCTGATGCACCTGGCCCCCGCCGGCACGCCCCCGGCCCATGTGCTGCCGGCTGCGTTCAGCGAGGCGGTGGATCTGGTCCGCCCTGTCTTCGCGCCGGGACCCCAGCCGCGGGCGGTGGTGATCCTGCTGGAAATCGAAGCGCAGGGCGTGGAGAGCTGACGCATGCATGTCGAACCGGCGGGCACATCCCCCGCCCATGTCGTGCCGGCGGCCTATGCCGTCGTGCAGCCGGTGGGGCTGCTGCGCTGGGCGACTGCCGGGTATCTGTCCGCATCGTCCGACAGCCCCGCCGACACGCTGTGGGAGCCGCGCCTGTTGGGCGATGTCCAGGTCAGCCAATCGGCGGTCGATGCGGTGGGGCTGGGCGGCATCCTGCCGGTCGGCCTGGCCGATATCGACCTGGCCGATGCGGATGGCGCACTGGCGGACCTGGACCGCTGGGGCACCGCCGACGGGCGCCGCGCGACCATCACCGTCATCCCCGTGGAGGATCCGCGCGCATCGGATTTCGGCACCCCGCTGGCCGGGGCGCCGCTCGGGCTGAGGATGGATTTGTTGAGCGGCTTGGCGACGATCGCCCGCACCGACCCCGTCGCCGCCTTCGCCGGCATCACATCCCGCGTCGATCGCAACCTGGACCGCACCGGCACCCTGCGCCTGGTGGATGTGGTGGAACGCCTGGCCGTGCCGCTGCAGCCGACGAAATACCTCGGCACCGGCGGCCTCGAGGGCGGCGACGAACTGAACGACAAGCCCAAGCCGATCGCGCTGGGCCGCGTGTTCAACATCGAACCCGTCGCGCTGGGTGATATCGACCTCGGCGTCGGCATCGGTGCCCTGCCGACATACCAGTTCCACTGGCGGGAAGCGCAGGCGGTGGATGCCGTGCGCATCCGTGGCGTGGTGCAGACGCTGGTGGGCGGCGCGCCCGTGGTCGGCCAGGCGCGGGCCTTCGCGTCGCTGGGCCTGTTCCAGCTGGGCGGCACGCCGGATGGGTCCGTGCGCTGCGATGTGCGCGGGGATGCCGTGGGCGGGTATGTGTCATCCACCGCCGGCGTGATGAAGCGCCTGGTGCAGTCGCTGGGGCCGCAGCTCGGCGCGGCGGATATCGACAGCACCACCTTCGCCTTCGCGGAAACCGACCTGCCCGGGGAAATCGGCTGGTCGATCGGTCCGGAGGAGATCACCGCATCCCAGGCGGCCGAACGCATCATGTCCGGCTGCGGCGCGGTGCTGTGCGGCGGGCGCGCCGGCACGCTGCGCCTGGTGGACCCGCTGGCCGAGGATGTGGACCAATTCAGCTTGGCCGCGATGCACATCGTCGATTGCCGGCCGATGGCGATGCCGGCGGCGTTCAAGCCGCTGCCGCGCGCGGTGGCGGTGGGCTGGCGGCCGAACTGGGCGCCGATCGATGACGTGGCGGGTGCGGTCTCCGCCGCCGACCGCACGCGGTTCCGCAATGTGCAGTCCGGCCCGGGGCGGCTGGAAAGCCCCGCGGTGACCGCCCGCGTGGCGCAGCAACGGGACCTGACCTTTCGTGGCCTGTACTGGGCGCAGATCGATGCGGTGTCCCGTGCGGCGGTGTGGCGGCGCTTCCTGGCGGCGGGCCCGCGCCTCTTCCAGGTGACGACGGACCGATACCTGCAGCTGATCGAAACCGGGCACATCGGCCGCATCACCTATCCAGCCTGGGGGCTCGATTCCGGTGTGCGCGTGTCGGTGGTCGGCTGGGCCGAAAGCATCGCGGCGCGGCGGCTCACCCTGACCGTCATCACTCTGCCGGAGGCATGATCCATGGCGGGCGCGTTCCTGTATGACAACCTTCTGCTGTCCGCGACATCGGTGGTGGGGCCGGCGGCGATCGCCACGGCGCCGGTGGGCCATCTGCTGGATCCGCAGCCGCGCGTGCGAATGCGGTCCGTGGGGACCAGCGGGGCGGTGCTGATTGACCTCGGCGCATCGCGGCCGGTCGATTGCCTGGCCTTCATCAGCACCACGGTGACGGCCGGCGCGACGGTGCGCGTGCGGCTTTCGACGGTCGATCCCACGGGCGTTGCCGGCAATGCCTGGGACAGCGGCGTGGTGGCCGCCAGCACCGGGGATGAAGCCAATGGCAACGTGGTGGTGGTTCGTGCCGCGGGGCCTGTGTCAGGCCGGTACGTCCTGGCGGAACTGACCGATGGCGCACTGACGGTGGTGGATATCGGCTGCGTCGCGGTCGGCGCGCTGTGGCGGCTGACGCGGGCGCAATCGTATGGGTACCAGGAAGGCCGGGTCATCGCCGACACGGTCGACGTCAATCCCTTCACCCAGGCGCGCTTTCCCGCGCCGGCGCTGTTCAATCCGCGCTTCACCGCATTCCAGGTGCAGGTGATGCCGCGGGCCGATGCCGATACGGGGCGGGAGATGCGGCGCCGGCTGGGTGGTGTGGGCAATGCGCTGTGGATCCCGGACCTGGCGCTGACGCGCGCTGAAATGAACATCCGGTCCATCTGGGGCGAGGTGTACGCGCCCGGCGCCGATGCCGTGCATGTCCGGCCGGTGTTCCCGGGCTGGAGCGCCGCCTGGCGGCTGATCGAAAGGGGCTGAGTCGATGGGCTTGGTGCGGGCGTATTCCTTCGCGGATCTGCTGTCGCTGGTGCGTGATTCCAAAGCGTGGTGCGTCGATGGGGCGGGCGCGCTGGTGGAGCATCCAGCGGGTGCGCTGCGCGTGGATCATGACCCGGTGTCGCTGGCGTGGCGCGGGTGGTTGGTTGAGGGGGAGGGGGGGAATCGCAACACCAATTCCCTCGCCAAGGGCGCCGTGCCGGGCGTGTCTGGTTCCGGTGGTGCCCTGCCTACGGGGTGGTCGGGCGGCACCGCGAATATGCCGCCAGGCGCCTTGACCGTGATCGGCCCGCAGCGCCGCCGCGGTGTTGACGGGGTTGCAATCAGGGTCTCGGGCGTGCCCACAGGCACCGCCTCCGTCTCGCTGTTCGCTGAGACGCCTACGATATTCCCCCTGGGAACGGTGGTTGCAAATCGCCTATTCACCGAACTCATCGCGGGGTCGCTGACGAATGTGACGGGCTGGCAACTCCGACCTGGGAACCAGAACGAACCTCCAATCGCGCCGCCGGGCGCGTTCGCCGAGATCAAGCACGTCAGCGCTACGACAACGACTGGCTCCGCTACGGCCCTGAAGTGGAACTACATCGACGCGGTTACGCCGGTCGATTTCACCCTTTGGATCGGCTGGCCAACAAGGGAGCACGCGGCGTTCGTGTCCAGCCCGGTGTTGCTGACGGACGGGACGCTCGGCCCATCCACCCGCGCCGCCGACGACCTCTCCCTGACCGACATCGTCCGCTGGTTCAACGCCGCGGCCGGCACCTTCGTCATGGATTTCACGCCCGGCCAGGCCGCCGCCGATACCCTGCGCGGTCTGCTGGCCCTGGATGACGGCACCGACGGCAACATGCTGGACATCGCCATGCCGGCGGCGAGCAACATCATCCGCCTGTCTGCTGCATCGGGCGGCACGACGGTGGTCGCGGCGCTGGATGCCGGCTCGGCCGCCGCGCTGGCGCGGCACACCCTGCGCGTGTCCTACGGTCCGGCGGGGTACCTGATGTCCCTGAATGGTGCTGCGGCCGTGACGGCGGCCGGGCCGCTGCCGGTGGGCATCAATGTCGCGCGGCTGGGCCGGCGGCATGCCGGCGCGTCGGGGCAGTATCTGAACGGCTGGCTGGGGCCGCGCTTCGCCTACTACGCGGCGCAATACACCGAGGCCACGGCGGCCGACGGCTTCACGATCCGCAATCGCTGATCGAAGGGGGAGCTGATCCCATGGCGGTGCTGCAGCCGTATTCCGTCGCTGATGTGCTGGCGATCGTGCGCGCAACACCCGGCTGGTCGTTCAACGCGGCTGGGGTGCTGGTCCAGGCACCGGGAAACGCGGCACGGATCGATTCCGACCCGGCTGCGCGTGCGTGGCGAGGGGTGCTGGTTGAAGGGCAAACGACGAACTTCCTGACCCACACAGACAGTTTCGCTTCGGGTTGGAATGTCACGACCTATGTCCTGCAAGCGCCGTCGGTCACGGGGCCTGACGGGCTGGTTTCGGGCGTCAAGATCGTCCCAACCGCCGGGGCCTCTAACGGCCAGCTGCGGCGGGCCTATGCCTTCGTGTCGGGGACTGCCTACACCCTGTCGGGCTTCTTCAAGCCGGGCGAGTGCAGCGTTGCGCGACTGGCGGTCGATGGCGGCGCTTTCTCAACGGGCATCGCCGCGCAGGGCATGTTTGACCTTGTCGCGAAGTCGGCGACGGTCACCGGCGCCAGCGCGAGCAGCGCCGCGATCGTGGAACAGAACGACGGCTGGTTCCGCTGTTCGATCACCTTCACCGCGACCCTGTCTGCCACCGTCACGCTGCGCCAGATGATTGACGCAGTCGGGACCGGCGATGATGTGAAGGGCGCATATGCGTTCGGTGCGCAGATGGAAGCGGGGCCGCTATCCAGCTACATCCCGGCCCTTGGCACTGCGGCGACCCGCGACGCTGACGACCTGGCGTTGACCGGCATCGGCCGCTGGTTCAACGCCGCCGCCGGCACCTTCGTCATCGATTTCATGCCCGGCCAAACTTCGTCCGACGCGTCGCGCGGCATATTGGCGCTGGATGACGGCACCGGCGCCAACCACATCACCGTCGCCCTGCGAACGGCGAACAATGCGGCGCGGCTGATCGTCAACGCCGGGGGCGTCACGGCGGTCGCAGGGCTCGACACCGTCGTCGCAAGCGCGCTGGCGCGACACACCCTGCGCGTGTCCTACGGGCCCGCGGGCTACATGATGTCGCTCGATGGGGCCGCCCCTGTTTCGGCTGCGGGCGCTTTGCCGCTGGAAATCAACAGCGTGCGCCTCGGGCGCCGGCATGCCGCGGCGCCGGACGAATATCTCAATGGGTGGCTTGGCCCTCAGTTCGCCTTTTACCCAACCCAATACACCGACGCTGTGGCCGCAGACGGCTTCACGATCCGCAACCGCTGAGGGCATGCGCCATGGATGACCGGAAGCAGCTCGTCCTCGAGGCTGCGGAACTGCGCGCGATGCTCGACAAGGCGGCTGAGGATGGTGCGCGGCGTGCGCTCGCCGCCCTTGGCCTGCAGGACGAAGACGCGGCCGATGACGTGCGCGACCTCCGGCACCTCATGGCCGATTACCGCGCGGTGAAGCGCGGCATGTTCACATCGATGGCGAACGTCTTCGTCATCGGGATCGTCGGCTTGGTGGTCGCCGGGATCCTTTGGCACCTGCGCAAGCCGTAGCGCGACCCTGCCGGCGGTCGCCGGCGAATTCACAACATCGGAGAGACACATGCCCCCGGGCCTCGCGCACGCGGCGATCGCCGTCGTGCTGACTTTTCTTGTCGGCGTGCCGGCGCTGTTGCTTGGCAGCACCGCCGGCGTCGGCGGTGCCATGGCGATTGGCTTCTACATCGGGCGGGAGCGCCGCCAGTCGGAAGAATGGGCCGGGTCCAACCGCATCCCGCCGTGGCGATGGAAGCCGCGCGCGCTGCGCGATGCGGGGTGGCCGGCGATCGCCGCCGTGGTGACCGCCTTCGGGATCGGGGGGGTACTGTGAACCTGGCGCCCATCACGGATGCCGCGGTGATGGCGGCCGCTGGCGCCATCACGGGGCTAGCTGGCCTGCTACTCGCCAAGGCCCCGCTGATCATCACCTGGCTGCGCGTCTACATCGATGGCAGCGACGCCACGCGGCTTCGCTACGCCATCGGCAACGCCGCCATGCGGGCGATGCGCGAGATCGATGGCGGCGCCACGCAGGACGCGGCGGTAGGTCGCATGGTCGGTCACTGCCGCGACAGCATGCCCAGCGCCCTGGCGCGCCTGGGTACCAGCGACGAGACGCTGCGCACGATGTGCGAGGGCGAGCTCGCGCGGGTGATGGCGGGGAGGGGGTGATGCCCGCCTTCCTGTTGTCCCCGATCGCGCGTTGGCTTGCGCTGGCGGCTGTCTGCGCAGCGCTGGCCGCCTGGGGCGCGATTGAACGCGCCGGCCGCCAGGCGGCGCGCGCCGGCGAAGCCGCGGCCCTGTCGCAGGTCGCCGCCCTGCAATCCCGTATCCGATCGATGGAGGTCCGCAATGCAACGGAGGATCGCGTGCGTCGCGAGCCTGATCCTGTTGGCGTCCTGCGCGGGGAATGGTCCCGTGGCGACTGACCCGTGCGGCCCCTGGCGGGCGATTTATGTCGGCAAGGACGATGTCCTGACGGCCGACACGGCGCGGTCGCTGCTGACGCACAACCGCACCGGCCGGGAGCTGTGCGGGTGGGGGCGGCCATGAACGCGATCGCGGCGTGGTTCGCGGCGCTGTTCGCGCGGCCACCAGGTGCCAGCATGGCGGAGGGGCCGCGGCCGCCCGATCCGCTGCCCATCCCCGTGCTGGCGATCGGCGACCCTGACTGGCCGGCCATCCTGCGCGCGGCGGGCTTCGCCCAGCCGGAGATGTGGGCGCAGCACATCGCCGGCCCGGCGCGGCGGTTCGGCATCACGGCCGGCAAGCGGGCGGCGGCCTTCGCGGCGACAAACGCCCATGAATCCGCCGGCGGCACGCGCGTCGAGGAGAACCTGCGCTATTCCGCCCGGCGCCTCACCGAGGTCTGGCCGTCCCGGTTCCGCACCATCGAGGCCGCGCTGCCCTTCGCGTGGGATCCAACCGATCCGGATCTCGAGGACAAGGCGCTGGCGAACCTGGTGTACGGCGCCCGCATGGGCAACCAGTTGAACGGCACGGCCGATGACGACGGGTGGGATTATCGCGGGCGAGGGCTAACCCAGCTAACCGGCCAGGACGCATACGCACGCGCGTCGGAGGCGCTGGGCCTGCCGCTGCTGCAACAGCCCGACCTGGCCGCCCAGCCGAACTGCGCCGCGACCATCGCGTGCTGGGTGTGGGCGGAGTGGAAGCGGTGCAACCCGCTTGCCGACGCCGGTGATGTCGAGGGTTGGCGGCGGGCAATCAATGGCGGGCTGATCGGGTTGGAGGATGTGAAGCGTCGTTATGCGGCGGCGCTGAGGGTCACGTGACGCACCGCGCGTTAAGCGCGGAGGCTGGGCTGCTGCAACAGCCCGAGCCGCACGGCGTGTACCGTGCACGGATGAACCGCCCCGCGACCTCCGGCCGGGAGGTGGGGCAATGAAAGCCCGCAACAGAATGGAGAGCAAATTGGAGCCGGTTCGGCCCGCACGGCCGCCGGCGCCGTACATGGGCGGCAAGCGCCACCTGGCGGAGCGCATCATCGCCCGCCTCGCAGCGATCCCGCACACCACCCACGTTGAGGTGTTCCTGGGCATGGGCGGCGTATTTCTTCGTCGGCCGTTCCGACCTAAAGCGGAGGTGGTGAACGACATCAGCGCCGATGTCGCAAATCTCTTTCGGATACTGCAGCGGCACTACGTCGCCTTCATGGATACGCTCCGCTGGCAGCTTACTAGCCGAGCGGAATTTGAACGCTTGGCGGCATCAAGTGCTGACACGCTGACTGACCTCGAGCGCGCCGCTCGATTTCTTTACCTGCAACGGACCGCCTATGCGGGAAAGGTGACGGGCCGGAATTTCGGCGTGTCGCCAGCGGTACCAGCGCGCTTCGATGTAACGAAGCTCGCCGCAGTGCTCGAGGAGGTTCACGATCGCCTCGCCGGGGTGGTCATCGAAAGGTTGCCATACGGCGATCTGATCGACCGTTATGACCGGCCCGATACCCTGTTCTATCTCGACCCGCCCTATTTGGGCAGTGAGACCGACTATGGACCGGGCGTTTTCCAGCGGGCCGATTTCGAGATTCTCGCCGAGGTTCTGGGCGGATTGCAGGGCAAGTTTGTGTTGTCGATCAACGACACGACCGAGACGCGACGAATATTCGGACGTTTCGTGATTGAAGAAGTCACAGTAGCCTACGGTGTCGGACGGGGCTTGATTGTGCCAGAACTGCTCGTGAGCGGAGAGACGCCACGGGATCTTTTGAGCGGGTGCGCTCAGTAGGTCCAGGGTGCCGGCACTGGTTCATCCCGAAACTGAACCTATGCAAGCTCGTTGAAAAGGTAACGTGAGCGACAGGGGGCTGGCCGGGGGACACTCTGGCCGGCCTTTTCGCGTGTCAGGCGGTCATCAGCTCGCGGCGCAGGATCTGCAGGCCGACGCGCAAGCAAGCCAGTCGAACCGCGCCGCGGCCGATGTTCCCAAATCGATGCTCCTCGGCTTCGGCCAATTGGCCCCGCCTGGCGAAGCCGAAGAACACCAGGCCCGCTTCATCCCCACTCGACGGCGGGTCGGCATATCCAGTGATGGAGATCGCAAGGTCAGCACGCGAAACAGCCAAGGCACCGCAAGCCATGGCGGCGGCTGCCCGGGATGAGACCGCGCCGAAGCGCTCCAGAATGCCTTGATCTACACCGAGCAGCTCGGCCTTCGCTGAGTCTGAGTAGGCGACGAAGCCACTGTCGAAGGCGTGCGAACATCCCTCGATGTCGGTGAGTAGTCCTGCCAGCAGTCCGCCGGTGCAGCTCTCGGCGGTCGCCACGGTGACTCCGCGATCGCAAGCGAGGGTCATGACCTCGACAGCCAGCCCCTCCACCTCGCGCGGTATCACGCGTGAAAGGGTCGCAGCGCCAGTATCCATGTTCCGCTCCGCAATGACCCCGAGGGGGCCGATTGTGAACGGAGGTATCGGCGAAAGGTTGCCCAGCTTGGGGGCGGCCGCGGGAACCCCTGGCCTGCCCTTTCCTGCGGTTCAGCGCTTCCGCGCGCTGGGCGTCCGCATGCCACCTATTCCGCGACCGCGTGGCCAGCGGCCAAGAACCTTACCGCCAAAGTTAGTATTTGTTGTAAGTGCGCGCGGCAGTGATGCACTCTTTAGGCGAAGCGACAGGGCTCCGTTCGACGTATACGGGAATTAGGCTCGAAGCTTTCGCGTTTTGTGGGGTCCAGGGCGATGACCCGGAAGCTAATGTTGCGACGCTCGATACTTTTCGCGGGGTTAAGCGCCACGCTGAATTCCCCCGCGCACGCCAAGCACAGTTGGCCATCACGTCCCATCAGGCTTGTCGTGCCCTTCCCGACAGGCGGCGCTGTGGGCATCTGGGCACGTCTCGTGGCCGGTCGCGTTGGTCACGCGCTGGGAGAGCCCGTGCTGGTAGAGCATCGGGGCGCAACTGGAACTCTAGTCGGCACGGCAGCAGTCGCGCGAGCCCCCGCTGACGGACATACATTGCTTTTTACGGCGAGCCCCCACGTCACCGCCCCGCTGGCTTCTCCGCGATCGACCTACGACCCGCTGAACGACTTCGCGCCGGTTGGAAGAATAGGAAGTGCGCCGTTGGTCTTGGTCGCATCCCCTGCATTCCAAGGCACGACGCTGCAGGAACTGAAGTCTTGGCTGCGACAGGATGGCGTAAATTTCGGATCGCCGGGCGCAGGCTCTCGTGGTCATGCGTTCGGCATTATTCTGGCGGAAGCCTTCGGAGTGGCGGTCGAGCATGTCCCATATGCTGGAGAGGCCCCCATGGTCTCGGACCTGGCGAATGGGGGATTAAGCTTTGCTTTTTGCTCGCCGGCTGCGGTGGGACGCACATCGGGTCAGCCATCTTTGAGAATACTGGCGGCAACGGAGAGGACGCCCTTGGCATCTTTGGCGGCGGCACCCCTGCTCGTCGAGGAAGGTTTTTCTGACGAGTTCGCCATTGGCGGCTTCGTGGGGGTTTTCGCGCCAAGAGATACGCCACAGCCTGTATTAGATCGCGCAGCAGGCGTGCTTTACGCGGTGATGAGTGAGCCTCTCTTTAGAGAAACACTCGTCAGCGCTTACTTGCATCCGCACTGGCAGTGGCCGGCCGAATTTGGTGACCATCTCGAGCGTTTCGTGCACCAGTGGGATCTCACGATTAGGCGGCGGCGCCTCCAACCTGCGGACTAAGTACAAGCTTCACATCCGGATCGGACGGTATGCTGTCTGGCGGTATGAAGCGGCCCGCGCCCGCTCACCATTTGTCTGCGGCGTAAGAACACCGGGTCGATCGCCAGCAGCGCCAATCCCCTGGGAAACTTCTTGCGCTACCTCAATGCGCAGTTCCGCGGATTGTTCGAGGCTCTCATGGCGCAGAAGTCGGTTGGTCAGTCACTAGGCCCTGCCGATCCACGCTGCGTGATGCCCCCGCTTAACGGCGACTGAGCGGGCCGGAGAGTCAGCTCGATCGAAAGCAATGGAGCGGTAAAATGCAAGAAGCAAGCCCATTAGACGACGACTCGGCTGGCGTATTGACCGGCATCGAGGGCGGGCTGGCGGATCTGACTGATCCATCTTTGATATTCCTCGCGACCTCCCTTCAGCTGGTTAATGAAAATATCGAAACTGGCACGTATAATCTGCCGATTTTGAGAACAGGATCCCTGGTCGGTGCCGTAGATGTCACATATCGTACCATCCCCGTTACAGCGCTCGACGGTCAAGATTTTATCGGCGTTAGTGGAGTTGTCCGTTTCGAGGATGGAGAGAGTGAAAAGCGAGTCCCGATTACGATCATTGACGACACCAGTATCGAAGGAACGGAACGCTTCGATTTCGTCCTGCAACAGGCCGAGGGCTCTGGAAGTCTGGGCGTCCCCACCACTCAGAATGTCTACATCGTCGACGTCGGAGACACGGCCTTCTCGCAGTTTTTCACGCTCAGTCAGGCCTCTACGCCCAGCTTCGAGCAGGATAGGTCTGACAGTTTTACTACAGCGCCAGTACTTGTGACGGGCACCTCCCATCGAATCCCAGGTTCGGCAATGAATATCGATGGAGTGGCACCGGACGCCAATCTTGAGTTTCGCCTGACAGCCGATCCTTACCTTCTGTACATTGGCCTGGATGGCGGGTTCGGGTCGATCAACAATCTCTATGCGTTTGATCCGAACGGCCTGAACCTCTTCGCCTCCCCGTTCCGTGACGTCGAGGTGATGTCCGTCGGTGGCCCCAACGTGATCATCTTGGACCAAACGCAACGTGGGCGGGTGAATCTCGGCGACAGCAACGACACATTGGTGGTTTCCATCGAGACGGATGGCGGCGCGGCGCTCGGCCCGGAAAATACTTTCTACGCTAATCTTGGCGGCGGAAACGATGAGGTGCTCATCAATGAAACTGAGTCAGCTTCACGCCTCGTCATCGATGCAGGTGAGGGCGACGATGTTGCGGTCGTGGAGGGTATGGCAGAAGTACGAATGACCGGCGGACAGGGCAACGACGTGATGATCCTGTCTGCAGGGGCGCACACCCTTGTCATAGAGCCTGAAGGCGGACACGACATCGTTGGGGGTTTCATCTCGGGCCGCGATGTTCTCGAACTCGTGGGCGTTGATCCCGAGCAGGTCACTTATGAGTTTTGGTCCGATACCGCGAACAGCGAAAGCGGCACCCTTCTGCGGTACGGTGGCGGGGATGATTTCGTATTGCTCGTGGGCACACCTTTCTCGCAGTTCTCGAACGCAGACCTGGTTTTCGTCTGACGGGCCGTTCAGCTCAGGCTGAAATTCACCCGCGTTGCTTCCGATTGCGGAACATCGAGCGCGTCGCTTACGCTTATTCACCGTCCCTCTTTTGTCCTCGCGCCACGATCGTCAGCGCACCATCCGGCAGCGGCCTCTGCAGCGCCTTCGCCTCATCCCACGGCGCCGTCATCCACGCCTCGCGCTCCTGCTCCGTGGTCAGGATCACCGGCATCGCCTTGGGATGGATGGCCCCCACCTCCATATTCGGCTCGCACGTCAGGAAGGCGAACAGGTCGGTAGTGACCTCGCCCTCCTTCACCTTCCGCACGGACTTCCACTGCGGTGTCCAGATCCCCGCGAAGAACGCCAGCGGCCGGTCCTGTGACAGGGCGAACCACGCCGGCGGCCGCTTGCCGTCGGGCTGCGGTTCCGGCTCGCTGAAGCTGGTGAACGGCACCAAGCATCGGTTCTCCACCCCCAACCAACGGCGCCAGTGCGGGGAGGCTGTGTTGCGGACGTTGGTCACGCCTGAATCCGTATTCCGCCCTTTCAGCACGAAGGACGGGCTGGGCATGCCCCATCGCGCCATGGCTAGCTCACGGCCGTCAGCCGCATTGCGCACGATCGGGGCGGGGTAGTCCGGAAAGACGCCCGGCATCGGCGCGAGATTGCCGACGCTATCGCGGAACGCCATCGCTAACTGCCGGATCGCAGCCTGGTTGGAGACGATCGAGTAGAGGTTGCACATGAAGTCCTCCCAGACATCCTCGAGGCCGTCGGGCCATGGTGCCGTTAGCGCCGGAAGCGGTCCACGTCGGGCGCGGAAATCCGCTGACCCATAGTCGATGGCGGCTTGCAGCCTGATGTTGCGATTGCCGCAGGCGCGGCAGCGCAGGCGCCGCTCCAGCTGTCGCTTCCGGATCGCCGACTCGAATCGTTCAATGGCCTGCGGGATGCCGGCCTCGAAGACGGCATGGCAGACCAGGTCGTCTCCCGAGCACGAGAATCTCAGATAGGTGTAGTCGGTTCGGTTTTCGTCGAGCCGAACGCCGTCGGGATGCATTATCGCTTCCATCCCTCGACTTCGATGATGCGGCCAGGCCCGCCGCAGGTGAGGCAGCGCAGGCGCTCCTCGAGCCGGAAGAAGGTCAGTCCAGGGCTGAGCCGGTGGCGCTTGAGCATCCGTCCGATGTGCACGCGGGTCCCCCGACTGCAGGCCGAGCAGTGGACCAGCACATGAAATCTGAGGAAGCGGCCGATCTCCGCACCCGGGGTCGGCCGGCCATCCAGGACTGAGGTGCCCATGGCCCGGTTCTAGCCGAGGGAGAACGGGATGAGAACATCGGCAGCCGTTCAACTGGCGAAAGGGCCGGCATTCAGCGCCCTGTCGGGTTGGAAAAACGCCCGTAAGTCATTGATCT
Source organism: Acetobacteraceae bacterium (assembly GCA_022842185.1). Taxonomy (GTDB): domain Bacteria; phylum Pseudomonadota; class Alphaproteobacteria; order Acetobacterales; family Acetobacteraceae; genus Neoroseomonas. The sequence continues at coordinate 41,626 of JALHQB010000020.1, forward strand.
GTGGCGGCGGGATGATGGGGGTTGGAAGCGCTATGCTCTTGCGATCCCTAGAGGGCACTACTCCCGTTGGTCGCCCCACCCCGAATGCCTGTCACCACCCGTGATACGGCCCGGCCCGCTTCGGCCCATTTTGCGCCCCGTCCTGCTTCCGCGTCTTGCTTCCCCCGGGGGCTGCGGCAGGATGCGCCCCACATCCAGGGGAAACATCCATGCAGTTATCGTTGAACGGCCGCGGCGCGCTCATCACCGGCGGGTCGAAGGGCCTCGGGCTGGCCATCGGGAAGGCTTACGTCCAGGCCGGGGGCAACGTCACGGTCGTCGCCCGCGGCGCCGAATCCCTGGCCCGCGCCGAAGCCGAGCTTCGCGAAGCCGCCCCCACCGCCAAGATCGCCGCCATCTCCGCCGACATCCGCACCCCCGAAGGCTGCGAGCAGGCCTTCGCCGGCGCCGTCCGCGCGATGGGCCAGGTCGATATCCTGGTGAACAACGCGGGCACGTCCCAACGCGGCCCGTTCCTCGAGGTGTCGGACGCGCTGTGGCAGGACGACCTGGACCTCAAGCTGTTCGCCGCGGTGCGGCTGTGCCGCCAGGCCCTGCCGGGAATGCGCGACCGCAAATGGGGCCGCATCATCAACGTGCTGAACATCGGGGCGAAGGCACCCAAGGCGACCTCCACGCCCACCTCGGTATCGCGGGCCGCGGGCATGGCGCTGACAAAGGCGCTGGCGAATGAATACGCCCCGCACAACGTGCTGGTGAACGCGATGCTGGTCGGCATCATCGAATCCGACCAGTGGGTGCGCCGCCATGCGGCCGAGAAGCGCAACATCTCCTGGGAGGATTGGAAGGCCGAACAGGGCAAGCCGATCCCGCTCGGGCGCATCGGCAAGGCGGAGGAATTCGCGGCGATGGCGCTGCTGCTCGCCTCCGACATGGGCGGGTATGTCACCGGCACGGCGATCAACGTGGATGGCGGGGCCAGCCCGGTCGTCTGATCCGCGCTTCGGGCACGCGGAGCCGCGTCCTGCGACCGTCAGCGGGACATCGCGCCCATCAGCTTGCGCGCGATGTCCTGCTTGGCATGGGCGAGCACCGCGGCCCGCAATTCGGGCCGCTTTTCAAGGAACAGGCGCAGCCGCGCGGTGGGCCAGCGGATGTAGCGCCCTGGCTCGGCGAAGGTGCCATCGACCGGGGACGGATCGCCGGTCAACGCCATGGTCACGCCGATCAACTGCCCGGGCTGGAGCGCATCGACCGCCCGCCCATCGCGCGACAGGTCGACCCGACCCTCGATCGCGATGCAGATATCCTCGGCTGGCTCGCCGGCCCGCAGCATCTGCTTGCCAGCCGGCGCATCGGCCCAGGCGCCCTGCATCGCCAGTGCGAGGAATTCGCGCGGCCGCAGCGTGTCGAAGCCGAGCGCATAGAGCCGCTGCTCATCGGGCGAAAGCACGACGGGCCGGCGTTCCATCAGGATGCGGGCAATCTGTGCGAGGTTGATGGCGGTGAACACGCCAGCCCACATCACCGGTGGCCACAAAACCGTATCCTGCAGCAGGAAGAACGGGATGTTGGTCAGCGCCGCGGCGACCGCGAAGGCGCGCAGCCACAGGATGTCACGCACCGAATAGGCAACGAGCAGCAGAAGATTCGATCCGTGCACGAGCAGGTTGAGTGGTTCGATCGGCATGGATGGTCTTCTCCTGAACTGCCGCCGCGCCTTCCGGCGACAACGCCCCACAACGTCCTGACCTAACCTCGCGCCATCGAGACGGGGCGGGAACCGCCGCGGCGATCACGGCTACGTGTTCGGCGATGCATGGGCCGGCGCTGCGCATGCCCTGATCTCGGTCCGCGGTATTCCGTCGCCAGCACCGCACGCAGATGACCGCGCTCGACTGGTTCGGCCGGGTCAGGCTGGGCGTTGCGGTATCCGCCCCTGCTCGGGGCGGTTCCAGGACGCTGCGGCCTGACGCGGCGCGCGGCCTGTGCTACCGCGCCCCCGACATCACACGGAGGGACGGATGGCGCAGGCACTGACGGTTGGCATTGCAGGTCTCGGGGCGATCGGGCTGCACCTTGCGCGCACTCTCGATGCCGGGGTGGAAGGGCTGCGCCTGGCCGCCGTCTCCGCACGCGACCTGAAAAAGGCGCAGGCCAATGTCGGCGGCTTCAAGGTGCCGCCGATGGTGGTCTCCAATGCCGAACTCGCCGCCTGCGACGTGGTGGTGGAAGCGGCGCCGGCCATCGCCTTCGAGGAAATCGCCACCGCCGCCATCGAGGCCGGGCGCATCTTCGTCCCATCCTCGGTCGGCGCGCTGCTGCCGCGCATGCACCTGGTCGATCGCGCCAAGGCCACCGGCGCACGCATCATCGTGCCGACCGGCGCGCTGCTGGGCCTGGACGCCGTGCGCGCCGCGGCGGAAGGCGAGGTGGCATCCGTGACGATCGAGACGCGCAAGCCGCCGCGTGGCCTGGAAGGCGCGCCGTATCTGAAGCTGCATGCCATCGATGTCTCGGCCATCAGCACCGCGACGCTAGTCTTTAAGGGCAATGCCTTCGATGCCGCGCAGGGCTTCCCGGCGAACGTCAATGTCGCCGCCGCACTGGCGCTCGCCGGCATCGGCCCGGAGCGCACCATGGTCGAGATCTGGGCCGATCCGGGCGTCACCCGCAACACGCACACCATCCGGGTGGAAGCCGCCGCCGCCCGCTTGACCATGACCATCGAGAACGTGCCGAGCGAGGAGAACCCCCGCACCGGCAAGATCACGCCGCTGTCGATCGTCGCCTGCCTGCGCGGGCTGACCAGCACGTTGAAGGTCGGGTCGTAGCGCCTCGGACGGGGTAGGGCCGCATCGTCCGGCAGCACCTCGGCTGCGCCGGCCCGCGGCTCTATTCGATACGGATGCCGCGCCGCCGGATCAGTTCGGTCCAGCGGCGCGTCTCCTCGGCCTGGTTCGCCGCGAAATCGGCGGGCGTCCCACCAACCGGCTCCATCGCAAGGCTTTCGAGCCTGGGCTTCAACTCCGGGAGGTTCACCGTCGCCCGCGCCTCGGTCGCCAGCCGGTCGAGGATCGGCTGCGGCGTGCCGGCGGGGGCGAACAGGCCGAAATCGACCGAGGCGCGGTATCCCGGAAAGCCGCTCTCGGCGACTGTCGGCACGTCCGGCGCCTGAGCGCTGCGCTGTGGCGCGGTGATGGCGATCGCCCGCAGCGTGCCGGACCGCATGAAGGGCAGCGCGACCGATGCGTCGATGAACGACATCGTCGTCTCCCGCTGCATCACGGCCTGTGCCGTCTGCGCGGCCGAGCGGTACGGCACGGGGAGCATCCGCACGCCGGTCATGTCGAGCAGCAGCTCGACGAACAGGTGGCTGGTCGAACCGGACCCCGCCGAGGCGTAGGTCACGCTGTCGGGCTGGGCCCTGGCGGCGGTGATCAGGTCCGACAGGCTGCGGAAGGGCGCGTCAGGATGGACGCAGGCGAAGATCGGCGTGGTGGCGAGCATGCCGATCGGCGCGAAGGCGCGCGTGATGTCGTAGGGCAGGCGGTCATACAGCGCCGTCGCCATCGCATAAGTGCCGTTCGGCGCGATCGCGATGGTGTAGCCGTCCGGCCGCGCCCGCGCGAGTTGCGCCATGCCCAGCGTGCCGGTCGCGCCGGCGCGGTTGTCGATCGGCAGGGGCTGGCCGAGTGCCACGGCCATGTGCTGCGCAAGCAGCCGCGCGAGGATGTCGGTGCCGCCACCCGCGCCGAAGGGGACGATCAGCGTGATCGGCCGGCTTGGCCAAGTGTCCTGCGCCGCCGCCGACCCCGCGCGGGTCAACCCGGCCGCGAGCGCCAGCGATGCGACCAGGTGTCGTCGTTCGAGCATGGGTTGGGTTCCTCCGCCAGGCAGTCTGGGCGCGGCGGTGGGGTCTGTCGAGCAAGCCCGTGCCTCAGCCCCGTGGTGCGCGGGGCGTGATCTTTCGAGTGGCGAGAATGACCCCGCTCTCGGCATCGAGCAGCCCGCAGGCGCCGGCGATCGACCACCACGGATGGTCGGCGCGATGGATGATCAGTGCCTCCAGGCTGCGCTGCTGGAAATCGCCCTCATGCGAATGCGACAGCGCGATGTGGACGATCTCCTCCGGCAACCCGACGGCGAGGCAGATATGCGCGCCATAGACCGGATGCCGAAGCGCCGGCAGGCCTGCCTGAGACGGATCAGCCCGCCAGCGCGCCAGGTTCTCGGGATCGAACTCCCAGGCCTTGCCGACGTCGTGCAGCAGGCCGCCAGCGATGACGATGTCGCGCTCGATACGTGCTTCGGGGAAGGTGGCGGCGAAGTCGTCGGCGATCGCGAGCGCGATGCGCGTCACGCTGCGCAGATGCACCGCCTGGCTGCCACGGCGCAGGCGCAGCATCCCCGGATTGGCCTCGCCGGGAATGTCGTCGATACGATCGAAGCCCGTGCCGGACAGCGCATAGGCCCAGGCCTCAATGGTCTTGGCGCGCAGTTCCTCCTGCGCGATCAGCGCGATCTCCGGCAGGTCCTCGAGCACACCATCGCGCAGCCCCTGGGTGATCGGTCGGCGTTCGCGGCGGTCCGTGAAGTGCATGGTGATTGTCCGTCCCGTCGGCGCGCGCGGCGGTTGGCCGCTTGTCCTGTGGACATTGAAGCGCGCGTGGTGGGCCGCGTGAAGGCCCGCCGGCGGCGCGCGGCCGTCACCCGCCCCCGGTCCGCAACGCGACCTGCCCCGCTTCGATCGTAAAGGTTGCCGCCGTCATTCGCGGCGCGCCCTCCCGCGTGACGAAGGGAAGCGTCACGAATTCGGTCGTCATCTGCGCGGCCGTCGCCTCGCTCACGCAATACCCACGGCGCGCGTTGTACAGCACCATGTCCGGGTTGCGCCGCAGCGTGTCCTCGCCGGCCGGGGTCATGTCGGCGCCATCGCCTTCGCTGGTCGCCGATGTCGCTGTGAATTCCACTGCGACGGCGGTGCTTTCCGCATCCTCCGGCCGTCGCCGGATCGTCGATGCCAGCGCGACATGCACATCGCCTGACAGCACCACCGGATTGGGCGTGCGGCGATCCACCATTCCGTCCAGCAGCCGCTGCCGTGCCGCCGGGTAGGCGTCCCACTTGTCCATCGCAATGCCGCCACCGCGCAACAGCCGCCGCATCATCGGGATCTGTTGCGCCATGATGTTCCATCGCGCGGGGCTGTCGGTCATGCCCGCCAGCAGCCAGGCTTCCTGTGTGGTGCCCAGCATCTGCGCATCGGGGCGGGGCACCTCGGCGCAGGGCTGGCCGTTGCGGTCGCTGCAGGGCTGGTCGTCGCGGAACTGCCGGGTGTCGAGCACGTTGACCCGCGCCAGTGTCCCGAAATCCATCCGCCGGTATGCGGTGATGTCAGGCCCGCGCGGGATCGCTGCGGCACGCACCGGCATGTGTTCGTACCAGGCCTGGAAGGCGGCGGCCTTGCGCAGCGCGAAGACCTCGGGTGGCACGGCGACCGGGTGTCGCCCACGTCCATCCTCCTCGCTGTGCGGGCCGGCCCAGTTGTTGTCCACCTCATGGTCGTCGTAGCTCGGCAGGAAGGGATGCGCCGCATGGGCGGCCTGCAAATCGGGGTCTGTGCGGTATTGCGCGTAGCGCAGGCGGTAATCGGCGAGGCTGATCGTCTCCTCCCCGATGTGCTGGCGCACCCGCGGCCCCCAGCCCGGCTGGCCCGGTACGCGGCCGCGATACTCGTAGATGTAGTCGCCATAGTGGAAGACGAAGTCGAGGTCGGCTTCCTCGGCGATATGGGCCCAGGCGGTGAAATGCCCGTGCTCGAAATGCTGGCAGCCGGCGGTCACGAAGCGCAGCCGCGCAGGCGTCGCGCCCGGCGCGGGCGCGGTGCGGGCGCGGCCGACGCGGCTCACCTCGGTGCCTGACCGGAATCGGTAGAAATAGGGCCGGGCCGCGTTCAGCCCGGCGACTTCCACATGGACCGCGTGAGCAAGCTCGGGTCGTGCGATCGCTGTCCCGCTCGCCGCCACGCGCGCAAAGCCGCGATCCTCCGCGACCTCCCATGTCACGGGCAGCGCCACGCGCGGCATGCCGCCATCCGGGGTGAGGGGTTCGGGGGCGAGGCGTGTCCACAGGACGAAGCCATCCGGTGCGGGATCGCCGCTGGCGACGCCCAGGGTGAAGGGCCAGGTGCGGAACGCCTGCTGCGCGCCAGCCTGGCGCGCCGGGGCGATCGCGGCCAGCGCCGCCAGCCCGGCCGCCCCGCGCAACAACCCGCGGCGGGACAGGTCGAGGATATGACGTGTCGTGCTGTCCATGCGGGCCGATCCTGGCTGCTCGGGTGGCTTGCGTCCGGCGGCGCGCAGCCATCGGCGCCAAGCGGGGCGCTCATCGTCACCCACCTGGCTGTTGCCTGCCAGCGGCGATCGGTCCCTTCGTGCCGCTCAGCGCGAAGCCTGCGTCATGCCGCGATGGCGTTCCCGGGCTTTCCCCTCCGGTCCGGCTGTGGCCAGATTGCGCGACAAGATCAAGACCCGGGAGACTTCGACCATGACCCTGACCCGCCGCGGCGCCCTCGCGCTGCCCGCCCTCGCGCTGACGCCAGGTTCGGCCTGGGCGGCGTTCCCGGACCGCCCGGTCCGCATCATCGTGCCCTTTGCGGCGGGCACCTCCTCCGACCTCCAGGCGCGGATCATGGGCGAGCGCATGGCGCCGGTGCTCCGCCAGCCCGTCGTGGTCGAGAACCGGGCCGGCGGTGGCGGCACGGTGGGTGCCGATGCGGTGGCGAAATCGGCGCCCGATGGTCACACAGTGCTGCTGGGGTCGAACGGTCCGCTCACCAATGCGCCGGTGCTCCAGGCGCGGCTGCCCTACGATCCGGCGAAGGACCTCGCCGCCGTGGCGATGATGACGCGCAGCCCGCTCACGCTGTCGGTCCGCGCCGACAGCCCCTGGCGGTCCCTGGCCGATGTGCTCGCCGCCGCCCGTGCCAAGCCGGGGGACATCGCGATCGGATCCTCCGGCCAGGGCAGTGCGACGCATTTCGCCATCGAGCAGGTGATGGCCGCCGCCGGGGTGCGCTTCACCCATGTGCCCTATCGCGGTTCGTCGATGTCGGTGCCCGATGTTGTGGCTGGCAATATCCCGCTGGTGATGGCCGAGATTTCGACCGTTCTGCCGCTGTGGCGCAGCGGGAACATCCGCATCCTGGCGATGACCTCGGCGGGGCGGATGCCGATCGCGCCCGATGTGCCGACCCTGAAGGAAGGCGGGCTGGACATGACCGGCGGGTCCTGGGCGGGGCTGGTGGTGGCTTCCGGCACGCCGGCGCCGGCCCTGGCTGCGCTGGCGGCCGCCGTGCGCGCCGGCCTGGCAGATCCGGCTTACCGGGCGCGGCAGGCGGAGCTCGGCGCGGAGATCGTGGCCGAGAGCGAGCAGTCGCCCGAAGGCTTCGCGGCCTGGCTGGAGCGGGAGAGGGCGCAGATCCGCGCCACCGCAGACCGAGCGGGGATCCGGCCGGAATAGGCGACGCCTGCCCGCGGCGATCCTGACCGAAGTCAAACGACTTGGCGCAAAACGCTCTACGGCAGAAGCATCACGCCCAGAAGGCGGCGATGCGCGGCCATTCCACCTTGGCCCGTTCGTAGCCCGCGCGCAGGGCCGGCGCGATCTGGTTGGGATCAAGCAGGTTCACCCCTGGCGGCGTGCCGGCGATGATCAGCATCCCGCGGGTGCCGGTGGCTTCCAGCGCGCGCATCTCGTCATGAACGTTGTGCGGGATGCCACTGAGCAGGCTGCCCTCGTACCCATTGGTCAGGGTGATGACGATGGCGCGCTTCGACCCCGCCACCAAATCCGCATGGGCCCAGGTGCGGGCGATGCCGCCATCCATGCAATAGCGCTGGCCGAGCAGCGTCGGCCCGATCACGCCGGGCAGCGACGACGACGCCCCGGCCGCGTGGGCGAGCGGGATATTGTTCCGCCGGGCCACCGCCTGCCCGACCACGAGGCGTTCGCCCGTGTAGCAATCGTTCGCGGTGGTAAACATGCGTGCGGGCGGCCAGTCGGTCCGGCTGTCACCGGTCAGCAGCCAGGCAAGCCGTTCCACCGCCGGCCCGTTCACCCGATTGTCGGCCGCCAGGGCGGCATGGCCGATGGCGCGGATCGATGCCGGATCGCCGCTGCGGACCGAGAAATTGATCTCCTGCGCGCGCCGTTGGCTGATGTTCGGGCTGCTGACCGGCGCCATCGCGGCGAAGAGCCGCGGGAAATGGCCGAAGAAGTCGAATTCGACGCGCATCCGGGTGAAATGCCCTGATGTCAGGCTCGACCCCATATAGGCCCCGGCCGAGGTGCCGACGACCATCTCCGGCTTGGCAGGATCGAAGCCGGCCTCGATGAGCCCGTGGAAGAAGCCGCAATACCAGGCGACGTAGTATTCGCCCCCGCCGCCCAGCACGAGCGTGCGGTCGAGGCCACGGGCGAGGTCCGACACAGCAGGCTGTTCCGGTGCGGGGCGGGCGAGGCCATCGTCGGCGAACAACCGGTTCGAGATGCGCATGGCCATGGCTTCGGGGCTTTCGGCCTGCGCGGCGGCGGGTGGGCTGGCGCCGAGCGCGCCGATCGTGGTGGCCAGGGCGGCCATCGCGGCGATGTGCCGGCGGGAGGGGTCGTTCGCCATGTCTTTCATCCATTCCGCGATCGTCTCCGGCCGGTGTAGATGAGGCATCTGCGCGCGGGCAAGGTCTGCGTGAGCAAAGCGGCGCCACCTCAACCTTAGGCTGTGCAGTCCAGCGACTGCGGGCTTGCCGAGCCCGTTTCTTTCCGCCATACCGCGCCCGTCGGCCGGGGTTCGCCCCGCCCGGCAAATCCGCACGCGGCGCGCCCTTCCCACATCAGGCAGGGTCCGGTCCCCGGCAACGGGGCTTGCACCGCGGAGGCTCAACCGGACTACATGAGGAAGGAGGCTCGCCCCATGGCGATGCGTGAAGTCACCCTGCGTGCCCTGCTCGAGGCAGGCGTTCATTTCGGCCACCACACGCGGCGCTGGAACCCGCGGATGGCGCCCTACATCTTCGGCATCCGCAACCAGGTCCACATCCTGGACCTGCAGCAGACCGTCCCGATGATGGAACGCGCGCTGAAGGCCGTGCGCGACACCGTCGCCGCCGGTGGCCGCGTGCTGTTCGTCGGCACCAAGAAGGCGGCGGCCGATTATGTCGCCGAATCCGCGACGCGCTGCGGCCAGTACTACGTCAACCATCGTTGGCTCGGCGGCATGCTGACCAACTGGAAGACCATCACGGGCTCGATCAAGCGCCTGAAGCAGATGGACGACCGCCTGGGCAACGACACCAGCGGCCTGACCAAAAAAGAAGTGCTGATGCTGACGCGCGACAAGGAAAAGCTCGAGCGCGCGCTGGGCGGCATCAAGGAGATGGGCGGCCTGCCCGACATCATCTTCGTGATCGACACCGTGAAGGAAAAGCTGGCGATCGAGGAGGCCAACAAGCTCGGCATTCCCGTCATCGCCGTGGTCGATTCCAACGCGGACCCCGAGGGCGTGACCTATCCGATCCCGGGCAATGACGACGCGATCCGCGCCATCACCCTGTATTGCGACAGCATCGCCTCCGCCGTGCTGGACGGCATTTCGGCCGAGATGCAGGCGTCGGGCGTCGATATCGGCGGTGCCGAGGACCTCGCCCCCGAGGAACTGCCGGACGCGCTGCCGGAAGCCCTGGTCGAGGCGCCGGTGGAAGCCGCCGCCGAGGCGCAGCCGCAAGCCTGATAAAACGCCGGAGCCTGAACGGCTCCGGCTCCCCCCCCTCCACCTGGCAACCACGGAGCATTCCGATGGCCGAGATCACTGCGGCGATGGTCCGCGACCTGCGCGAGAAGACTGGCGCGGGCATGATGGACTGCAAGAAGGCGCTGGTTGAAGCGAACGGTGACATGGAGGCCGCGATCGACTGGCTCCGCACCAAGGGCCTGTCCGCCGCCGCCAAGAAGTCCGGCCGCGTCGCCGCCGAAGGGCTGGTGGCGGTCGCCTCCGCGCCGCGCACGGCGGCGATGGTCGAAATCAATGCCGAGACCGACTTCGTCGCCCGCAACGAACACTTCCAGTCGTTCTGCGCGACGGTGGCCGAGCTGGTGCTGACCGTCGGCGACGATATCGAGGCGCTGAAGGCGGCCCGCTACACCGGTTCGATCGACCTGATCGAAGGCGGCGAGGGCTTCCGCACCGTCGGCGACCAGCTGACGCACCTGATCGCCACGATCGGCGAAAACATGTCGATCCGCCGTGCCAAGCGCCTGCATGTGACCGAAGGCACTGTCGCCACCTATGTCCATTCGGCGGTGAAGCCGGGCCTGGGCAAGATCGGTGTGCTGGTCGCGCTGGAAGGCGCGTCCGAGCAGGCCGTGATGGAGACGCTCGGCCGCCAGATCGGCATGCATGTCGCCGCCACGCGCCCCGAGGCGCTCGATGTCTCCTTCGTGGAGCCTTCGGCGCTCGAGCGCGAGAAGGCCGTGCTGACCGAGCAGGCCATGGCGTCGGGCAAGCCCGAGGCGGTGATCCAGAAGATGGTCGAGGGCCGCATCCGCAAGTACTACGAGGAAGTGGTACTGCTGGAGCAGGTCTGGGTGCATGACGGCGAGACCCGCGTGAAGGAAGTGGTGAAGAAGGCGGGGCTGAACCTGTCTGGCTTCACCCGCTTCCAGCTTGGCGAGGGCATCGACAAGCAGGTCTCCGACTTCGCTGCCGAGGTCGCGGCCGCCGCCGGCCAGGGCTGACCGCCCCGGTCCATCGGGCTTTGTTGAAGCGGGCAGGCGGTCATCGCCTGCCCGCTTCACATTTGCGGTCCTCATCGCGACGATCTGCCGGACGCTGTATTGGCGGTGCCGACGGGCCGGCTGGATGTGGTCCGACGCCGTGCGCGGCCTATTGTCGCGGCTGTGCGCATATGGCAAAGGCGGTGCGCCGGTGGCGAAGACTGTGCCGCCCAGCGATGCTGCCGGCCGGCTTGCCTTGCCGGCGCCACAAGGCGTGACTAGCCTCCGCCGGTTCTCGTATCCCAGGATATTGCCTCTCCATGGCTTCGCCGAACTACAAGCGTGTCCTGCTCAAGGTTTCCGGCGAGGCCCTGATGGGCACGCGCGACTATGGCCTGGACACCGCCGTCTGCCGCCGCATCGCCGAGGATGTGAAGGGCGTGGTCGAACTGGGCGTCGAAGTCTGCTTGGTGATTGGTGGCGGCAACATCTTTCGTGGTGTCGCCGGCGCCGCGTCGGGCATGGACCGCGCCCAGGCCGATTCCATCGGCATGCTGGCCACCGTGATGAACGCGCTCGCCATGCAATCGGCGCTCGAGAAGGTGGGCGTGCCCACCCGCGTGCAGTCGGCCATTCCGATGCAGTCGGTGTGCGAGCCCTTCATCCGCCGTCGCGCGGTGCGCCACATGGAAAAGGGCAGGGCGGTGATCTTCGCCGCCGGCACCGGCAACCCGTTCTTCACGACCGATACCGCCGCGGCGCTGCGCGCGGCCGAGATGGGCTGCGACGCGCTGCTCAAGGGCACCCAGGTCGATGGCGTGTATTCGGCCGATCCGCGCAAGAACCCGAATGCCGAGCGCTACGTCTCGCTGACCTATCTCGACATGCTGTCGCGCGATCTCGCGGTGATGGACGCGGCGGCGATCAGCCTGGCGCGTGAAAACCATTTGCCGATCATCGTCTTCAACATCCACGAGCCTGGCGCCTTCACCGCGGTGATGAAGGGCGAAGGCCGCTTCACCACCGTCCACGAGCACCAGCACTGAGGGAGACGCCCCATGGCAGCCGATTTCAACGCCCTCAAGCAGGATCTGACCCGCCGCATGGACGGCGCGATGGAGACCCTGAAGAAGGAATTCCAGGGCCTGCGCACCGGCCGCGCCAGTCCTGCGCTGCTCGAACCCGTGCGCGTCGAGGCTTATGGCTCTGTCACGCCGCTGAACCAGGTCGCCAACATCTCGATCGCCGGGCCCGGCTTGCTGTCGGTGCAGGTGTGGGACAAGGGGCTGACCAAGGCGGTGGAATCGGCGATCCGCGAAGCCAATCTCGGCCTGAACCCGCAGGGCGAGGGGCAGGTGATCCGCGTGCCGTTGCCGCCGCTGACCACCGAGCGCCGCAACGACCTGGCCAAGGCCGCCGCGCGCTATGCCGAAAGCACCCGCGTCGCGATCCGCGGCGTGCGGCGCGATGGGATGGAGCAGGCCAAAGGCTGGATCAAGAAGCACGACGCCAGCGAGGACGAGGTCAAGCAGGCCGAGACCGAGATCCAGAAACTGACCGACCAGTACGTGAAGCTGGTCGATTCGACGCTGGCGGAGAAAGACAAGGACATCCGCACGGTCTGAGGTGTGACCCGTTTCAGCGCGACGGCGGCGGCGGCATGATACAGCTCCGCGCCGGCACCGCGGCGGGGATTGGGCTGGAGGATGATGTGGGGCTGAGCCGCGCTGCGGCAGGACAATGCGGGGTACGGGGGGCATGAGCGCCGTTTCCGGTCCCGTCCCGATGCCTGCCGCCCCGACCGACGCGCCGGCCCATGTCGCGATCATCATGGACGGCAATCGCCGCTGGGCGCAGGCGCGTGGGCTGCCCGCCGCGCTCGGCCACAAGGCCGGCGCCGAGGCGGCCCGCCGCGCGATCGAAGCCGCCGCTGACCAAGGCATCGGCTGGCTGACCCTCTTCGCCTTCTCCTCCGAGAACTGGCGCCGGCCGCTCGAGGAAGTCTCGGCCCTCACAGGGCTTTTGCGACTGTACCTACGGTCGGAAGTGGCGACCCTCGTGAAGGAAGGCGTTCGGCTGCGCGTGATCGGCAATTACGAACGCTTCGGACCGGAGATGATCCGGTCGATCCGCGCCGCAGAACAGGCGACCGCCGGTGGCACGCGGCTGAACCTGAATGTCGCGCTGTCCTATGGCGCGCGGGATGAGATCGTCGCCGCCGCGCGCGCCGCGGCCCGGGCGGTGGCCGAAGGCCGCCTGGCGGCGGATGCGATCGACGAGGCGACCTTCGGTGGCTTCCTGCAGACCGCGGGCATCCCGGACCCGGACCTGATCATCCGCACCTCGGGCGAACAGCGCCTGTCGAACTTCCTGCTGTGGCAGGCGGCTTATGCCGAATTCGTCTTCCAGGACGTGCTGTGGCCAGACTACGGCGCCGTCCATATGGCTGAGGCCGTGGCCACCTTCATCCGGCGCGAACGCCGCTACGGGGCACGGCCCTGACCGCGGCCGTTGCCCTGACGGCGGAGCCCAAGCGCTGGAGAGACCTTCGCAAGCGCTTCCTCTCCGCCCTGGTGTTGGGGCCGACCGCGCTGGCCTGCATCTGGCTGGGGTCCGAGCCCTGGACGATGCTGATCGCCATCGCCGCGGCGCTGCTGTCCTGGGAGTGGGTGCATCTCTGCGGGTACAGGACGCGGGCCTTGCCGGGCCTCGCCGTGCCGGTGGCGGTGTTCGCGGCCGGCACCCTGGCGGTGGTGGAACGGCCGAACGGCGCGCTGCTGCTGCTGGTCGCGCTGTGGGTGGTGGCCTGGTGGACGGCCGATCGCGGCCGTGACGTGGATCGGCGCGGCCAGCCTCCCGGCTGGCTGGCGGTTGGCGTGCTGTATATCGGCCTCGCCGGCATCGCACTGATCGAACTGCGCCACGACAATGCCGCCGGCCAGATCAACGTGCTGTTCCTGTTCCTGGTGGTCTGGGCGTCCGATATCGGCGCCTACATGGCCGGGCGGCTGTTCGGTGGCCCGAAGATCGCGCCTGAGGTGTCGCCCAACAAGACGTGGTCGGGCGCGGTGGGCGGGCTTGCGGCGGCCATGACGGTCGGCGCGGTCACGGCAATGGTGCTCGCACCTGGCGGTACGGGGCGCGCCGCTGCCGTCGCGGCCATGCTCGGCGTGATGGCGCAGGGGGGCGACCTGCTGGAATCCTGGATCAAGCGGCGCTTCGATGTGAAGGACACCTCCGCCCTGATCCCCGGCCATGGCGGCCTGCTCGACCGGCTGGATGGCGTGTTGGCGGCGGCGCCCGTCGCCGCGCTGCTCGCCTATGCCCTGGGCCAGGGGCAGCCGCTGTGGCGCTGACCCGCAGCGTCACCATTCTCGGCAGCACGGGGTCGGTCGGATGCAGCACGGTTGCGCTGCTGGACGAAGCCCCGGCGGGCGCCTTTCGTGTCGAGGCGCTGGTCGCCAACCGGGACGTCGCACGGCTGGCGGACCAGGCGCGGCGGCTGCGCGCCAGGCTGGCCGTGGTTGCCGACCCTGCCTATTTCGGGGCGCTGCGGGACGCGCTGTCCGGGTCGGGCATCACCGCCGCGGCCGGTCCCGATGCGGTGATCGAAGCCGCATCCCGCCCGGTGGACTGGACCATGGCGGCGATCGTCGGCGCGGCCGGCCTGCCAGCGATCCTCGCCGCCCTGTCGCGCGGCGGTGTCCTGGCGCTGGCCAACAAGGAAAGCCTCGTCTGCGCCGGCGATATCGTCGTGGCCACCGCCCGGGCGGCCGGGGCGACGCTGCTGCCGGTCGATTCCGAACACAACGCCATCTTCCAGGCACTGGAAGCGCGCGGCACCGCCGCCGATCCCTATGCGACCATTGAGAAGATCGTGCTGACCGCGTCCGGCGGGCCGTGCCGGACCATGACCCTCGCCGAGATGGCGGTGGTCACGCCCGAAGCGGCTGTGCGCCACCCGATCTGGTCGATGGGGGCGAAGATTTCCATCGATTCCGCCACCATGATGAACAAGGGCCTGGAACTCATCGAGGCCGTCCGCCTGTTTCCGGTGCCGGAGGAACGGGTCGAGGTGCTGGTCCACCCGCAATCGACAGTCCACGGGCTGGTGCAATATGCCGATGGTTCGGTGGTGGCACAGCTCGGCTCGCCGGACATGCGCACGCCGATCGCCCATGCGCTGGCCTGGCCGGCGCGCATGGTGGCATCGGTGCCGCGGCTCGACCTCGTGGCCCTCGGACGGCTTGAGTTCTTCGCCCCTGATCCCGTGCGTTTCCCGGCGCTGCGACTGGCGCGGGAGGCCTTGCGGGCCGGGGGCGGGGCAACCACCATATTGAATGCTGCGAACGAGGTGGCGGTCGGGTTATTCCTCGACCGTCGTCTCGGCTTCCTGGACATCGCTTCGGTGGTCGAGGAGACGCTGGCCCGTCTGGGCGCACCGGCGGTGACGGACCTGTCCGCCATCCTGGCGCTGGATGGCGCGGCGCGTGTGGAAGCGGCGAGAATCGCCGCGGAACGGGCGGCGGCCTGACGGCCCCGCGAACGGATACGGACCCGATGGAATTCCTGCCTGAGCCCTTCCGCACCCTGATCTCCTTCGCCGTCGTGCTCGGCGTGCTGATCTTCGTGCATGAGATGGGGCACTACCTCGCGGCCCGCTGGCGCGGCGTGCATGTCGAACGCTTTTCGATCGGCTTCGGCCGCGCCGTCTGGCAGCGCACCGACGCGCGCGGCTGCGAATGGCGGGTCGGCTGGATCCCGCTGGGTGGCTACGTGAAGATGCACGGCATGGAGCATGCCGGCGAGGGTGACCCCGACCCCGCCACCCACCGCCCGGGCGAGGCGTTCCACGAAAAGAGCGTCGGCGACCGCGCGATCGTCGTGGCCGCGGGGCCGATCTTCAATTTCCTGCTCGCCGCGATCCTGTTCGCCGGCGTCTTCGCCACGGTCGGCCAGCCGGTCGGCTCGACCGCCGTGCAGACCGTGATGGCGGGGTCCGCCGCGGATCGCGCCGGGCTGCAGCCGGGCGACCGCATCCTGGCGCTGGACGGCGAGCCTGTCGCGCGCTTCGACGAATTGCAGCGTCACATCCAGCCCCGCGCCGGCCAGCCCGTCGAGGTCCTGGTCCGGCGCGGCGAGGCCGAGATGAAGGTCATCGCCACGCCCGCCGCGCGCACGGAGGACGGGCGCGGCATGCTCGGCATCACCGGCGGCGCGATGGAGCGCGAGCGGCTTGACCCGTTCAGCGCCGTCGCCGCCGGCACCTGGCACATGGTCGTGGTCTCCGGGCAGACCCTGCAGGGGGTGTGGCAGATGATCTCCGGGCAGCGCGGCGCGGATGAGATCGGCGGGCCGCTGCGCATCGCGCAATTGTCCGGCGAAGTGGCGGAAATGGGCATCGTTTCGCTCGTCACGTTCATTGCGCTGCTGTCGATCAACCTTGCCTTGATCAACCTGTTCCCGATTCCGATCCTGGATGGCGGGCATCTTGTGTTCTATGCGGCGGAAGCGATCCGCGGCCGGCCACTGACGGCACGGGCGCAGGAATATGCGTTCCGCGGCGGATTCGCGCTGCTGGCGACGCTGATGATCCTGGCGACCTGGAATGATCTGACGCAGCTCGGTGTGGTGCGCTGGGTGACGTCGTTTATTGGATGATCCTCAGGCGGCGGGTGGACCGCATTCGCGGTCCTTGCCTTGGCACTCCGGGCTGGAGCGCTGTCGGTTCGGGCGCGCTCGCGGATCGAGCAAGGGTCCGATCCAGCTGTCTTGTGCTCGCCACTGGAGCGCTTTGATTGCAGCCTGGGCGGTTTGACACTGGCCGTCCGGCGCGCGGCGGCGTAAGGGTCTGGCGCCGATTCCCAGGTTTTGCCTTGTTGCTGCCGCGATGGGGCGCCAAGGGGTGACGGCGGACGGGCACCTCGGGTAGTGTCCGCCCCCTCCGACCGCCCCCAAGATCAGGTGCCGATTCGTTGACCAGGCTGCGCACCCTCCTCCTCGTCCTCGCTGCGTTGATCGTAGCGCTCCCTTCCTCGGCGCAGGCGCCCGGACGCGTGACCGCGATCGAGGTGCAGGGCAACCAGCGCATCGAGGCCGACACCATCCGATCCTATATGCTGGTCCAGCCCGGCAGTGCGGCCGATCCGGATGCGTTGGACCGCAGCCTGCGCGCGCTGTTCGCGACCGGCCTGTTCCGCGACGTGATCATCCGCAACGAAGGCGGACGCGTCATCGTCCAGGTGGTCGAGAACCCGATCATCAATCGCGTCGGATTCGAGGGCAATCGCCGCATCACCAGCGACGTGCTGCGAACCGAGGTCCAAATGCGCGCCCGCGGCGTGTACACGCCGGCGGCGGTGCAGACGGAACGCCAGCGCATCCTTGAGATCTACGCCCGGCGCGGTCGCTTCGGGGCAACGGTGGAACCCCAGATCATCGAACTCGACCAGAATCGCGTCGATGTCGTATTCGAGATCAACGAGGGCGAAGTCGCGCTGGTGGCGCGGATCAACTTCGTCGGCAATGCGGACTACTCCGACAGCCGCCTGAAGGAGATCATCGCGACGCGCGAGCAGGCCTGGTACCGGCTGCTGTCGTCGTCGGACACCTATGATCCCGATCGGCTGGCCTTCGACCGCGAATTGCTGCGCCGATTCTACCTGCGCCAAGGCTATGCCGATGTGCAGATCACCGGTGCGACGGCGGAACTCGCGCCCGACCGCAGTGGCTTCTTCCTGACCTACACGATCGATGAAGGCCCACGTTACCGCATCGGCGATGTGCAGGTGACCAGCACGATACGCGGCCTCGATGCCGCATCGGTGCAGCGCGACATCCCGATCTCGGTCGGCGAATGGTATGATGGCGACGCGGTGGACCGCGCCGACACGGCGCTGACGGATCTGCTCGCCGCGCGCAGCTTCTCCTTCGCCAATGTCGAACCCCGCGTGGTCCGCAATCGCGAAGCGCGGACGGTCGATCTGACCTTCGAGATCACCGAAGGCCCGCGCGCCTTCGTCGAGCGCATCGAGATCAACGGCAATACGCGCACCCAGGATCGCGTGATCCGCCGCGAATTCCGCCTTGCCGAAGGCGACCCGCTGGTGACCCAGCAGGTGCGTCGCTCGCGTGAGCGCATCCGCAGCCTCGGCTTCTTCTCGGATGTGCAGGTGAATTCGTCGCCCGGGTCGGCATCGGACCGGGTGATCCTGACCACGCAGGTGACCGAACGGGCGACCGGCGAATTCACCCTCGGCGGCGGTTATTCGACCGATGCCGGCTTTCTCGCCGATATCGGCCTGCGTGAACGCAACCTGCTGGGCACCGGCGTCGATGCGCGGGCCAACGTGACCCTGGCCCAGAAGCGGAGCCAGGTGGACCTTTCGGTGACCGACCCGCAGTTCCTCGAACGCAATCTTGCCGCGGGTGCCGACGTCTTCCTCGTGCAGCGCAACCTGCAGACCACCTCGGGCTACAATGAACGCCGTGCCGGCTTCGTCCTCCGCCTGGGCTATGAGATCAACGAGCGCCTGCGCCAGACCTGGTCCTACTCGCTGGTCGATCGCGACCTGTACGATATCGATCCAAACACCTCGCGCTTCATCCAGGAACAGGCCGGCCGGACGCTGCTGAGCCAGGCATCGACCACTGTCACCTACGACCGCCGCGACAGCCGGATCGAACCGCGCGATGGCTATATCGTGCGTGGCGGTGGCGACCTCGCGGGCATCGGCGGCGACGTCTACTACGTCCGCCTGCGCGGCGACGGGCAGTACTACATTCCGTTCGAGCGCATGCTGGGCGACCCGGACTATGTGCTGGTGCTGGCGGTCGGCGGCGGCTGGCTGCTGCCCTACAATGGCGGCGACAGCCGCATCGTCGATCGCTTCTTCCTCGGTGGCGAGAACCTGCGCGGCTTCGCCCTCGGCGGCGCCGGCCCACGTGACGTCTCGACCAACGACGCCCTCGGTGGCCAGGTGATCTGGACCTCCTCGGCGGAATTCCGCTTCCCGCTGCCGCTGCCTTCCGAACTCGGTTTCGTGGGCCGCGTTTTCGTCGATGTCGGCGGCAACTATGGCCTGCCGACGAACGTCAATGATTCAGGCTGCCCGAGCTCGGTGCCGAACTGTCTGCGCGACGATTCAGCGCCGCGCGTCGGCGTGGGCTTCGGCGTTTCCTGGCGCAGCCCGATCGGCCTCATCAACATCGACCTCGCCCAGGCTGTGGTGAAGAAGTCCTACGACGAGACGCAGGTCTTCCGCCTCGGCTTCGGCACCCGTTTCTGATCCGGGGTACCCGTTCCATGTCACGCATCCTTTCGGCTGCCTTCGCAGCCACGCTCCTTGCTCTCCCGGCCGCTGCGCAGCAGCAGAACCAGTGGTTCGTGCCTGGCCAGCCGCAGGGGCAGCAGCCTCCGGCGCGCCCGGGACCGCGACCTGCCCAAGCGCCGGCCCCGCGGCCG
>JALHQB010000021.1 GCA_022842185.1 Acetobacteraceae bacterium
GCCAAACTCAAACAGTTCCGCGCCATCGCCACCCGCTACGACAAGACCGACCGCAACTTCATCGCCGCCATTCATGCCGTCACCTTCCATCTCTGGATCAATTGACGACACGCCTTAAGCCTTTGGCGGGGTGAGGTTTGGACAGGGGCGGCGCCCCTCTCCAACCTGCTGCCAGCCATCACGCGTACCGCCGCAACAGGGGCCGCAGATCCTGGTCGAGGATCTCGGGCGTCATCGGCCCGGCATAACGCCAGCGGATCAGCCCCTGCCGGTCGATCAGGTAGGTCTCCGGAACGCCATAGACCCCCCAGTCGATCGCGATGCGCCCCGGTTCGTCACGGCCAAGCCGGCGGAACGGGTTGCCGTAGCGTGTCAGGAAGCCAGCGGCATCAGCCGGCCGGTCCTTGTAGTTGATGCCGAACACCGGGACGCCGTCCCGCGACAGCCGCATGAGCTGCGGATGCTCGACGATGCAGGGCACGCACCAGGACGCCCAGAAGTTCACCACCACGGGTGAAGGCAGCGGCGCGCGCAGATCGGCCGCCGATAGCCCAGGCAGGTCGCTGGCATCGAGCGGCGGCAGGCTGAAGTCCGGCGGCGCGCGGCCGAGCAGGGCCGAGGGCACGCCACGCGGGTTGTAGTCGCCCGTCTGCAGCCCGCGCAGCATCACCAGGAAGCCCGCGCCGGCGGCGGTTGCCAGGCCGAGCGGCGCATACAGCATCCAGCGCCGGCCGCGCACGGCGGGGGCGGGGGCGGGGGCGGGGGTCTCGCTCATGCCGGCACCGTGGCGCCCTTGGGGGCCGGTGCGGCGACGCGCATGCGCCGGTCCGACAGGGACAGCATGCCGCCCAGCGCCATGGCGAGGCCGCCGAACCAGATCCAGGGGGCGAACGGGTTGTGGTGCAGTCGCAGGACGGCGGCACCGTCCCGTTCCTCGCCGAGTACGGCATAGAGGTCGCGCATGGCATTGGTGTGGATCGCGGCCTCCGACGTCGTCTGGTTGTCCACGATGAAGCTGCGGCGTTCGGGGTGCAGCACCGTGACCACCTTGCCGTCGCGCAGCACCGTGACCGTCGCGCGGCGGGCGCGGTAATTGGCGCCGATCTCGTCCGACAGGCCATCCATCCGCCATTCGTATCCGGCGAGCCGGGTGCTCTGCCCGGCCGCGAGCTGCACCAGGGTGTCGGTCGCCACGCCCATCCCGGCGATGCCGGCGATCGAAATGCCCAGCGCGCCATGCGCGATGGCCGCGCCCCAGGCCGCGCGCGGCAGACCGAGCGCACGCCGCCAGGCCTGGGACGGGCGACGGAACAGTCCGATCCGGTCCGCGACATCCGCCGCAGCCCCCATCACCAGCCAGGCCGCCATCGCCATGCCGAGCGCAGGCCACACGGGATAACCGGCCAGGGCGAGGCAGAGGAAGCCGATCAGCATGGCCGACGCCGCTGCCCACCAGAGCCGTTGCAAGGCCGCCCACAGGTCACCGCGCTTCCACGGCATCATCGCGCCGATCGGCATGGCCACCACCAGCGGGATCGCCAGCGGCGCGGTCGCTGCATTGAAGAAGGGCGGCCCGACGGAGATCTTCGCGCCGGTCAGGATATCGGCGAACAGCGGCCACAGCGTGCCCGCCAGCACCACGGCGGCGATCGAACAGATCAGCAGGTTGTTCACCACCAGCGCGCCTTCGCGCGAGATGGGGGCGAAGATGCCGGTGGGCGCGAGCCGCGGCGCGCGCCAGGCGAAGAGCGCGAGGGCACCGGCGACGTAGATCATCAGCAGCGCGAGGATGAACACGCCGCGCCCGGGGTCGCTGGCGAAGGCATGCACGCTGTTCAGCACGCCCGAGCGCACCAGGAAGGTGCCCAGCAGGCTCATCGTGAAGGCGAGGATTGCGAGCAGCACGGACCACACCTTCAGCGTGTCGCGCTTTTCCACCACGATGGACGAATGCAGCAGCGCCGTGCCCGCCAGCCATGGCAGCAGCGACGCGTTCTCCACCGGGTCCCAGAACCAGTAGCCGCCCCAGCCGAGTTCATAATAGGCCCACCAGGATCCCATGGTGATGCCGACCGTCAGGAAGCACCACGCCCCCAGCGCCCAGGGCCTCACCCAACGCCCCCAAGCCGCATCGACGCGCCCTTCGAGCAGTGCGGCCACGGCGAAAGCGAAGGTCACCGCATAGCCGACATAGCCGACATAGAGCGTCGGCGGATGCATCGCGAGGCCGGGGTCCTGCAGGACCGGATTGAGCCCCTGCCCGTCGGGCGGCGGCGGCCAGACCCGCTCGAACGGGTTGGAGGTGAAGATGATGAAAAGCAGGAAGCCGGCCGCGATCCAGCCGAGCACGCCGATGACGCGGGCCTTCAGCGCCGTCGGCAAATCCCGCCCGAAACCCGCCACCGCCGCGCCGCACAAAGCGAGGATGAGCACCCAGAGCACCATCGACCCTTCGTGGTTGCCCCAGGATCCGGACAATTTGTAGATCAGCGGCTTGGCGGAATGGCTGTTGGCGACGACGTTCATCACCGTCGTATCATTCACCGCGAAGGCCCAGAGCAGGCTGCCGAAGGCCGCCCCCATGGCAAGCAGCATCCCGACCGCCAGCGGCGCGGCCGTTGCCATCCAGCGCGCATCGCCCCGTGCGGCCCCGACCACGGGGAGCACCGACTGAACGATTGCGATGATGCAGGCCAGCGCCAGCGCGAAATGACCGAGTTCAGGGATCATGCGAGCCAGCTCCGGTGCATTGGGACGCCGGCGTGGGACGGGGCCCCCGCCACGGGAATTCTACCCTGTGTACCCTTTACGGCCTGGAGCGGGAAAGCGGGGGTGGTCCCGCGGTTCCCTGAACTGATGATCGCGGTCGGTCGCGGCATGGTCACCCGGGGACAGATCTCGGGTTCCAAAGTGGTTGGCGAGGGTAAGCATGACAAGCGCCGACGTCACGCTGCGCGAGCGGCCCCGGTACGGCGCCCGTCCGGCGAGGGATGGTCGGTGGGGCGGCGCCCGCGTCCCTGACATGAGCCTGCGCGGAGCATGGCCGTCCTTGGCGGGGCTAGAGGGGCAGCGCCAATCGGCGCGAAGATTGGAGGGGCGCTGCCCCTCCAAACCACCCCGCCAGGGACCAACGGGTCCCTGGACCGCGGGATCTTGGCGTTCGTCGCGCAGGGCGGTCTTTACCCGGTTCCGTAGCGGGAATCGGGCATCTATCTTGGCACCGACCGCCGGCGTTCAGCACCAAGTCGAGGTATCCAAAGGCCTTAAGCCTTTGGTGGGGTGAGGTTTGGAGAGGGGCAACGCCCCTCTCCAAGGATCATCATCGCCACATATTCACGCGAAGGGGGCGGCGCCCCTCCATGCCGGTCACGCCGCTTCGGATTCCGCCCGGCGCGCGTGCTTCTTGCGCTCATGCGGGTCGAGGTAGCGCTTACGCAGGCGCACGGCCGAAGGCGTCACCTCCACCAGCTCGTCGTCCTCGATATAGGCGATCGCCTGTTCCAGCGACATGCGCCGCGGCGGGATCAGCAGCAGCGCCTCATCCTTGCCGGCGGCGCGGATGTTGGTGAGCTTCTTTTCCTTGATCGGATTCACGTCGAGGTCGTTGTCGCGCGAGTTCTCGCCCAGGATCAGGCCGACATAGACCTTGTCGCCCGGGTTCACGAACAGTGTGCCGCGCTCCTGCAGCGAGAACAGGGCGTATTGGATCGCTTCGCCATCGGAGTTCGAGATCAGCGATCCGTTGCGGCGCCCCTCGATCACGCCGGCCCAGGGCTGATAGCCCAGGAACAGGCGGTTCATGATGCCGGTGCCGCGCGTGTCCGTCAGGAATTCGCCGTGATAGCCGATCAGGCCGCGCGAGGGGATGTTGAAGGTCAGGCGCACCTTGCCACCGCCGGACGGCCGCATGTCCTGCATCATGCCCTTGCGGATCGACATCTTCTCGACGACGACGCCCGAATAGGTCTCGTCCACGTCGATCAGGCATTCCTCGAAAGGCTCTTCCTTCTCGCCCGTCTCGGGATTCTCGCGCGTGAGCACGCGGGGGCGGCCGATGGTGAGCTCGAAGCCCTCACGGCGCATCTGCTCGATCAGCACGCCGAGCTGAAGTTCGCCGCGGCCGGCCACCTCGAAGGCGTCCACTTCCTCGGACACCTTCACCTTGATGGCGACGTTGCCCTCGGTTTCCTTCAGCAGGCGGTCGCGGATCTGGCGCGACGTCACCTTCTTGCCCTCGCGGCCGCCGAGCGGGCCATCGTTGATGCGGAAGGTCATCGCCAGGGTCGGCGGATCGACTGGGATGGCGGGCAGCGGCACGGTGACTTCGGGGGAGGCGATGGTGTCGGGGATGGTGGCTTCCGACAGGCCGGCGATGGCGATGATGTCGCCCGCCTTCACCTCATCGACCGGCACGCGGTCCAGGCCGGAGAAGGTCATCAGCTTGGTCAGGCGGCCGGTCTCCACGACTGAGCCATCCTGGCGTAGCACGCGCACCGGCATGTTCAGCCGGGCGACGCCCTGCTCCACGCGGCCGGTCAGGATGCGGCCAAGGAAGTTGTCGGATTCGAGGATGGCAGCATTCATCGCGAAGGGCGCGTCGAAATCGACGACTGGCGCGGGCACATGCGACAGGATCAGGTCGAACATCGCCGACAGGTCCTTGCGCGGCCCTTCCATCGACGTATCGGCCCAACCCTGGCGGCCCGAGGCGAACATGGTGTGGAAGTCCAGCTGTTCGTCGGTCGCGCCGAGGGCGGCGAACAGGTCGAACACTTCGTCGTGCACTTCATGCGCACGGGCGTCCTGGCGATCGACCTTGTTGATGACGACGATCGGCTTGATGCCCCGCGCCAGCGCCTTGGTCAGCACGAACTTGGTCTGCGGCAGCGGGCCTTCGGCGGCATCGCACAGCACGATGGCGCCATCGACCATGGACAGGATGCGCTCGACTTCGCCGCCGAAATCGGCGTGGCCGGGCGTATCCACGATGTTGATCTTCACGCCCTTCCATTCCACGGCGGTGGATTTCGCCAGGATGGTAATGCCGCGTTCGCGCTCGAGGTCGTTGCGGTCCATGGCACGCTCGGCCACCTGCTGGTTGGCGCGGAAGGCGCCGGCCTGCCTCAGCAGTTGGTCCACCAGCGTGGTCTTGCCGTGGTCGACGTGGGCGATGATCGCCACGTTGCGGATATGGGCTGCGCTCATCGCGGCCTCCTGTGTCGGGCGCCACGCGGCAAACTGCGCCCCTGCCCCGATCGTGGGCGGGCGGCGCAGCCATCGGTCGGCGGATTGTGCGGCGCACACATAGGGGCGTCGTTGCAGGAAAGCGAGGGAAAAAGCGCCGGGCCACCGATGTCGTGCACGCATGGAGCGTCAGATCGGGCGCAGTTCCGCGCCTGACTGCGGTCAGTCAGGCGCGATCTGGTGCATCGGCGGCCTGCGGCGAGGGGGATCGCCGCAGGCCGCGCGGTGACGGGGCGCAACAGACGCTATCGCGGGGGCTGCGTCTGCGCGTGGTCCCGTCACATGCCGAGAGCCCGGGTCATGTTGGCGGCCTCGGCCATCAGCGCCGTGGCGGTGGGAACATCGTTGCGGCCGAGGGCCACGCGGGCCTGGGCCATGCGCGCGACGGCCCCGTCCCGCACCGGGATGGTTTCGGTCCCGGCGATGGTCGATCGCGTCAGAAGCAGGGTCTCGGCCCGTTCGACCAATTCACTGGCCAGGGGCAAGCGGCCCTGGCGCGCGGCCTGGTCGGCCTGGCTGAGAAGCGCCACCGGCGAGTTGTTCGCCGCCACGGAGTCCGCCACCGCGGCGGTGCGGTCCCCGCCGTTCAGCACATCGCCCTGCATCGGCAGGACAGGGTTTGGCGCCGCACCATGCACCGACGGCGCGACGACGACCGGCGCGACGGCCATGGGCGCCGCGGGCATCGGACCGGGGGCGAGGCGCAGCGCCTCACCCACGCCAGGCGCGTTGTGGACGCTCGAGGACGAACCGGTCGGTGGCGTGGCCGGCACATAGGCCGGAGACTGTGCCACGCTGGGGCTGTAGGGCGTGCCCGGCGCGACGCCAACGCCTGGGGCAGGCGTGACGGACGACGCTGAACCGGCGGGCGGCGCCACCGGTACATAGGCAGGCGGCGTCGAGACGGTGGGGCTATAGGGCGTGCCCAGCACGACGCCGACACCCGGCGCCGGCGTGACGGAGGTCGCGGCGCCGGTGGGCGGCGCCAGGGGCGCGCTGTACACGGGCGATCCCGGAAGCGGCGTCGTCTGTCCCTGGGCCAAGGCCGGCGTTACGGCCAAGCCAAGGCCGAATAGTGCAAGATGGATCCCGTTGGGGCGCATTCTGTGCTCCTGTTTCGATGGGTTGTTAAAGCGATCGAGAAATGTGGTTGTTTGAACGGAATGGATATTTTGAAACGTCTTCTTCAAAACGATGTGCTTTGTCCCGACACTGAGGCTGGGTGGTTCGTTGACGATAACGTCAAGGCATCGGAATGGTTGCCCGTTGGCGAGGCGCGTGCTTTCCGGCTGCCGCGCATGGATAGCGAAGGCGCCGCACGTTCGGTCCCAGGCGGTCGACTTGGCACCCTCGCGATCAGGGTTTCGCGGCGCTGAAACGCGGCCCGTACAGTCGCGCGCGGTCAAGCTGGGCGGCGGACCATTCTTCCGTTGCAGCTCGGCCAGTACTCGCAGCGAGCGACCTGCGACAGACCGGGTCTGCTGGGATCAGCCAGGCAGCGTGAAAATGCTCGATCAAATAAAGGCGTAACGCGTTCTCGCGCCAGCACGGGCTGGCGGAATACGTTCTACCGTTCCTGGAACCCGGTCGGCGTCAAGGCGAAGCGGCGAAGGTCGACCCCCTGCCATTGGGCGACAGCATTGGCCACTTCCGTGCGGTACGCGATCACCTGCGGCCCCGCGCCGGCACTGCGAAGGTCCTCGTGGCGCGCCGTTATCGCCATGGCGTGGAACGCCAGGGTCTCCGCCGTCGCCTGGCGCTCCGCTTCGGTCAGCCGGGACATGGCGGGGTTACCGGCAAGCATCTCCCGCGCCTGGCCGCGCACGGCTGCGATACCCTGGGGCTGCGCCAGGGCATCGCCGCCCGTCGCGACCTCCCAGGCAATGAGGTAGAAGGCCGCGACCACATCCGCCAGATCCCGCGGGTCGTAATTGTGTTGCCGCAGCAGAGCGTCGAATTCCTGCCACGGACGGCCGGACGATATGGCCGTGCGCAGCGCCTCCGGGTTCGGGCTGGTCGGCAGCGCCGAAGCCAGCGCCTGCTGGCGCACACGCGCGGTGACCGTGGGGTCCGTATTGAAGGCTGTCGGGCTGCTGGCTGGCGCAGCGGTGCCACTGGCCATGGGCGGCAGGGCGGCTGGCTTGCCGTTTGGCAGGGTCGGCCCGGTCGCGCCAACGGGCTTCACGATGGTCGGGACGGAGGGTGGCTGCGGCGCAGGCGCCGCAACGGTGGCTGTCGGTGCGGGTGGGGCGATGGCGGGTCCGGTCGCGGCGGGGAACAGCCGCAGCCCGGCGCCGATCGCGGCCGCGCCATCGGCGCCCACCGCGCCGAACGGCATGACGGCGGGCCGGTCATCACCCCCACCCTTCTGGGCATGGGCGAAGCCAGGCGCGGCGATCAGCCCGATCAGTGCGGCGGCGGTGGTCAGAAGGCGTCGCGACATGCTGTGCGTCCCCCGGCGGACTATTCGGTCCGGTCAAGGATCGGCTCTCACGGCGCCAAGTTCAAGCGGGACGGGTCCCGTGGCGTGAAGCATTTCCGACGAGCGATGACCGCCAGGGCGGGCGCTTCACCGTCATCGGTCCGCGGGCCAGCGTCCACCCACCAGAAACCGATGGATCGCTGAACGCATCATGCCCGCGCGCCGAGACCATCGGGCGCCGCCATGCGGCGCCAAGCCCTGGCGCCGCATGCGTGCCGCCCGCCAGGCCGATAAGCTCACTCCAGGCGGGCGGCCTCGTCGAAGGACAGGCGGGGGCTGCGCGGGAACAGGCCCTCGGGGTCGCCATAGCCGAGGTTGACCAGGAAGTTCGACTTCCAGCGCGTGCCGGGGAAGAACAGTTCATCCACCTTGGCATTGTTGAAGCCGCTCATCGGCCCGGCATCGAGGCCGACGGCGCGCGCCGCCAGGATCAGGTAGGCGCCCTGGAGCGAACCGTTGCGAAAGGCGGTTTGTTCCGCGAAGGACGGGCTGGAGGTGAACCACGACTTGGCGTCGGGCGCATGGGGGAACAGCACCGGCAGATGGTCGTGGAAGTCGAGGTCATGGGCGACGATGACGGTGACCGGCGCGGTCATGGTCTTTTCCATGTTGCCGGCCGACAGCGCCTCCTTGAGCTTCGCCTTGCCTTCGGGCGTCCGCACGAAGATGAAGCGCGCGGGGGACGCGTTCGCGCTGGTGGGCGCGAATTTCAGCAGGTCGTACATCTCGTGCAGCTTGGCGTCCGGCACGGGCCGGTCCTGCCACTTGTTCTGCGTCCGCGCGTCACGGAACAGCTGGTCGAGGGCGGCGTCGTCGATGGTCTCGTGCGGCATGTCGGTGTCCTCGATGACTGAAAGGTCGATGGCACGGCATACGGCCGAACTCCGCAACCCCGCCAGGGGCTGCGGCCAATACCCACAATAAGCGTTGCGAATGATGGGCCGGGCGATGCGCCGATGCCCGCCGGCGGTCGCCTTCACGGCACCGCGTCAACAGGTTGTCAGTCGCGGGTGCCTGACAGCGCCGCGTATCAGGAGGTGCGGGCGGGCCTGAACCAAGCCGCCCGCCGGCGATCAGGCCTCGACCTGCTCCACCGCGACGACTTCCGGGACATAGTGGCGCAGCATGTTCTCGACCCCGTGCTTCAGCGTGGCGCGGGAAGACGGGCAGCCCGAGCAGGCGCCCTGCATGTGCAACCGCACGATGCCCTCGCGGAAGCCGCGGAAGACGATGTCCCCGCCATCGCCGGCGACGGCCGGGCGGACGCGGGTGTCGAGAAGTTCCTTGATCTGGGAGACGACCTCAAGGTCGGCTGGGTCGAAATCCTCGCCATGCTCGCCGGCGGCCTCGCCTTCTTCCAGCACCGGCATGCCGGACAGGAAATGCTCCATGACGGCGCCCAGGATGCGGGGACGCAGCATGGTCCATTCGGCATCATCGGACTTCGTCACGGTCACGAAGTCGCTGCCGAGGAAAACGCGGGCCACATCGCCCACGAGGAAGACGCGCTCGGCCAGCGGGGAGCGGCCGGCGGCTTCGGCGGCCGACGTGAAATCGGCTGTGCCGCGGCTGCCGAGCACATCGCGCCCGGGCAGGAACTTCAGCGTGGCGGGGTTAGGGGTCGCTTCGGTCTCGATGAACATGGTGAGGTTCCACCTCTGGTCTCTATTCCCGACCTATGTGGTCCGGATTGCGCTGGGGTGCAACCGCTGGCGTCTTCCCATGCCCCTGGCGTTCCGAGAAACAAAGCGGATCGCGGCCAGGCCCCGATCCGGGAGTGCACGGCGCGACCTCGCCGCCAAACCAACAGCCCCGGGCGCGAAGGCAAGGGCGCGGATGCGGACCGCCCGCCGTCCGAGAGCGAAAAAACTACGTAACCCGCTCAAGTTCCTTGTCGTCCAGCGCGCCCGGCACCAGCGTCATCGGGACGGTAAGCCGGTTGGCATACCGCCCGGTCAACGCGGTGATCAGCGGTCCCGGCCCGCCGCCATCCATCGCCATCCCGAGCACCAGGATCGAGATCCGCGGATCCTCCTCCAGAAGCTTCAGCAATTCATCCCGCGCGTCGCCCTCGCGGATGACCAGGATGGGGAACCCGCCGGTGATCTCGTTCACTTCGGCGGCCAGGCCGGAGAGCATCTTCTCCGCCTCCTCCCGCCGTTCCTCCTGCATCATCACGCCGACGCCGGCCCATTCGACCAGGCCGACCGGCTCGATGACCCGCAGCAGCGCCACGCGACCGCCGCCCTTGCGCGCGCGCAGACAGGCATAGCGCATCGCCACAGCGCGCTCGGGGCTGTCATCGACCACCACCAGGAAGATGCGGTCGCGCTTGTCGGCGGTGGCCGCGGCAGCGGCTTCCTCGGATCCTGGCATCGCGGACCTCAGTTACGGCGGAAAATGACGCTGCCCAGCCACCCGGCAAGTGCGGCCAGGACAATGCAGCCAATACCATAGACCACCGGCGCGGTGCGCGCGACGTAGGCGATGGATGCGGCGGTACCGACCCGGTCCACGCGCAGGAACAGCTCCTGCCGCGCGATGATGCGCTGTTCGCGCACCAGCAGGACCTCGACCCGGTAGTCGCCGGTCTGGACGGTGTCGGGGAAGGACACGCGCGCGCTGAACAGCCGCCCACCGGCCACAGTGACCGGCGCGGCATATTCCTGCCAGCGGCCATCCTGCTGCTTCAGTTCCAGAAGGGCGGCGCGGAACGCGGGCCCCTGGCTGCCGGAGGCGCGCAGCGGCAATGCATCCAGCCCAAGCCGCCCGGTGCGGCGCACCTCCTCGGGCAGCACCTCCCAGACCGGGCGGGTGGCGGCGATGGCGTAGAAGCCCGGTACCTCCCGGAACACCGCCGAGGGCCCGTTCAGCCAGAAGCCGAGCACGTTGACCTTGCGCCGCACGACCGTCGCCTGCGGCGGCCCCCACGCGACGATGACCACGTCCTCGCCGCTTTGGGGACCGATCAGCCGTTCGGTCGCGCCGAAGACCATGACCGAGGATCCGGTGAAGCCGGTGGTGATCTCGACCCTGACGGTGGACAGGTCGGCGGTCAGCTGCGGCGTGTTCGCCGCCGGTGCCTGGGCGCGGGCCGCACCGGCCAGCGCCAGCAGCAGGACCAGTCCGCGCAGCGCTGCGCCGATCACGGCACCGGCCCGATGGCGAACAGGTTCGCCGGCGCGCGCACCAGGTCATACAGCAGCCCGAGCGCCACCGAGAGCACCAGCAGGCCGAGCAGCGCGCGCGTCTCCTCCCCCCGCAGCTTGGTGCCCATGGATGCGCCGAACTGCGCGCCGACCACCCCGCCGGCCAGCAGCAGCAGCGTCAGCACGATGTCCACGCTGCCCACCTGCACCGCCTGGAGCAGCGTGACATTGGCCGAGACGAAAACCACCTGGAACAGCGACGTGCCGATCACCACCGAGGTCGGCATGCCCAGCAGGTAGATCATGGCCGGCACCAGCATGAAGCCGCCGCCCACGCCCATCACCGCCGACAGCACGCCGATGGCCAGGCCCACCAGCAGCGGCGGGATCACCGAGATGTACAGGCGCGACTTGCGGAACCGCACCTTGAAGGGCAGGCCGTGCAGCCAGGTGTGTTCATGGGCGCGGGCCGCCGCCACGCCGGTCCGCCGGCGACGCAGGATCGCGCGCACGCTCTCACGCACCATCAGCAGTCCGACCGTGCCCAGGATGACGACGTAGAAGATGGCGACAGCGAGATCGACCTGCCCGGCGCGGCGCAGGATCGCGAAGAGCTGGACGCCGAGCGCCGATCCGACGACGCCGCCGACCAGCAGGACCGAGCCCATCCGTAGATCGACATTGCCCCGGCGCCACTGCGCCATCAGCCCCGAGACCGAGGCGCCGAGCGTCTGGTTTGCGCCCGATGCGACCGCGACGGGGGAAGGAATGCCGATCAGGATCAGGATTGGGGTCAGCAGGAAGCCGCCGCCGACGCCGAACAGCCCCGACAACCAGCCCACGCCAAAGCCGATGCCCAGCAACAGCAGGCCATCAACACTCATCTCGGCGATCGGCAGGTACACCTGCATCGCGTCAGGGCCTCGATTGCAACGGGAACTCGATGCCGCCGGGTTTGAACCCGACAGACCGATGGGACAAGGCACAATCGACGCGTCGCGCGGCAGGATTGCGGCAGGGCTTGCGCGTCTGCCCAGTGCAGATGGTCTCTGCGGCGTCTTGCAGCGGTCCGACGCCGGTTTGCATCACCGTCAAGGACTGTGCGAAATCGCACCGTTCGGCGCATCCTGTCGGCCGAGATCACCGTTCGGCTTCGACGAGGCACCCTCCATGACGCTTTCCCGCCGCCTCCTGCTCGGCGCCGTGCTGGCCGCGCCGGGCCTGCGCCCCGCGCGGGCGCAGGCCGCGCACCGGCTTCGCCTGGTGCATGTGAATGACTTCCACTCCCGCCACGAGCCGGTCTCCCGCGCCACCGGGGCGGCCTGCCGGGCGGATGACCCCTGCCTGGGCGGATCGGCGCGACTGGCCGGCGCGATCGGTGCGGCCAAGGCCGAAGCGGCGGCGGCCGGGCGCGGCGTGGTGGCGGTCGATGCCGGCGACGAATTCATGGGCAGTCTGTTCTACACGCAGCATCGCGGCGCGGCGGAGCTCGCCGTGATGAAGGCCTGGGGCTGCGAGGCCATGACCCTGGGCAATCACGAATTCGACAATGGCGCGGCGAACCTGGCGCGTTTCGTCGGCGGCGCGGACTTCCCGATCCTGGCGGCCAATATCGACACGCGGGCGGAACCCGAACTCGACGGCAAGCTGCGCCCCTGGTGGGATACGACGAAGGGCGGCGCGCGCATCGCCTTCATCGGCGTGACGACGCCCGAGACGCCCCTGCTGTCCTCCCCGGGGCGCAACCTGCGCTTCACGGACCCGGCCGAGGCGGCCGCCCGCGCCGTCGCCGAAATCCGCGCCAGCGGCCCGGCGACCATCGTGCTGCTGTCGCATTTGGGCTACGGGCATGACCGGGCGATCGCCGCGCAGGTGCGAGGCCTCGACGTCATCGTGGGTGGGCATTCGCACACGCTGCTGTCCAGCGAACCGGATGCCGACGGCCCGTTTCCCGTGCTGGTGGACGGGCCGGACCGCGCCGTGCGCATCGTCCAGACCGGGGCCTATGGACGCTTCCTGGGCATGCTCGACATCGATGTCGCGGTGGATGGACGGATCGCGGCGTTCGGCGGCGCCTGCGCGCCGATCGGCGCGGCCTTCCCCGAGGATGCGCGCGTCGCCGCCATGGTGGCGGAATTCGCCCGGCCGCTGGCGGAGACCCGGCGCCGCCCGGTCGGCACCCTGCCCGAGGCGATGGGCAATGCGGAATGCCGGCGCGGCGAATGTCTGCTGGGCAATCTGGTGGCCGAAGCCATCCTTGGCCGGGCGCCGGGGGCCGAGATCGCGATCACCAATGGGGGCGGGCTGCGCGCCGGGCTGCCAGGCGGGATGATCACCTATGGCGACGTGCTGACCACCCTGCCCTTCGGCAATACCGTCGCGACCATGGGGCTGCGCGGGGCGGATGTGCTGGCGGCACTGGAGGCCGGCCTGTCGCAGGGTGCCGGCACGGCGGGGCGCTTCCCGCAGGTGGCCGGCATCCGCTTCGTCTGGGACCCGACCGCGCCACCGGGCAGCCGGGTGCGCGCGGCCGAAGTGGCACAGGGCAGCAGCTTCGTCGCGCTCGATCCGGGGCGGGTCTATCGCGTTGCGACCAACGACTTCATGCGTCGTGGCGGCGATGGCTACAGCATGTTCCGCGACCGCGCGCTCGATCCCTATGACGGCGGCGTGCTGCTGGAAGAAGCGCTGGCGGAGGTGATCGCGGCCGGCCGGGGGGCTGCCATTCGCATGGATGGGCGGATCACGGCGCGGTAGGCGCGCGGTCGCTCCGGGTCCCTCGGCGCCACCAGTTCTGATGTCTTTCGAGACGGGGCTGCTTCCGGGGCACTCCGCTGCCGCCTGACCCTGGGCTGTGCCACTCCATGCCGGCCGCCGCCCCCGACGCCGGCAGGGACGGGCGTTTTGCAGGGCGCCCGCCACTTTCGTTTGATTCCAAATGGCACTGATCTGCTTTAGCGTACCGGCTGCGAACCAATCAAAAAGGGGAGTTGGACGCATGTCGCGCAAATTGACGGCCGAGTTCTTCGGCACGCTGTGGCTTGTGCTGGGGGGCTGCGGTTCGGCGGTCCTGGCCGCCGCCTTTCCGGGGGTGGGGATCGGCCTGCTGGGTGTGTCCTTCGCCTTCGGGCTGACGGTTCTCACCATGGCCTATGCGATCGGGCATGTCTCGGGGTGCCACCTCAACCCCGCCGTCACGCTCGGACTGGTGGCGGGCGGGCGGTTCCCGGCAACAGATGCCCTGCCCTACATCATCGTCCAGGTGCTGGGCGCGATCGCCGGCGCGGGCATCCTGTACATGATCGCCAGCGGCAAGGCGGGCTTCGATGTCTCGGCCGGCTTCGCATCCAATGGCTTCGGCGAACATTCGCCGGGGGGCTACAACCTGACCGCCGCGTTGATCTGCGAGGTCGTGATGACCTTCTTCTTCCTGCTGATCATCCTGGGTGCGACGCATGGCAAGGCGCCGGCCGGCTTCGCGCCGATCGCCATCGGCCTGGGCCTGACGCTGATCCACCTGATCAGCATCCCGGTCACCAATACCTCGGTCAATCCGGCGCGCAGCACCGGTCCGGCGCTGTTCGTCGGCGGCTGGGCGATCCAGCAGTTGTGGCTGTTCTGGGTGGCGCCGATCATCGGCGCGGTGATCGCAGGCATCGTGTCCCGCGCCCTTTGGCAGACCGACACCGCCCAGATCGAGGGCCGCTGACCGCGGCGGCCCTGCCCATCGGGCGGCGCCGCACCCATGGTGAAGGGCCAGAACAGATCGCGCCTGACCGGACTCAGGTACGCGCGTGGGGATGCCCGACGAAACAAAGGCTTGGAGCGTTTTGCGCCAGTACGGCCGGGTGCCAAGCGCTCCAAGCGGTCTTCGCCGCTATACGAAGATGCCGGTCAGCACCCGCACCGCGATGTTCACCACGATGGCGACGCCGATCACCGCCAGGGTGAACACCAGCGCCTTTTCCTGCGGCACCCGCATCACGATCGGCACGCCCAGATACAGCGTGTAGAGGGCGTAGAGCGCGCCGATCAGCGCCACCAGCGCGCCCAGGATCGGGATGATGATCGCCCCGCCGGCGACCCAGGCCACGGTCGGCGCGAAGGCGGCGAGTTTCAGCGCCGCGTCTGCGTCGCTGGGTCCACCGAATTTCGGCGCCAGGATCTCGACGATCTTGGCCATGACGATCACGCCGACCAACGACATTACATAGCCGACGATGGCGGTGGTGATGGCGGTGAAAAAGAAACCGAAGGCCATCAGCATCAGCATCCCCGCAATGGCGGGGATCGCGGCCAGGATCATCACATAGCGGGTGAACAGCGGTACCAGTTCGACCGGTTCGCGCTGGATGGCGCGCCATTCCTGCGCGGGTGCCAGGATCATGCCCTTAACGCGCGCTATCAGTTCGTTCATCGCACCCCTGCTGCATTCATTGCCTGTGCGATACTGCGCGGCGCGGGCGCGTTCGGGCAAGTCTGCTGCGCTGGCGGGCGGGCCGGTCATCTGCCAGCCTGCGGCCATGCCCGATTCGGTCCCTTCGCGCTGGCGCGACCGGCGATTGCCGGTGATGTTGGCGCTCGGTTTCGCCGCCGGGGTGCCGTTGCCGCTGGTCGCCGGCCAGGTGCTGCGGCAGTGGTTCACCGAAAGCGGACTCAGCCTCGGCGCCATCGGCATGACAGCGCTGATCGGCCTCGCCTACGCCAACAAGTTCCTGTGGTCGCCACTG
The DNA here is from genome assembly GCA_022842185.1 of Acetobacteraceae bacterium. Taxonomy (GTDB): domain Bacteria; phylum Pseudomonadota; class Alphaproteobacteria; order Acetobacterales; family Acetobacteraceae; genus Neoroseomonas. The sequence continues at coordinate 15,606 of JALHQB010000021.1, forward strand.
CTGGATGCGCTGCGGCCGCCGCTGTTCGGATGGCTCGGCCACCGGCGCGGCTGGCTGGTCTGCCTGCAATGCGCGCTGATGGCCGCGATCGGGGCGATCGCGCTGACCGACCCGGCGTCGGGCGCGGGGGCGACCGTCATCCTGGCCGTGCTGGTTGCCTTCCTGTCGGCCAGCCAGGACATCGTCATCGATGCCTATCGCATCGAGGTGCTGGGCGAGGATGACGAGCGCCAGGCCTGGGGCCTCGCGGCCTATGTCTGGGGATACCGGCTGGCGCTGCTGGCGAGTGGCGCGGGGACGCTTCTGCTGGTGCAGCATATCGGCTGGTCGGGCGCCTTCCTGTACGGCGCGGCGCTGTTGCTGGTGGGTCTGGCCGCCACGACCATGGCGCCCGAACCGCCACGCCCGGTGCAGGCGACCTATGATGGTCCGCCCTTCGACATAAGCCCGGCGCGCGAGCATCTGCGAGAACGCCCCTGGATCGGCCAGATCCTGGCCGTGATGCCCTGGATGGCGCCGGTCGTGGTCGCGATGCTGCCCGGCCATGTGCGCCGGCCGCTGGTGGCCCAGCCGGGCTGGCATCTGGAACGATCCGTCGCGCAGCCCTTCGCCGACATCACGCGGCGGCCCTATTGGTTGTGGATCCTGCTGTTCATCGCGCTGTTCAAGCTCGGCGAGGCGCTCGCCGGGGTGATGACCACGCCCTTCTATCGGTCGCTCGGCTTCACGCGGGAGGATGTGGCGACCGTCGCCACCGTGTTCGGCATGGTGGCCACCTTCGTCGGCGCCGCGGTGGGCAGTTGGCTGGTGGGGCGGATCGGCGTGCGGCAGGCGCTGATCTGGACCGGGCTGTGCCAGATGCTGTCGAACCTGATGTATGTGGCGCTCGACCAGGCGGGGCATTCGATGCCGATGCTCTGGGCGCAGGTGGGGGTCGAAAGCTTCACCGATGGGCTGGCCGATGCCGCGTTCCTGACCTGGCTTTCGGCGCTGACGTCGCGCAGCTTCACGGCGACGCAATATGCCCTTCTGTCATCGCTGGCGGCGGTGCCGCTGCGGACACTCGGAGCAAGTTCGGGCTTCCTGGCCGAGGCACTGGGCTGGACGCCGTTCTTCCTGCTGACCACGGCAGCGGCGTTGCCGGCGCTGGGGATCATGCTGTTCCTGCTGCGCCGCCTGCCGCCCGAACCCGACGCGCGCTAACCACGGCCGTTGGTGTTTTTGGCTTGCCCCAATCGCCGGCGCGCACATCCATACGCTTGGCCTGCGCGCCTCGCATTGTCGCGCTGTGCGCTCGGGTCCGATGCGCGGGACGGGACCAAGGATCAACGGGCCAGGGCGGATGGTGCGGCGGGCGGGGTGGGGCCAAACTGCACGCCCGTTCTGTAGGAATTGCCATGCTCTCGTCCCCCTGGTTGCTGACCCCGATCCTTCTGCTCGGTTCGAACATATTGATGACCTTTGCCTGGTACGGGCATCTCAAGCAGCCATCCTGGCCGATGTGGCTGGCGATCGTTATTTCCTGGGGGATCGCTTTCTTCGAATACTGCCTGGCGGTGCCGGCGAACCGCATCGGCTACGGCACCTTCACCGGCCAGCAATTGAAGGTGATGCAGGAAGTGATCACGCTGGCGGTCTTCGCTGTGTTCTCCGTGACCTTCCTGGGGGAGACGCTGCGCTGGAATTTTCTTGCCGCCGGCGGGTGCCTGGTGGCGGCCGTGGTGTTCATCTTCCTGCCGGTGGATTGACGCGGCACCGCTCAGCGGCGTTCTCGACCCACGCCGCTCAGCGACGTTCTCGACCCACGCCGCTCAGCGGCGATGCAACGCGACCAGATAACGGCAAGGCCGCGTGGCTGACGGATTGCGATAGGCATGCCCCTTCGGCGCGACCAAATCGAAGGCGATGCAGTCCCCCGCGCCGAGCGTCGCTTCCTCCGCTCCCTCCTCGACCACCAACCGGCCGGCCAGGACCCAGGCCACCTGGCCGCGCAGGAACGCGAGGGAGGAGGCGGTGTAGGCGACGCGCGCACCCGGCGGCAGTTCGACCTCGACCAGCTCCGGTTCGGCACCCGGCGGCGAGACGGCGCGGCGGCGATAGCCTGTCGCCGGATCCGTCCAGCCCGGCTGCGCCACGGCACGGGCGATGCGCGACGGACCGGCATCGGCCTCGGCGCGCGCCAGCAGGGCCGAGACCGTCAGGTGAAAGGCCCCCGACAGCCGGCCCAGCAACGCGGCGGTGGGGCTGGCCTCGGCGCGTTCCACCTTGCTGATCATGGCGCGGGATACACCCGAGGCGGCAGCGAGTTCCGCGATGGACCAGCCGCGCGATTCCCGTTCGCGGCGTATCCGCGCGGCGATCAGCGTGTCGAGCCCAGCGGCATCCATCATAGTGGACATAGTGATATGATAGTGGATACTGCGCTGCATGACCATGCCGCCCGCCCCGCGCCACAATGGTGGCCCGCCGCTTGACGACGATGCCGACAAGACAGCGAGCTGGCGGTCCTGGAACTGGCGCCGGGCCCACAAGAAGGCCTGGAAGACGCCCCCGCGGGAGGTCGCGCTGCGCCGCCTGGCGCGCGCCGAGGAACTCGGCATGACCTATCGCGAATACACGCTCGAGATCATGGAACGGGGCAAATACCTGTGACGGTCACGATCGCCGAGGGCGGGCTGGATGATGCCCGCGTGCAGGCCCTGCTGACCACGCATCTGACGAAGGCGCGGGAAGCGACGGCGGAGGGCTTCGCCTTCGCGCTCGACCTGTCCGGCCTGCGCGTGCCGGAGATCCAATTCTTCAGTGCGTGGGACGGGGATGTGCTGCTCGGCGTCGGCGCGCTCAAGCGGCTGTCGGACGACCATGGCGAGGTGAAGTCGATGCACACTGCCGAAGCCGCGCGGCGGCGGGGCATCGGGGGGATGCTGCTGCGCCACATCATGGCGGTCGCGCATGAGGCTGGCATGACGCGCGTCAGCCTGGAGACCGGGACCAGCGCGTATTTCCAGCCGGCCGTGGCGCTGTACCTGCGCCACGGCTTTGTCGATTGCGGGCCGTTCGGCGGTTATGCCGCGAGTGCTGAGAACCGCTTCCTCACCCGCTCCGTCGGGACGGGTCAGTTGTAGCTGATGAAGGTCCGCCCGTCGGCGCGGTCGTGGTTCACGCGCACATGTGGCGGGAATGGCGCGGCCAGCGGACGCATCACCGCTTGCGCGGTCGCCGCATAGACGCAGACCATCCAGATGGTCGTGTCCACGGCCGGCAGGGCGTAGCGCATGCTCATCACCGTGCCGCGCGCGCTGCCCGCCACCGGTTCCACCGCGCGGCCCTCGGCGGGGGGGCCGGCATAGAACCGGATGTCGATCAGCTGGGTGCGCATGTCGCGGCGGAACGGCTCCCAGCCGTCCGGGACCGTGCCCTCCAGCGTGTCCCGCACACTCAGCGCGTCCGGGCAGGCGGGAAGTTCCTGGGCGAGTGCCGGCAATGCACCGATCAGCGCCAGCGTGGTGATGGCCGCGCGCAGCATCAACGCCCCTGCGCCTTCCGCCAGGCCTCGAAGATCGGCTTGTTCGCTGGATCGGTCATCGGATACAGGCCGCGGATGGTGTGGCCGGCAGCGACACGCTCCTGCACGAAATCCTCGAACACCGTCTGTTCGAAGGCCTCATCGGCGACCTCGTCGGCGATGTTTGCGGGGATGCACACCACACCCTCCCCGTCGCCCACCATGATGTCGCCCGGGTGCACGCCGACACCGGCGCAGGCGATCGGCAGGTTCAGGTCCACGCAGTGGTGGTGGATCAGGTTAGTCGGCGCGGAGGGCGTGGCGTGATACGCCGGCCAGCCCATCGCGCCGATCTCCGGGCTGTCGCGGAAGCCGCCATCGGTCACGGCACCGGCCACCCCGCGCGCCTTCAGCCGGGTGATGAGGATGCCGCCGGCAGACGCCGCGCGCGCATCGCCGCGGCTGTCGATGACGAAGACGGCGCCGGGTGGGCATTCCTCCACGCCCTTGCGCTGCGGATGTTCCGGGTCGGCGAAGACGCCGAGCGTATCGAGGTCCTCGCGCGCCGGAATGGTGCGCAGCGTATAGGCCGGCCCCACCATGCGCGGCGCATCGGCGCCCAGCGGGCTGAGCGAGAGGAACACATTGCGGAAGCCGCGCTTGAACAGCACGGTGGTCAGGGTCGCGGTCGATACTTCGGCGAGCTTGGCCCGCGTTGCGTCTTTCATGTCGTCCTCACTGCGCCGCCTTGGAGATGTTCCAGTACACCGGAACGGGCGAGTCGAGGATCCCCTGCAGCCGCGCCGAATACCCACGCACCAGGGCAAACTGGCCGAGCGGGACATAGGGGACTGTTTCCGTGGCACGGCGGTGATAGGCCTGGGCCGCTTCCGCCCGCTGCGAATCCGATGTCGCCGCCACGAAGGCATCGCGCAGCCGCTCCATCTCCGCATCGCAAGGCCAGCCCGGCAGCGCGGTGCGTTCGCAGGCCGAGCGCATGGCGTTATGGCCGGATGGGTCCATGCCATCGAGCCCGGTCGGCGCCGAGACGAACAGCCCCCAGCCATTCTGCGCGCCCGGATTGCGCGACAGGCGGCGCTGGATCAGCGTCGCCCAATCCATTGCCTGCACATCCACGTTCAATCCGGCGCGGCGCATCATATCCGCCGAAACGAGCGCGAAGGTGTGGCTGATGGTGGAATCCTGCGCGTCCAGCACCACCACCGGCGTGCCGTCATACCCGCTTTCGGCCACCGCACGACGCGCGGCTTCGAAGTTCGGGCTCACCCAGCCCACTTCGGTCCGATAAGGCGATGTGCAGGTATAGAAGGACCGGCAATCGCGCCACAGCGCCGGGTCGGTCATGTAGGCGGGCATGGCGTGGGCCGGGTCCACCAGCAGGCGCATCGCCTGGCGCAGCCGCGGATTGTCGAAAGGCGGCACCGCTTGGTTCATGCGGAAGATCGCCTGCACGCCCACGCTGTCCTGCTGGCCGATGCGCAGCGCGCGGTTGCGCTGGACCACGGGGAACAGGTCGGGCGGCAGTTCCTCGAAGATGTCGATCTCGCCGGTGGTCAGCGCGTTCAGCGCGGTCTGCGCATCGGGCAGATAGACCCACTCCACACGCTCGATGCCGGCGCGCTTGCCGCCCGCCAGGCCATCGGGTGGTTCGGCGCGCGGCACATAGGCGGCGTTGCGACGATAGGTGACGCGGTCGCCAATGCGCCAATCCTCCCGCCGCAGACTGAAGGGACCCGAACCGGTGGGATCGGTGATCGGCGTCGTCGCCGGCGTGGCGGCAACGCGCGCGGGCATGATGAAGGGCGGCTGGCCGGAGGGCTTGGACAGGGCCTGGAGCATCAACCCGAAGGGTTCGCGCAGCACGATGCGGAAGGTCCGCGCATCGACCGGTTCCATCGCCGTTGCAAGGGCGACGATCTGCTGGCCCAACCCGTCGCGCACCGCCCAGCGGCGCAGCGATGCAATGACATCGGTGGTGGTGACCGGCGCGCCATCGTGGAAATTCAGGCCTTCGCGCAGCGTGAAGGTCCAGGTCCGGCCGTCCTCGCTGGTGGTCCAGCGTTCGACCATCTGCGGCTGCACGCGCAGTTGGGAATCCAGCGCGAACAAGGTGTCGTAGACCATGTATCCATGGTTGCGCGCCATGTATTCGGGGCTGATGAACGGGTCGATCGTCCGCAGGTCGCCGAACAGCTTCACGCGCAGGGCGTTGGGGTCGCCACGGTTCTGCGCCTGCGCGGCAGGCAGGGCGAACAGCAACGCGGCGCCAAGCGCCGCAGCGAAACGCTTCATGGATGCATCCTTCCCCTGGCCATTCGGCAGCGCGATGGCCTTGGGGTTAGGATGGATCACGGGCCAGCAGCGCGACAAGTCGGATTCGGCCCACCTTGGAAACGAGCAGAACCATGGCCGACAACGGCGCCCAGAAGCGATCCCGATCCTACCAGCTGGCCATCGAGGACCAGGAATTCCTGTTGCGCGACGAAATGCGCCCCTTCCGCTTCGGCATGGAATACGCGAAGGCCGAATACGCGCTGCGCGACTGGGGTGTCCGTTCAACCGTGGTGGTCTTCGGATCCGCGCGTATTCCCAGCCCCGAACGGGCGGCGGCGCTGTCGTCCGCCGCGAAGTCGCCGGCCGACAAGCGCGCCGCGAAACGTGCCGCCGCGCAGTCCCGTATGTACGAAGATGCGCGTGCCTTCGCGCGGATCGTGTCGCTGCGGGGCGGCGCCCTGGCTGTCACCGGCGCGCCACGCGACAACGTCATCGCCACCGGCGGCGGCCCCGGCATCATGGAAGCCGCCAATCGCGGCGCGGCCGAAGCGGGTGCGCCATCCATCGGTTTCAACATCACCCTGCCGCATGAACAGGACCCCAACGCCTGGTCCACCCCGGCGCTGACCTTCCGCTTCCATTACTTCGCCATGCGCAAGATGCACCTGGCGATGCGGGCGAATGCGCTGGCCGTCTTCCCCGGCGGCTTCGGTACCTTCGACGAGTTGTTCGAGCTGCTGACGCTGGTGCAGACCGGCAAGGCGACACCGCGCCCCATCGTGCTGTTCGACCGGTCGTTTTGGGAAAGCGCGATCAACCTGCCTTTGCTGGTCGAACGCGGCATGATCGACCCGAAGGATCTCGATCTGTTCGAGATCGTGGACACCCCCGAGGAAGCCTGGGCGAGCCTGGTCCGCCGGGGGCTGGAAGCGCGCGCCCTGCCGGCGACGCCCACCCCGCCGCGCGCCACGCCGTCGCGCCGACGCAAGCCCGGCGCCGAACGGATGAAGACGCCGGCCCAATAATCACGGTTCCGCCTTCATCGCCCTTCAACCTGGCACCGGAATAGTGTTCAAGCCCTCTGCCGGGATCAACGCCAAGGCCTACACCAGGAGTTCCAGTATGTTTCGTCGCGCCCTGCTGACGATTGCCTTCCTTGCTGCCGTGCCCGTCGTACCCGCCTTCGCCCAGGGTTGCGACACCACCTTCACCCTCGCCAACCGGTCCGGCCGGCAGGTCAACGAGGTCTATTTCAGCTCCTCGCAGAACAGCAACTGGGGCAGCGACCGACTTGGCCAGAACGTCCTGGCGAATGGCGCTTCCATGCAGTACCAGCCGAGCCCCGGCGGGGCCTATGATTTCCGCGTGGTGTTCGACAACGGCGCCGCGATCGAAAGCCGCGGCATCGACCTGTGCACGGTGAGCACCGTGACCGTCACCGCGCAGGGCATCTCGGCACAGTAATGTGGTGAATGGCGACGCCGGAACTTCCCACGGTCCGGCGCGCCCACGAACACGTCGCTGAAGCTGTGTACGCATGCGCCTGACCGATCCCGGTCAGGCGCGCCACGTTCCCGGCCAGAAAGCCGCGTTCCTCACTGCGGTTGCGGCAGGCAAGCTTCCGACAGCAGCGCAAAGGCCTTCGCGCGGTGGCTGATCCGGTGCTTTTCCGCCGGGTCCATCTCGCCGAAGGTGTCGTCGAGCCGGTCCGGCTGGAACATCGGGTCATATCCGAACCCATGCTCCCCGCGCGGCGGCCATACCCAATGGCCGATCGCGCGGCCCTCGAACGCTTCAAGGTGCCCATCCGGCCAGGCCAGCACCAGTGCGCAGCTGAACCAAGCGGCGCGATCCTCGAAATCCTGCGCCGCTTCCATCACCTTGCGCATGGCGTCGGCATAGTCGCGCGACCCATCCGGCTGCATCGCCCAATCCGCCGTGCGCACGCCCGGCGCACCGGCCAGCGCCGCCACCGAGAAACCCGAATCATCCGCCAGCGCCGGCAGGCCCGCTGCCTGCGCAGCCGCCCGCGCCTTGATGGTGGCGTTGCCGATGAAACTGTCCTCGGTCTCATCCGGTTCGGGCAGGCCCAGTTCGCCGGCTGACACGGTCTCGATGCCATGGGGCGCGAGCAACGCCGCGACTTCGCGCAGCTTGCCCTTGTTGTGGGTGGCGATGACGATGCGGTCGCCAGGGTTCAGGCGGCGGTGGGTCATGGCAGACAGGTCGGGGGAGAGAACTCCCCCGAACCCCCTCCTTTTTTTGACACTTGGGAACGGACGCCGGCGTACGGCGCCAAAAGACAGAAAAAGAGTGGGGGTTCCGGCCCTGTCGGCGTTGCGAAGCAACGTCGATGGGAGATCGGCTTGGGGGAGGTTCTCCTCCCCCCAACCATTCTTCACGCGAACACCACCGCGGCGCCAGCACCATGTGTTGGCGGCACCATCACGCCTGCGGGCGTCTCGACTGTCGGCACCCCCTCCAACACACGCCGCGCCGCAACCCCGCCATCCTCCGTTCGGATCACCATGCCCGCCATGAAGGGCGATGCCGGTGCGGTCACGCCCGGCAGCACGGTCGGCAAGGCGGCTTCTTCCAGGATGCGCACGCGCGTTTCCATCACCGGGGCGAAGGGGCCGGCAGCAGCGGCGGCGCCAGGCAGGCGCATCAGGAAGCCCCCGGCCGGGTCAGGCTCGACAGGCAGGCCACACAGGCGCGACAGCCGCGCGGCGGTCTCGGCGGGGGTGGCCGAGCACAGGATCACTTCCTCCAGCGCGATCGCCTTGTTGGCGTGGTCCATCCATCTGGGGTCCCACACCAGTTCCGGCGTCAGGTGGCGGATCAGCTGGACGCGGCCCTCGGGCGGATCGGGAAAGGGCAGGCGCGCAAATTTGGCGATCGGGCCGCCCTTTTCCACCGGCCGTTCCAGCCAGGCGATGCCGGGGATATCGATGCCGGCGGCGCGCATGCGGGCAAGGTTCGCGTCCTCATCTGTCACCCCCAACGCCAGGATGTGCATCCCGGCATAGCGGTCCAGGAACCGGTTCAGCGTGTTGTCGTACAGCGCAGGGTCGAGGATCGCGATCAGCTCGATGTAGCCGTGCTTGAGGAAGGCGCAGCGATTGCCCGACCCCCATTGTTCCACCGGCAGGTCCGGCCGGCGCCGGCCCGATTGCTGCGCGATCGGCGACAGCGCGAAGCCGAGCCGTTCATAGGCCGCGGTCAGCGGGCCGAGGTCGCGTGCGGCGACGCCGACATGGTCGATGGCAACGGCGGTGTTCATGCGGGGTTCTCATATTTGTCGAGCAGCCAGGATTCGGGTTCGGCGGCGGCCTCGGCATACCAGCGCTCCATCAACGGATGGGCGCGCACGGCGGCGACATAGGCATGCGATGTGGCCGACAATTCAGGCTGCCAGGTCAGGAAGCGCGTGACGACCGGCGCATACATCATGTCCGCCAACCCGAAGGCCTGGCCAAACAGGAACGGCCCGCCATGGGCGGCGAGCGCCTCGGCCCAGATCGCCTCGATCCGCGCGATGTCGGCCAGCGCCTCCGGCGTGCGCCCGCGGCCGGGGAAGCTGCGGCCAAGGTTCATCGGCATGGCCACGCGCATGCCGCGAAAGCCAGCATGCATCTCGGATGCGATGGCCCGGGCATGGGCACGCGCCGCACGATCGGCGGGCCACAGGCCGGGCGCGATCTCGGCGCAGTATTCCGCGATGGCGAGGCTTTCCCATATCCGCGCCCCGTCCTGTTCCAGATATGGCACCAGGCCATTGGGGGACACGGCATGGATGGCGGTGGTGGCGCCACCGCCAGCCAGCGGGATCAGCACTTCCTCGACATCCAGCCCGGCCAGATGCACGGCGAGCCAGCCGCGCAGCGACCAGGATGAATATCGCTTGGTGCCGATGACGAGACGTCCCTGGGCCATGCGCGCGCCCTCCTCTCGGCGCGGATGGACCATGGCATGGGTGGATGCCGTGGTCACCGCGTCAGGCGGTGCAGGCCCAGCGTCGGATAGACCAGCATGGTCAGCACGCCACCACCGATCAGGCTCGCCGCCTGCCAGGGCGGCATCACGCCGCCCTGCACGGCAATCGCGGCGATGGCGACCACCAGCGGCAACTGCGTCCCGGCATGCAGCGCCAGGGCCTGCCGGCGCGGCGCATCGAGTTCGCCCCGCGCCAGCAGCAGCATCGGCAAACCCCGCACCGCCAGCATCAGCGCGGCGAAGACCGGCACCATGGCCAAGGCGCGCAGGTCGGTGAACAGCGACGCCACATCCAACCGCATGCCGGAAGCGATGAAGAAGATCGGGATCAGGAAGCCGTAGCCCAGCCCATCCAGCCGCGTCAGCAGCGCTTCATGCTGATGATGCGGCAGCGCAGCCCGCACCACCGCCCCGGCGACGAAGGCCCCGAGCACAAGGTCGATGCTCAATTCCTCCGACACAGCGATCAACAACACCATCAGCAGCAGCACCAGCCGCAGCGGGAATTGGCCGGAACTGCCCATGGTCCGCGCCATCACGGCGGCCAGGTGCCCATGGGTTGTCCGCGCCGCGACCATCACCGCCGCCGCCGCCCCCACCGCGAAGCCGACCAGGATCAGCGCCTGCCCCGGCGCCCCCGCCGCACCCGCGAGGATGAGCGACAGCGCGATCAGCGGCGCCGCTTCCCCGATCGCGCCCGTGGCCAGGATGATCGGCCCATAGGGCGGGGCAAGCCGCCCGGCATCGCGCAGGATCGGCAGCAGCGCGCCGACCGCCGTGGTGGTCAGCGCCAGCGCGGTGAACAGCGGTGCCTCGATGATCCCGGCGGCGGACAGTGCATACCCCACGCCGCAGGCCAGCACCGCCGAAAGTGCCCATCCCCGCCAGGCAATCCGCAGCGGGCGGCCCTTCAGCACGTCCGGATCGACCTCGAATCCCGCCAGCAGGAACAGCAGGCAGAGGCCGAGTTGGGCCAGGATCGTGATGATCGGCCCGGCATGGGCCAGGTCGAGCAATTGCGGGCCGATCATCACGCCGGCCACGATCTCCAACACCACCCCGGGCACGCCCAGACGTGGGAACAGGGCGGGCACGCCCGCCGCCACCGTCATCGCGCCGAAGACGGCCAGCACGCTCACCAGATCGACATTGACCATCCGCGCCGTCGCGCCCCACCTGCCCGCGGCTGCATCCGGCCGTGTTTTCGGGCAACCGGCAAGACCCGCGGCTTGCCCCCGGGCCGCGCAAGGTGTTGTTTGCCGCCCAGCCGAGCCCCCGGAGACCCCGATGAACGAAATGAACGTGCCGCGTCCCAATTCCCTGGACGCCTACTGGATGCCGTTTTCCGACAACAAGTACTTCAAGGGCGACACCTCGCGCATGCTCGCCCGCGCCGAGGGCATGTCCTACTTCACGCCGGAGGGGAAGGAGATCCTGGACGGCACCGCGGGGCTGTGGTGCTGCAATGCCGGGCATGGCCGCGTTGAGATCAAGGAAGCGATCCAGAAGCAGGCCGCGATCCTGGACTACGCACCGACCTTCCAACTCGGCCATCCCATCGCCTTCGAGGCCGCTGCGCGCATTGCCGAGATGACGCCCGAGGGGATGGACCGCGTCTTCTTCACCAATTCCGGGTCCGAGAGCGCGGATACGGCGCTGAAGATCGCCCTCGCCTATCACCGGGCGCGGGGCGAGGCCGGCCGGGTGCGGATGATCGGGCGGGAACGCGGGTATCACGGCGTCGGCTTCGGCGGCATGTCGGTGGGCGGCATCGGCGGCAATCGCAAGCAGTTCGGCGCGCTGCTGCCCTATGTGGACCACCTGCCATCCACCCACCTGCCGGAAAAGAACGCCTTTTCCCGCGGGGAACCGGAGCACGGCATCGAACTGGCCGATGTGCTGGAAAACATGGTCGCGCTGCATGGCGCCGAGACCATCGCCGCGGTGATGGTGGAACCCGTTGCCGGGTCCACCGGCGTGCTGGTGCCGCCCAAGGGGTATCTGAAGCGCTTGCGCGCGCTGTGCGACAAGCACGGCATCCTGCTGATCTTCGACGAGGTCATCACCGGCTTCGGCCGCCTGGGCACCAATTTCGGCGCCGAGCGGCTGGACGTGACGCCCGACATCATGACGATGGCCAAGGGCCTGACGAACGCGGCCGTGCCGATGGGCGCGGTGGCGGTGAAGAACGGCGTGTATGACGCCGTGGTCGAAGGTGTGGCCGGGGGGATCGAGTTCTTCCACGGCTATACCTATTCCGGCCATCCGCTGGCCGCCGCCGCCGCCATCGCGACGATGCAGCTGCACCAGTCCGAGGACTTGCCCGGCCGGGCGCGCGCCATCGAGCCGTACTGGCAGGACGCGATGCATTCGATGCGCGACGCGCCCAATGTCATCGACATCCGTGACATGGGCCTGATCGGTGGCATCGAACTCGCCCCCCGCCCCGGCAAGCCCGGTGCGCGTGCCATGGACGTGTTCCGCCGCTGCTTCGATGCCGGCGTGCTGGTGCGGGTGACCGCGGACATCGTCGCGCTGTCGCCCCCGCTGATCGTCGAGCGCCCGCATATCGACCGGATCGTCGGCACGCTGACCGACGCCATCCGCGCCGAAGCCGCCTGAGCCGGCCCATGTCCGAGTCCGAGGCCCCGTCGCCCCAACCGCTGCGCGTGCTGCTGGTCGATCCCATGGCCAGTTCGCGCGTGGTGACCCTGACCATGCTGAAGGAAGCCGGGCATGAGGTGATCCCGATCTCCGACTGGGACACCGCCGAGGACCTGCTGCTGCGCGAGGATGTGGAAGCGGTCGTCATGGCCTTCATCGGCGACGGCTTCGACGGCCCGGACGCGGCGCGCCGGCTGCGCGACCGCCTGCCGCCCCAGGCGGACCTGCCGCTGATCGGCACCACCGACGGGCTGCGGCGTGGGGAGGAGGACGATGCGATGGAGGCGGGATTCGACATCCTGCTGGTCCGCCCGTTCACCCCCGAGGAACTGGGCGACGCCCTTGCCCGGGCGAAGCGCATGCGGACCCCGCCGCCCGCCCTTGATGCCGAGCACCGCGCCGCCTTGCGCAAGACCCACGGCCCGGCGGCCCTGGCGGCGCTGGAGGATACGGCGATGGCGGTGCCGACATCCCTGCTCGTGCCGCTGTTCCAGCAGTCCGGCGCGCCCGAGGCCTATGAGGCTGCCGGCACCGCCGTCGCCGAGGCGATGGACGGCATCGGCGCGATCGCCGCTGCCGCCGCCGCGCGCCGCATGGCCGCCAGCCCGGCCGAGGGGCGGCGCCTGCTGTTCCCGCTTTTGTCCACGATCGTCGCGGCCCGCGTTGCCCTGCGGAAGGACCGCTACCTGGCGGCCGCCGAAGACCCCATATGGGCGGCAAGCGACACACAATCCGGAGAACCCTCGTGAGCGATACCACCGCGCGCGACCCCGTGCCCGTCACGGTGCTGACCGGCTACCTCGGTGCCGGCAAGACCACCCTGCTCAACCGCATCCTCACGGAAAACCATGGCAAGAAATTTGCCGTGGTGATCAACGAGTTCGGTGAGCTTGGGGTGGACAACGACCTCGTCGTCGATGCTGACGAGGAAGTGTTCGAGATGAACAACGGCTGCATCTGCTGCACCGTCCGTGGCGACCTGATCCGCATCCTCGGCGGGCTGATGAAGCGGCGTGACAGGTTCGACGGCATCATCCTCGAGACCACGGGCCTGGCCGACCCCGCCCCGGTGGCGCAGACCTTCTTCGTCGATGAGGATGTGAAGCGCGCCACCCGGCTGGACGCCATCGTCACCGTGGTGGATGCCAAGCACCTGGTCGCACGGCTGGCGGACACCAAGGAGGCGCAGGAGCAGATCGCCTTCGCCGACATCATCGTGCTGAACAAGATGGATTTGGTGACGGGGGCCGAGGCGGACGAGGTCGAGCGCCGCATCCGCGGCATCAATCCCTATGCCGAGATCCGGCGGGCGACCAAGTCGGACGTGCCGATCGACAGCGTGATCGGCCGCGATGCCTTCAACCTGGAACGTATCCTGGAGCGCGAGCCGGAATTCCTGTCCGGGGACGATCACCATGAGCACGACAGCGAAGTGAACAGCGTGTCCTTCGAGGTGGACAAGCCGATCGACGCGGAACGCTTCAATGCCTGGATCACCCAGGTGCTGGCCTCCAAGGGCCAGGACCTGCTGCGCACCAAGGGCATCCTGTACTACGCCGATGACAGCCGCCGCTTCGCTTTTCAGGCGGTGCACATGATCGCCGATGGCGATTTCATCGGCGAGGTAAAGGACGGCGATCCGAAGAAGTCGAAGATCGTCTTCATCGGCCGCGACCTGAACCGCCCCTGGCTGCGGCGCGGCTTCGAGGCCTGCCAGGCCGGCGAGGATGAATCCAAGATCCAGGCGGAGATCGCGCGTTGGACTCCGCCGCCCGCATGAACCGGTGGGAGGGAACTCCCCCCGCCATAGGTAGTGTTTGGAGCCTGACGCCGGGCACCAGCGCCCATAGACAAAAAAAGGAGGGGGTTCGGGGGAGTTCTCTCCCCCGACCTTTCTGCCCATGAGCGACACGGATTTTCTCCTGGACTCCCGCGGCGACGCGCAGGATCTCGGCGCCTGGGTGATCGGCGCCGTCTTCGGCCGCGACGGTGGCTGTGCCTTCGCCCTGGGCGACGGCACGGTGCGCCTGGCCGATGGCTGGCGCCCGGTCACGGCGCATGACGGTGCCTGCCTGTCCATTGCGGCCGATGTGAAGGATGGCGTGATCACCGGCGGTGATGACGGCCGGGTGATGCGCATCGCGCCGGATGGCACGGCGACCGAATTGGCGAAGTACGGCAGCAAGTGGGTGGACCATGTCGCCGCGCATGATTCCGGCCTGCGCGCGGCGACGGTCGGGAAGGCGGTGCATATCCTGGACGGCAAGGGCACCGCGCTGAAATCGCTCGCGCACCCCACGACCGTCACTGGCATCGCCTTCGACACCAAGGGCAAGCGCATCGCGGCATCGCATTACAACGGTGCGTCGCTGTGGTTCGTCGCGGCGAAGGAGAGCAGTCCGCGCGTCCTGGAATGGAAGGGCAGCCACACCGGCGTGGTGATCAGCCCCGACGCGTCCCATGTCGTGACCACCATGCAGGAGAACACGCTGCATGGCTGGCGGCTGGCCGATGGCCAGCACATGCGCATGGCCGGGTATCCGTCCAAGACGAAGTCTGTCGCCTTCACCGCCAAGGGCCGGTGGCTGGCGACGGCCGGGGCGGATTGCGTCGTGCTCTGGCCGTTCTTCGGCGGCGGGCCGATGGGCAAGGCGCCGACCGAACTCGCCGGCGGGGATGGCGTGCTGTGCACCACCGTGGCGTGCCATCCGACGCAGGATGTCGTTGCGGCCGGCTTCGATGACGGGCTGGTGCTGATCGCCGAGATCGGTTCGGGCCGTGTCGTGCCGGTTGCGGCGCCGCGCGGGACGGCCGTATCCGCGCTGGCCTGGAACGGGGTTGGCTCGCACCTTGCTTTCGGGACCGAGGGCGGCTTTGCCGGCCTCATCGATCTTTCCAAGAAATAGAGGCGCCAATGACCGCACCGATCCTGGAGACGCCGAAGCTTCGTATTCCGCGCATCGGCCTGGGCACATGGCAGTTGCGCGGCGCGGAGGCGACCGCGGCGGTCGCGGGCGCCATCAGCCTCGGGTACCGCCACATCGACACGGCTTCCATGTACGGCAACGAGGAAGCGGTCGGCGCCGGGATCGCCGGGTCGGGCGTGAAGCGGGAGGATATCTTCCTGACCACCAAGGTCTGGTGGACGGAACTCGCGCCCGATGCGTTGCGCGCCTCGGCGGAAGCCTCGCTCAAGCGCCTCGCCACACCCTATGCCGACCTCATCCTGATCCATTGGCCGGCAAAGGGGATGGACCTGTCCGCAGCGCTCACGGCGCTGGCGCAGCTGAAGTCCGATGGGCTGGCGCGCGCGGTGGGCGTGTCGAATTTCCCGCCGGGACTGCTGAAGCAGGCGCTGGACCTCTCCATCGCGCCGATCGCCGCGTTGCAGGTCGAATGCCATGTCTATCTGTGGCAGGAAAAGCTTGCCGCCTTGTGCCGCGCGAACGACCTGGCGATGACCGCCTATTCGCCAATCGCCAAGGCGCAGGTGAACGACGATCCGGTGATGCAGGCCATCGCCAGGCGCCACGGCGCGACGCCGGTGCAGGTCGCCATCGCCTGGCTGATGGCGCAACAGAACCTTGTCGCCATCCCGAAATCCGGACGCGCGGAGGGTCAGAAGGACAATCTCGCCGCAGCGTCGATGGCACTGACGGCCGGGGACCTTGCCGAGATCGCCGCACTGCCCAAGGACCGCCGCCTGGTGAACCCGGATTTCGCCCCGGATTGGGCTGCCTGATCACCCTTCGGGGGGTGGCACGCCCCCACCCGGCTATGCTTGATTGCGCCGATCCCGCAGCAGGAGTTGAGGACCATGGCCGCATCCGACGATGACGAGGAATTCGACCTCGGCATCAGCCTTGAATCCGTCGCCGCCATCGTCGATGCCGCCCGCGCCGTGCAGGACACCGAGGAAAGCGGCGCCGATGCGCGCGAGGACGAGGACGAGGAAGGCCTCGACGCCGAAGACGACGAGAACATGGATGAGGACGCGCTGCGCGCCTTCATCGCCGAGCTGAACGAGGATGAGCAGGCCTCCCTGATCGCGCTCGCCTGGATCGGACGGGGCGATTATTCGGGCGATGAATTTGAGGAGGCGCGGACCCTGGCGAAGGAGCGCAACATCCGCGATGCGGCGGAATACCTCCTCGGCATCGAACTGCTCGGTGACATCATCGAGGAAGGCCTGGACGAACTCGGCCTGTCGCTCGAAGACACGGACTGACGCCGGCGATCCTGTGACCAAGGCGGGCGCTGATTGTCCGCCGACCGCTGTGATTCCCGATGGGCCAGCAGAATTTGCCATTGATTTGTTACCGATCGGCACTGGCCTTGCCGGTCGATTCATCGTCTGTTGCTCGCCGCCGCCGGCGTGATCTTCGGTGGCCCGGCTGCGTCGATGTCCCGGCTGGCCGCCTTCTTGGCCCCGGCCTGCTACGCAGACCGGGTGCCTGCCCTTGGAGCCGCTGGCATGATGTTGCCGCCACGTATCGTCCTGCTGTCGCTGATGCCGCTGCTGCTGGCCACCTGTTCGGCCCGCGATTCCGCGACGGCCGATGACGGGCGCCAGCAATTGATTGGGCTGCGGGCCGACGATCTGCGGCTGTGTGCGGGCGTGCCGAACCTCACGGCGCGGTCGGCTGGCGGCGAATTCTGGACCTATGACCGCACGCCGCCGGCCTCGGGTGTGTCAGCGCCGGTGCCGGTGATCGGCGGTTCGCTGAGCGTCTCGGCGGGGTCGAGTTGCCGGGTCACGTTCCAGCTGGTGGACAGCAAGGTCACGCGGATCGGGTATTCGGCGTCGTCGGACCTGCCGATGTCGCAGAATTCGGCCTGCGCCCCGGTGGTGCAGGGCTGCATGCGGCTGGTCACCGAAGGCAGCGTCACGCCGGAATAGAGCGCCTCCGGCCGAGATACCGTGCGGGTGCTGTCGCGATCACCCCGATCTGACCAAACTTCCCGGCAGCGCCGCGATCTCGCGGATCAGCTTGCGCTTCACGGCGACGCCGAAGCTCTCGAAATCCTCGGCGACGATCATGAAGTGCCCGTCCCCGCCAATCACGTTCTCCCGGAAATAATCGTCCAGCGGGACCGGCGGCATGCGCCCGAAGGTCGGGCGGTCGTTGATGATGGGCAGGCCGTTGATGGTGATGCCCTCAGCGACCGCGGCATCGCGCTGCTGATCGGCGGGCGGCCCGGAATTGTTCACCCCGTCGGCGGATACGTCGATCACGCGGCGCGTCGCCTCCCAGGGGCATTCGGCCATCACCTCGCGCGAATAGCGGATGGCGCCGGAGATCGATGTCCAGGACAGGGATGTGCGCGAAGCGCCGGCAAGTTCGGCGGCCCAGGCATCGGCATCCGCCTGGCTGGCGATCCGCCGCCACGGGATCACGGTGCGCTGATATTCGATGCCAGCCCATTCGACATAGGCGATGGCGACGGAACCGACCATGCCGCCGCGGATCGCCGCGACCACCACGGGATCGGCGACCGCGCTGCGGTATCCCTCCCGTTGCAGCCGCGCCTCATCCTCGTCGATCGACCGGGACACATCGACCGCCAGCACCAGGGCGACGTCGACGGCTTCCTCGGCAAGGGCCTGCATCGGCAGCGCCGCGGCGCCAGCCACGGCGAGAAGGGTCCTGCGGCGCATCGGTACCTCCGCGACACCAAGCCGCATCGTGGCGCCGCACGGGTGGGGAATTCAAGATTTCCCGCATTGCGTGTGCCGAATTCCGCCGAGCGGTCCCGGCCCCTATCGCCGGCGGCACAGCCGCGCCTCGGCGGCTTCTGCCGCCACGACAACATCCCCGGTGCCGAGAATGATGTCGCGCGGTCCATCGGCTCGCAGCCGGTCGGCCGCGCACAGGCAGAGCCTCGCGACACGCTCCAGCGGCCAGGCCGCGTCATTGCCCAGGGCGTCCTTCAGGCCAGACGTGCAACGCCAGCGGAACATGGCGTCACCGAAGGGTGTCCCGAGCCCGCTAGCCTGCGAGACGGGAGCCGCGGCGGGTGTCGCATCGCGTGGCATGGGTGGGCCATCCAACCACGCCACACCCGCGCCAAGCGCAGCAAGAACAGCCAGGAGAAATACGGCGCGCACCATGGCGCCAAGAATGGCCCAGCCCGGCCCGGCGCGACAGGCGCCAGGTATTGGTTCCGAAGGTCGTTAGAGCGTGATGGCCGTAGGTGCGAACGCACCGGAGGTCTGAATCACACGATAAAACAAAGGTCTAGAGCGTGATCGGTGTACGAAGGTAAACCGATCACGCTCTAGGTGAGCTCCGGATACGGGCGCGGCACCTCACTGTCGCTGCCTTCACCGGGTGGCCACGGTGCCTTCCGGAGCGTGTTCGAATTCCGGGACCAGCCGCCCCAATTGCTGCAGCGCCACCCGTGGCGACCCGCCGCGCGCCGCTGTCGCGATTTCGTCAATCGCGCGCCCAACCAGCGCCGCGTCGGCGGTCCGTGGTGTCGCCACCAACAGGCCGGGATAGGCGGTGGGGCGCGGCGCCTCCTTGCCGTGGAACAGTTCCTCGAACAGTTTCTCGCCGGGCCGCAGCCCGGTGAAGCGGATCTCGACATCCTCCTCCGGGCGCAGCCCCGCCAGGCGGATCATGCGGCGGGCGAGATCGACGATCTTCACCGCCTCCCCCATGTCGAGCACGAAGATGCCACCATCGGCCAATTCGGGCGGCATGTTCTCCGGATCGGTGCTGCCGACCACGGAAGCCTGGAGCACCAGCCCCACCGCCTCCCGCACGGTCATGAAGTACCGGCGCATGTCCGGGTGGGTGACGGTCAGTGGACCGCCACGTTCCAGCTGCCGGCGGAACAGCGGCACGACCGACCCGGTGGACCCCAGGACATTGCCGAAGCGCACGGTGATGCAGCGCATGCCCTGCTTGCCCTGGCGGGCTTCGTCGCCGCGGGCGGCGCGGGCTTCTCGGTCGAAGGCCTGGCAATACATCTCGGCCAACCGCTTCGAAGCACCCATGACCGACGTCGGGTTCACCGCCTTGTCGGTCGAGATGAACACCATCGCCGTGGTGCCCACCGCCCGCGCCGCATCGGCCACGATCCGGGTGCCGAGCGCATTGGTCAGCAGCCCTTCCAGCGGGTCGTTCTCGACCATGGGGACATGCTTCAGCGCGGCGGCATGGAACACCAGCTCGGGGCGGATTTCCTCGAACAGGCGACGGATTCGGGCCTCGTCTCGCACATCCGCCAGCACCGCGCGCCGGGCGACCTGCGGGTGCTTCTCACGAAGTTCGAGGTCGATTTCGTAGAGGACGTATTCACCGTGATCCAGCAGCGTCAGGCTGGCCGGCCCGAGCGCGGCGACCTGCCGCGCCAACTCCCCGCCGATGGTCCCGCCGGCGCCGGTGACCAGCACGCGACGCCCCTGGACCAGCCGGGCCATGCCCTCGCGATCGAGCGGCACCTGCGGGCGATCCAGCAGGTCCTCGATCGACACGGGGCGCAGTTCCACCTGCCGCCCTTCGGCACCGCCGGCCGGGGCCAAGGTGGTCGGCGCCGGGGCGCGGCGGACGGGCACGCCGTGGCGGTCCGCCGCGTCCAGCAGCGATTCCAGCGCGGGGCCGGACAGGGCGGATGCAAGCACGATCACCGCCGGCAACCGCCCTTCTGCACGCAGCGTGTCGAGCACCGCCTCCGTCTCCTCGACCGTGCCGAGAATGGCGTGGCCCTGCATCCGGCGCCCCGCCTGGCGCGCCCGCAGAGACAGAATCCCGGTCACCCGGTACAGCGCGCGCCGATCGCGCGACAAGGCGCGCAGGAACAGGTCGGTGCCCTCCGCCGCGCCGACCAGCAGCACATTCTGCGCGTCGGGGGAGGCATCCCCGGCATGGCGGGACGCCTGGAGAAGGCTCGCCACCCGCCCGCCGGCCATCAGCAGGCCGAGCGTGGCGGCATGGATCAGCGGAAAGGCCTGATTGGGCGGACGCCAACTGCCAAGGAGGTGCAGGCCGGCCGAAAAGGCCACCGCAGCGGCAATGGACGCCCCGGCGACGGCGATCAGGTCGCGCGGACCGACGAAACGCCAATATTGTTGCGGTACACGCAGCGGCGCCCCGGCCAGCGCCAGCAGCACCACGGCGCCGGGCAATGCGCCAGCCCACCACCCCCCCGGCGGCCAGGCGCCAGGGGCGGCGGCCCAGACGGCCAGCGGCAGCGCAAGCAATGCCAACAGGCTGTCGAGCGCCAGATTCAACAGGATGCGCAGGGAGGGGCCGCGGGCCATGCCGCGGCTATACGGCGCCGCCGGCCGAACGGCCAGCCTTCTGAAGGAATTGGCGCAGAGGCCGATGGGCGGGAAGGGGCGCCACGCCGAAGTCGATCAATGCGTTGAGCCACGATCAGGGCTGACCGGTATGGACAGGCAGAATCGCACGCCGGCAGATGGCGATGCGACGGAACCCGCGCTGATGGCCAGCGCCATGCCGTTCCCCGCCCGCGACTCGATATGGGTAAATGGGCAACCTCAATGCCGCACTGGCGGGAGCGAGCGATACAGTTCCACCAACCGGGCCGCCTCAGCCTCCCAGGCGAAATCATCCCGGGCCGCGCGCCAGCCCGCTTCGCCCAATGCCGCGCGGCGTGTCGGATCGGTCAGGGTCGTGACCGCCGCGGCAACCGAATCGACATCGCCGCTATCCACCAGCAGCCCGCACCCGGCCCGCCGCACCACGGCTGCCACCTCCTCGGCGAAGTCCGGCGCGATCACCGGCACCCCGGCCGCCATGGCGTCGAACAGCTTGTGCGGCAGCGCCAGGCGGTGGTTCTCCTCGCCGCGCTGGAACAACACCAGCGCCACGTCGCAATCGTGCAGCCGCCGCAATGCCTCATCCTGCGGCAGCCACCCGGTCACCTCGATCCGGTCCGCCAGGCCCATGGCGGCGGCCTGCGTGGCGAATGCCGCCTCGCTGCCATCGGTGAACCGCCCGATCAGCAGCAACCTCGTGTCCGGACGTGATCGCGCCAGGACCTCCAGCATGCAGGGCCAGCCCCGCGCCCGGGTGATGGCACCCAGATGCCCCAGCACCAGCGGGCCTGGTCGATGGTCGCGCGGCGGCTGGACCGGTGCGGGCGCGTAGTTTCGCACCGCGACGATCCGCGCGCCGCGGAACGTGCCATCCAGCCCATCCTTGGCCACCACCACCGCATCGGCGGCGCGGCCCATCACGCGGCAAGCCGTCGCGATGGCCGCGCGCACCACTGGCCGCAGCATGCCCGGCAGCCGCGCATCCAAACGCGACGGATAGTGTTCGTGCACGTCGAGCACCACGCGCGCGCCACTCCGCCACGACGCGACCAGCGCCGCCAACCAGGCATCGGGTTCCGACGCATGGATCACCGCCGGGTGCTGTGCCGCCGCGCGCCGCGCCAGCGCCCACAGGCCGAGAATGCGGCTGAGCCGGTGCGTGACGATCTCGACGCCGTCGATCCGGGCCGCCGCGGCACCCGGGCACAGATGGACCACGCGCCAGCCGGCGGCGGCGAGGGCCGCACCTTCCTTGCGGACCACGCGGATATCCCCGGGCGGATGCGCGGCGGACAGCAGCAGCACCGGCCGTGGCCGGGCCATGCCCGTCGGTCCGGCGGCAACCCCGGCCTGGAAGAACAACCGCGCAACAACGCCATCAGCGCCGCTCATGCCGCCAGCACCTCGGCAAGGTGCGCGCGCATGCGCTGCCCCGCCTGACCATCCCACAGGGGTATGGGTCGCCCGCGACCGGGTGGGTCAAGCACGGCACTGGACAGGCCCTCGGGCGTGACCAGGCGATTGCCCCCGGCCGCGACCGTGGCGGGCCGCTCGGTGGACCGCCGCAACGTCAGGCAGGGCAGGCCGATCGCCGAGGCTTCCTCCTGCACGCCGCCACTGTCGGTGGCGACCAGCCGAGCATTCGCCATCAGCGCCAGGAAATCGAGGTAGCGCAACGGCGGCAGCATGATCACCCCATGCGGTGGCGGGCAGGCGAAGTCCCGCATGCGGGCGGCGGTACGCGGATGCACCGGCCAGGCAAGCGTCAGGTGCCGCGCCGCGGCCGCCAGCCCCCACATCATGCTGTTCAATGCCCGCGGTTCGTCCACATTCGCGGGCCGGTGCAAGGTGACGACTCCATAGGCCCCAGGCACCAGCCCCTGCGGCAACGGCCGCCGCGCGGCTTCCGGCAGATGGCGCAGCACCGAATCCACCATGGCATTGCCCACCGCGCGAACGCGCTCCCCGCCGAAGCCGTCGGCAACCAGGCGCATCGCCGCATCGCGATCCGGCGCCCACAGCAGATCGCTGATCGCATCCAGGGCGCGCCGGTTCACGTCCTCGGGCATGTCGCGGTCTTCGCAGCGCAGCCCGGCTTCCAGATGTGCCACCCGGATGCCCATCTTGCGCGCCGCAAGCCCCGCCGCCAGCGCCCCGTCGACATCGCCCGCCACCACCACCAAGGCAGGCCGCCGCTTCTGCCACACGGCCTCGGCGGCGATCATGGTCCGCCCGGTCAGTTCGGCATGGCTGCCACCGGAGACGCCAAGCGAAATCTCCGGCGCCGGCAGCCGCAGATCCTCGAGCAGATCGCCGAACATCGCCGCGTCGTGGTGTTGGCCGGTGTGCAGCAACAGCGGCTTGCAGATAGGCTCGCCTTCGGCCAGCGCGTGCCACAGCGCGGCAAGCTTCGGCAGGTTCGGACGCGCCGCCGCGACCAGGTGGACTTCCGGCAGGATCATCGCAGGGCCGCTCCATCAAGCCGGGTCATGACGCCGCCCGAGACCGCAGCATCGCGGGCGGCGCCTTCGGCCACGGCGCAGAACTGTGCCGCCAGCAGGCGCCGGTCCCAGTGCATCACCGCCTGACGGCGTCCGGCCGCTCCCATCGCCTCGCGTAGCACGGCACTGGCCGCCAGCCGCGCCAGTGCATCCGCCAAGGCCACCGGATCGCCAGGCGGCACCGCAATGCCGCAGGGGCCCTCCGCGACGATGCGCGCCGCCCGGCCAGGCTGGTTGGTCACCACCGGCCGCCCGGATGCGAGGCCATCCATCAGCTTGTTGGGCGATGTCCATTCGGCGAAGGCCGGCACATCCGCCAGCAGGTGCAAGACGATCTGGCAGCCGGCGTGCAACCGACCGATCGCCGGGCGCGGCATCGGGTCCAGGAAGGTGACGTTGTCCAGCCCTTCGGCCTGCGCGCGGGCCAGCAGCGCAGGCTTTTCGGACCCGTCGCCGACAAGCAGGATCCGCAGTCGGTAATCCCCCCGCGCGCGCAGGATCGCCGCGGCATCGAGCAACGCATGCAGCCCGTTCGCCCGGCCATGGGCGCCGGCATAGACCGCGAGGCATTCATGCGATCCCGCATCGCCCGGCCGCCATCCGTGGATATGCGGTCCGAACAGGCCGAGGTCACTGCCATTCGGCACCACATGCACGCGCTGCGGGTTCGCCCCATGCGCGACAGCAGTGGCCGCAATGCCATCCGACAGCGCGATCACGGCCGCCGCCCGGCGGCAGGCGGCATCGGCCAGCCGATCCATTGCGGCGAGCACGACTCCCGGCACGCCACCCATCGCGCGTGGCAGCTCAGGCCAGGGGTCGCGTATCTCGAAAACGAAAGGCGTGCCCCGCAGCCCCCGCGCCACCAGCGCCGGCAGCGCCACGGTCAGAGGCGTGGATGAAGCGACCACCAGGTCGAAGCGCCGCGACAACGCCAGGCGGGTGGCCGCCGCGGCGTAGCGCAGGAAGGCCGCGCTGCGTGCCCGCAATCCCATGGCATTGCCGCAGGGGATAGCGAATTCGACGACCTCGACCCCCGCCACACGGCCCGAGCGCCGGCCCTTGCGGAACGGGCCGCCGAGACCTGTCGAGGCGCCATCATAGCGGCCGCAGGCGATGGTCACGGCATGGCCGCGGGCTGCCAAGGCCTGGGCCATGCCGTGGCTGCGCGTGCCCGTGCTGCCCCCCGGCGAGGAATAGTGCTGATGCAGATACAGGATGCGCAGCGTCATGCCCGGCACGCCCCTCGGATGGTGGCGATGACGCGATCCTGGTCGGCCTCGGCCATGCCGGTGCCCGATGGCAGGCACAGGCCGCGCGCGAACAGGGCTGCCGCGATGGCGCCGCCGGCGCGCGGGGCGTCCCGGAACACCGGCTGGTCCGGCAAGGGTTTCCACATTGGGCGGCTTTCGATCCCGGCGAGGTCGAGCGCCTGGCGCAGCATCTCCCGGTCGGCGCCGAAGCGGGCCGGGTCCACCAGGATGCCGGTCAGCCACCGCGTGGACATTCCCCAGGACGCTTCCGGCATGAAGCTGATGCCGGGCAGGTCCGACAATGCGGCACGGTAGCGGTCGAAGATGGCCCGGCGCGCTGCGACCCGCGCCCCCAGGGCAGCCAGCTGCGTGGTGCCGAACGCCGCCAGCAGCGAGGAAAGCCCATAGGAATGGCCTGTTGCGGTGTGCTGGTAATGCGGCGCCGGATCCTTGGCCTGGTGAGCCAGATGCCGCGCCCGCGCGACATACAGCGGGTCGTCAGACGCCAGCGCCCCGCCACCCCCGGCCGTGACGATCTTGTTGCCGTTGAAGGACAGCGCGGCGATACGTGCCCCGCGCCCGGCATGGCGCCCGCGGATGGTTGCCCCAAGTCCCTCGGCGCTGTCGCTGACGACCGGCACGTCCCACGGCCTGCAGGCATCGAGGATGGCGTCGAGCTCCGCGCTCTGCCCGTAGATGTCCACCGCGACGACCGCGCGCGGCAGCCGCCCGCGCCGCGCCGCCGCGCGCAATTCATGTCGCAGCAGATGAGGGTCGAGCGTCCAGCAGGCCGGGTCGACATCCAGGAAACGCGGGACAGCGCCCATCTGCACGGCGGGCGCTACGGTCGCGATGAAGGTGAAGCCCGGTGCCCAGACCTCATCCCCCGCCGCGATGTCCAGCACGCGGAAGGCCAGGTGCAGCGCCGCCGTGCCCGATGCGGTGGCGAGCACATGCCGGAAGCCCGTGGCGGCCGCGATGGCGGCCTCGAACGTCGCGATGGCGGGCCCCGCGGGCGCAACCCAGCCGCTGTCCAGGACCGATTGCAGTGCCGCAGCCTCATGCCCCGTCAGATGCGGCGGTGAAAGGTGGATCCGTTGGGGCGGCACCGCGGCGGCAAGGCCGGGATGCGAACGAGCGGCCGGACGAAGGGGCGCGAAGAATGTCACCAAAAGACGTTATTTGATGAATCTAAAATCAACCAGAGGTTATATTGCTTTTTTTGAAGGTCGGCATCGATGCGTGCCCCGGGGCCGTCGCCCCCCGCCCGGTCACAGCAAGTGCAGCGCACTGCGCCAACAGGCGCAGGTCTCGGGCGAAGCGCGGCGCGGTTGACGCATAGATCGCATCAGCCTCCAGCCGTGCATCCCACGGCACCGCATTTCGCCCGGCCGCCTGCGCCAGCCCGGCCAAACCCGGACGGACCGACAGCCGCAGCGCCTGGCGGGCGGAATACCGCACGCCATATTCGATCGGCAGCGGGCGCGGGCCGACAAGCGACATCTCCCCCCGCAGGACGTGAAACAACTGGGGAAGTTCATCGACGGCCGATGCCCGCAGCCGTCGCCCGATCCTCGTCATGCGCGCCGCATCCTCGCCGGGGCCTGCCCGCAGGGTGCGGAATTTCACCAAGGTGAAGGGCGCCCCGTGCCGGCCAGCCCGCACCTGCCGGAACAGCACGGGTCGGCCGAGCGCGACCCGTACGACCAGCGCGACGGCCAGCATCACCGGCGCCAGCGCTGCGATCAGCAGCGCCGCGGCGATGATGTCAAAGCTGCGCTTGCCGAAGCGCGGGTACATGTCGTGGTGCCGCTGCAACGCCCAGCCCAAGCGTCAGCCCGAGCGCAAACCAGGCCATGCGATTGCCAAGGTCTGTCGAGACCATGATCGAAAGTGCCATCGGAAGCGCCAGCGCGGCCACCCGAGCCGCGCGTCCTGCTCCGGTCCGCGCGCCCAGGACCAGGGCTGCCGCGCCGCCGCCACCGAAGGCCAGCAGCCACAGAAGCAGCCCTGGCAGGCCGCCCTCGGCCAGCGCCTCCAGCAGGTGATTGTGCGGATACAGCCCGCGCCGTTCCCCATGCCCGGCCGCGATGGTGAAGCCGCCAGTGCCCAGGCCCCATGGCAGGGCTGCACCGCCCTGTTCCGTTGCCGCGCGCCACAAGGGCAGACGGCCGGAGGATTGCGCCACCTCTCCCTCAGAAAGACGTTCGAGCGTCCGCAACCCCGCCGCCAGGGAAGGGTCCGATTGCACCACCGCGATGGCCGCCGCCGCGCCGACCAGCACCGCGCCGGGCCAAAGCAGGGCCAGGCCTCGCAGGCCCGACCGCCAAAGCACGATGGCCGGCGCCACCGACAAGGCGAGGGCGAGCGCCGCAAACGCCGCCCGGCCACCGGGCATGAGCGCCGCCGCCGCCAGCAACGCCGTCACACCAAGCCAACCGCCACCGGCCATGATACCGCGCGCTTCCGCCGCGCGGATCGCCGCCAGTGCCGCTGCCGAGGCGATCGCCAGGCCCGCGATCTGGTACTGCACCCGCACCTGGTCAGGGCTGGAACCCGGCAGTCCGCCCAGCACGACACGGTCGGTCGCCAGGCCCCAGGCAATGGCGGCCGCGACGAACATGCCGATCACCAGGGTCGCATCGGCGCAACGTGCCAGCGCCCGGGGCTGCGCCACCACCGCGATGCCCGCCGCCAGCATTGCCGGGCCGACAAGCACGACATCCGGCAGTTTGACGGCGAGGATACTGCGCGACGGACTCCACGCCCCGGCGAGCACCATCCACAGCCACAGCGCCCCACAGGCGGCGAGCGGCAACCCCAGAAGAGCATCCACACGCCAGTCATGGCCCGCGACGAGCAAAACCAGAGCGGCCAGCAGGCCGATCGCCGCGACGGCGGTCAGGTCGAACGGCAAGGCGGCGCCCAGGGGGGTCGATTTCAACGCGCCGGCGAAGTGGAGAATCGCGGCGAGGATGCCTGTCAGTGCGATCATTGTCGGGGCGCAGGGCGGGAGCGGCCGGGCGGAGGCCGCGCGAAGGTTGGAGGGGCGCTGCCCCTCCAAACCACCCCGCCAGGAGGCGACGGCCTCCTGGACCGCGGGGATTTGGCGCCGTGCCGGCGGGCGGCCCCAAAGTCGAGGTTTCCAAAGGCCTTAAGCCTTTGGTGGGGTGAGGTTCGGAGAGGGGCAAAGCCCCTTTCCGACGCGCCACGCCATCCCGAATTCGCGCCTGTGACCCGCCGTCCTTCCCGGCAACGTCGCCAACAGCTGCGGGGCCTTCGGGATCCCGGTCCATGGCTCCGAGCACCAGCGCAGGCGCCGCCTGCGCTAAAGAACGTCGCTCGGCGTGGCGAGGCGGCAACGCAGCATTCTTGCGATGGGTCTGGCCTCTGCCGGTCAGTCCGCATTGGCCATCCCTGGCCGCGGAGGGTGCGGCGGAAGTTCCGGTTCCTGTCTCTCCCGTGATCTCGAGTTTGCGACCATGGGCGCCTTCGGATCGAACCGCGTCAACAGGAGCGCGACCGCCCCGAGCAGGACGGCCATCGGCACCGCGACCATCAGCAACGCGATCAGCAAGGGGCGATTGGGCAGGGATGGTCGAGCCTCGACCATGGGGGCGGAGACCAGGCGCGCGGCCACCACCTCATCCGCCGCGACCACGAGGCCGGCGCGTTGCTGCTGCGCCAACAATTCATACAGGCTGTTGCGCAGGAACATGTCGTTCTCCCGCGCGATGCGACGCTCCAGCGCGGTGACGCGGCGGCCAGCCTGTTCGGCGAGGTCAGCGCGCACCTTCGCCTCGGCAAAGCGGTGCAGGCGACGCAGCACGTCGAGTGCCAGGGCCGGGTTCTCCTGGGCGATTTCCAGCGTCCAGGTCACCGAAGCCAGGGATTGCGTCACCGCGAGGTTGCGCGTCAGCCAGTCCAGCACGTCATCGGAATCGGCAGCGCGGTCGGCGCCGAACACGGCGCGCAACGCCCCGCCCGCGCCGCCACGCCGGCGTTGCGTCAAGGCATCGCCAATCGCCGTGTCGCGTACCAGCATCACCGCCGCCTCGGGCGATCGCAGCGCGCCGAGATAGACCGCGAAGTTGCCGCTCGGGCGCGTGTCGAGCAGCCCGGCCGGTGCGAAGGGCGATGGCGACAGCAGGGTCGAGACGGCGAAGGACGTGGTCTCCGCCGGCGCGACCACCGCCTGCGCGACATGCGCCCGCGGCATCGCCAGCACCACCGCCACGCCAGCGACCCACAGCACCGCCGCCACGCCAAGCAGCCGCCAGCGCCGGCGCCACAGCCCGGACAGGAGCAGCGGCAAAGGCATCAGGCGGCCTCGACTATCGTCGTCAGCCTGGACACCGGGGCGGCGGCGGCCAGTTCGAGAACCGGCGCGGGCTCTACACGGCCATAGGCGGGGCTATGCCAGCCCTGTGTCACCCGGATGCGACATGGGGCATCGGCATCGAGGCGCAATCTCGCCCGTGGCGCTTCCACGCCATCGGCCGTGATGCGCCAATCATCGGGCGCGAGCCGCCAGCGCAGCACAAGGTCTTTGAACGGGCCACCGACGCGGTCCACGATCGTCACGGCGCGTCCGGTGATCCGGACACGGCGTTCGTGCCGCCGGCCCTGCGCATCGCGCAGCGCAGCGCCGTCCGGCACGGCAACGCAGCGCGGCCAGCGGGCGAACAGGAATCGCCCGACGCGCGGCATCTGGTCCTGCCCATCGAACTGAACGGTGTTGTGGCCCGCGGTTCCGGCAAGCGCCTCCGTCCACCAGGCCGAACCTGGCGGCGGGTTGTAGGCCCCGGTGCCGCCATCCATCAGCAACGGCGCTCCATCGAGCATGAGGTCGAGATGCAGCAGGTCCGCCTGGGCCGGACGGAAGCGCAGCGGGGCGCCAGTGCGGAGCAGGAGGTGGAAGCGAGAGGTTCGCTCACCCATCCAGCCCTCGCTGCGCCAGGCGGGATGAAGGCCGGAGGGGCTTTGCCCCTCCGGACCACCCCACCAAAGGCTTAAGGCCTTTGGAAACTCCGACTTGGTGCCGGGTTCCGACGCGCGGCGCCCGGTGGCGGTCGGGGCAAATATCGCGAGCGCTCGCCCGACGGTGCCCCGTGCATCCGAGGCGCCATGCAGTGACAGATCCGCCAGCACCGAATCATCCGTCGCCCCGCATCGCGGCAATGCCCCGCTCGCCGGGTCCATCACGCGGTCCAGCCACGCCGTCGCGGCCCGCGCCCGATCGGCGAAGGGTGCCGCGAAGGGCGGCGCCCCGTGGCGCCGGCGGAACCACTCGGCCAGCACCAGCGTGTCCAGCAGCAACCGGTGATACCCCGGCGATGCCTGCGCGAAGGCACCATCGGGGGCGACGAGCCGAGCAACGGTGCGCGCCAAGTCCCGCGCGGCGCGCGACGCCATCGACGTGTCGCGGAGCACCAGGCCAATGACGAACAGCCCTGCCGGCTCGCTGATCGCATGGTTGTTGTCCTGCGCGGCCCCATAGGCGCGTGCGGCCGCGATGCGCCTGACATGGGCTTCGAGCAGAGCGCGCATCGCCATCGGAGGCGCATGGTCGGCATCCAGCACCGCCAGCGCCAGGCACAGGTGCAGCGCACGCAGCGCGGCTTCCTGACCGCAGGCCCAGGCTGGGCCTCGGAAGGCCGGATTGGCGTCGCACCAGCCGCGCAACAGCGCTTCGGCCCGCGCCAGATGGCCATCCGCCGGCGCCAGGCGCGCGGCCTTGGCAAGCAACGGCAGCGCGAGCAGCCGGTTCGCCTCCCAGACCGGGCGAATGTCACCTGACGCGAAGAGGTCGAGGCCGAGGGCGGGCGCATCGGCGCGGAACGGTCCGTGCCAGCCAGGCGCCACGGCGGCCTCGGCAGCGACCGCCAAAGCGACGGCGTCGCTTGGCGTCACGTCTTCGAGGGACAACGTCGGCAGCAGCGGCCCTGCCGGCTGTGTCGCTTCACCCAGCGCGCGCGCCGCGAACCCTGTGCGCATCCGCAGGCGGTGCCATGCCATCAGGCCACAGGCGCGCGGCCCGACGCGCCGCGCGGCATCCGCGATGAGCAACGCCCGAGCCAATCGGCCCTGACCGAGGGGAGCAGGTGACACAGTCTCGGCAAGGACAGCGCTTCGCGTCAGGGCCTGCTTTCCGACGATTAACAATCGCCTGTAAGTTGTATATTAGTTTTTGAAATTGTCGCTAGGCGTTCTTGTCCCCGTGCCACCGAGCCCGCCGCCCGGTCTGCGTTCCAGGTGCTTCCGCCGGATATTGGCGGTGGTGGCGATTGTTTTCGGCCTGTCGGCGGCGGCGTCCGGGCAGACGGGAGGGGGTGGTTCGGCGCTGCTCGCCCCGCCCACCCTGCCGCCGATCATGCCCAATGGCGCGCCTCTGCCCAATCTGCCGCCGGGCACGCAGCAGGATTTGCTTCAAAGGTTGCTCGACGGTGGCGCCACCCGCGGCCCACCGCAGGGGATGCCGCGCAGTGCGGCACCCACCATGCCCCCTGCGGCCTTCACGGCGCAGCCTCTGCCGGCCCCGACGATACCGGAGGAGCCACTATCGTCGGCCGAATCCTTCTTTGCCGCGCGTCTCGATCCGCCGCCGCTGCGCCAGTTCGGCTACGAGACCTTCCGCGGCGGTGGCGGCGGTGCCTCGCAGGGCTTCGGGGCCCTGCCCGAGGATTACGTCCTCGGCCCCGACGACGAGCTCATCGTCGCGTTTCGCGGCCGTGCCCGGCAGACACTGACGCTGCGGGTCGGCCGCGACGGCACAGTGCTGTTGCCCGACCTGGCGCCCATTCCGGCAGCCGGGCGCAGCCTGAAGGATCTGCGCACCCATCTGGAAGGTCTGGCGGCGCGTGACCTGGGCGGGTCGGAGGTATTCGTCTCGATCGGGCAGGTCCGACAGATGAGCATCTTCGTCGCCGGGGAGGTGTTGCGCCCTGGCTTCCAGGGCCTGAACGCGCTGTCCACGGTGCTCGATGCGTTGTCGGCCTCGGGCGGTGTCCGCAAGACCGGGTCGCTGCGCGCCATTCGCATCGAAGGCCCGCGCGGGCGCCGGGTGGTGGACCTGTACACGGTCATTGCCGATGCACCGGGCGATGCGGACCTGAGCCTGCGCGAGGGCGACCGCATCATCGTCCCACCCGTAGGCGGCAATGTCGCGGTGGCCGGCGACGTTGCCCGACCCGGCATCTATGAATTGCCCGCAGGCCGGTCGGCCGCGCCGCTGAGCGAATTGCTGGCGCTGGCCGGCGGCACCATCCGCCAAGGGGGCAACCGGCTGCTGGTGCAACAGAGCGATGGCGCCGGTCGGCGATCCTTCGCCGAACTGGCGCCTGCATCCACGGTCCGCCGGGGCGATGCGGTGCTGGTGCAGCCCGGGGCCGATGTTGTCGCCAATACGGTGCGGCTGGCGGGCCATGTTGCCATCCCGGTGACGCGCGCGGCGGCCGGTGGGCGGCAATCCCAGACCCTGCGCGGGCTGATCTCCGATCGCAGGCTGCTGCGCAACGACCCCTATGTGCGGCTCGGCGTGATCTGGCGGGCGGATGCGCGCACGGGGCAGCGCAACTTCCGTGCCTTTGACCTTGGCCGCGTGCTGGAAGGGCGCGCCAACATGCCGTTGCAGGAAGGCGATGAGGTTGTCGTCTTCGCGCGATCGGATGTCGTCTTCCTCACCTCGCCGGCCGTGCAGCGGGCGCTGCGGGGAGAAACGCCCGCCCCCGCAGCGAACGCACCGCCCGTCGCGGATTGCCCGGCGCTGACGGCGCTCGCACTTGCGTCCCGCGCGTCTCCGCAACGCTATGCCCATGTGAAGGGTGCCGGTTTCCCCGAGATCGGGTCCAGCCCCTGCCCGCAGGTCTATCTGGACTACCCGGACCTGCCGACCTTTCTGCTCGACCAGTCCGTGGTGTTGACCGGCGAGGTCCGTGCGCCTGGCCTGTTCCCGATCACCGATGACACCGGGCTGGACACGGTCATCGCGGCGGCCGGCGGTCTGTCGGATGCCGCCGATCTCCGGGTGGTGGAATTCGCACGCGAGCCCGCGGATACCGGCGGCGCCATTCCGCTGGCGCGGACAAGGCTCGACCTGACCAGCCGCAACTTCGCTGCGGTGCGGCTGTCCGCCCGCGACACCATCCGCATCCCGCGGGGCTTCGGCGACCGCGATACCGGCCCTGTCATCCTGGTCGGCGAATTCCTCCGCCCCGGCACCTACGACATCCGTCGTGGCGAACGCTTGTCGGAAGTCATCGCCCGCGCGGGCGGAC
Source organism: Acetobacteraceae bacterium (assembly GCA_022842185.1). GTDB lineage: Bacteria > Pseudomonadota > Alphaproteobacteria > Acetobacterales > Acetobacteraceae > Neoroseomonas. The sequence continues at coordinate 48,386 of JALHQB010000021.1, forward strand.
TGACGCCGCAGGCCTACCCCTATGGCGCCGTCTTCACCCGCCATTCGGTCCGTGAGCGCCAGCAGGAGGGCTTCACCCGCACGGCGCGGGAATTGGAGACGAGCCTGATGCAGGTCGCCTCCGGCCAGGCTGTCGCCGGGTCGCGTGCGACCTCGGTCGATCTGGGCGCGGCCATCAGCGCGGGGCGGGAACTCGCCAATTCGCTGCGCGAGGCCCGAGCGGCCGGGCGTATGGTGGTGGAGGCCAATCCCGTGCTGCTCGCCGCGCGCCCGGAACTGGATGTGCTGCTGGAACCGGGCGACATCATCGCGATCCCGAAGCGGCCCAACGAAGTGACTGTGGTCGGCTCCATCCTCAATCCCGGATCGCTGCAGTTCCGTTCGGGTTGGCGCGCCTCGGATTACGTGCGTGCGTCGGGCGGGACGCAGCGCTTCGCTGACCCGTCCCGCGCCTTCATCGTGCTGCCCAACGGGCAATCCACCGCCGCCGGCCTGTCCGCCTGGCAACAGGGCGGGCCGCCGGTGCCGCCGGGCAGCCTGGTGGTCGTGCCGCAGGACCCCAGCCCCTATGAAACCTGGGGCTTCGTGCGCGACCTGACGCAAGTTCTGGGGCAGATCTCGGTGTCCGCCGCGGCGCTGGCGGTGATCTCGCGCGAGGCAGGGCGGTAGGTGGGCGACGCCCGTCCAGGAGGCGGAGAGGGGCTTTGCCACGCCCCGGACCCCTCCCCACCAAAGGCTTGAGGCTTTTGGAAACCTCCTTTTGGCGCCGGGTGATCGAGGGGGCGCGGGTGCGATTCCTGGCAACCGGGCGTGCGGGCAAAGCTTGGCCGCCAGGCGTCGAGAATCCCGCAGTTCAGGGTCGCTGGCTGGGTGGGTCGCGCCTCATGCACGCGCAAATTGCGCGGCGCTGGGGATTGGAGAAGGGCTTCGCCCCTCTCCAAACCTCACCCCACCAAAGGCCGAAGGGCCTCTGGACACCTTCTTTTGGCGCCGGGCCGACAGGTGCGTCACCCAGGCAAGGGGCAAGATCCGGGTGCCGATCCTGCCCTCGATGCCCCGCGCCAAGTGACGGTTTCCAAAGGCCTTGGGCCTTTGGTGGGGTGGCTTGGAGGGGCAAAGCCCCTCCAACCTTCAGCCCTACGTTGCAGCGCCACTCCATCCTTGCCGCCGCCTTCCTCGTGTCGCTCCTCACCCTCCCCGCCCATGCGCAGGACCCGCCGCTGATGGTCGAGGGATCGGGGTCCGACTGGGGCGGCGTCGGGCTGATCGAGATGCGCAATGCGCGCTTCCGCCCCGATGGCACGCTCGAAGCCGGGTTCGGGCTGCGCCATCAGCGCGGCTTCTGGTTCCTCGGATTCCAGGCGCTGCCCTGGCTGGAGACGACCTTCCGGCTGAGCGAGCGGCTGAACGGCACGACCGGGTCCGGGATGGTCTCCGACCGATCCTTCGACATCAAGGTCCGACTCTGGGAGGAGAATGACTGGCGGCCGGCGCTGGCCATCGGCATCCAGGACATCGCGGGGACGGGCATCTATGGCGGGGAATACCTCGTCGCGTCCAAGCGCTTCTGGGATTTCGACATCAGCCTGGGGATCGGCTGGGGACGGCTGGGGACCTATGCCGACACCAACAATCCGCTGACCGACATCTGGGGCGGCTTCGCCGACCGTCAGCGCGATGTCGGCCAGGGCGGCACGCCGCGCTGGGGGACGTATTTCCATGGCGAGGACATCGCCTTCTTCGGTGGTGTGGAATGGTCGGTGCCGCCGATCCCGACGCCCTGGGGCGCGCTGGATGGGCTGCGGGCGAAGATCGAGTTCAGTGGCGACCAGCTGCGCGACGAACGCGGCGGGTACCCGGCGAATACGACCGGCCTGCTGGGGCTTTCGGCATCGCGGGTGAATGCCGGGCTGCAATGGCAGAACGAATGGCTTGATGTCGGCGTGCAGTATGTCAACGGCACGGATTTCCTGCTGCGCGCATCGGTGCGGATGAACCCGAATGATCCGCCGCGCATTCCGCTGCCCCCGCCACCGGCGATGGCGGCTCGACCCGATGAAGGATCGGCCGAGGCGCGGCTGATCGCCCCACGTCTGTTCGATGCGCTGCGCGCGGCCGGTCTCAGCCCCCGCGCCGTTGCGATCGAAGGCGAGGAGGCGCGCATCGCCGTGGGCGACGGGCGGTATCGCACCCTGGCGCAGGTGGTCGGACGGGTGGTGCGGGCGGCCCAGCCGCTGCTGGCACGGCAGGTGGAACGTATCGTTGTCGCCTGGTCCCTGGCGGGGGTGGAGGTGGCAAGGATCATGGTGTTGCGATCGGCGCTGGAATCCGCCGCGCGAGGCCAGGGCAGCGCGGAGGAGATCTTCGCCACCGCCATCCTGATGGCGCCGGGCGAGGGCTTCGAGGATGCGGTCCGGGCGCCGGGACCGTTCTTCGACTGGCGGATCGAACCCGGGCTGCGTCTGGTACTGGGCGACCCGTCGCGCAGCGTGTTGTGGCAGGCGGCGGTGGTGGCCGGGGCGCGGGTCGAACTCGGTGCCGGGTTTTCCATCGCCGGCGGCGTGGCGCAGGTCGTGGCGCAGAACCTGGCAGGCGCGGCGACGTCGGATTCGCTGCTGCCGCATGTGCGGTCCGACTACGCGCTGTATGCGGAGGAAGGGCAGAATCTGGCGGTCCCTTCATTGTATGCCGAGGGCATCTGGACAGTGGCGCCGGATGTCTTTGCGCGCGCCACCACGGGGTATCTGGAACCGATGTTCGCCGGCGTGTCGGGCGAGATCCTGTACCGCCCGCACGACCAGCCCTGGGCGATCGGGCTTGATGTGAACTATGTCGCGCAGCGGGACTACGACCAGCGCTTCGGGCTTCAGGACTACAAGGTCACGACGGGCCAGGTGTCGCTCTACCTCGACCTGCCTTGGTGGAACCTGACGACGACGTTGCGCGGCGGCCGTTACCTGGCCGGTGACTGGGGCGGCACGGTCGAGGTCGCCCGGCGCTTCGATTCCGGCATCGAGGTGGGCGCCTTCGCCACCATGACCAGCGCGTCCTATGCCGAGTTCGGCGAGGGGTCCTTCGACAAGGGCATATTCATCCGCGTGCCGCTCGACATCTTCGGCATTCAGACACGGTCATCGATGGGGGCCGTGATCCGGCCGGTGCAGCGCGATGGCGGGCAGCGCCTGGCGGTGGAGAACCCGCTGTGGGAGGTGACGCGGGAAGGGCGGTCCGAGGCGCTGCAACGCGGGGTGGCCTGGTTCACGCGGTAGGGGGGATCCGTATTCGGCGCGCCTTCCACGCCAGACACTGGGTCGGCGGCGTAGGGCGCATATGCCAGTTCGGCGGATACCGGATCAGGCACCTGTTTCAGCGGCTGGCGGTTCGTGACCGTTGATTGCAGCATGATCGCGACCGCCATTGCCGGGCGGAAACCGCCGATCCGGCTGGACCATGTGGCGCATGCCATTCCGGGGTGGCGCACCGCAAATGCCCGCGCCGCTGGACGCCCCGCCCGCGCCGGGGCATAGCCGCCACGGCCATGTTGATCGACGCTGTCCTCCGGCATCTTGCCTTCGCGCTGGGTCTCGCTGCCTTGTCGGCCGGCGTGGTGCGGCTGATGATCGCCTACCCCATTCTCGACCACCCGAATGAACGATCGTCCCATGCGCGGCCGACGCCGCGGGGTGGAGGCGTCGGCGTCGTGGTCGCCTTCGTGATGGGCATGGCGGTGCTGTATGTCGGCGCGGATTATGCCCGGCTGCCACCGCCGCAATTCCTCGGCGTGATCGGCGCGGCGGTGGCGATCGCCGCCGTTTCACTGTGGGACGACGCGGTCGATCTGCGCTTCGCGGTGAAGCTCGCGGCACAGGCGATGGCCGCTCTGGTCGCGGTGGCGGCGGGGCTGGTGCTGGATCGCCTGGCGCTGCCATGGGTCGGGCAAATCCTGATCGGTTGGCTTGGCGTGCCTTTGACATTGTTCTGGATCGTCGGCTGCACCAATGCCGTGAATTTCATGGATGGGCTGGATGGGCTGGTCGGCGGGTCGGTCTTCCTTGCAGCGGTCATCCTGTGCGTGGTGGCGGGTGAGCAAGGTGGCTGGTTCGTCTATGCGGCGTCGCTGCTGCTGGCCGCCGGGCTGGCGGGGTTCCTGCCCTTCAACCTGCATCCGGCGCGCATCTTCATGGGCGATGTCGGCAGCCAGTTTCTCGGCTTCATGATGGCGGTTCTCGCCGTCGCGGCGGCGCAGTTTGATTCGGCGTCGGTATCGTTCCTGATCGTGCCGCTGCTGTTGTTCGGGTTGCTGTTCGATGCCGCCTTCACCTTGATACGCCGCGCGGCGATGGGCGAACGCGTGGCGGCGGCGCACCGGGCGCATCTGTATCAAATGGCGCAGCGGTCAGGGGTTTCGGTACGGGCCGTCGCGGCCATTCATTGGGGATTCGTCCTGTTCCATGGCGCGCTGATCGCCTTGTTCCTGCACATGACGCCGGAGACCAAGCCGCTGATCGTGCTGCCGGCGCTTGCCGTGCAGGTCGCCTGGGCAGCCTATGTGGCACATCGGATGCGGCGCGCCGGGCTTACCTGGGCAGCGTCATGACCTCGGCCGGCGCACGGGTGGCGATCACTTCGACCATCAATGGCGGCATGTCGTCGCCGACCCATTGTTCGGATCGAAACACCGCATAACTGCGGGCATCGGCCCAGAAACGGCTGGTGAAGGTTGCACCGCCGCGGCAGGTCTCGGTGGCCAGCAGGGTTTCCGCGACCTCGGCCGGCGTCACGGTCAGACGGCAGTCCAGGCGGACGCCGAAGCGCATCCGGGTCGGATCGCTGGCCGAGCGCATGAGGTCCACCACGCGCGTGGCGCGCCACTGCCCTTCCCCCAGTTCCGGCAGCCGCGCGAGCAGATCGGTACCGTCGAAGCGCGTCGCGGCCAGCACCTGGCGCAGCCCGGCTGTCGCGACGACCCTTGCACCTTCGGTCGCCACCGCGACGCCGCCAGGGGTGCGCCACAGGCGGCGCTCGCCTTCTTCCTGCAACAGGATCGCGACGCCCCGGCGGGACCCGAGCCGCAGTAGCAGGGCGGGTTCGCCCTGCGGGGGCTCGGCGGGCTCGGATTCCCATTCCGCCTCAGGCTCACCAGAGCCGAAGATGGCTTCGGTCAATGCCGGGGGCAGCAGGGCCGGCGGCAGGATATCATCATGCAGGAACGGCCCGCAGGCGGCAGGACATAGAAGGCAGAGCAGGGCGGGCCAACGCATTCCGCGAGAATATCACGGCACGTTGATAAACCCATGGGTGAATTGGAGCACGTCAGGCCTGACGCTCATCGGCCAGCCGCGTGACGATGCTCGATCAAACAAAAGGTGTAGAGCGTTTTGCGCCGGTTCGGTCTGGCGCAAAACGCTCTGACCGTCAGGCCGCCCTTGGCCGTTGCAGCACCAGCAAGCCCGCCGCCAGCGCCATCCCGATCCAATGGGGGTACGGGATCAAATCGGTCGCAAAATGCTCGATCAGCGCGGGGAAAATCATCAGCAACCCGGCCAGCGCCAGCGCCAGGCGTTCCCACACCGCCATCATTCGTCGCCCGTAGCCCTGGGCGGCAGCGGCCAAGGCGGCAAGTCCGGCGGCGGCCAGCAGCGTCTGCCAGACGACATCGATCCAGGTCATGGTAGGCGTGAAGTTCAACAGCAGGCCGACGCCCTCGGGGTCCGTCACGAAGACGAAGGGCATCAGGAAGGCGGGCAGCGTGTATTTCCATGCCTGCAGCGTGGTGCGGTATGGCCCGGCGCCGGTGATCGCCGCGGCGGCGAAGGGCGACAGCGCGGTGGGTGGCGAGACTTCCGACAGCACCGCGTAGTAGAAGACGAACATATGCGCCGCGTAATCCGGCACGCCGAGCTTCATCAGCGCCGGCGCGGCCACCACCGCGCAGATGATGTAGGACGCGGTGACCGGCACCGCGAGACCGACCACCCAGACAATCAACGCCGTGTACAGGGCGGTGATGACGATCGAACCGCCCGCCGCCTGGATGGCGATGTCGCTGAACTTCAGCCCCAACCCGGTCAGCGTGATGATGCCGACGATGATGCCCGCACTGGCGCAGACTGCGGCGATGCCCACCGCCTGGATGGCGCCGGAGGCCAGCGTCTGGACCAGGCGCCGGGGCCACAATGCGTTCTCCAGCCGGACGAAGGACAGCACCACCGCGACGATCATGGCGTAGAGCACCGACAGCGTCGCCGAATACCCCCAGACCATGAACACGACGATCGCGATCAGGGAGGAGAAGTGGAAGCCGTACCGGCGCAACAACGTGCGGACCGGTTCCACCGTCATGCCATCCACGGTATCGATGCCGCCGCGCTCGGCGGCGATGCGCTTCTGGTCGAGTTCGACCATGAACAGCAGCGACGCATAGTACAGGATGGTCGGGATCACCGCCATCTTCAGCACATCAAGGTAGCCGATCTTCAGATACTCGGCGATCAGAAAGGCCGCGGCGCCAAGCACGGGTGGCGAGATGATCGCGCCCAACCCGCCGGCCGCGAGCAACCCGCCGGCATCGTCGGCGCGATAGCCGACCTTCTTCATCATCGGCCAGGCGACGGTGCCGAGCGTGACAGTCGTCGCCACCCCCGATCCTGACGGTCCGCCGAGAAGGAACGACGACAGCACCACCGTCCGGCCTGCGCTCGCGGCCTTGCCGCCCGTTGCCGCGAAGGAGAAATCGACGAAGAATTTTCCCGCGCCCGATGCCTGCAGGATGGCGCCATAGATGGTGAACAGGATGATCAGCGTCGCGGACACATCCACGGCCGTGCCGAATATGCCCTCCAGCGTGATCGTCAGATGGGGGATCAGCCGGTCGGAATCGTAGCCCTGGTGCTGCCAGGGCGAGGGCAGGTGGTTGCCGAAGAAGCCATAGAGCAGGAAGCAGATGGCAACGAACGGCATCACCGGCCCGGTGGTGCGCCGTGCCGCTTCCAGCACCAGCGCGATCAGCATCCAGCCGACCACGATGTCCATCGGCTCGGGGAAGATGTAGCGGTCCTGAAGGTCGTCGCCGCCGCTGATCAGATACCAGATGCAATAAACGGCCGCGGCAGCAAGCGCGACGTCCCACACCATCAGTCGGTTGCGGAAGCGCCGCGCCACCGGGAACAGCACGAAGCCCAGCACCAGCGCGAAGCCGACATGGACGTAGCGCAGGATGGTGGTCGGCACGATGTCCCACGCCGCCCACAGGTGAAACAGCGACATCGCAAGCGCGAGCAGCGTGGCACCATGGCCGAGCCAGCCGGTGAACCGGTTCTGCGCGCCTTCCTCTTCCTCGATCAGCGCCTCGACACGCGCGGCGGTGGCGTCATCGAGCGAATCGGCAGCAGCCTCGGGCGGGAGGTGGTGGGTGGTGGTCACTGAGGCTGCTCCGTCAGGGCGTCGCGGTGGCTGAAGGTTGGAGGGGCGCTGCCCCTCCAAACCACCCCGCCAGGAGCCAATAGGCTCCTGGACCGCGATCACTTGGTGTCCGGCACCAATTCAGGATGTCCAGAGGCCTTTGGGCCTTTGGGGGGGAGGTCCGGAGGGGGCAAGGCCCCCTCCGTCTTACTTCAGAGCGTCGCGCCCTGCGCCTTCCAGAACGCCTCGGCCGCCGGGTGCCAAGGCACGCCGGCCGCGGCGGTTTTCTGCCCGGTCAGGACAAAGTCGCGTGCGGCGGAATGGACGCGCGCCCAATCTTCCCGATTGCCCCAGGTGATCTCAAGGATCTTGGTCACCAGCTCGGCGGGCATGTCCTCACGCACCGCCATGATGTTGCCGACCGACATCTGCTTGTTGGGCGTGGTCTGGCCCGGATAGGTGCCGGCGGGAATCGTCTCGGCGAAATAGACCGGCCCGTACTTCTCGACGATCTTCGGGATGAACTCGTCATGATCGATCATCACGAGTTGCACGCCCGGCGTCGCGCCCAGATCGGTGATCGCGCTGGTCGGCACGCCGGAGACGAAGAAGTAGGCATCGAGCTTGCCGTCCTTGATCGCGTTGGTGCTCTCGGCGGGGGACAGACGCTCACGCGCGCGGAAGTCCTTGTCGCGGTCAAGGCCGGCGCCTTCGATCAGGCGGAAGGCCATGACTTCGGTCGCCGAACCCGGCGCGCCGGTGGACACGCGCTTGCCCTTGAGGTCGGCCATGGTGCGGATGCCGGTCGAAGCCACCGTCACCACCTGCATGCGATTGGTGTAGAGCACCGAAATCGCTCGCGCCGGCACGGCACGACCGCGAAAGCGATCAACCCCGCGGAGGGCGTCGACCGCCGCATCAACCTGCGTGATGGCAATGCCGACCCGGTTCGCACCGAGAAGTTGCATGTTGGCGACGGAACCACCCGTCACCTCGACTGTCGCGCTCATGCCTGGAATACCGCGCGACAGGTAGTTGGCCAGCGCACCACCGAGTGGATAGTAGACGCCGCCAGTCGTGCCGGTGGCGATGGCCAACTGCTGCGTCGCCTGCGCCCGCGCAAGCCCTGGCAGGGCAACTGCTCCAGCCGCGGCCACCATGATGCTTCGACGTGAAATCCCAGACATAATTTGCTCCTCCGCATTATTGGACCGAACCGTTCACACATACGCGCGGCTGGCGCGTTCTTTAAGCCCGCACCGTTGATCCAACGCAAGTCCGTGAGGCAACGTGCCATGGTACTGTCGTGCCGCAGTCCGCTGGAGGAACCAACCATGCCCGGCCTCACCGCCCGAGACCTGATGACACCCGACGTCGTGACCGTACCGCCGGAAACCCCGGTCATGGCCATGGCGCGACTTCTTGCCGATCGTGGAATTTCCGCGGTGCCCGTGGTGGATGCCGCCGGCGCGGTGCTCGGCATCGTCACTGAAGCCGACCTGATCCGTCGCCTCGCGGGGGAGGAAGACAAGCCGTCATCGTGGTTCGGTGCGTTGTTCGCCGACCCGGCGCGCCAGGCGGAGCGGTTCGCCCGCACCCATGGCGTGACCGCGAAGGATCTCATGACCGAGAAGGTGGTGTCGGTCGCACCCGATACCGTCGCCGCCCACATCGCACGCATGATGGAAGAACAGAAGGTCCGTCGCGTGGTGGTACTGGAAGGCGACAAGCTGAAGGGCATTGTCAGCCGCGCCGACCTGCTGCGCGCGCTGGTCGCGCCGGCGCATGAGGATGCCGAACTGTCAGATGAACGCCTGCGCCGGGCGATCATGGCCGCGATGAAGAAGGAACCCTGGACCGACACCTTCTACACCATGGTCGAGGTGCATGAAGGCGTCGTCACTTTCCACGGGTTCCGTCGGTCGGACACGGTCCAGAAGGCGCTGCGCGTGCTGACGGAAAACATCCCCGGCGTGAAATCCGTGGTCGACGAAACCCAGCCCATGCCGGTCTTCATCTACGGCGCGGTCTGAGAGCTTGTTTGAGAATGCGCCACGGGGCGCATTCTCATGTGGTGCCCTTCCCGGTCGGCCCCGATGATCGACATCGGGCCGCATGAGCACGCAGGGGGTCATGCGATGGCAGAGACGATGCCATCGCCCTCGAAGCCCCGTTTCGCGTCTGACTGGAATCAGTCAGGCGCGTGAAGATGCTCGCTCAAACAAAGGCATAGAGCGTTTTGCGCCAGTACGGTCTGGCGCAAAACGCTCTAGGATGCTGCGCGGCCAAAGCAAAGCGGCTGCGCAGTTTACCCGGGGAATTCGCCGCATGGCCCGCGTCCGCATCCGCCATCTCACGCGCTATGACTACCGCACCCCCGTCGGGCTCACGCAGCATCGCCTGATGGTTCGCCCGCGTGACAGCCATGACCTGCGCCTGCATGACGCAACGCTGTTCGTTTCGCCGACGCCGATGAACATCCGCTGGGCGCATGACGTCTTCGGCAATTCGGTCTGCCTGATGGATTGGGCGGCGGATACGCTGACCGATCATCTTGAAATCGTCTCGAAGCTGGATCTCACCCACTATCCCGCGGGGCCGGAACTGCCACAGGCAACGCTGGACCCGGGGGTGGAGGTCTTTCCCTTCTCCTATGGGGCGGAGGAAGCCCCGGACCTCGCCCGGCTGCGCGAACGCCATTTGCCCGACCCGTATCGCCGCGTGGACGCCTGGGCGCGGCGCTTCCTGTCACAGGAGGAACCGACCCATACGCTGCCGATGCTCGAGGCGATGACGCGCGCGATACGCGATGAGTTCACCTACGAGTCCCGCGACGCCGAAGGCACCAACACGCCCATCGCCACGCTGGAGAGCGGGCGCGGGGCGTGCCGCGACTTCACCCTGCTGATGATGGAGGCGGTCCGAAGCCTCGGCCTCGCCGCCCGCTTCGTCACCGGCTATCTGTATGAGGCGAACGGACAGGGCGCGGTCGGCGGGGGCGCGACACATGCCTGGTGCGCTATCTATGTGCCCGGTGCAGGCTGGGTGGAATACGACCCGACGAACGGCCTGGTGGCCGGCGAGAATCTGATCCGCGTCGGTGCCACGCGCACGCCGGACCAGGCCGTGCCCGTCGGCGGCGGGTATTTCGGCGAGGCCGATGCCTTTGTCGGCCTGACAGTCGATGTCACGGTACATGTCGGCGACGACCCCCCGGCGGTCCTTGAACCGGCGGAGGAAGCGCCGCCCCTCCCCGATCCCGACCCCGAGCCGGAGGACGTCGTGGAGGCGCCCGAGCAACCCGCCCCGCCGTGAGGATCAGGCGGCGACAGGCACCGCGACGCCAACCAGCGCATCCCGCGTAACCAGGGCCGCCAGGCGCGTCGCGTCCCAGCCTTCCGTGCCCGCGGGCCGCATCGGCAGCACCATCCAGCGGTAATCCGCCGTGCTGTCCACCACGCGCACCTCGACCGTATCCGGCAGGTTCAGGCCCCATTCGGCCAGCACCTGGCGCGGTTCACGCACGGCGCGCGACCGATAGGCGAAGGATTTGTACCAGTTGGGCGGATACCCCAGCACCGCGCGCGGATAGCAGGAGCACAGCGTGCAGACGACCAGGTGGTGGCGGCCCGGCGCGTTCTCCAGCACGCCAAGCGGCGGGGCGCCGGCCATGGACACGCCCATCTCCTCGGCGGCCGCGCGGCCGTCTGACAGCAGCAGCGCGCGGTAGGCGGGATCGGTCCAGGCGCGGGCGACCATGCGGGCGCCGGTCTCGGGGCTGGCCTTGTCGGTATTGGCCTGACGCTCGGCCACCTCGGCCTCGGTCACAATGCCGCGGGCGACGAGCGCGGCCATCAGGCGGTCGAGCAGCGCGATGCTGTCGGGACGCGGGGGGGCGGCCATGGTCAGGCCTCCTGCTTGATCGGGTGGGGTTCCAGCCAGTGCTCGAAGACCTCGACCATCACGGTGTCGCCGGCCTTGCCTTCCTGCCAGAGCGGTTCCTGCGCGAACAGCACATGGTACAATGTGCGCTTCGGCGCCGGCTTGGCGAAGGCGAGATCCTCGGGGTTGGCGAAGGCGCCAAGCGGGCGCACCACCGTGCCGGTGCGGCCGCGGATGTAATGCGGCGTGCGGATGTGGCAGGGGCCACGGCGTTCCGGCCAGTCATCCTTCACGCGCACCGTGGCGCCGGCGGCAAAACGGGGCATCTCGCTCATCGCAGGTCGCCCTCCTCGACCTGGCCCTTTTCGACCATCAGCAGCGCGATCGAGCGCAGCCAGCGTTCGTAATAGCCAAGCGCGAAATACTCCGATTCGGGAATGCTTTCGATGCCGCGACGGAGTTCATCCACCGTCATCAGCTTCTTCTGCGCCAGGATCTGGCGCAACGCATCGACCTTCTTGCCGAAGGCGTCCGGCGGAACCTCGTCATGTTCCACCGGCGTGCAGTGGAATCGCGCGGCACCGCCGATGTCGTGGATCGCGGGGATGGGCGTGTCATCGGGCATGCCGGAAGGCTAGGCCGGCTGGCGGCGCGCCGTCCAGCGCGTGCTACTTCACTTCCTCATCCGGCAGCACGCCCCAGACCTCGGCGCGTCGAATGAAACCGCGATAATCGCCGGTCTGCGCCTCGCACCAGGGGTTGCGCGCCTCACAAAGGCGCAGGCGCACCACCACGCCGGGGCGAAGCCGCGCGACGGCCGGGGATTGATCCTCCGGCTGGCGGCGCAGGGCGACCTCGGTGCCGGGGGCGCCACGCACGATGGCGCTGCGCCGGCCCATCAGGGTGGATTGGTGAACCCAGCCCTCGGTGCCCTCCGGGTCGCGGATTCGGCGCCACAGCTCGAATTCGCGGGTGATCTCCACCGGCAGTTCGCGGCGCTGGTAGGTCCATTCGATCGGAAAGCGCGTCCCTGGGCCGGTGCGCAGGTTCACCTCATCCGACCGCAGCGCAGCGAAACGCGGCAGGGCCAGACTGGTGACCGACCCGACCGAAGGCACCGGTTCGGGTGGTGGCGCGGCTGGCGCGGGTTCCGCCGGGCGCGGGGCCGCGGCAGCGCCGGCAGCCGCACCGGCT
>JALHQB010000022.1 GCA_022842185.1 Acetobacteraceae bacterium
GGTCGCCCGCGCGCATCCCCCGCGCTGCCGCGCCGACATGGATCGCGGCAAGTGCGGCGGCGGCCAGCGCCCAGGTCGGATCCGTCGCGAAGCCGCGGACCCGGCCATAGGCCACCACCAGCGCGACGACCGGCACAGTCGCCGCAACGCCCGCCCAGGCCAGCGCGCGCCCTTCAAACAGCAGCCCTGCCAGCAGGTGCATCAGGCCGAGGACCAGGGCGATGGCCAGATATTGCGTCAGCGCCGCCGGCACCCAGGCGCCGGGGATGACGGTGGCTGTGACACCTTCCACGGTCACGGCCTCCCCGGTCGGGGTCCAGGACGGGACCTGCCACACCAGCAGCAGCGCCAGGCCCAGCCCGGCGGCGATCCACGGCAGGCGGACCAGCCGCGGGTCGCGCAGCCCGGCGAGGATCGCGACCGGCGACAGCAACAGGATGCCGACCGCCGCGGCGAGGTCGGTCTCGAATACCGCGAGCGGCAGCAAGGCAGCGCCGAGCAATGCCGGTGGCAGATGCGCCAGCCGCTGGCCGAGTGTCCCGTCCAGGGATTCCCTCGGCAGCAGGAACAGGAAGCAGGCGGCGGCGGCCGGTACGAAGATCGCCGGGGCCCAGAGATCCAGCCCCGCGCCCATCGCCGTGCCCGCCACGACCCACAGCGCCCCGGCCACCGTGGCCGACCAGCCCAGCCAGCCCCAGGCCGTGGCGCGGACCACCAGCATCGCCGCCGCGATCACCACGAGCAGATAACCGAAGAGGCCAGGCAGCGACGGGTCGTCGGTGGCGACCAGGGCGGGTGTGAGGAAGGCGCCGACCAGCCCGACCACGGCGACCAGCGGTCCTCGGTGGAGCGACAACAGCATCCCCAGCGCACCGGCCGCCGCCATGCCGATGAAGCCGAGCAAAGGGGGAAGTAAGCCATACAGGGAGGTGGCGGCATAGGCGGCGCCGAACAGCGCGGCGACGCCGCCCGCCGACAGCGCGGCGGGCGCGTAGTCGGGCATCGCGCCGGGGGGCGCGTGATCCAGTATCGCGCCGGCGGGCGCGTCGTCAGGTACCGCGGCGGGCGCAGGGCTGCCTGCGGAACGCCTCGCCAGCCATTCGCCGCCCAGGATCAGCGCCACGCCCAGCAGGCCCGCCAGCGCGCAGCGTACCGCCGGGCCAAGCCAGCCTTCGTCTACCGCGAAGCGGATCAGGAAGACACCGGCCAGCAGCAACGACCCCGCACCGAGCCACACCCCCCAGCGTTGGGTGATCAGTTCCTCAAGGTTTCGTTGCGGGCGCCGGCCGGAAGCGCGCGACCAGGGCGGCACGGTACCATCGGGCGCCGGCTCGGCCGCGACAGGTTCGGGATGCGGCGCGTCGGCAGCCTGATGGTGTTCGATGGGCGGCGGCGCGTCGGGCCCTGGCGCAAGGGGCGCTGTCGGGTAGGCGTGCTGGGCACCGGCGGCGGGTTGGGGTGGCTGGAACCCCGCCGCGACCATCGCGCCGGCCATGTCGCCGAGTTCGGCGCGCAGGGCGGTGAGTTCGGCACGCAGGCGCTCAGTGTCGCGCCTGGCGTGACCGGCACGGGCAAAGGCGGCAACGCCCAACCCCCAGCCGCCGAAAAAGATGATGCCGAGGAGAAGCGCCAGACCTTCCATGCGCCGCACGCTTCCGCCCCCCACCGCGCCGCGTCAAGCGTTCCGGCGCTTGCGCCTGTGACCCGCATCGCCTAGAAGCGGCGCGCGTCGGCACCCCTGGAGGCCGGCGCTTGTCGTGCTGGCATGTCCGCAAGGCCCCGGCACGGCGACAGCATCAATTTGAAGGAACACGACCATGGTCCAGACCATTCGGATCGAGGCCGAAGCGCGCGAGCAGGCAGGTAAGGGGGCAGCCCGCGCAACCCGGCGTCAGGGGCTCGTCCCCGCTGTCATCTATGGCGCGAAGCAGGGCTCGACGCTCGCCGCGCTCGACCCGCGCGTGGTGATGAAGGAACTGCAGAAGGGCGGCTGGCAGTCGCATCTGTACGAAGTGTCCGTGAAGGGCGGCGCGACCGAGCGCTGCCTGATGCGCGACGTGCAGTTCCACCCCGTCACCGACCGCCCCCTGCATGTCGATTTCCAGCGCCTGGCGCCGGGTTCGCGCATCCGCGTGAAGGTCGCCGTGCACTTCCTGAACGAAGAAACCTGCCCGGGCATCAAGGCCGGCGGCGTGCTGAACGTCGTGCGCCGCGATATCGAAGTGCTGGCCGACCCGGACAACGTGCCGGAAGCCTTCGAGATTGACCTGGGCGAGGCCAATATCGGCGACGGCATGCGCTGGTCCGCCGTGAAGGACCAGTTCGGCACGAAGCCGGCGATCGCCGGGCGCGACTTCATGGTGGCGTCCATCGCCGCGCCGACCGTGATCGAGGAAGCCCCGGTCGCGGCTGCCGGCCCGGTCGAGGCGACGAAGCAGAAGGCGCCCGCCGCCGGTGCGGCAGCGCCGGCCAAGGGCGGCAAGAAGAAGTAAGGAAGACGGGGGAGGACCTCCCCCGAATCCCCCACCGTTTTCTGTCTGCTGGCGGGTTGGTGCCAAGTGTCAGAAAAAGGAGGGGGATCGGGGGAGTTCTCTCCCCCGACCTTTCTTGTGGCCATGCCTTCCCAAGACAGTCCCCTGCTGTGGGTCGGCCTCGGCAATCCCGGGGGCGAGCATGCGCGCCAGCGCCACAACATCGGCTTCATGGCGCTGGATGCGATCGCCCGGCGCCATCGCTTTTCCCCCTGGCGCAAGCGCTTCAAGGGTGAGGTCAGCGAAGGCACGATCGCAGGGCGGCGCGTCTGGGCGCTGAAGCCGGCGACCTACATGAACGCCAGCGGCGATGCCGTGCAGCAGGCTGCGTCCTTCCTCAAGATTCCACCCGCCGACGTGACAGCCTTCCATGACGAGCTGGATCTCGCGCCCGGCAAGGTGCGGGTGAAGACCGGCGGCGGCGTGGCTGGCCACAACGGGCTGCGCGACATGCGCCGGGTGTTTGGCAGCCCGGATTTCGGGCGGGTGCGGATTGGCATCGGCCATCCGGGCCACAAGGATGCGGTGACCGGGCATGTGCTCGGGAATTTCGCCAAGCAGGACCAGGCCTGGGTGGAAAAGCTGCTGGATGCCCTGGCCGATGCGGCACCGATGCTGGCCGAGGGCCGGCCCGAGGATTTCATGACGCGCGTCGCGTTGCTGACGCAGGAGGGGTGATGGAAGACGACTTTTCCTTCGCCGGTCCCGGCCCGCAGGACATGGCGAGCGGCACCGCGATCCTGGCCTCGGCCCTCGCGCGGGAGGCGCAGAGCCTGGCGCAGGCGGCGGCCGGTCTGCGCGCGACACTTGACCTGGTCTCCGCCGATGGTGCGGCTGTGGAGGCGGAGGACCATCGCGTGATGCAGGCGGGCATCCGCGGCGCGGCGGTGCTGGCGGGCGCGCTGGTGCTGGTGTCCCGGGCGCTGCTGCGCTTCACCGGGGACCCGGCGCGTGCGGCCGCTGACGCGCTGGGCCGCCTGCCGCGCGGATCGCTTTCGGTGCATGAGGTGGTGGGGCATCTGCGCGCGGCAGCCCTCGCACCAGTGACGGATGATGGGGCGGCGCGCATCGCCGCCGCGATGATTGCCGAGACCTTCGCCGCGGCTTTCGAGGCCGCCTGGCGGGACGCGCTCGGCACCAAGGGGAATTGAGATGGGTTTCAACTGCGGGATCGTCGGGCTGCCGAATGTCGGCAAGTCCACCCTGTTCAATGCACTGACGCAGACGGCTTCGGCCCAGGCGGCGAATTATCCGTTCTGCACGATCGAACCCAATGTCGGGCGCGTGGCGGTGCCGGACCCGCGGCTGGATGCGCTGACGCGGATCGGCAAGTCGCAGAAGACGGTGCCGACGAGCCTGGAGTTCGTCGATATCGCCGGGCTGGTGCGTGGGGCGTCGAAGGGCGAAGGGCTAGGCAACCAGTTCCTGGCCAATATCCGTGAGGTGGACGCCATCGTCCATGTGCTGCGCTGCTTCGAGGATGGCGACATCACCCATGTCGAAGGCAGCGTCGATCCGGTGCGCGATGCCGAGACGGTCGAGACGGAGCTGATGCTCGCCGACCTCGACAGCCTGGAGAAGCGTGCCTACGGCTTGGTGAAGCGGGCACGCGGCGGGGACAAGGAAGCGATCGCGCAGATGGCGCTGATCGACCCGATCAAGGCGGCGCTGGAAGCGGGCAAGCCGGCGCGCACCGCCATCCCGAAGGGCGAGGAAGTGGCGGTGTCACGGCTGCAGCTGATGACATCCAAGCCCGTGCTGTATGTGGCGAATGTCGAGGAAGCCTCCGCCGCGACGGGCAATGAATTTTCCGCCCGCGTGTTCGAGAAGGCGAAGGCCGAAGGCGCGCAGGCTGTGGTGGTGTCCGCCGCCATCGAGGCCGAGATCAGCCAGATGGCGGCCGATGACCGGGCGGAGTTCCTGTCCTCGCTGGGCCTTGAGGATTCCGGGCTGGATCGGATCATCCGCGCCGGCCACACGCTTCTTGGGCTGATCACCTATTTCACCGTGGGGCCGAAGGAAGCGCGGGCCTGGACCATCCTCAAGGGGATGAAGGGACCGCAGGCGGCCGGCGTGATCCATGGCGATTTCGAACGCGGCTTCATCGCGGCGGAGACGATCGGCTTCGATGATTTCGTCGCGCTGGGCGGTGAGCAAGGTGCCAAGGAAGCCGGCAAGATGCGCGTGGAAGGCAAGGAATACGTCGTGAAGGATGGCGACGTGATGCTGTTTCGGTTCAACGTGTGAATGCGGCGCTCGATGCCTGGCTGACCTGGCTCGGGCCGGATCTCGGCACCGCGCTGGTGCTGTGCGCGGCCTTCGTGGTCGGCGTGGCCATTGGCATTGAACGTGGGGTGAGTACGAGTGCGGTCGGCATCCGTACCTGCTCGCTGGTGGCGCTGGGCAGCGCCGGGTTTGCCTGCATGGTGGTGTCTCGCCTGCCGGAGGTAGCGTGGGGCAACGCCTTCGGGGCGGTGGCGACGGGGGTGGGGTTCCTCGGCGCGGGGGCGATCATCAAGGCGGGGCGGTCGGTCACCGGGCTGGGCGATGCGGCGACGATCTGGTGCGTGGCGATGCTGGGCGTGCTGATCGGGGCGCGGGAGTTCACGGCGGCGGTGGTGGTGACGGCGCTGGTGCTGACGGTGAATGTGCTGCTGCGGCCGGTGGCGGGGTGGATTGATCGGCACAGGGCGCGGCGGAAGCCGGAGGATGATGTGCTGGACGGGTGAGGTCAAAGCTAGTTTTTCATCCATAGGGTTCACTTCAAACGCTAACCTACTAGGTAGGAAGGGCGGGCACCGCGTAACTGTCACGCTAGCCATGCTAAGCGTTCTGCTAAATGGTCAACTCGCTCATTTGCTCATTCAACAACGGCGCGCTTAAGATCGTTGTTATGACTAATCGACAGAAAACCACTCCGCGCCGTCCTCGCAATGCGTTTCCCGCCCTTGGTCTTTTGCCCGTGGGTGAGCCTGACGCAAATGCGGAAAGTGTGATCGCTCAGCGCGAGCAAAAATCGCCTCTCTACCTTGAGGGTTTTGTCGAACCACCACTATTCCGCATGGGTGATTTCGAAGCAGGCACAAAATTCCTAATTCTCGGTCAGAAAGGAACCGGCAAAACCGCGATCCTTAGGAACATAGAAAATAGACTAAATAGGCGCGGATTTGTCACAGAATATATTGTTTTTCGAGACACCCTCCTCGAAGCAGGTGAACTAGAAAATATTCCATTTGAATTTGTAGTGAATAAAGACCGGATGCGATCCTCCACTTTTTATCATCACTGCCTTAAGAGGATATTTATTTCAACATTTCTAAAGGTAATTCAGAAATCCAATCAGAAATTTGAGCCGGAAGAACCAAAAATTAATGATTCATACACTGGAAGGATCACTGATTTTATCCAAAAAATCATGAATTCGGATACCGGTCAGGTCGTTTCGCTGGTTATTGACTCCGCCTTTCAGGATGTCGCCGAAGCACGGACGCTCTTAAAACTTGACCGAAATCCATCTGAACAAGAAATAACACGACTACTAAAGCGCCTTAATGATAGACTTCTTGACTCTCTAGTAAAAGCAGTCAAGAAAACTCCTGTGAAAGCAGCTGTTTTCGTAGATGAGGTTCATTTCAGATACAAAGATGAGAATTCTATTAGAGATGATGCAGTATTAGTAAGAGATACGATTTTGTCGATTATTGCCCTTAATGAAAGATTTGTCACCGAGCGCATAGATTGCGCGATATTTGTTGGGATTCGGTCTGAGTATCTCTCACATCCAGTTATAGCTGCAGCTGAGGTTGGCGCTAAGATCCAATCTTACGGCGAATCACTTGGTTGGGAAACCATGCCTGCAAATGCCCAGCACCCGTTATTTGATCTTGCCCAGAAGCGTATCTCCGCGGGGTTGATGCAAATTGGATTATCGGCTGAGGATGCAGGCGACGGATCAGTTGCTATAGTTCGGCAATTATTTCAGAATGTCGATAAAGCTGAATTTATTCAGTCAACATGGAGCAAACCAAGAGATATGGTGCGCTTCCTTAAACAAGCAACTAGACTTTTCGGCAATAACCACTCTTTGTCGTGGGAACAATATCATGCGGTTATGCGTGCGGTTGCACGCGATAGCTGGGATGAGTTACGTTCCGCCCTAAGTTCGTTCTTAAGTGAAAAAGCAATTCTAGATTTAGAAGCATACATCCGGCAACACGCATCTATTTCCCTGGAACACGGTAGATTTGTGTCTTTTACAGAATTTCTAGAATCTCTTAAGCCAATATATGACGTTGGAGTTGATAAATCATCAAATATAACAATAAATCATTTTGTTGACTTATTGTACATGCTCGGGGTATTCATTACTTCTCGCAAAATGCCCAATGGGTCTGTAATTCGGCATAGTTTTCACAGGGGCCAGCCAGCGCCGGACCATAGCGCAGATGTTGCGCTACATTTTCTAGTTGCGAAATGTTTTTCATAAGTAGGTGTCGTTAAGTGATATTTGGATGAAAAGAAGTCACCGCCCCGGCAACACCGTCCTCGCCGCCCCCGTCACCGGCTCCGGCGGCGGCAGCGCCGTCCCCCTCGGCCCGATCGGCCCGCCGCGCGAATACTGGTCATCGCCACAGCCCGCCAGCGCCAGCATCACCAGCAGCATCGGCGCGAGGAATCGGACAACCGCAGGTCGAATCATACCCCCCGCTTAGCACGCGCGCCCCGCCGCGCTAAACCACCTTCCGCAGCGCGGAGACACCGTTCCATGTCCGACCTCATCACCCCCATGATCGGCTTCATCGGCGGGTCCGGCGTCTATGACCTCGACGGGCTTGCCGACCGCAAATGGGTCAAGGTCCGCACCCCCTGGGGCGATCCGTCGGATGAGATCCTGACCGGCGCGCTGCACGGCGTGCGCGTCGCCTTCCTGCCCCGCCATGGCCGGGGCCACCCCACGCCGCCCTCCGCGCTGAACTACCGCGCCAATATCGACGCCATGAAGCGGATCGGCTGCACGGAGCTGATCTCGCTGTCGGCCGTTGGGTCCCTGAAGGCGGAACTGCCGCCGGGCCATTTCGTCATCGTGGACCAGTTCATCGACCGCACCTTCGCGCGGGAGAAATCCTTCTTCGGCACTGGCTGCGTCGCGCATGTCTCGGTCGCGCATCCGGTCTGCCCGCGGCTGGGCGATGCGCTGGAATCCGCGGCGAAGGCCATCGACCTGCCCTACACGCGCGGCGGCACCTACCTGGTCATGGAAGGCCCGCAGTTCAGCACGAAGGCGGAAAGCCTGCTCTACCGCCAATGGGGCTGCGACGTGATCGGCATGACCAACATGCCCGAGGCGAAATTGGCTCGCGAGGCTGAGCTTTGCTACGCGACCATGGCCATGGTGACGGATTACGATTGCTGGCACCCCGACCATGACCACGTCACGGTCGAACAGGTGGTGAAGGTGCTGTTCTCCAACGCCGACCGCGCGCGCGCGCTGGTGCAGGCGGTGGTGCCCGCATTGGGCGCGCCACGCGGCCCCTGCCCCGCCGGCTGCGACCGCGCGCTGGACCATGCGC
Organism: Acetobacteraceae bacterium; assembly: GCA_022842185.1. GTDB lineage: Bacteria > Pseudomonadota > Alphaproteobacteria > Acetobacterales > Acetobacteraceae > Neoroseomonas. Next base: position 8,102 of record JALHQB010000022.1, read on the forward strand.
TGATCACCGCGCCGGACAGGCGCGACCCGGACATGCTGGCGAAGCTGGACGTGGTGGCAGCGCGGGTGCTGTAGGGAAGGCAGCAGGACTGAAGTTTTGGAGGGGTGGCGACCAGTAGGTGCGAATTTTCGTTGGTTCGGTGCCTCAGAGAGGGGCTTTGCCCCTCTCCGAACCTCACCCCATCAAAGGCTTAAGGCCTTTGGAAACCTCAACTTTGGTGCTGCCCTGCTGGTGCCGGAACGAGCGAACCCCAGGCGCCAAAATCCCGCGGTCCAGGGACCCGCTGGTCCCTGGCGGGGTGGCTTGGAGGGGCAGAGCCCCTCCAATCTACGCACACCCATGGGGCGCCTTGCGCTACGCCGCCGCATCCTCCCGGATCATCGCCGCGCCCTTTTCCCCGATCATGATGGTCGGCGCGTTGGTGTTGCCGGTCGTCAGCGTCGGCATCACGGACGCATCGATCACGCGCAGCCCGTCTATGCCGCGCACGCGTAGGCGGCTGTCCACCACGCTGCCGGGGTCCTCCCCCATGCGACAGGTGCCGACGGGGTGGTAGATCGTCGTGCCGTACTGTCGGTTGAAGGCGAGCATCTCCTCCTCCGATGCCACGGCGGGACCCGGCAGGATTTCGGTCACGCTGTGCTGCGCGATGGCGGGTTGGGCGAAGATGTCGCGCACCATGCGGATGCCGGCGGCGAGCAGCGCCTGGTCGGACCGGGCGGACAGGTAGTTCGGCCGAATGGCGGGTTTGTCGAAGGGGTCGGCGGTGCGCGCCATGACGGTGCCGCGGCTGTCCGGCTTCACCGGGCAGATGGCGCAGGTCATGCCGGGTTCGGATTCCAGCACACCGAACTGGCCGAGTGCATAGGAGGCCGGGGTGAACAGCAATTGCAGGTCCGGGCTGGCCAGGCTGTCGCGGGACCGGGCGAAGACCTGCGCGGTGGTGACACCGAAGGTCAGCGCGCCGTTGCCGCGCAGGAAGAACTTCGCCACTTCTCCAACCAGTCGCACGCCGCGCGCCAGTTGGTTGGTGGACAGCCCATCCTTCACGCGATGCTGCACGCGGGACACGAAATGGTCCTGTAGGTTGGCGCCGACGGCGGGGATGTCGGCGCGGATGTCGATGCCGAGGGATTGCAGGTGTTCGGCCGGGCCGATGCCCGACATCTGCAGCACATGGGGTGAATTGACCGCGCCACCGGACAGGATGACCTCCCGCGTCACGGTGATGCTTCGCAGTTCTCCGCCTTGGCGGTATTCGGCGCCGATGCAGCGGCGGCCGTCGAAGATCAGGCGGCTGACCTGCGCTTCGGTTTCCACCCGCACGCGATCACCGGCGGCACGCAGATAGGTACGCGCGGTCGACCCACGCCAGCGGCCCACGCGCGTCATCTGGGAATAACCGACGCCTTCCTGTTCATCGCCGTTCAGGTCGGGGCGGAACGGGTGGCCGGCCTGCTGCGCGGCCTCGATGAAACGGTGCGTCAGCGGTAGGATGGTGCGGTAATCCTCGACCTGCAAAGGGCCGTCGGTGCCGCGCACGGATGGGTCGCCGCCGTTGCGGTAGGTTTCGGATTTGCGGAAGAAGGGCAGCACATCGGCATAGGACCAGCCCCGGCAGCCCATCTGTGCCCAGATGTCGAAATCGGCGGGATTGCCACGGACATACAGCATGCCGTTGATCGATGACGTGCCGCCCAGCGTGCGGCCGCGCGGCCAGCGGATTTCGCGGTTGTTCACGGCCTCGGTCGGTTCGGCGACGTAGCCCCAGTTCACCAGGTTCTGGTTCTGCAGCAGCTTCAGCATCCCGGCCGGGATGTGAATCCAGGGGTGGCGGTCCTTCGGCCCGGCCTCCAGCAACGTGACGCGCGCGCCGCTTTCAGAAAGCCGCGCCGCGACGACGCAGCCGGCCGAGCCGGCGCCGATGATCAGGTAGTCCGTTTCCATCCCACGCTTTCCGCTGTGCCGGCGGCAGCGTCCTACGACGGGGCGGTGAAATCCATCCCCTCGAATTCGGCCATGATGTCGCGCAGCTTGTCGGGGATCGGCACCGGGCGTCGCGTGGCCTGGTCTGTCAGCACCCAGACGATCTCCCCGGTCGCGAGCAGCGTGTCGCCGGCGGCAGGAAAGACGGCGGGCTGGAAGGTGATGGAGGTGCGGCCGATGCGGGTGGTGCGCGCGGCCACCTCGATCTCCGCCTTGCGGCCGATCGCGACCTTGTATTCCACCAGGCCGCGGACGACGTGGAAATCGGCGCCGGATGCCTTCACCTCATCCTGGTATTGCCAGCCAGCGGCGCGGATGTAATCCGACACGGCCTCATCATACCAGGTCAGGTAATGGGCGTTGAAGACAATGCCCTGGGTGTCGAGTTCGACGTAGCGCACCCGGTGGGGCATGAAGAAGCGGAAGTCGGCGCGGCTGGGCAGGGTCACGCGGGGCTCGCAATGCTGTGGTGTCCAACCCATATGGTCGGCTAGGATGACGCTGATGCGAAGAGGGTTCGAAATGTCGGGGTCCCAGCTCCAGGTCAAGCCGGCGGAAGACAGCAACGCCACGCCGCCTGTCGCGCCGCTGCCTTCATTCAATCCCTTCGCCGGCAACACGGTCGGCACGGACGTCATCATCAAGTCCTTTGGCACCACCCATCCAGCGCCGGTAGCGACGCCAAAGCCCCGGTAGTAGCGCCGGCACCACGACGAGCAGAATGGGTATCGGCCACCACGCCGTCGAGAGGGCCGCGTAGGCCAGGGCGACCGCCGCCCCCATCAGCGGGGCACGCACCATCAGCGTCAACGCCACCTTGTAGCGCGAAGCCGTGGCCGCCGCGCGGCGGCTGTTGCGGGCGAAGCCGTCATCCAGTTCCGCGGCGATCAGCGCGAAGCCGCGCACAACCCCGATATCGGCGATGCCGGCCCGCCACAGACGCCGCGGCCGCCGGGCGGGTGCATCGATCTCGGATGTATTGAGTCCCTGCACCGCCAGGCCGGCGGCAATCGACCACAGCAGCGCCGCGGCCATCAACCCGATCGCGGCGGCAACCGGCACCCAGGCGCCCGGCACGAAAGCCGATGCCGCCCCGGCCAGCGCCGCCAGGGTCAGGGTGATGCATTGTCGGACGACGGCGTTGAGCTTGGCGTCCAGCGCCGTGCTCGCGGCGATCTGGGTTTCGATCAGTTTCTGCGCTTGGCGCAGGATTTCCTCGGCGACCTTCTCATGAACCTGCTCCGGGTCGGGCAGGGTCGGCGCGGCGGCGTCATCATCCGCCGCGCCGTCCATTCGTTCAGCCCCGCGCGGTTTTCACCGCCGCCGTCGCGGCCTGGACCATCAGCCCGACTTCATTGGCGATGGTCACCAGCTTGAAGCCCTTCTGGATCATCTTGTTGGCATAGGCCGGGGAGCCATTGTGCAGCCCCGCCGCGATGCCGCGCTTGGCGGTTTCGGCCAGCAGCATGTCGTAGATCGCCAAGATCTCCGGATCCTCGACGTCCAGCTTCGGCTCCTTGCCGTAGGAGAAGGACAGGTCCGACGGGCCGACATAGATGCCGTCGATGCCTGGAACGTCGAGGATGCCCTTGATGTTCTCGATCGCCTGCTTGGTCTCGATCATCGGGATGACGAGGATCTCGTCATTCGCGGTCTTCTGGTAGTTGCCCGAGGAACCGTAGGCGCCCGCGCGGATCGGCCCGTTGGACCGCGTGCCCTTCGGCGGATACTTGCTGTACTGGACCAGCGCGCGGGCTTCCTCGACGGTGTTCACCATCGGGCAGATCACGCCCATCGCACCGGCGTCGAGCACCTTGCCAACGATGCCGGGTTCGTTCCACGGCACGCGGACCATGGGGGTCACGCCGGGGGACAGTTGGATGCCCTGGAAGCAGGACACGCAGGACAGGTAGTCCTGGACGCCGTGCTGCATGTCCACGGTGACGGAATCCCAGCCGCACTTCGAATACATCTCGGCCGAGAACGCATTCGGGATGGCAAGCCACCCATTGACCACGGCCTTGCCGGCCTTCCACGCTTCCTTGACTGCATTGGCCATGGCGCCGTTCCTCCATTGATTGGGCTGCTATGGCAGGGACGCTAGGCTGGGTCCCGACATGCGTCAAACCCGCCCCTGGACTGGCAGTCATGCACGGGGCAGGGTGCGCCGCATGTCACACTGGGCCGTGCAATCGGAGACCGGCGCGCTGACCGATGTGCTGGTCTGCCCGCCCGATCATTATCGCTGGATCCCCACCAACGCGATCGTGCGGCGCACGCTGGCGGGCGCGCAGCAGCCATCGGCCATGGCGCTGGCGGCGCAGCATGGTGAATTGGTCGCGGCGCTGAAACAGGGTGGCGCGCGCGTGCATGTGCTGCCGCCGGAACCGCATTTGCCCTACATGGCCTATACGCGGGATTCGGCGGTGGTCACGCCCTGGGGGCCGGTGCTGACGCAGTTGGAACGCCCGCAGCGGCGCGGCGAATACGCCGCCGTCATCGACTTCCATGGCGGGAGTTTCTGGCGCAAATCCTCGGCCGGCACGCTGGAAGGCGGGGATATTCACATCATCCGGCCGGGCCTGGCCTGTGTGGGTGCCTCGGGCGGCCGCACGGACCTCGCCGGCGCCGAACAATTCGCCACCTGGCTGCGCGCCGAGGGCTGGGAGGTGAGGGTCGAGGTGTTCGACGAACACTTCCTGCATCTGGACGTGCTGTTCTGCATGGCGGCACCGGGGCTGGCGGTGGCGTGCCTGGACGTGCTCGATCCCGACTTCATCGCCTGGCTGACATCACACGGCATCCGCTGCATCGACGTGGCGTATCGCGATGCGATGCAGTTGGGATGCAACATCCTTGCCCTGGGCGGGGAAAACGTGATCTCCGCGCGCGGATCGGTCGCACTGAACGCCGCGCTGCGCGCCGAGGGCCTCACCGTGCTCGACCCCGATCTGTCGCTGTTCACCGCCGGCGGCGGCGGCCCCCATTGCTTGACCTGCCCGCTGGGGCGGGAGGAGTAGCCACCATGTCCACCACCACCACCATCACCCCGGTCGAGACCGTCATCGCCGCCCTGCGCGACATCCTCGGCGAGCGGCTGTCCACCAACGGTTCCGTCCGCGAGCAGCACAGCCGGGGGGAGGACACGACGACGCCGACCCTGCCCGACGCCGTGGCCTTCGTGGAAACCACCGAGGAAGTCTCCCGCATCCTGGCGCTGTGCCATCAGCATGGCGTGCCGGTCACGCCCTTTGGCGCCGGCACCTCGCTCGAAGGCCATGTGAATCCGGTCCGCAAGGGCATCTCGCTGGACCTGTCGCGCATGACGGCGGTGCTGGAGGTGAATGAGGAGGACATGGACTGCCTGATCGAGCCAGGCGTGACGCGGCAGGAGCTCAACGCCTTCCTGCGCGACAAGGGCATGTTCTTCCCCGTCGATCCCGGCAGCCACGCCACCATCGGCGGCATGTGCGCGACGCGCGCCTCCGGCACCAATGCCGTGCGATACGGGACCATCCGCGAGAATGTGCTCGGCCTGGAAGTCGTGCTGGCCGATGGCCGCGTGATCCAGACCGGCGGGCGCGTGCGCAAGGCATCCAACGGCTATGACCTGACGCGCATGTTCATCGGGTCCGAGGGCACGCTCGGCGTCATCACCAAGGTGCGGCTGCGCCTGCATGGTATCCCCGAAGCCATGTCCGCCGCCGTCTGCCAGTTCCCGACGCTGGCCGCCGCGGTCGAGACCGTCATCACCGTCATGCAGACCGGCGTGCCCGTCGCACGCATCGAATTGCTCGATGAGGATCAGATGGAAGCCTGCATCAAGTATTCGAAACTGGAAGGCTATGCGGCACAGACCACGCTGTTCCTGGAATTCCACGGCACCGATGCTTCCGTGAAGGAACAGGCGGAATCCGTGGAGGCCATCGCCAATGACTACGGCGCCACGGGATTCACCTGGGCGACCGACGCAGAAGCGCGCAACAAACTGTGGCAGACCCGTCATGACGCCTATTGGGCGGCGGTGGCCCTGAAGCCCGCCCATCGCGGCATCACCACCGATGTCTGCGTGCCGATCTCCCGCCTGGCGGAAGCTGTTCTGGGGGCGAAGGAAAAGTCGCGCGCTTCGGGGCTGACATCGTGCATCGTCGGCCATGTCGGGGACGGCAATTTCCACTGCCTGATCCTGTTCCCCGAAGGCAGCCAGGAAGGCCTCGAACAGGCCTGGGCGCTGGACCGCGCCATCGTGGCCGAAGGCTTGGCGCTGGGCGGCACCTGTTCGGGTGAACACGGCGTGGGCCTGGGCAAGCGGGAATTCCTGGAACAGGAACATGGCGCCGAGGCGCTGGCGGTGATGCGCAGCGTGAAGGTGGCATTCGACCCGCGCGGCATCATGAACCCCGGCAAGATCTTCCGGAACTGACGACCGTGCAGACCACCCCGCAGGGCAGGGCGTGAACGCGCTTGGCCTTGCCATCCTGGCGCTGACGCTCGGGCATGTCTTCTCCAACGCCGTGCGGACGCTGCCGGCGATGGCGGCGGATGTGCTGCAACGGGACCTTGGCATCACCGCCGATGGTCTGGCGGCGCTGACTGGCGCCTTCCCCGCCGCCTTCGCGCTGACCATGCTGCCGGTGGGCGTCGCGCTGGATCGCTTCGGCGTGAAGCCCACCGCGCTGGCGCTGCTGGCTGTCGCGGCGGTGGGGTCGCTGCTGGGGGCGGTGGCGACCGGGCCGTGGTCCATGCTGGGCGCGCAGGTGGTGCTGGGCATCGGCTGTTCGGGGATGCTGATGTGCCCTGTCACCTATGCCGCCAAGACCCTGCCGCCGCAGCAATTCGGCCTGTGGGGCGGAGTGATCCAGGCCTTTGGCAATACCGGCATGCTGCTGTCGGCCAGCCCGCTGGCGCTGCTGGTGGACCATGCCGGCTGGCGCAGCGGGTATGTGGCCTGCGCCGTGCTGGCGGTGGGCGCGGCATTGGCCGTGGCGGTGGTGGTGCGGGAAGTGCGCGCCGCCCCCGCAGCGCGTCGCAGCATGATGGAGGATGCGCGGGACGTCATCGCGCTGGGCCTGTCACGAACCATCCGCGGGCCGGTGGTGATCGCCTTCGCATCCTTCGCCGCGGTACTGGGCGTACGCGGCCTGTGGGGCGGGCCGTTCCTGATGGATATCAAGGGCTTGGCGCGGGTCCCGGCGGGGCATGTGCTGCTGGCCTGCACGGTGGCGTTGATCATCGGCCCGGCGGTGGCCGGCATGCTGGAACGGCGGTTCCAGAAGCATCGCAGCACCATCCTGGTGGCCGGGCATCTGGGCGCGGCGGCGGCCATCCTGCTGCTGGTGGCTGGTGGCGCGCTCGGCTGGGGCGTGGCGGCGGATGTGGTGCTGCTCTTCGCCTTCGGCTTCCTGGTCTCGGCGCAGGTGATTTGTTTCGCGCTGGTGCGCGCCGCGGTGCCGCCCGAACGGGTCGGCCGCGCGCTGTCGGCGATGAACATGTCCTTCTTTGGCGGCGCGGCGGTGTTGCAGGCGGTGTCGGGCGTCGCGGCCTCGGCCGGCGGGGTGGGGGCGGCGCTGCTGGTCTTCGCCATTGCGCTCATTGCCTGCACACTGGCGTTCCTGCGGCTGCCCGGGCCGCGGTGACGCGGGGCGAAGTCGCCGCTACCATGCCCCCCTCCGGGGGTATCGAACCGCATGATCCGCAGCATCCTGGTCGCGCTCGACGACACCGACAGCGCCATCGCCGCGCGGGACCTTGCCTTCGCGCTGTCCCGCAGCACCGGCGCCGCTTTGACGGCGGCCACCGTGCTCGATGCACCCCATGCGCGGGATGCCCATGAAGCGGTGCCCGCCGGCGGCGTCGCATTCAAGGCACGCCGCGACGCCGCCCGGGCGCAGCGGCTGGAAGCCGAGGCCGAGCTGGCCTTCGCCGCCTGCGCCGCCGCCGCCGGGGACACGCCCTTCACCAAGTTGCGATTGACCGATGCGCCGGAAGCCGCGCTGCTCGCGGCCGGTGCCGCGCACGACCTGACGGTGATCGGCCGCGATTGCACGCTGGGCCTGGAGGTGGGCGAACACCGCCTGGCGCCGGTTATCGAAGCGCTGCTGCATGAGGGCGGGCGCCCGCTGCTGGTGGTGCCGGCGGCCCCGCCATCCGCCGGCGGGATCCTGGTGGGCTATGACGGGTCGGTGCCGGCAATACGGGCCTTGCAGGTGTTCGCACTCCTCGGCCTCGGCGAGGGGCTTGCCGTGAAGGTCCTGTCGGTCGCGTCCGACCTGCCGGAGGCGCGGCGGCTGGCCGGGGATGCGGCGGCCTACCTGCGTACCCATGGCCTGGCGGCGGACGCCATCGCCGTGGTCGGAACCCATCCGCTGGAAGCGCTGTTGGCGGAGGCGGCATCGATGCCCGCGCGCATGCTGGTCATGGGCGCCTATGAGAATTCCGCCCTGCGGACGCTGTTCACCGGGTCCGTGACGCAGAAGCTTCTTGTTGGCGCGCCCTGCCCGGTCTTCGTCATGCACTGAGAACCGGATCTGAGGGTCCGGCACCGCCCGCACCCCACGCCGGCCTTGACGCATCGCACCATGCCGTACCATGTCGGAGGCGAGCCAATGGATGCCGTCATGAACCGAGTCCTTGCCGGCGCCCTCGCCGTGTTTCTGGCCGGCGCCCAGCCCGCCGCCGCGCAGTTCGGCCCGCAGGGGCCGCCCGCCGTCGGCGTCATCACCGCCGAACGCCGCCCGATCACCGAGACGACCGAATTCGTCGGCCGGGTCGAAGCCACCGACCGCGTCAACATCCGCGCCCGCGTGACCGGGTTCCTCCAGGAACGGCTGTTCCGCGAAGGCAGCGACGTCAACAAGGGCGACGTGCTGTACCGCCTCGAACGCGCACCCTTCGAGGCACAGCTCGAACAGGCGCAGGCCGGGCTCGCCTCGGCGCAGGCGCAGTTGGAGAATGCGCGCGTTACCCTGACCCGCGCGCGCGACCTGCGGCAGACCGGCGCGGGCACGCAGGTCGCGCTCGACAACGCGCAGGCGGCCGAGCGCACCTCCCAGGCGCAGGTGCTGTCGGCCCAGGCGGCGGTGCGCGTGGCCAACATCAACCTCGGCTATACGGAAATCTCGACACCGATCGCCGGGCAGATCGGCCGCACCATCCTGACCATTGGCAATGTGGTCGGACCCGACACCGGCACGCTGGCGGTCATCGTCAGCCAGGACCCGATGCGGGTCGCCTTCACGGTCAGCCAGCGCAGTGCGCTCGACCTGCGCAACCGCTTCGAAGGCCGCGGCGGCCCCGACGCGGTGCGGGTGCGCATCCGCACCACCGATGGACGCATGTACCAGGAAGTCGGCCAGGTCGATTTCGTGGACAACCAGATCGACCGCAACACCGACACCATCCTGGTCCGCGCGCTGATCCCCAACCCGATCCGCCGCCCGACGGACAGCGCCACCCCGGTCACCCCGCGCGAACTCGTGGATGGCCAGTTCGTCACCGTGTTCCTCGAAGGCGCGGAACCGGTGCCGACCATCACCCTGCCGCGCGCGGCGGTGCTGCAGGACCAGCAGGGGTCCTACGTCTTCATCGTGGGTGCGGAGAACAAGGCGGAGCGGCGCAACATCACGCTGGGCCGATCGTCCGGCCAGGTCGCCGTGGTCGAATCAGGGCTTGAGGGCGGCGAGACCGTCATCGTCGAAGGCATCCAGCGCGTCCGGCCGGGCCAGCCGGTGAACCCCGCCCCCGCACCGCCGCCGCCAGCGCCCGCACCGGCACGGGGCTGAACGCCCATGTTTTCCGCCGTCTTCGTTGACCGTCCGCGCTTCGCGATGGTCATCGCGATCGTCACGGCGCTGGCCGGGGCGCTGGCGATGCTGCGCATCCCTGTCTCCCAGTTGCCGGACATCGTGCCGCCACAGGTCTCGGTCACCGCGCGCTTTCCTGGCGCTTCGGCGGTCGTCGTCGAACAGACCGTCGCCCAGGTGATCGAGGCCTCGGTCAACGGCGTGGACCGCATGATCTACATGCGGTCGAACAGTGCCAATGACGGGTCCTACAGCCTCAACGTCTCCTTCCAGCTCGGCACCGACCCCGACCTTGCCACCGTCAACGTCAACAACCGCGTGCAGGCGGCCCTGGCGCGATTGCCGCAGGAGGTGCAGCGCCAGGGCGTCACGGTCCGCAAGCAATCATCTGCGGTGTTGCAGTTCATCTTCCTCTATGCCGAAAGCGGCGACCACACGCCGCTGTTCCTGTCCAACTACGCCACCATCAATGTCGTCGATCGCCTGGCCCGGGTTCCTGGGGTCGGGCAGGTCAGCCTGTTCGGCGCGATGGATTATTCCATGCGCATCTGGTTCGAGGTGGACCGGCTGATCAGCCTCAACCTCACGCCATCCGATGTCGTGCAGGCGATCCAGGCGCAGAACGTGCAGGCCCCGGTGGGGCGGCTGGGCGGGCGGCCGATGCCCGACGACCAGCAGTTCCAGATCAACCTCGAAACCCGCGGGCGGCTTTCGACCCCCGAGGAATTCGGCGACATCCTGATCCGCGCCAATCCCGATGGGTCGGTGCTGCGGGTGCGCGACGTGGCGCGGGTGGAACTCGGCGCCGCCAGCATGGACACCGAAAGCCGCTTCGACGGCAAGCCGGCCGTGACCTTCGGCGTCTATCTCCAGCCCGGGGCCAATGCCGTCACGGCGGCGGAAAATGTCCGCCGCGCCATGGACGACATGCGCACGCGCTACCCGGCCGGCGTCAACCACCGCATCTTCTTTGACACCTCGGACTTCGTGAACGACACGATCCATGAGGTGATCAAGACACTGGTCGAGGCCTTCGTCCTGGTCGTCATCGTGGTGTTCCTGTTCCTGGGGAACATGCGTGCGACGATCATCCCGACCATCGCCGTGCCGGTCAGCCTGGTCGGCGCCTTCATCATCCTGCTGGCGCTCGGTTATTCGGCGAACACCATTTCCCTGCTGGCGATGGTGCTGGCGATCGGGATCGTGGTCGATGACGCCATCGTGGTGGTAGAGAATGTCGAGCGCGTGATGGAGGAGGAACCCCACCTCACCCCCGCCGAGGCCACCAAGAAGGCGATGGCGCAGATCACCGCGCCGATCATCGCCATCACGCTGGTGCTGCTGTCGGTCTTCGTGCCGATCGGCTTCATCCCAGGCCTTTCGGGCGAATTGTTCCGCCAGTTCGCCGTGACGATTTCCGCCGCCATGGTGATCAGCGCGATCAACGCGCTCACGCTGTCGCCCGCTCTGTGCGCCGTGTTCCTGCGTCCGCACGCGCATGCCGGCGGCCACCGGCCCGGCATCATGGGCCGCTGGCTGCGCGGCATCGACTGGGTCCGGGACCGCTATGCCGGCGCCATCTCACGGCTGGTGCGCGTGTCGGTCCTGTCGATCCTGCTGACGGGCGGTTTTTTCTTCGGCATCTGGGAAATGTCCAAGATCACGCCCTCGGGCTTCCTGCCGCAGGAAGACCAGGGCGCCTTCTTCGTGCAGGTGCAATTGCCGCAGGGGGCTTCCGTGTCCCGTACGCGCGACGCGGTGGTGCAGGTCGAGGAGATTCTGAAGAACATCCCGTCCGTGCAGGGGACACTGGCGATCGTCGGGTTCTCGTTGATCGATGGCGGCGCGCAATCCAATTCGGCCTTCCTCGTCGCGCGGCTGAAGCCCTTCGCGGACCGCACCACGGCGGCGATGTCGGTCAATGCCGCCATCGGGCAGGTGTTCGGGGCGGGGCAAGCGGTACGAACTGCGCAGGTCTTCGCCTTCAACCTGCCACCCATCATCGGCTTGGGGACTGGCGGCGGCTTCGAATACATCCTGCAGGATTATGAAGGCCGGCCACCGGCGGAGCTGGGCGCGACCATGCTCGGGCTGATCGTCGCGGCGAACCAGGACCCGCGGCTGACAGCGGTGTTCTCCACCTTCAACGCGACCAACCCGACCCTGTATCTCGACCTGGATCGGGAAAAGGCGCAGGCGCTCGGCCTGCGCATCGCCGATGTGTTCACCGCGTTGCAGGCAACGCTGGGCGGCTTCTACGTCAACGACTTCAACCTGTTCGGCCGCACTTGGCAGGTGAATCTCCAGGCCGAGGCATCCGACCGCCGCGACATAGACAACATCTGGCGCATCCATGTGCGCAACGCGCGCGGGGAGATGGTGCCGCTGCGCGCGGTGGCCGATGTACAGACCCGGATCGGGCCGCAGACCATCTTCCGCTACAACAATTATCGCGCCATTTCGATCAACGGCGCGCCGCGGCCGGGCATTTCGTCCGGCGACGCGATCGCGGCGATGGAGCAGATCTCCGCCCGCGTGCTGCCGCCGGGCTATGGGTATGAATGGACCGGCACGGCGTATCAGGAAAAACTCGCCTCGGGGCAGACCGGCTACATCCTCGCGCTGGCGGTAATGTTCGCCTACCTGTTCCTGGTCGCGCTGTACGAATCGTGGGTCATCCCGATCCCCGTGCTGCTGTCGGTCGCGGTGGGTGTGCTGTCGGCCTTCGGCGCGCTGTTCGTGGCGAAGATGCCGCTCGATATCTATGCGCAGATCGGGCTGGTGGTGCTGATCGCGCTGGCGGCGAAGAACGGCATCCTGATCGTCGAATTCGCCAAGGAGAAGCGGGAGGAAGGTCTTTCCATCCGTGACGCCGCGATCATGGGGGCGCGGTTGCGCTTTCGCGCGGTGATGATGACCTCGATCGCCTTCGTGCTTGGCCTCGTGCCGCTGGTCTTCGCCGAAGGGGCGGCGATGCTGTCCCGCCGAGCGGTGGGCACGGCGGTGTTCGGCGGGATGATCGGCGCGGCGGTCTTCGGGATCTTCGTTATCCCGCTGTTGTACGTGGTGTTCCAGTCGATGCGGGAAGGCAGCAAGCGGATGTTCGGGAAGAAGGCGCCCGCCGAGCACTGACCGCATTTCAGCCCCGACGCCGAATAGCAGGCGCAGGTGCGCGGGGTTGGCGTGGCGGTTCAGCGCGGCACGGATTCATCATCGGCAGGACCAGGGCAAGGACCCCGCGCTCATCGCCCGATGGATCAAGTATGCGCCATCCGGCGTCTCGCCCGGCCTGCCCGGCCGCAGAAATCCCCAGCCTTGGCCAGGGGCTGTGGCCTCCCCCCTTCCCATCCGGCCCCCGCATCGCAGATGATGCAGCAGGAACCAAGGGAGACCCCGGACATGGCGAAGTTCGGCTTGAGCCAATCCATCCGTCGCGTCGAAGACCCCCGTCTGCTGAAGGGGGGCGGCCGCTACACGGATGACGTCGCCGTGGCCGGGCAGGCGCAGGGCTACGTGCTGCGCAGCCCCCACGCCCATGCGAAGATCCTCGGCATCGACACCGATGCAGCCCGCGCCATGCCGGGCGTGCTGGGCATCTGGACGGCGGCGGACCTGGCGGCGGCGGGGATCGGCAACCTGCCCTGCCTGGCGCCGGTGAAATCGATCGACGGCAAGATGACGTCCGAAACGCCGCATCCCGTGCTGGCGGACGGCGTCGTGCGCTATGTCGGCGACCCGGTCGCTTTCATCGCGGCGGAGACCATCACACAGGCGCGTGATGCCGCCGAGGCGATTTCGGTGGATTACGACCTGCTGCCGGCAGCGACCGACCTTGCCACCGCCACCGACGCCGGCCAGCCGGTGCTGTGGGATAGCGCACCGAACAACACCTGCTTCAACTGGGCGACCGGCGACGCGGCAAAGGTCGATGCGCTGATCAAGGGCGCCGCCCATGTCGCGCGGCTGCGCGTGGTGAACAACCGCGTCATCGTCGCCTCGATGGAAGCGCGCGCGTCGCTGGCCGAATACGACGCCGCGCGCCAGCATTGGACCATCACGACCAACACGCAGGGGTCCTGGCTGATCCGCAACGTGATGGCCAAGAACATCTTCAACGTCTCGACAGACAATTTCCGCGTCGTCACGCCCGATGTCGGCGGGGGCTTCGGGATGAAGATCTTCATCTATCCCGAACATGTCCTGACCGCTTTCGCCGCGCGCGCGCTGAACCGCGCGGTGAAGTGGAATTCGGAACGCACCGAGGCCTTCCAGTCCGACACCCATGGCCGCGACAACATCACCATCGGGGAACTGGCGCTGGACAAGGACGGCAAGTTCCTCGCGCTGCGGACCAAGAACTGGGCGGGGATGGGGGCGTATCTCAGCACCTTCGCGCCCTTCATCCCGACCGGCGCGGGCACCAAGGTGCTGGCCAGCGTCTATGGGTTCGAGGCGATCCACGCGCAGGTCATCGGCGTGATGACCAACACCGTGCCGGTGGATGCCTATCGTGGCGCTGGCCGGCCCGAGAGCAACTATTTGGTCGAACGCCTGATCGACACCGCGGCGCGGGAGACCGGCATCGACCGGATCGAGCTGCGCCGGCGCAACATGGTGCCGTCCTCGGCCATGCCCTTCACCTCCGCGATGGGCCAGCGGTACGATTCCGGTGAGTTCGCGCAGTTGATGGATGCGGCGCTGGCCAAGATCGACTGGGCCGGCTTCCCCGCGCGCCAGGCGGATGCGGCCAAGCGCGGCCTCAAGCGCGGCATCGGCCTTGCCTATTATCTGGAAGCGACCGGCGGTGCGCCCACCGAGAACGCCGCGGTGAAGTTCACCGAGGACGGCTTCGCCGATGTCTATGTCGGCACGCAATCCACCGGACAGGGGCATGAAACCGCCTACGCCATGATGACCAGTTTCGAACTTGGCATCCCGATCGAGAAGATCCGCATCAAGCAGGGCGATTCCGACACGCTGCCCGATGGCGGCGGCACCGGCGGCGCGCGCAGCCTGTATTCGGAAGGTCAGGCGATCCTCGTCACCACCGCCTCAGTGGTCGAAAAGGGCAAGAAGGCGGCGTCCGAACATTTGGAAGCCTCTGTCGCCGACATCGAATTTGCCCCGCGTGCGGGTGGCTTCACCGTGGTCGGCACGGACCGGTCGATCACCATTCTCGACCTGGCCGCCGCGCAGCTGAAGAAGGCCCGCGCGGGGGCCGAGGTCACGCTGCTCGACGCCCAGGAAACCGCCGAGATCAAGTCCCACACCTTCCCGAACGGCTGCCACGTGGCGGAAGTGGAGGTCGATCCGGACACCGGCATCGTCACCGTGCCGCGCTACATCGTGGTCGATGATGTCGGCCACGCGCTGAACCCGCTGATCGTCCGCGGCCAGGTGCATGGCGGCGTGACCCAGGGCATCGGCCAGGCACTGATGGAACGCACCTCCTATGACGGGGAAAGCGGGCAGCTGCTGTCGGCGTCCTTCATGGATTACGCGCTGCCCCGCGCCGAGGATCTGCCCGACATCGACGTGGACCTGATCGAGGTGCCCTGCGAGACCAACCCGATGGGGGTGAAGGGGGCGGGCGAGGCCGGCGCCGTCGGTTCGCCGCCGGCGGTGATGAACGCGCTGGTGCATGCGCTGGGCGTTGCGGTGGATATGCCGGCGACACCGGAAGTGGTTTGGAAGGCGCTGGCCAAGGCTGCGGCGTGACCTGACATTGGAGAGGGGCGCCGCCCCTCTCCAAACCTCACCCTGCCAGGGGCCAACGGGCCCCTGGACCGCGGGGCATAAAAAAAGGGCGGGACCGATTGGGCCCGCCCTTTTCGATAAAACCGCCGCCCTTATTGCAGCGGCAGCGTCACATTCGTCACTTCGCACAGGTTCACGCCACGGCGTTCCTGCGACTGGCCGTTCTGGTACACGAAGCGCATGTCATACATGCAGTCGCCTTCCGGCAGACGCAGCGGATACACGGCACCCGGCGCCACCGTGTCGGCACCCAGGCGGTCCGGACCCCAGTTCTGGTCGGTGGTCAGCGAGGCATAGACTTCCATCAGCGTCTGCTGGCCTTGATTCACCAGGTTGACCGATGGGTTGCCGCGCGCGCCCTGGCCTTGCCCGGGACCCGGGCGGGCCTGCTGCTGCTGCTGCGGCGGCTGCTGGCCACCCTGCTGGGGCCGGCCATCGAACACGACCTCGGACAGGTTGCACAGGTTGATGTTGCGCCGTTCCTCGGCCGGGCCACCCTGGCGGTCATAGACCACGCGGATGTCATACAGGCATTCACCCTGCGGCAGCCGCATGACGAAGTTGCGCCCCGCCGGCACGACGTTCTGCCCCAGCCGGTCCTGGCCCCAATTGCTGTCGGAGGACGGCGAGGCATAGGCCTCGTAGATCACCCGGCTGCTGCGGTTGACCAGATTGAAGGACGGGTCCCCCGTCTGGGCTTGCGCGGTGGGTGCCAGGCCAGCCATGCCCAGCAGGGCAACGGCAGCGATGGCGAGGCGTCGGATCATCATGCGGGCTCTCCTTCCCGAGGTGCCGGGCATGACGCCCGTTCATTCCGCGACCACGCTAGCCGAGGCTGATGCAGGCGCCAACCGCGCCACATCACACCATGCGAAGCGCTTCACGCGTAGCGCGCAAGCGCCCGTTCAAGCGACGCCAGGGCATTGCCGAGCGCGGCAGCCATCGCCGTCGCCGCCTGGTCCGGGGTCGGCACCGCCGTGCCGCCCGGCAGCGGCGCCGTGCCATCGCTGACCAACTGCCCGACAAGCCGGCTGCCATTGCGTTCATCGACCAGCAGCAGCGTCAGTTCCGCCCGCGCGACCCCCTCGCCTTGCAGTGCCGCCAGGGCGGTGATCTCGCCTTCCATGACGAAATCAGGTGTCACCCGGCTCCCGGGGGACAGGATGGCGGAGAACAGCCGCGAATCGATCAGCCAGCGGCGCAGCGATTGTTCGGCCGCTTCCGCCGGGGGGGCGGCCCATTCGGCATAGAAATCCAGCGATTCGGTCCCGTCGGGGCGGATGGTGCGCAGGTTGCGCGTCTCCATCCCCGCCCCGGCGCGCAGCGTACGGATCAGCAGGGTTCGGCGCCCTCGGCCGGTGACCGGCGCACCGGTCCGCCGCGGTTCCAGCGGGAAGCGCTGCGTCTCCACATACGGACGGTCCGGCAGCACCGAACAGGCGGCAAGGCCGAAGGGGGCAAGCACAAGGCTGCGGCGAAGGGTCATCAGCGACGCTCCCGGGCTGGCGGTGGTGGTGGCTGGCCGAACAGGGACTGCGATGGACTGCGGCGCAGCGCCTCCGCCGTGTCACGCAAGCTGGATACGGTGGCGCGCAGGTCCCGCAGCAGCGGGCCGAGATCCGCCTGGGCATCCGTGGTGGTCCCGCGCACGCTGCGCAAGGCCAGTTCCAGGGATTGGATCACCGCCGGCAGCCGGGCGATGGAGGTCCGCAGATCGGCCGCCGCCAGGCTGATATTGGTGACGGCGCCGGCGATCGCCGGCCCTTCCATCAATTGTTCGGCCGCCTGGGCCGCACCGCCGACGCGGTTCACCGCTTCCCGCGCGTCGCGCACCGTGGCGGCGAGTTCGGCACCCTGGATGGTCTCGCGCAGCGCGGTCATGGTGGCCGCCGCCTCGCGCAGCGTGCGGCCAAGGTCGCCCTGGCTGCCCACCTGCGTCCGCAGATCCTCCAGCAAATGCGTGGCCGTGCCGAACAGCGCTTCCAGATCCACGCTCGAAAGTCGGCTCATCAACTGTTCGGCCGCCGTCGTCACCTGGTTGATCGTGGATGGGATGGACGGAATGTAGGGATAGGTCGGCGTCCACGGCACCTCGAGCACCGGAAAGCGTTCGGGATCAACGAAATCGGCTTCCAGATAGGACACGCCAGTGACGCCAGTGCTCGCCATGCGGACACGCAGGCCGGCCCGAACCGCGGCAGCGACCGGCGTATTGCCGTAGCGCGACGGGTCGAGCGCGAAGCGGATCAGCACCAGGCGGTTGGCGCTGTTTTCCGCCCCACCCTCGACGCCATAGACCACCGAGGTGAGGCCGAGTTCGGTCACGCGCCCGACCGCGACGCCGCGGAAGCGCACCGGGGCGCCGACCTCCAGCCCCGCCACGGATTCCCGCACATAGGTTTCGAACATCAATTGTCGCGTGCCGAAGCTGCCCGACGTCAGGAACAGGATGAAGCCCACGGCGAGCACCGTGCCGGCCACCACCAGCATGCCGACGCGCAGGTAGAGCGAACGTCCGGACCGGGCCATGTCTAAGCCGCCTCGCGCCGGAAGAAGGCGCGCACGGTCGGCTGCGTGCTCTCGGCCTTCAATTGCCTGGGGTCGCCCTCGGCGATCATGCCCTGCGCGTCCTTGTCCAGCATGATGCAGCGGTCGCCGATGGCCAGGATGGATTGCAATTCGTGCGTCACCACCACGAAGGTAGTTCCGGTGTCGCGCGCGATGTCCTTGATCAACTTGTCCAATCCGGCCGAGGTGATCGGGTCCAGCCCCGCCCCTGGTTCATCGAGGAACAGTAGCGGCGGATCGAGCGCCATGGCGCGCGCGATGCCCGCGCGCTTGGCCATGCCGCCGGAGATTTCCGCCGGCAGTCGCTCCGCCGCATCGCCCAGCCCGACCAGGCCGAGTTTCGACCGCGCCAGGGCGGCACGCGCGTCGCGCGGCAGCCTGGTGTGTTCCTCGATCGGCAGTTCGACATTCTCCGCCAGGGTCATGCTCCCGAACAGGGCGCCGGACTGCCACATCACGCCGATGCGGCGCAACAGCGCCCGGCGCGTGTCGTCATCCTCGTCGGCAATCTCCTGCCCCAGCAGCCAGGCATGGCCGGCGGCCAGCGGCACAAGGCCGATGAGCGCCTTGAGCAGGGTGGATTTGCCGCAGCCGGAACCGCCGAGGATCACGAAGATCTCGCCGCGCTTCACGTTGAAGCTAACGTCCTTGAAGATCGTCCGGTTGCCGAAGGCGACCGAAAGGCCTTCGGCGCGGATCACGGGGTCATCGGCCATGGTCAGATGCCCAGCCGGAAGAACAGCACGGCGAAGATGCCATCCATCACCACAATGGCCACGATGCCGCCCACCACCGCGGCCGTCGCCGCATCGCCGACGGCCCGTGGCCCTCGCCCGGCCGACAGCCCCGCGCGGCAGCCAATGCCGGCGATGACAAGCCCGAAGCAGGCCGCCTTGAACAATCCGCCGGCGAGGTCCCCCAGCGACAGCCACTGCTGCAATTGCGACTGCACCGATGCCCAAGGGTAGCCCAGCGTGCCCATGATCAGCGTCATGCCCGCCAGCCCCGCCACGTTCATCAACATCGCCAGAACGGGCATGGCGATGGTCGCCGCCACAAGCCGCGGCAGCACCAGCATGGCGGTGGCATCCACCCCCATGATCTTCAGCGCGTCCACTTCCTCATTCACCGTCATGGTGCCGAGTTCGGCGGCGAAGGCCGAGCCGGTGCGCCCCGCCAGCACCACCCCGGCCAGCAACGGCCCGAGTTCGCGCAGCAGGGAGATTCCCACCAGGTTCGGCACGAACACCTCCGCCCCGAAGCGCCGCAACGGGATGGAGGATTGGTAGGCGAGGATGATGCCGATCAGGAAGCCGAGCAGCAGCGTCAGCGGAAAGGCGCGGGTGCCGACCTCATCGAGGTGGCGCAGCACGTCCGACCAGCGCAGCAGCCGTGGACGCATCAGCACGCGCAAGGTGGTGACCAGCGCTTCGCCGATGAAGGCGATGCCGGCGACCGCAGCCCGCGCCCGGCCCACGGTCGCGCGGCCGATCGCGGTGATCGGGTGCCAGGGTGGCGGCGGACCGGGCGGCGGGATGGTGCCCAAGGCCTTGCGGGTGCGTTCGAGCACCGCCGCCACCTGGTCCGGCGCGCCGCGCAGCGCCGCATCGGGCGCCACGGTCAGCAGCATGATGGCACCGGCGGAATCGACCGTCTCGACGCCGCTCAGATCGAGCGCCGAGATGGGTTCGCCCGCGGCTTCCTTCATCGCCTGCGGCCACAGGCGAGCGGCCGCGGCCGTGTCGATCCGGCCGCTGGCGCGCAGCACGCGGCTGCCGCCTTCGGTCAGTGCCTCGATCCGCGCGGTCGTTTCGCCGGGGCTTGCGTCCATGGGGTCGATTGGACCCATACCGCACTGCACCGCAAGCCCTTGTATGGGTCAGCCGCCCGACAGGGAATGGATCAGCACCGCGGCGGCCACCGAGACATTCAGGCTCTCGACCGGTCCGGCCGCCGGCAGGGTGACGCGCAAGGCGCAGGCGGCCAGCGTCGTGGCGGCTAGTCCCGCTTCTTCATTGCCCAACACCAGCGCGATCGGCGCATCCCGCGGGACCTGCTGCGGCGGCACCCCGCCGCGCGCCACCGCCGCCACCGTGAGGATGCGGGGCGCGAGCCCCCGCAGCATCATCGCCAGGTCATCGGCGCGAAACACCTCCAGCGCCTCCAGCCCGCCTTCGGACGTGCGGAAGGCGGCGTCCGACAGGCCCGCCTGTCGCGGGTCCCCTGACAGCACAAGCGCGCGGCAGCCGAAGAAGGCGGCGGATCGCGCGATGGCGCCAAGGTTGTGCGGATTGCCGATGCCGTCGAGGACCGGCGTCACCCGCGACGCGGCGATCGTCGCCGGCGGGTGCCGGGTATCGAGCGCCAGCACCGGCCGGGGCAGCGCCAGCGCCACCAGCCCGCCATGGTGCTGCGTGGCGGCGACCCGGGCGAGGTCCGCCGCGGTGATCTCCCGATAGGGCCGCCGTTGCCGTGCCATGACCGCGCAATGCGGCCCGGCTTCCCGCCGGCGGTCCTGGGTGTGGAACAGCCGCATCACATCCTGCGGCCGGCGTGCGAACAGCGCCGCGACAGAGGCCACGCCGCAGTGCCGGTCGAGGTCAGCCTGGGCCGTCACGAAGCAGCGAGGGCCAGCAGGCGTTGATGCAGCGCGTCGGGGATTTCAACGCCATCGGCCATCGCGCGGGCGGTCAGTTCATCGCGCCGGCTGCCCGGCAGGCGCACGCCATCTTCGGCGGACATGGCGGCTATGAAGGTTTCGATACGGCCCGCGAAGGCATCCGACCCTGCCAGGGCGCCGGGATCGACCACCAGCAAGGCCTGTCCCAAGCGCGGCTGATTGCCTTCATCGATGAAGAACGAATCGGCTTCGAAGCCGAAGGCGGCGCCGGTCAGCGCGGCGCAGAGCAGCTCCACGACCAGCGCCAGCAATGCCCCCTTGGACCCGCCCATCGCCAGCATGGCCCCCGACAATGCGGCATTCGGGTCCGTGGTCGGGCGGCCCTGGGCATCGACCGCCCAGCCTTCCGGGATCGGCCGGCCTTCCTTGGCCGCGACCATGATCTTGCCGCGTGCGACTTCCGACAGCGCCATGTCGATGACCAGCGGCGACCCATCCCGGCGCGGGAAGGCGGCGGCGATCGGGTTGGTGCCCATCAGCGGGCGCGCACCGCCGGGCACCGGCATCGCGGCCGGGGAATTGGTGAAGGCCAGCGCCACCAGCCCCTGCTGCGCCAGCCGGGCCACGGGCAGGCCCATGGCACCGGAATGATGCGAATTCGTCACGCCGGCAAAGGCGACGCCATGCGCACGCGCCCGCCAAGCGGCTTCGGATTCCGCCAGCCCCAGCGCCGGATAGGCGAGGCCGTTGCCCGCATCGACCAGCACGGCGCCGCCGCGTTCATTGACGATGCGCGGCCGTGCCGCGCCATCGGCCCGCCCGTTCTTCAGGAAGGCCGCATATTGCGGCACCCGCGACAGGCCATGCCCGGCCTGGCCGGCGGCTTCTGCCGCGACCAGCGCGCGGGCGGTCGTCGCGGCCATTTCGGGTTGCGCACCGGCGGCGGCCAGGGCCGTGCGCGCCAGTGCCTCCGCGTCTTTCAGGGAAATCCGCATCAATCCGCGCGCAGCCCCGCATCCTGGATCAACCGCGCCCAGCGCGCGGTTTCCGCCGCCACAAAGGCGTTGGACCGTGTACGGTCCCAGGCCTCGACCGTGAAGCCACCTTCGCGTGCGCGGCGGGAGACATCGGCATCGCGGATCGCGGCCAGGGTATCGGCCTCGATCTTGGCGATGATCGGCGCCGGGGTCGCGGCCTGGACCATCATCGCGGTCCAGTTGGTCATCTCCAATGACGGCTGGCCCGCCTCCTTGACCGTCGGCACATCGGGGATCAGCGGGTGGCGCTCGGCCGAGGTGACGGCCAGCGCGCGCAGCCGCCCGCCTTGGATCTGCGCGATGCACTCCGGCAGGTTCGACACCATGAAGTCGAGATTCCCGGCCGCGAGGTCCGTCACCGAAGGCGCCCCGCCGCGATAGGGGACGTGCTGGATGTTGTCCCCCGCGCGCGCGGCGGCGCGCACCAGCTCGATGCCCAGATGCGGCGGTGAACCGGTGCCCGACGATCCGGCATTCATCCGCTGCGTGCGCGCTGCGGTCATGAAATCCGCCAATGTCCGCGCCGGGCTTTTTTCCGCATTCACCACCACCACCAGCGGCAGCGACCCGAGCACCGAGATCGTTGTCAGGTCCTGGCGGAAATTATAGGGCGCGTTCGGGAACAGCGACGCATTCACGGCGTGAGTCATGGTGATGGCGAGCAGCGCATGGCCATCGGGCGCGGCCTTCGCCACCGCGTCCGCTCCGATCAGCGCGTTGCCGCCGGCGCGATTCTCGATGACGACGGGCCTGCCCCAGATGTCGGACAACTTCTGGCCGACCAGGCGCGCCATGATGTCCGTCAGGCCACCGGGCGGGAAGGGTACGACGTAGCGGACGGGGCGATCGGGAAAGCCCGCCTGGGCGCGGGCGACGGCGGGCAAAAGGGCAGCGGCGGGCAGGCCCGCCAGCACCGAACGGCGTTGGATCATGGACACGCATTCCTCTCCTGGTTCTTTGTCGTTGCGGCCACGCTAACCCAGCACGGCGCCGGACCCTAGGGGCTGCGTGCCGCCGTGATGCAACAGGTGTTTGCCCCCGGCGGGGCTGAACGTGCATGCTGCGCGACGATCGCTGATGCCCGGCTGCAACAGGGCACGGCGACGCCATACGACGAGGCGGACCAAACGCCCCGCGCAAGGAGGAAACCATGGGTCCCGACATCCGCCGCCGCGGGCTGCTCGCCGCAACCGCTGGCCTGGCCGCCGCACCTTCGCTGGCGCGGGCGCAAGCCGTGCGGCCGCGCATCACCGTCATCTCCCAGTGGAGCGCGGGCAGCGACGGCGCTGCCATCACCAAGCTCGGCGAGGCCTTCACGGCGGCCGGCGGCACCTGGGAACACAACCCGGTTCCCGGCTTCACCACCGAGATGATGAACAAGTTGCGCGCCGACATCCTGGGCGGCAATCCGCCGGCCGCGTCACAGCTCAAGGGGCCGGAGATCGCAGCCTGGTCGCGCATCGCGCCGACCGTGGACCTCAACGCGGTGGTCGCCGAGGCGGGCTACGAGCAGGTGGTGGCACCCGACCTGGCCAGGCTGCACAAGCCGCAGGGGCGCTGGATCGCGCTGCCGCTGCAGATCTATCGCACCAACACGCTGTACGCATCGAAGAAGGCGATGGAGAAGGTCGGCGCGACGGCCCTGCCGAAGACCTGGGCCGAATACAACGCGCTGGCCGCGAAGATGAAGGAGGCCGGGATCACCCCGGTCGCCAATGGCGGCCAGCGGCCGGATGACGGGCAGAAATTCGAGACCGCGCTCGTCGGCATCGACCCGGCCGCGTATCGCCGCGCGATCATGGAACTCGATGACCGCACGCTGCGCGGCCCGGCGGTGCTCGCCGCCTTCCGGCAGTTGCGCATGATGTCCGAATGGATGGACCCGGCGGCGTCCGGCCAGCATTATTCGACCTTCCTGCCGCGCTTCATTCGCGGGGAGATGGGTCTGCTGATCCAGGGCGGCTGGGCGCAGGGCGTCATCCGCCACGCCGGTTTCTCGGATGACGACTACCTGATCGGCCAGGCACCGGTGGACAACGGCACGCCCGCCTTCCTGCTGAACGCCGACGCCTTCATCTTCTGGCGCCGCCGCGAAGCGGAGTTGCAGGCCGGCCAGATGCTGATGGCGCGGCTGGTCATGAGCAAGGAGGTCCAGCAGACCTATTCCCAGACCACGGGGTCCATTCCGGTACGGACGGATATGGATCTGTCGGGTGCGGGCTGGTCGGCCGGACAGCGGGAGACCGCGGCATCGCTTGCGGCTTCCGTGCGGGCCAACCAGTCGCTGCTCAGCCTCGCGCACAATATGGCGCAGCCCAACGCCATGACGGCGGCGATGATCGATGTGCTGACCGAGTTCGTGCACAACAAATCTGTGCGGCCGGAGCAGGCGGTCACGCGCCTGGCCGACGCCGTGGAAGCGGCGCGCTGAGGTGAATGTCCAGGGCAGGCCGGCGGCGCCGCGCCGGTCCTGGCGCGCCGCGCTGGCACCATGGCTGGTGCATCTGGTCCTGTGGCCGCCGCTGCTGGTCAGTGTGGTCCACATCATCGGCTTCACCGGCTACACGAGTTGGATCTCCTTCACCTCCTCGACCCTGATCCCGGAGAACGACTTCGTCGGGCTGCGCAACTACAATTCAGTGCTGGCGTCGCGGAACTGGGCCATCGCGACCGAGAACCTGCTGATCTTCGGCACGGGGTTCGTGGTGCTGACGACGGCGATCGGCCTGACGCTCGCGGTGCTGCTCGACCAGCGCATCCGGGCGGAGAACGTGCTCCGGACCATCTACCTGTATCCGATGGCGGTGTCCTTCGTCGTCACAGGCACGGTGTGGTCCTGGCTGCTGAATCCCTCCATCGGCATCCAGAAGCTGGTACGCGGCCTGGGGTGGGAGGCGTTCCGCTTCGACTGGGTGGTTGACCGCGACATGGCGATCTACACCATCGTCATCGCGGGCGCCTGGCAGGCCTCGGGCTTCGCGATGGCGCTGTTCCTGGCAGGCATCCGTTCGGTCGATGCGGATCTGTACAAGGCGGCGCAGATCGACGGTGCCGGGCCGTGGCGCATCTATCGCCGCGTGGTGCTACCGGCGATCTGGCCGATCTTCATCGCCGTCATGGTGATCCTGCTGCAATACACCATCAAGACCTTCGACCTGGTGCGCGCATTGACCGGCGGGGGCCCCGGCCTCGCCACGCAACTGCCATCCCTGGTGGTGTACGACCTGATGTTCCAGCGCGGCTTGCTCGGGCGCGGTTCGGCCGCGGCGGTGCTGATGCTGCTGTATCTGCTGGCGGTGCTGCTGCCCTATTTCGCCTTCGTCCAATGGCGCAAGCGGAGGAACGCCCGCCATGGCTGAGGCCATCCGTCGACAGGCGCCGCTCAGCCGCTGGGTGATCTATGCGGTGCTGGTCGCCTTCGCGGCCTTCTACCTGGTGCCGCTGATCGTCACTGTGCTCAATTCGGTGCGAACCGAACAGGATATCGGCAGCACCTCGGTGGTCGGCTGGCCGCGCGAACTGGCGCTGTCCAATTTCGGGAAGGCCTGGGGCACCTACTGCATCGCCCAACGCTGCGAGGGCATTTCGCCCTTCATGTGGAACTCGATCCTGATGGTGGTGCCGGCCACTATCATCTCCACACTGATCGGCGCACTGAACGGATACTCCATCGCGCTGTGGCGCTTCCGAGGCGACAATTGGGTGTTCGGCATCATCACGCTCGGCGTGTTCCTGCCCGAACAGATGAAGCTGGTGCCCTGGACGCTGGTGCTGCGCGACCTGGGGCTGAGCAACACCATCACCGCGCTGGTGTTCATCCATGTGATCCAGGGGATCAGCTTCACCACGCTGTTCTGCCGCAACTACTACGTCGCCATCCCGCCCGACCTGCTGAAGGCGGCAAAGATCGATGGCGCGGGATATTTCCGCATCTTCTGGCGCATCGTGCTGCCGCTGTCGCCGCCGATCCTGATCGTCACGGTGATCTGGCAGTTCACGCATATCTGGAACGAGTTCCTGTATGGCGTGACCTTCACCACCGGCGCGCAGCAGCCGGTGACGGCCGCGCTGATCGCATTATCCGTGTCGGTAGCCGAAGCACCGCAATACGGCGTGCAATCGGCGGCGGTGCTGATCGCCGCGCTGCCGACGCTGCTGGTCTATCTGTTCGGCGGAAAATACTTCCTGCGCGGCCTGACGGCCGGCGCCGTGAAATAGGGGGCATTCATGTCGGCACTGCGCATCGCCGGTGTCCGCAAGCGATTCGGCGCGCAGGAGGTGTTGAAAGGCATCGACCTTGAGGTCGATAGCGGCGAGTTCCTCGTCCTGGTCGGCCCTTCGGGTTGCGGCAAATCGACCTTGCTGAACATCATCGCCGGGCTGGAGGCGCCAGGCGAAGGCACCATCGAGATCGGCGGCCGCCTGGTGAATGATGTCGAGCCGAAGGACCGCGACATCGCCATGGTGTTCCAGTCCTACGCGCTGTACCCGACCATGACGGTGCGGCAGAACATCACCTTCGGCATGGAATGTCGCAACGTGCCGAAGCGCGCGCAGGATGAGGCGGTGGAGCGTGTCTCCCGCCTGTTGCAGATCGACCAGCTGCTGCATCGCAAACCGTCGCAGCTGTCGGGCGGGCAGCGGCAGCGCGTGGCGATGGGCCGCGCGCTGGTGCGCGATCCCACGCTGTTCCTGTTCGATGAACCGCTGTCCAATCTTGACGCCAAGCTGCGTGTCGAGATGCGGCTGGAGATTAAGCAACTGCACCGGCGCATCGCCGCGACCATCGTCTATGTCACCCACGACCAGATCGAGGCGATGACGATGGCAACGCGCATCGCTGTGATGCATCAGGGCGAGGTGCAGCAATTCGCCGACCCGGAGACGATCTACAACCGCCCCGCCAATCTGTTCGTCGCCCGCTTCATGGGGGCGCCACCGATGAACTGCGTCTCTGCCCGCGTGGTCAGCGCAGGGGATGGGCTTGCCGCGGTGATCGGCGCGGGACGGCCGGATGCGATCCAACTGCCGCTATCGCGCGAGGCCGAGGCCGGCGCCGGCGCCTTCAAGGACCGCGCAGTGGTGCTGGGCATCCGCCCCGAATGTATCGCCGAGGAAGACCGCCGCTTCGGCGCCGATGAACGCGGGTCCATCGCCGTCGAGGCGCCGGTCGAGATGACCGAGCCGACCGGGGCCGAGACCATCGTGCTGATGCGCCTGGGCGGGGAACAGCTGCTGGGCCGCGTCTCGCCGGACGTGCGCCTGCCGGTGGGCGGCAATGCGCGCTTCGCGGTGGATGCGCGCAAACTGTGCCTGTTCGACCCCGCGACGGAGCGCCTCATCGCATGATCGGCTTCACGCGCTACGCCAGCCTGGAAGGGCGGACGGTCATTATCACCGGTGGCGGCAGCGGCATCGGGGAGGCCTTCACCCGCGGCTTCGCCGCGAATGGCGCGCGCGTCGCCTTCCTCGATATCGACGAAGCCGCCAGCACGGCGCTGGCGGACTCGATTGCGCGCGAGCATGGCCCGCGCCCGCTGTTCGTGCGCTGCGACCTGACCGACATCGCGGCCTTGCGGGAGGCGTTCGCCGAGGTGCTCGGCCTGCTCGGCCCCGCCGCGGTGCTGGTGAACAACGCCGCGAATGATCAGCGCCAAGCCTTCGAGGCGGTGACGCCCGACGCGTTCGACCTGACGATGGCGGTCAATCTGCGCCATGTCTTCTTTGCCGCGCAGGCGGTGGTGCCGCAGATGCGCGAACTTGGGGGCGGGTCGATCATCAACATGTCGTCCTGCGCCTGGATGAATGGCGTGGCGGAACTGCCGGCCTACACCGCCGCCAAGGCGGCGATCGTCGGATTCACCAATTCGCTGGCGCGGCAGGTGGGGCCGGACCGGATCCGGGTGAATGCCATCGCGCCCGCCATGGTCATCACGGAGCGGCAGCGCCGGCTGTGGTATCAGGATGAGAGCCGGATTTCCGCCGGCCGCGCGCGCCAATGCCTGCCCGATGCGATCGAACCCGAGGACATTGCGCGGATGGGGTTGTTCCTGGCGGCTGATGACAGCGCGATGGTGACGAAGCAGTGCTTCATCGTCAGCGGTGGTTCGCGCTGAGCCGGACCTGTCGCCCTGGTCGAGGGGCGGAGCGTCAGGAAGGGGCGCTGCCCCTTCCCGAACCCTTCCCCGCCAAAGGCCCGAGGCCTTTGGAAACCATCACCTGGCGCCCTGCATGACGGTTCGGTGCGTGACCTGCCCGCCCGGCACCCAATGATGGCGGTCCAGGCCACGCTGTGGCCTGGCGGGGTGAGGTTTGGAGAGGGGCAGCGCCCCTCTCCATGCGGCCTCAGGCGCTCTCGTACAACCGCGTCAGGCTGTATTCGCGGTGCCCGAGGATTTCCGCCGCCGTGAACTGACCGTCCGCTGTGCGGATGATGCTGTCCAGCAGGGCCTCGCCGGCGTCGTGCAGGTTCATCTGCTTCTGCAGCAGCCCGGTCACGTCCACATCCACATGTTCGGACATGGTCCGCATGGTGCGCGGATTGGCCGTCAGTTTGATGACCGGGACGATCGGGTTGCCGATCACGTTGCCCTGCCCGGTGGGGAAGGTGTGCACCGCGAAGCCGGAAGCCGCGCACAACGTCACCATTTCCGCCGCGGCAGAGGACGAATCCATGAACCACAAACCGGAGTGGGTCGGTTCCTCCGCCTTGTCCAGCACCCCATCAACCGTGCACTTCTTGCCGATCTTCTGGATGTTGCCGAGCGCCTTTTCCTCGATGGTGGTCAGGCCACCTTCGATATTGCCCTTGGTGGGTTGGCTGTCGGACAGGTCGGAGGTCTTGTTGGCTTCGACAATCGCCTGATACCGGTCGAACATCCGCATGAATTCGGCGCGGATTTCCGGCGTCTTGCAGCGCGCCGCGACCAGGTGTTCGCCACCGGTCAACTCGGTGGTTTCGCCGAAGACCAACGTATTGCCGTTCTCCCACAGCTTGTCGAAGGAATCGCCGACGGTGGGGCAGGAGGCGAGGCCCGAGGTTGTATCGGATTCACCGCATTTGGTGGACACCCACAGATCGACGATAGGCGCGCGGGTCTTCTTCAGCGCGGTGGCGTATTTCACCATCCGGTACGCAGCGCGGGACGCGGCGGCGATGGTGTTGATGTCGCCATTCTGCTCGATGGCGAAGTATTCCACCGGCTTGCCGGTCTTGGCGATGCCCTCGGCGACCTTGGACGCCCAGCCGAGTTCGATGCCGATGACGACAACCGCCGCGACATTCGGGTTGCAGCCGGTGCCGATGATGGTGCGGAAATGCAGGTCGAGGTCGGCGCCGAATTGCAGCCGCCCATAGGCATGCGGGATCGCCAGCGTGCCCTGGATGTTGCGGGCCACGCCCTCGGCCGCGGCGTTGGAGATGTCGTCCACCGGCAGGATCAGCACATGGTTGCGCACGCCCATGCGGCCATTGTCGCGGCGCCAGCCTTCGAAGGTGGCGTTCTTGAGATTGATGCCCATGGCGCTTACCACCGCTTCGTCTTGACGTTGTGGACGTGCAGATGTTCGCCCGCGCCAATATCGGCGACGGCCTTCCCGATATCCACGCCGTATTTGATGATGGTGTCGCCCTTGGCGATCGCCTTGATGGCGACCTTGTGGCCGATCGGGATGTCCGACTTGGCCGGGAACTCGATCATCTTGTCCTGGTCCATGATCCAGCCATTCAGCGTCTGGCCGGACTTGATTCCCTCGACGACCACGACGCCGGCGGAATCGCCTTCGTCATGGACGCAGAAATGCACGGTCATGGCGTGCCCTCCCCTTTGGTAGCCGTGCGCGACGCTAAGCGGCGCGTGGGGGGCGGTCAAATGCGGTTCAAGCGATGGGCCGTTCATCCGCAATCACCTTGCCATCATTGGGCAGGCTGCCCGGCGCCACGGTCTCCACCACCCCCCGCAAGCGCGTCACCGCCAGCAAGGACGCGGCAAGCGCATCGGCCAAGGCATCGGCCGCCTCCGCACGCAGCGTCATCGCATCCTGTTCGCCATCCCGTGTCACCACCAGCCGCAGCCGGCCGATACCGGGGTGCCGACGCGCGATCTCCGCCACCTGCTCCGGCCGCACGAACATCCCCTTCACCTTCGCGGTCTGGTCCGCGCGGCCGCGCCAGCCGACGATGCGCGTATTCGTGCGCCCGCAGGGCGACACGCCGGGCAGCACCGCCGAAAGGTCGCCCAGCGCCAGCCGCAGGACCGGATGCGCCACATCCAGCACCGTCACGACCACCTCGCCGACCTCGCCATCCGGCACCGGGTCGCCGGTGCCGGGGCGGACGATCTCGACCAGCACGTCCTCCGCCACCACCAGCCCTTCGCGTGCAGGCGTCTCATAGGCGACACAACCGAGATCCGCCGTCCCGTACATCTGGTAGGCATCGATGCCGCGTGCCCTGATTTCCGCCTGCAAGGATGGTGGAAAGGCCGCCCCGGACACCAGCGCGCGGCGGATCGACCGCGCATCCCGCCCGCCCTTCTCCGCCGCATCGAGCACGATCTTCAGGAAGTCGGGCGTGCCGGTGTAGCCACCGGGGCGATATGCCTCGATCAGGTTCAGCTGCGCCTCGGTATTGCCGGGCCCGGCCGGGATCACGGCGCAGCCGATCGCCTGCAACCCATGATCCATCATCCAGCCACCGGGCGTGAGGTGATAGGCGAAGGTGTTCAGCGCCACCTCCCCCGCCCGGAAACCGGCGGCGAAGAAGGCGGAGGCCATATGCCACGGGTCAGGCTGGCGGGCCTCGCCCTCGAATATCGGCCCGGGGGACAGGAACAGGCGCGCGAAGGCCCCCGGTGCCGGCGCGACCAGGCCGCCAAACGGCGGGGCCGCTCTCTGCGCTGCCGGCAGATCCGCCTTTCGCAGCACAGGAATCCGCGCCAGCGCCGCCCGCCCGGTCACCGAAGCCGGGTCAATCCCCGCCAACCGAGCCGCCTGGGCCGGGGCGCGCGCAGCCGCGGCGACCACGGCAGGCAGCACCCGAGCCAGCTCCGCGTCCCGCGCATCGGCGCTGCGCGTCTCCCGCGCGTCAAAATATTCTCCCATGGCGTCCTCCCCTGGCAGGCTCTTCTCCGGGTGCTGCCTTCGTGGCACATCCTCCGCCACACGGACCTGGAGGAAAAGATGGCCGGCGTGTTCTGGTACGATGGCACATGGACCACGGAGGAGCCGAAGATCGTCGGCCCGATGGACCACGCCTTCTGGCTCGGATCGGTGATCTTCGACGGGGCGCGCGCCATCAAGGGCTTCGCACCCGACCTCGACCGTCATTGTGCCCGCGCGGTTGCCTCCGCCAAGGCGATGCTGATGAAGCCGACCAGGACGGCGGCCGAGATCGAGGCGCTGTGCCGGGAGGGCATCCGCCGCATGGGTCCGGACGCGGAACTGTATGTCCGGCCGATGTTCTTCATCCGCAAGGGCCTGGGCGCCGCACGGCCGGACCCGGACAGCACCGATTTCATCCTGTCCGTCTATGACGCGCCGATCCCGCCCTGGGCCGGCTTTTCGGCCGTGATGGCGCCGTTCCGCCGCCCGACGCCGGAAATGGCGCCGACCGACGCCAAGGCTGCCTGCCTTTATCCGAACGGCGCACGCGCTTCAGCCTTCGCGGCCAGCCAGGGTGCAGACAACGCCGTGATGTGCGACGCGATCGGCCATGTGGCGGAATTCGCCAGCGCCAACCTGTGGTTCGCCAAGGACGGCCAGGTGATCACCCCGGCGATCAACCACACCTTCCTCAACGGCATCACGCGCCAGCGCGTAATAGGCCTGTTCAAGGATGCAGGGGTGGTGGTCGAGGAACGTACGGTGAAGCCCGCCGATCTCGAAACGGCGGATGAGATCTTCTCGACGGGCAACTACGCCAAGGTGCAGCCCTGCACCCGATACAACGGCCGGGACATGCAAATCGGCCGCTTCGCGACACAGGCGCGCGAGATGTACTGGCGCTGGATGGAAGCGGCCCCCAAGGTCGTCTGATCCCGACAGCCATGCGCGATCACGCCCGCGGCATGAGCCAAGGCCTCATGCCGCGGGCGTGATACGCCTCGGTCGCTGCCCAGCTTTTCCGCACAGGCTGCCGCCGCGACGTTCAACCGCGTGCGGCAGCGTCAACAATGCGCACCAGACCCGGATTGCCGCGCGGCAGGCCCGGGTGTTTGCTTCCGGTCCTGGCGTGTTCCGCCGAAGGCCCCATGCGGGGCGGCAGCGCGGTCGGCACGCGACACCGGAGGGCCACGCGCATGGCAGCCCCACGCAAGATCCGTCTTGGCGTTTCCATGATCGGCATGGGCTACCACCTGGCCGGGTGGCGGCACCCGCAGGCTTCAGCCGGCGGCAACATGGAATTGCAGCACGCCGTGCGGGTTGCGCAGACCGCCGAGCGCGGCTTGCTCGACATGGCCTTCCTGGCCGATGGCGTCGGCATCCGCTTCAATGATGTGCCGGCCGGGGCGCTGTCCCACACCTGCAAGAACGTGCAGTTCGAACCGCTGACTCTACTGTCGGCGCTGGCGATGGTCACAACCCATGTTGGCCTCGCGGCAACGGCATCGACCACCTACAACGAGCCATACCACATCGCCCGGAAATTCGCCTCCCTGGACCACATCAGCGGCGGGCGCGCGGCGTGGAATGTCGTGACCAGCGCGACCGACATGGAGGCGCAGAATTTCGGCCTGGTCGGCGCACCGCCGAAGACCGGCCGCTACGACCGCGCCATCGAGTTCGTCGATGTCGTCAAGGGCCTGTGGGATTCGTGGGAAGACGATGCCTTCATCCGCGACAAGGCATCGGGCCTGAACTACCACCCCGAGAAGGTCCATGTGCTGGACCATGAGGGCCAGCACTTTCGGGTGAAAGGTCCGCTCAATTGCGCGCGCACGCCGCAGGGGCGACCCATCATCATCCAGGCCGGCGCATCCGACCAGGGGCGCGAACTCGCCGCGGCGACCGCCGACGTGATCTATGCCGCGTCCCAGACGCTCGAGGACGCGCGCGCCTATTACGACGACGTAAAGCGCCGGATGGCGAAGTACGGCCGTGATGCGGAACACCTCAAGATCATGCCCGGCATCATGGCGGTGCCCGGCCGCACGCGGCAGGAAGCGCATGATCGCTACCAAGTGCTGCAGGAACTGGTGCAGCCAGTCGTCGGGCTGGGCGCCCTGGCGAATTACCTGGGCGATTTGTCGGCCTACGACCTCGATGGACCGGTGCCGGACCCCGACCCGGACGACCTACGCGACCACAGCCGCGGCCGCATCTTCCTGGAGATGGCACGACGCGGGAACCTGACGATCCGCCAATTGTACCTGTCGATCGCCGGCGGCAACGGCCACCGCATGGTGGTCGGCACGCCGGCGGACATCGTCGATGCCATGGAGGAGTGGTTCCACGGCGGCGGCGCGGACGGCTTCAACCTGCTGCCCACCTGGCTGCCCGGCGGGCTTGAGGAGGTGGTCGAGATGGTGATCCCGGAAATGCAGCGGCGCGGGCTGTATCGCACCGCCTATGAAGGTCGGACCCTGCGGGAGAATCTCGGCCTCGCCTGGCCCGAACACCCCGCGGCCGCAGCACGGCGCGCGGCCGTCTCGCAGACGCTGGGCAGCGCCGCCGAATGACAACGGGGATTTTGACGATGCGAACCAATACACGCGGCCTGGCCTTGCTGCTCGCCTGCGCCCTGGTCGCTTCGCCCGCCGCGGCGCAGACGCTGCGGATCGGCATGAAGGCGGCGGTGGATGGGTCCGACCCGCATCAATCCTACAGCCCGAACCGCAACGTGCAGATGCAGGTCTATGAATCGCTGACCTTCCAGAATGAATTTCTGCAGCCGGGGCCGGGCCTGGCGGAATCGTGGCGGCCGATCGACGGCACCACCTGGGAATTCAAGCTGCGCGAGAATGTCCGCTTCCATGACGGATCGCCGCTGACCATCGACGACATCGCCTTTTCGGTTCGACGCGCGCGGGAAGCGACCGGGCTGCGGACCTATGGCCCGGCGCTGCGCGCCGTCACCAGCGTGGAACGGCTGGATGACCGCACGCTGCTGATCCGCACCTCGGCACCGACGCCGCTGCTGCCGGCCTACCTCACCTCCATCATGATCGTCCGCGCTGCCTTGGCTGATGGCGCCAATGAGGAAGACTTCAACGGCGGACGCGCCGCGGTCGGCACCGGCCCGTATCGCTGGGTGCGCTTCAACCATGGTGCCGATGTCACGCTGGAACGCGCGCCGCAGTATTGGGGCCCGGCCGAACCCTGGGAACGCGTCGTCTATCGTTTCATTCCGGTGGATAGCGCTCGCGTCGCCGCTTTGCTCGCCGGCGATGTCGATGTCGTGGATGCGGTGCCGCCCGGCCTGTATTCCCGCGTGCGGTCGGATGCCCGCTCGCGGCTTGTCACCGCCACTGCCGCTTTCAACAACTACGCCTATATCGACAGTGGACGGGAGACTTCGACCTACGTCACAGGCGCCGATGGGCAGCCGCTGAACCCCAATCCGCTGCGTGATGCACGGGTGCGCCGAGCCTTGTCGATGGCGCTGAACCGCACCGCCTTGTCCGAACGCGCGATGGAAAACGGCGCCGTGCCGTCCAACCAGATCGCGCCGCCGGGGTTCAACGGGCATGACCCGTCGCTGCCGCCGCTGGCCTTCGACCCCGCACGCGCCCGTGCCCTGCTGACCGAAGCGGGGTATCCGCAGGGCTTCAACATGACCATCCACTGCACGTCCAACCGCTTCGCCGGCGATGCGCGGGTGTGCCAGGCGGTGGGCCAGATGCTGACCGCGATCGGCATCCGCACGGAGGTCGAGGCCGTGCCGACCGCCATCTTCTTCCGCCGCGGCGCCAGCGGCGGGCCGAACCGCACGCCGGAATTCTCGATGTCCCTGTCGATGTTCGCCACCACCACGGGCATGGCGGCCGAAGGCATGACGTCCCTGATCCGCACCTACAATCCGCAGACCGGCCATGGCGCATCCAATCGCGGGCGCTATTCGGACAGCCAGCTCGACGCCCTGCTGACGCGCGCGGAATCCGAGATGGACGATGCGCGGCGGGAAGCGACCACTTTCGCCGCGGTGCGGCGCGCGATGGATGACATGGCAATCATCCCGATCTTTTTCGTGCAATCCGCCTGGGGCATGTCGCGCAACATCACCCTTGTCCCGCGCGGCGATCAGTACACCATGGCCACCGGCATCCGCCGCACGCCCTGAGAGGTTCCATGTCAAAGAAGCAATTGAAGCTCGGTGCCTTCCTGAGCACGCCAGGCAATCACCTCGCCGGCTGGCGCCATCCGGACGCCGCCACCGAGACCGACATGGATTTTGCCTGGTACATGCGCCTGGCGCAGATGGCCGAGAAGCATCTGTACGACACCATCTTCTTCCAGGACACGGTGGCGGTCGCCGGTTCGGATGCGATGAAGGCCGGCGACATGACGCGCACACGGCTGTGCCGCACGGTGAAGCTGGAACCGACCGCCTGCCTCGCCGCCATGGCGGTCGGCACCACGCATATCGGCCTGGTGGCGACCGCGACGACGACCTTCAACGAGCCCTACAACATCGCCCGCCGCTTCGCGACGATCGACCACATCAGCAATGGGCGCTGCGGCTGGAATCTGGTGACGTCGCAGATCGAGGACGAGGCCGGGAACTTCAACCTCGACACCCATGTGGACCACGCGAAGCGCTACGAACGCGCCATCGAATTCTATGAAGTCGTCGCCGGGCTTTGGGATTCCTGGGAGGTCGATGCCTTCCTGAAGGACAAGGAAAGCGGCATCTGGTTCGACCACGACAAGATGCATTTCCTCGACCACCACGGCGCGCATTTCAATGTGCGCGGACCGCTGAACGTGTCCCGCACGCCGCAGGGCCGGCCGGTCGTGGCACAGGCGGGGTCGTCCGAACCGGGGCGGGAGCTTGCCGCGCGCACCGCCGACGTCGTCTTTACCGCGCAGACGGAACTGGACGCCGCGCGGGAATTCTTCGCCGATGTGAAGGGCCGCACGGCAAGGTTCGGGCGCTCCCCGGACGACATCAAGATCATGCCTGGCATCACGCCGGTGATCGGCCGCACCATGGAGGAAGCGCAGGAGAAGTACGACCAGCTCCAGGCGCTGCTGCCCGACGACGTCGCGCTGTCGGCGCTCGCGCGCTTCACCCGCGGCATCGACATCTTCTCCTACCCGCTGGACGGCCCAATGCCCGACCTGCCGGAGGCGAATTCCGCCAAGTCGCGCCAGAAGCTGATCATGGACATGGCGAAGAAGGGCAACATGACGCTGCGTCAGGTGGCGCGGTCCGTCTCCGCCGCGCAGGGCCATCGCGTGCTGGTCGGCACCGCGGACTACATCGCCGACGAACTCCAGGAATGGCTGGAGAAGGATGCGGCAGACGGATTCAACGTCATCTGCAACTACTACCCGAAGCCGTTCGAGGATTTCTCGAACCTGGTGATCCCGGAACTGCAGCGCCGGGGCATCTTCCGCACGGCGTATGAAGGCAAGACGCTGCGCGAGAATCTGGGACTGCGGGTCCCGGAGAATCGCCATACCGCGGCGCGGCGGGCGCAGGCGGCGGATTGAGCGACGGCGCCCGCCGACCGCATCACTGGCATCGCATTTCAGTCCAGGACAATCCCCAGCAGCGATCGCATGGAACCCCGCATCGGGACGGCAACGACCAGTATCACGATCGTGGCGCATGCCATCACAAGGCGGCGGACGACCACATCCTCGAACAGATCCTCGATATCGCCGTCCCACGCCCGGCGGATGGCGGCAACCAGGCGCCACACGGCAATGACGGCCAATACCGCGACAAAAACGATGATCCCCTCGACTGCGTCCATGAAAGCTTCGGCAACAGGGCACGATGCGCTGGGGCCCGCCCCAACCTCGCGTCTTCGTGACCGCAGAATGTCCGGACCGGGCCGGCATTTCCAGACCCAGAGCGGATCGCGCCTGACTGAATCAGCCAGGCGCGTGAGGATGCTCATTTAAACAAGGACTTAGAGCCTGACCCAAAAGTGTTTGTAGCGGCGGGGAGTGGTATGATTCTGTTGTGGTCGCCTTGTGATGGGGGGACGGCGATGTGGACGCAGGCGCACCGCGCGCGGCACGAGCAGTCGGCGGCAGACTACCCGAGCAGCCTGACGGAGGCGGAGTGGTCGGAGTTGGAACGGCTGATCCCACCGGCGCGACCTGGCGGGCGGCCTCGGGAGACGGACATGCGCGCGGCGAGCGATGCGCCGTTCTATCTGCTGCGCACGGGTTGTCCTTGGCGTTACCTGCCGCGGGACGGGCGGTTCCCGCCGCGCAGCACGGTCTACAACATCTTCCGTGGCTTCCAGCGCGACGGCGTGTGGGAGGCGATCGCGGCAACGCTGGTCGAAGCCGAGCGCCAGCGTCAGGGACGCGAGCCCGATCCGAGCGCCGGTATCCTCGACAGCCAGACCGCTCGGGCGGCGGAAAGGGGGGGCCTGCGGCGGACCCGGTGGGCTACGACGCTGGCAAGCGGACCAAGGGGCGCAAGCGCCATCTGCTGACCGATACGCTGGGGCTTCCGCTGCGCGTGGTGGTGCATTCGGCCAGCATTCAGGACCGCGACGGTGCGGCGCTGGTGCTCGAAGGGCTGCGTTCGCGTTGCCCGCACCTCGAACTCGTCTGCGCAGACGCAGGCTACCTCGCCCATCAGGTCAACGAAGCCGTCGCCACCGTTCCTGGACTTCGCATCGAGATCGTCAAACGCTCCGCGCCGAAGGGCTGGGAACTGCTGCCGCGTCGCTGGGTGATCGAGCGGACCTTCAGCTGGTTCGGCCGCAACCGACGCCTAGCCAAGGACTACGAGGGCATCGTCGAGGTCGCCCTCGCCTTCATCCACCTCGCCACGATCCAACTTCTTGTCCGACGATTGGCACGGATATGACCAATTTTGAGTCAGGCTCTCAGAGTTGCTGGAGCGTTCTGCCGATGTGGGCGCCGGGCCGGGAACGCTGTTCGGTCCTGATTTTGCCCGGTTTGTATCGACCGAACTCGAAAGTGGGGTCAAATGGTGCGGGGTCGGGCGCGCGACCGAACTAACCGCCAAGGGCAGGAAACCGGCAACATCCCGATCACTGGGACCGCAGCACATTTCTCTGAAACGCGTGAAGACCTGCTCATTGCAGCGTAACTCAAGCCCATAGACTCTGGCAAACCCGGCGCGTGTTCCTCGCGTCATCCAACGCGGATCAGGCGTCGCAAGGCGCCGCACAGCCCCTGAACTGACCGGGTTTGCAGCCTCGTGCTCACCAAGTCGGCAGGATGGGATCAAGGAACACTCTCGCTCGTGCCTCGATGGGTTGACGACCCCTCTCATGCCTTGTTGCATTGCACTGCCTGCAAGGAATTCCGGATGAGCTCGCCTGTTACGACATCGGCCAATCCCTCGAATGCCACGCAGTTCGGGATGGGGTCCGCGCGCGCCTTTGAACGCGCGAAGCATGTCGTGCCCGGCGGCAGCATGCGGAGCGCGACGTGGTTCGCACCGCATCCGCCATACGCCGCCCGTGGCGAGGGCTGCTGGATCGAGGATATCGACGGCCACCGCATCCTCGACTGCGCCAACAACTTCTTCTCCCTGATCCACGGCCACGCTTTCCCGCCTGCCGTGGAGGCACTGCGTGACGTCATCGGCCGCGGCACCGCCTTTGGCCTGCCGACCGAGTATGAGACGGCGCTGGCCGAAGCGATCCGCGATCGAGCGCCACGCTGCGAACACGTCCGCTTCTGCAATTCCGGCACCGAGGCAGTGATGTTCGCCGTGAAGGCGGCGCGCGGGCTGACCGGCAGGCCCGCCATAGCGAAGATGGAAGGCGCCTATCACGGTGCCTACGACCATCTCGAAGTCAGTCTCGGCTCCGGCCCCGCCAATTGGGACGGGCCCGGCGGCGATCCTGCGGCGGTGGTCTATGACCGCGGCACGCCGCCGGGCGTGGCCAGTGACGTCGTAGTGCTGCCGTATGCCGACCCTGAGCGTTGCGCGGCCATCCTCGAGAGGGAAGGCCCGCGCTTGGCAGGCGTGGTGCTCGACACCCTCACCTCCAAGGCCGGCATGGTGCCGCCGCCACAGGGCACGCTGGATGCCATCCGCGACGCCTGCCGCCGGTACGGCATCATGCTGATCTGCGACGAGGTCATCGGCTTTCGCCTGGCCCATGCCGGCGCGCATACAGTGTTCGGGCTTGAGCCAGACCTCATCGCCCTGGGCAAGATCATCGGCGGTGGGCTGCCTGTCGGCGCGGTCGCCGGACCCGCCGACCGCATGGCGGTGTTCGACCACACCCACGGCGCGCCGGCGGTGGCGCATGGCGGGACCTTCAGCGCCAATCCGCTGACCATGGTGGCCGGCCTGGTTACGCTGGAAGCCTTCGACAAGCCCGCGGTCGATCGGTTAAACCGCCTGGGCGACACGCTGCGCGCGCGCATCCACGCAGGCTTCGCGGCGGCCGGGATCGCGGCGCAGATGACCGGCTACGGCTCGCTGTTCCGCCTGCACCTGACCTCGGCCCCGATCACCGATTATCGATCCTGCTATCCGGACGCGCTGGCAAAAACGGCCATTCCGAAGATCCACCTCGCCATGCTCGACCGCGGCATACTGCTGACTCCGAACTGTTCCGGGTCGCTGTCCACACCGATGGGTGCGGCCGAGATCGACCTGATCGCCACCGCGCTGGTCGAGGAGACGACACGTGTGCTGGCATCCTGACGTTGCCTTGCAGGGTCGGCAGCCTTGAGCTCGATCCATCTGAAGGGCGTGTCGCGGCACTACGGCGCCTTCGCCGCGGTGGACGACGTTTCCCTCGATGTGGAGCCGGGTGAGTTCGTCACCATCCTCGGCCCCAGCGGTTCGGGCAAAACGACCGTCCTGACCATGATTGCCGGCCTGAATCAGCTGACGGGCGGTTCCATCCATATCGGCGGGCGCGACGTGACGGCGCTTCCGGCGGCCCAGCGCAACATCGGCCTGGTCTTCCAGAGCTACGCGCTGTTTCCGCACATGACGGTGTTCGACAACGTCGCCTTTCCATTGTCGGTCCGTGGCATCGGTGCCACCGAGACACGCCGGCGCGTCGAGGAAGCCCTCGCGCGGGTGCGCCTGGACACTTTCGGCCGCCGCAAGCCGAGCCAATTGTCCGGCGGGCAGCAGCAGCGCGTGGCGTTGGCGCGGGCCATCGTGTTCCAGCCGGACATCCTGCTGCTCGACGAACCGCT
Source organism: Acetobacteraceae bacterium (assembly GCA_022842185.1). GTDB lineage: Bacteria > Pseudomonadota > Alphaproteobacteria > Acetobacterales > Acetobacteraceae > Neoroseomonas. The sequence continues at coordinate 48,199 of JALHQB010000022.1, forward strand.
CGGTGCGCTGGACCGCAAGTTGCGCGAGGAGGTGCAGGTCGAGCTGCGCCGCCTGCAGCGATCGCTCGGCATAACGACCATCCTTGTCACGCACGACCAGGAGGAAGCGCTGTCGCTTTCGGATCGCATCGTCGTGCTCGATCATGGCAAGGTGCAGCAGATCGCGGCGCCCCAGAATGCCTATCTGCGTCCGAGCAACCGCTTCGTCGCGGATTTCCTCGGCGCGGCGAATGTCTTCGAAGGACGCGTCGGGTCTGACGAACGGTCGATCGTCATGGATGGCGGCACCGTAATTCCCTGTGGTGCGGCCGCGCGGCGGCCGGGCACGCCCGTCACCGCCATCCTACGGCCAGAACGCCTGATCCTCGCAGCGGATGAGGCCATCGGCATTGTGCCGGCCATGATCACGGAGAGCGTCTACCTCGGCCAGTTCGTGCGCTATCATGTCGAGACGCCGGCGGGACCCATGATCGCGGTCGCGCCTGGCGGAAACAATGGATTCGCCCCCGGCGCCCGTGTCAGCGCGACCTGGCAGCCGGATGATGTTTGGATCGTTGCGGATGGCGCCGCGCCGCCCGCATGAGTTCCGCCGAGGATCGGCCAAGGGAGACATGAGCATGACCAGCAGGCGCACGATACTGAAGGCCACCGCCTTCGCAGCCATTCCCGGCGGGCTCGCTCTGCCGGGCATCGCCCGTGCCCAGGGCCAGGTGCGGGAGTTCCGCATGGTCGAGGCAGGCGGCCTGTCCGGCGATTCCATCGAGGCCGGCTACATTCGCCCCTTCACCGCGCGCACCGGCATCAGAGTGATCCGCGAGAACCCAAATCCGCTCGGCAAGCTGCGCGCCATGGTCGAGTCGCGTAGCATCACCGCGGTGCTGTATGAATTGGGAAGCCTGTCGGTTGCCATCGCGAACGCGGCCAACCTGATCGAGCCGCTTGACTGGACCGCGATCAACCCCGAACCGATGTTCGAGGAAGCGAAGCTGCCCCACGCCTTCGGCTACCAGTACTATTCCACCATCATGGCCTGGCGCTCCGATGCGAAGCCGCTGACGAGCTGGGCGGATTTCTGGAATGTGCGCGACTTCCCGGGCAAGCGCACCCTGCCGGACAACGTCACCCTCGCCGTGCCGATGGCGCTGTTGGCCGACGGCGTGGCGCCGGGGGCGCTCTATCCGCTCGACCTGCGCCGTGCCTTCCGTAAGCTCGACCAGATCAAGGGCAGCGTCTCGGTTTGGTGGGCGGCAGGCGCGCAGCCGCCGCAGCTGCTGAAGGACAATGAGGTGCAGTACGCCGCCTCCTATTCGGGCCGCGTCGCCGGGCAGCCAGGGATCACCATCAGCTACGCGCAGGGTTTGCTCGACCTCGCCTATTTCGTCGTGCCGAAGGGCGCCAACCCGTCCGAGAAGGCCGCATCGATGGGCCTGCTGCACGAGATGTCGGTGGCCCGCAACCAGGCCGTGGCGGCCGAGGTCATCCCCTACACCGGTGCGAGCCCGACCCTCGAAGCGCTGCTGCCGCAGGCGCGCCTTGGCGACTTCCCGACGACCAGCACGAACAAGGCGATTCAGGTGCTGGGCAATCCCGAATGGTGGGCGCAGAACCGCGACGCGGCGGAACGGCGCTGGCAGGAATTCAAGCTCGGGCTCTGAATGACGCGACGGTGGGAAGGGCAGGCAGCAGCATGGCGATGATCCGACGAATGCCGGCGGAATTCGGCTATGTCCTGCCCCTCCTGCTGCTCATGCTGGCGCTGTTCATCTTGCCCATCGCGCTGATGCTGGCGCGCAGCGTCACCCAGCCCGAATGGACGATCGAGCACTACCAGGACCTGATCGAGACCTCTGTTTATCTTCGCGTCCTTGGCCGCACGTTGCAGATCGCTCTGATCACCACGGTCGCCTGCGCATTGCTGGGTTATCCGCTGGCCTACTGGATGCGCGACCTGTCGCCCCAGCGGCAGGTGCTGGCGGTTGCGCTGGTGGTGTTGCCCTTCTGGATCAGCATTCTCGTGCGGACCTATGCCTGGATTGTGGTGCTGGGTAATGCGGGGGTGGTGAACCGGGTGCTGCTCGACCTAGGGCTGGTCGGAGCGCCGGTCTCCTTTCTGTACAACGAACTCGGCGTGGTGATCGGTACCACCAACGTCCTGCTTCCCTTCCTTGTCCTGCCGCTCTTCGCTGCCATGGTGCGCATCGACGACCGGTTGATGCAGGCGGCTGAATCGCTCGGAGCTAGTCGCGCGACCGTGTTCCGGAGGGTATTCTTCCCGCTCAGCCTCCCGGCGCTTGCGGCGGGGTCGATCCTTGTCTTCATCCTCACCTTCGGCTTCTTCATCACGCCGGCGATCCTGGGCGGCGGGCGCGTGCCTATGGTGGCCAATGCTCTCGACTTGCTGATCAACCAATTCGCCCGCTGGGAGACAGCGGCGGCGCTGTCCACCGTACTGCTAGTGGTGACGCTCGCCTGCTTCGCGATGTCGCGCTGGATCGGCGCGCGCGGGGCCACGTCATGACCCGCTTCCTACTCGCAGCGAGCGGCGTGCTTGTGCTGGCCTTCCTGTGCCTGCCGGCGCTGATCGTTATCCCGATGTCCTTCTCCAGCGCCAATTCTCTGGAGTTCCCACCACCGGGCTTCTCCCTGCGCTGGTACGAATCCTTTCTCGGCGATCCGCGCTGGGTGGCGGCGCTGAAGAATTCGGCGCTGATCGCGCTGGTGTCGAGCACCATCGCGCTGCTGCTGGGCAGCTTGGCGGCCTATGGTCTGGTGCGCGGGACCTTCCGCGGCCGCGCGCTGATCGAGGGCGTGTTCATCGCCCCGCTGGTGGTGCCGAGCGTGATCATCGCCGTTGCGCTCTACATTTTCTTCGCGCGGATCGGGCTGCTGGGCTCGCTGCCCGGCCTTATCATCGGCCACACGGTGCTCGGGGTGCCTTATGTCGTCCTGGTGATGTCGGTGGCCATCCGTTCATTTGACCACAGGATCGAACAGGTGGCGCTGAGCCTTGGCGCCTCGACGACCACGATGTTCCGCCGCGTGCTGTTGCCGAATATGCTGCCGAGTGTCTTTGCCGCCTGGATCTTCGCACTGATCGCGTCCTTCGACGAGGTGATCGTCACCCATTTCATCGCTGGACCATACGACACGGTGCCGAAGCGGATGTTCAACGAGCTGGTGCTCCAGGTGAATCCGACCATTACCGCCATCGCGACACTCCTGATCGCGTTGAGCGTCGTGGCCATCGGCATAGTCGTGCTTCTGCTGCGGCGTGGTGGTGTCAAAATACAGTCGCTGACCTAGGACGGATCGACATTGCGGATTCCCAATAGGTCGAAGTGCTGATTCATGGGGTTCCGTGTTTGAGCACGAGGCCGATGATGGGACGAAGCGATACGAGTTGAGCGAGGGGCAGTGGGCGCGCAGAGTGCCGCTGTTGCCGGGCAAGATGGGCGATGCGGGCCGGACGGCGGCGGACACCCGGCAGTTCGTCAACGGCTGCCTGTGGGTCCTGCGCGCCGGTGCGCACTGGAAAGACCTGCCGGAGCCATACGGCAAGTGGAAAACGGCGCACCGGCACTTGCCGACACCGACAAAGCTCTCGCACATGCCATTGTTCGGTCCAGCATCGCGGGCTTGCTTAGAGAGTGATTTGACTAGACTACGCCAAGGCTTTCAGCCTGACGAAATATAGGGAGTTTGACCTGAGGTGCGCGAGACAGCGCCGGCGCAATGTGGGGTAAAATGTTGGGTAAAATTTCCAACAGGGCTCTAGTAGGCTGGAAATGTGTCGCTTTGGGCGGACACCCTGTCCGCCAGTTTCCTTGGGTGTCCCGCTCTCCGCCTGACCAGGCGCCGCGCTGACTGGCAGGTTTCCCAGGCTTCGTAGTGCAGACCTGTTGACTGGCTGGACGCCGATACGGCTGAGCCTCGGTCCGTGTCTCTTGACTAGGGGCAATTTAGTGCGCAACTCAAAAACCTAGTCAAAAGGCCGGTTTCAGCGCGGAGGGCGCGTGGCGCGGTTCGAGCCCCACGTGCCCGAAGTCCGAAACTTCGAGAGCAAACACTTTGGCCTGCTTTCGTTGGGCGAACCGTCGACGGGTGACCGCCCCACCTACACCAACCATAGCGCGCCAACATGCGCGCCATCGCTGTTACGCCCTCGAATTCTGCGGATATTTAGTGTGGCCTAACGCCTGCCATCAGGATTCGCCGCGGCACGCGGGACAGCATTTCGGCACCCGTCGCCGTCACGATGACATTGTCGATCATCCGCACGCCGATCCGCTCTGCCTCGACGAAGATCGGTGGCTCGATCGTCAGCACCATGCCTTCTTGCAAGATTGTGGTGCCGCCGCCGAACATGTTGACGGGGTCGCCCCAGGATGGCGGAAAGCCGGGCGCCAGACCGTAGCCGGAGGTGTGCAGCCGATAGGCGTCGCAGCCTGCCGCGGCGATGATGCGCTTCGCGGCGAGATGCGGCTCCTCGGACACGACGCCGGGCCGGATCGCGGCCATCATCGCATCGCCGGCCTCGCGGATAACCTCGTGCAACGCCGCAATCCGCGGCGGCACCGGCCCGAGTTGGAACTGCCGTCCGAGGGTTGCGGTATAGCGCCGGAAAGCCGCGCCAAGCTCAATATTGCCGCCATCGCCGGCGTCCAGCCGCCGGGCAGTCGGCGCGCCATGAGGGTAGCAGAGCCGCTCACCGGTCACGAGGTTCATCGTGCTCGCCGGCAAGCCGCAGCCGGAGGAGAGCAGGGCGTGATGCGCAATGGCCGCTAACTCAAGCTCGGAGCGGCCTTCTTGAACCGCGGCTATGCAGGCCTCCAACGCCCCATCCGCATGCGCCGCCGCCTCGCGTACCAGGGCCAGTTCCGCCGGCGATTTCACGGCCTTCAGGTCATGGATGAGGTTGGTCGGTTCAGCGACCAGCGCCGGGCCCAGCAGGTCGCGCAGGCGCGTGTAATGCGGCGCGCTCAGGTAATAGGCGGGCACTTCCATTCCGACGCGGCGTGACAGCAGCCCGTGATCGCGGGCCAGCCGCGCGAAGGCGTCGATCGGGTCCTCGGGCTCCGGCCCGCCCCAGCCACGGATCTCCGTCAGCAGCGAATCCGCACGCCATTCCGCGAGGTCCGATGCGCGCGAGAGAAACACCATCGGCCGGTCGTCCGCGGCCAGCAACACGCATTGGAAGGTCTGGAAGGACTTCGCCTCCCCGCCGGTCAGCCACAGGATGGAGACGGGATGGAACAACACCATCCAGTCGAGGCCGGCTGCCGCGACGGCGCGGCGCGCGCGGGTAAGCCGGTCCGCGAATTCCGCTGGCGTGAAGTCATGCTTCGACATTGGTCGGTTCCCGTCGGTCAGGCGGCGAGGCTATGGACAAGCAATCGCGGCGTCCAAGGCCTTTGGCGCATGCATCTCATGCGCCGTTCGTTCGATCGTGCGTCAAGGCCTGCACCGGCCAGTCGCCGTCCGCCAGCTCCTCCGCCACGGCGCGCATGGTGGCGATCAGCGGCTCGAGTATGTCGGGGCGCGCCGGTTGCTCGGCGGTGACGAGGCACAGCGTCCAGGCCACGCTCGGCCGGAATGGAACGCCGACGAGTTCCCCGCGCGCCGCTTCCGCCGCGAAGCCGCCGCGGGTCAGCAGCGCAAAACCCGCGCCGCCCCGCAGCAGGGCCCGCAGGATGGCGTGGTCGTCCACCTCGATGCGCGGCTCCGGCGGCGTAGTCCCTTCCAGCCAGGCTTCGAGCAGGCGACGCGACGCATTGGCGCGGCTCGACAGGATAAGCCGCAGCCGGGCCAGGTCGGCAGGCCGGACATGACCTTTTCGCAGTTCCGGGCTGCCGGGCCGACCGACCAGGCAGACCTCCTCCTCGACGAGCGGCAGGATGCGGAAGCCGCGCTGGGGCAGTGGATCATGGACGCAGGCAATGTCGGCCCGGCCGCGCACCAGCCATTCATGCAGCGCGCCCGAGAAGCCGCCGAGCACCCGCAACGACACGTCCGGGTATTCGGCGCGGAATCGCGCGACGAGGGGCGGCAGCAGCCATTGTCCTGCACCCGACGGCAGCGCCAGGGAAACCGTGCCCGACAGACCGCGCCGGCTCGAACGGATCTCGGCACGGGCCTGCTCCAGGCCGCGGAACAGCATCTGCGCACGTTCCTGCAACATCTCGCCGGCCTCGGTCAGCGCAACCCCGTGTCCGGTCCGGCGGAACAGGGGGCGGCCGAGATCCTCCTCCAGCTTGCGGATCTGGCGGCTGACGGCGGGTTGCGAAATGCGCAGGAACTCCGCGCCACGGCTGTAGGACCCGAATTCCGCGACGGTGCGGAAATAGTGCAGGGCGCGTATGTCCATCATGCGACGATTCAACGATCAGGTTATGATTGCCATGCACAATATGCCTTGGACGCCTGATCGCCGCCAATCCAATCTCGGTGCGTGACAAGACGGGGACGGCGATGAAGTTCGGGCTGATGACGCAGATCCAAATGCCGCGGCCATGGACGGAGCGCACCGAGCGGGACGGTTTCCACAACTGCATCAGCCAGGCGGTCGCCGCCGAAGCCGCCGGCTTCGACCATTTCTGGATCACCGAACAGCACTTCTTCATCGAGATCGGGCATTGCTCCTCCCCCGAGATGGTGCTCGCCGCCATCGCGCAGAAGACGCAGCGCATCCGCCTGGGCTTCTCGGTGATCCTGATGCCGCTGCACAATCCGTTCAACGTCGCCGAGCGCGTTGGCACCCTTGATGTGCTGAGCGACGGCCGCTGCGATTTCGGCATTGGGCGCGGCACCTCGCGCTATGTGGTCGAGGGCCTTGGCGGCGACACCGAGAAGGGTCGCGGCCAGTCCAAGGAAGGCATCGAGGCGGTGCTGCGCATGATGGAGAACGAGGTCTTCCCTGGCTTCAAGGGCGAGCATTACGACCTGCCATCGCGCCATGTGGTGCCGCGCGTGCTGCAGCGCCCGCATCCGCCGGTCTGGGTCGCGGCGTCCACGCTGGAGACCTGGACGCGCGCGGGTAACCAGGGCTTCGGCTGCATCGGGGTCACGCGCAACACGCCGGCCGAGACGGCAGCCAGTGTCGCTGCCTATCGCGAGGCGATCCGCAACCCCGATGCACCCCAGCGTGTGGCGCGGGTGGTGAACGAGCAGACTGGCGTCTTCGCCATCAGCGCCGTGCATGACGATGACCGCATCGGTCGCGACAAAGCCTGCGCGGCGGCGCGCTGGTATTATGGCGACAATGATGCCGAGTTGAACACGGTCCGCTTCCAGACCGATGGCGGCGTCGGCCGGATCAACGACAAGATCGGCAAGCGCAGCAATGACGAACTGATCGAGGACGCCATGGCGATCGGCGGCAGTCCGGATACGGTGTGCCGCCAGGTGGAGAAATGGGCCTCGATCGGCATCGACCAGATGGTGTTCTTCTTGCAGGCTGGCCATGCGACGCATGACGAGGTCCTGCGCTCCATCGAGTTGATCGGGGAAAAGGTGATCCCGCGCTTCGCGAACTGAGATTGACAGGAAGGCCGGCACGGCATGTCACAGCCGTCCGCACCGGACCGGCACAGGCGGGCGGACAGGATGGGGAGTAGGGCGATGGATATGACTCGGCGCGGCTTCGGCCGCCTGACCACGGCTGGCGCATTCGCTGCGACCGGCCCGGGGGTGCTGTCGCGCGATGCCGCGGCGCAGGCATTGCCGAAGCTGAAGGTGTGGGGCGCCTCCGCGACGGTCGAGGCGTATCACGGCTTCCTGTTCCTCGGCATACCGCTCGGCTTCTATCGCGAGCAGGGCGTGGAGGTGGAATTCGGCACCGCGGCGGGCTCGGCCGCCACGCTGCAACTCGTCGCCGCCGGACAGGTACAGATGGGCTATGTCGGCATGGAGGTCGTGGCGCTTGCCAAGGCGCGCAATCCGACGCTGCCGGTGACCTCCGTCTATCTCCAGGACCGCGGCAACATCTATGAGATCGTGGTGCCGCAGGACAGCCCGATCCGCAGCCTTGCCGATCTCAAGGGCAAGAACATCGGCGTCGCCAACCTCGCGAGCGGCGCCATCCCGTCGCTGCGCGCGATGCTGGCCGAGGCCGGGCTGAATCCGCAGAACGACGTCAACCTGCTGCCGGTGGGCAACGGCGCTGCGGCCGCAACGGCGCTTCGCGCCGGCCGCGTGCAGGCGCTGTCGCTGTTCCGCGCGCAGCACGCCTTGATCGAAACGCTCGGCATCAACCTGCGCTACTTCCAGCGCGACCAGCCGAGCGCGGTGATCATCGCCAACACCGCGTTCCTGCAGCAGAATCCCGCCGCGGTGACGGGCGCCTTGCGTGGCGTCGTCGCCGGATCGATCTTCGCCCAGCTCGCGCCCGAGGCGACGGTGCGAGAGCATTGGAAGATGTTTGGCCAGCCCACCGGCCTGTCCGAGGCGGAAGCCATGAGCCGCGCGAAGCACGTGTTGACGCGTTCGGCCGAGCTCTGGCGTCGCTGGGATGACGCGGCCAGCCCTTGGGGGTCGATGGACAAGGGCATGTGGGACCGGTTGCAGGCCTTCATGGTTGAGCAGCAGCTGATGGATCGTGCCATCGACAGCGCGACGCTGCTGTCCACCGCGCTGATCCCGGCGGTGAACCAGATGGATACCGCAGCCGTCGAGCGACGCGCGCGTGCCGCCTGAGGCCATCGGCGACGCGGCGCTTTCGATCCGCGATGTGGGAATGGTGTACGGCGCCGGGCCAGGCGCCGTCGAGGCCCTGTCGGGCATTACGCTGGATGTCGCGCCTGGTGAATTCATCGCCGTGGTCGGACCGAGCGGGTGCGGCAAGAGCACTCTGCTGCGGCTCGTCACCGGGCTGCGGCGCCCCACAGGCGGCGAGATTTTGCTGCAAGGACGCCGCGTGGATGGACCGCGCAGCGATGTCGGCATCGTCTTCCAGAGTCCGGTTCTGTTTCCCTGGCGGAGCGTGCTTGACAACGTGCTGCTGCCGATCGAGGTGCTGAAGCTGCCGAAAGCCCGCTACCGCGACCGTGCCATGGAGTTGCTCGATCTGGTCGGGCTGGGCCGCTTCGCGATGAACTACCCGGCCGAGCTTTCAGGCGGCATGCAGCAGCGCGCGGCTATCGCGCGCGCCCTGGTGCAGGATGCGCCGGTCCTGATCATGGACGAGCCCTTCGGCGCGCTCGACGCCATGACGCGGGAACAGATGAACCTGGAGCTGCAACGCATCTGGCAGGCGCAGCGCAAGACCGTGGTGTTCATCACCCATTCGATCGCCGAGGCGGTCTTCCTCGCCGACCGCATCGTTGTGATGTCGCCTCGGCCAGGGCGCATCCTCGATGTGATCACCAATACGATGCCGCGGCTCCGAAGCCTGGACGACATGCTCGCACCCGCATTCGCTGAGCAGGTCCGCCATGTTCGCGCCTTGCTCGGCGGCAGGGGGGCGGAGCTGTGAACGCGCTGCTGCGCTGGATGCGCCGACAATTCGTGCCGCTGATCGTCTTCGTCCTGTTCATTGGCGGCTGGGAAGCGATCATCCGCGCCTTGCAGGTGGAAAGCTTCCTCGTCCCCGCGCCATCGGCGGTGATCGTCGCCTTCGTCCGCGGCTTCGCGCAGGCCAATTATCTTGGCCATGCGGCGATCACGTGTTTCCAGGCCGTCAGCGGCTTCCTGCTCGGCAGCGCGCTGGGCATTGCCATCGCGGTCATGGTCGTGGTGTTTCCCGCACTCGAGCGGATCGTCTATCCCTACATCGTCGCGTTGCAGACCGTGCCGAAGGTCGCGGTCGCGCCGCTGATCGTGGTGTGGTTCGGCTTCGGGATGGAATCGAAGGTCATCATCGTCGCGCTGGTCTCGCTGTTCCCGGTGCTGGTCAATGTGATGGCCGGGCTTAAATCGGTGGATCAGGACAGGCTGGACCTGTTGGCGTCGCTGTCGGCATCGCGCTGGCAGATCCTGCGCTTCCTGCGGTTCCCCAATGCGCTTCCGTTCCTGTTCGCGGGGCTGAATACGGCGATCGTCTTCGCGGTGATCGGAGCGATCGTGGGCGAGTTCGTTGGCGCCAATCGGGGTATCGGGTTCCTGATCCTGCAGGCCAATTTCTCGCTGGATATCGCGGCGGCCTTCGCGCTGTTCATGGTGCTTTCGATCATGGGCGTGACGCTGCATTCCATCCTGCAGGCGATCCAGCGACGGGTCCTGTTCTGGAACCGTACGGTGGAGGCCGGACAGCCCGCGCCACGGGACACGCCATGAAGCGGATCGCGCCTGACTGGACTTAGAGCAGATCGCGTCTGACTGGAATCCGTCAGGCGGGTGAAGATGCTCGCTCAAACAAGGGCATAGAGAGTTCTGCGCCAGACCGTACTGGCGTAGAACGCTCTAGTCAGGCGGGTGAAGATGCTCGATCCAGGCGGCGGTGTGGCCTTCTATTCGGGTGTGATGCCGGCCATCCTGACCACCTGGCGCCAAAGCGGCACCTCCTGGCGAATGCGCTCTGCAAGTTCCTCGGGCCCCGTCACAAGGAGCTTGCCGCCTGCGGCTTCCATGCGCTGCGCCAGGACGCTGGTGTCGCGCAGCGGGTCGATTTCCCGCGCCAATAGTTCCACTGCCTGCGGTGGCAGATTGGCGGGCCCGAGAAGGGCGAACCACAGCACCATCGAGAAACCCGGCACTGCGGAGGCAACGGTTGGTACACCCGGAAGTGCGGTGATCGGCGCGGCGCTTGAGACGGCGATCGTCCGCATGCGGCCGTCGCGGATATGGGGGATCGGGACACTCGCATCCGTCAGCAACAGGTCGACGTCTCCGGCATAAAGCGCCCCGAGACCCTGGCCCGTGCCCCGGTACGGGACGTGCAGCATGTCGATCTCGGCACGCACCTTGAGAAGTTCGCCGAGCAGATGCGTGGTGGTGCCCACGCCGCTCGATCCAAAGGTGATGCGGCCTGGTACCGCCCGCGCACGGGCCAGAAGATCGTTCAGGTCACGGATGGCGGATTCCGTGCGGACATTGATGGCCATGGCCGATTCCGAGATCACGGAAACCGGCGTCAGGTCGCGGATCGGGTCATAGCCGGGATTCTTCTGCAGGGATGGCAGGATGGCGACCGACCCGGTCGTGAATACCAGGCTGTGCTGGTCCGTCGATTGCGCGACGAGTTGGATGCCGAGCGCGCCGCCGGCACCGGGCCGGGCCTCGACGATGACGTTCTGGCCCAGCCGGGGGGTCAGGTAGTCGGCGATGAAACGCGCCGGGACCTCGACGGGACCGCCCGGAGCAAACGGGACGATGAACCGGACGGTGCGCTGCGGCCAACGGAAGGGTTGGGCAATGGCTGCGCGACAAAGGGTGGTGCCGGCCAGGCCGGACAGGAGCGCCCGTCGGGACGTGGGAACAATGTGCATTGCTTACCGCCTTCGGTTTTCGCTGGCGCAGAGTCCGGCTCAGGTCAACCTTAGAAGCAATTCGAGGGCGAAGCGATGTTGGGAGATTGAACCTTCCTCGTTAAAATTGGCCTCGAGGAAATGCGCCATGCGTGCTGAACGAATTTCCAACGTGTTCGCGACCACAACTCGGGCTCCAAAAGCCCCGGCAGCGTCATGCCCCCTGGTTGCCGCCCGTCCAGGATGCCTGGCACCAGCAGCGTGAGCCAGAGCAGGCGCGTGACCGAAGTTGAAGTTGGCGTTGACCCGGTTTTGTGGACATCCCGAGGCTTGAGACGGAGGTGTTTGAGATGCTGAGATTTAGGGTACCCTAGCACTACAGTTGCATTTCTGATGAGGCTCTGAATCTATGGGCGACCATGATTCAGGATCTGATGACGGGTGGCGCGTCGATTGTGGATACGCTGTCGCTTTGGGCGGCGTCGCTGCGGGATGCTAAGCAGCGCATCAGGCCGCTGTTCACGCAGGATCGGGTGGCCGCGTCGGCAGGCCAGTTCCTCGATGCGCTGTTGGGCAACGAACCGCGCAAGACAGGCTGGATGCGAGCCGAGGCGGC
>JALHQB010000023.1 GCA_022842185.1 Acetobacteraceae bacterium
CGCCGCCGCCGGCGTGGCGGGCGTGGGCGGGTCTGCCGCGCGCGCCGGGGCCATCACCGGCAATGCCGTCAGCAGCGTCTCCGCCTTGACCAGGAACAGCCCCGCCATGGCGAGGATCGCCGCCGGGAGCAGACGCGGTCGCACCATCAGCGCGCCGCCCGCGCGCCAAGGGCGATGGCGCGCAGCAGGTCGCGCTCCGCCTGACTCTGCAACGGTGCCGGCTCGGCGCTGCGCGGTGCCTCCTGCGCGATCGGGCGGCCGGCGCGCACCAGGCCTTCCAGCCGGTCTGCCAGCGTCTCGGCACGTTCGATCAGATAGCGCAGATCGTCACGCAGCGGTTCAGCCGTCGCCATGCGTTCGGCGACCTGCCGCCCGGCCAGTTCGGCCGAAGCGCGCAGCCGCACCATCGCGGCTTCGGCCATGCGGGCGGCTTCGCCCAGACCTTGGGCGCTGCCGTCCATCGCCGAACGATCGGCGCGGATTTCGCGCAGCGCGCGTTCCAGCCGCAGCGCGAAGGGAATGGCCGCGCCGAGCAGCAGCAGCAGGACCACTTGCAGGCCCCATTCGAGCAGCGTCATGCCGGCACCCCCCCACTCCCGCGGCCGCGTTCCAATTCCCGCGAGATGCGCACGGCCAGGCGCTGTTCCTGCCGGCCGAGCTCGGCCTCGAACAGCGCCACCTCCCCGCAGCGCAGCCGCACCGGGGCGCCGGGCGAGACGCCGAGCGCGATGCGATCGCCGACCTTCAGCCCCACGATCGAGGACAGCGGCACCAGCTGTTCATCCAGCACGACATCGAGCGCGACCTCGGTGGACCGCAGTTCCTCGGCGAGGTGGGTCTCCCAGATACTGTCACGACCGAATTTCTCGCCCATGAATTGCTGCAACAGCAATTCGCGCACGGGTTCGAGCGTGGCGTAGGGCAGCAGCAATTCGAGCTTGCCGCCGCGGTCTTCCATATCGACGCGCAACCGCACCAGCACGCAGGCATTGGACGGGCGCGATATCGCGGCGAAGCGCGGGTTCACCTCAAGCCGGTCGAAGCCGAACACCACGGGGCACAGCGGTTCGAAGGCCGCGGTCAGGTCTTCCAGCACCACGCCGATCAGCCGTTCGACCAGGGTACGCTCGATGGTGGTGTAGGGGCGGCCTTCGATGCGCATGGCCGCGGTGCCACGCCGCCCGCCCAGCAGCACATCGACCACCGAATAGATCAGCGCCGAATCGACCACCACCAGGCCGTAATTGTCCCATTGCTCGACACGGGTGACCCCCAGCATCGCCGGCAGCGGGATGGAATTGAGATAATCGGCAAAGCGAAGGGAGACGATACCGTCGATCGACACTTCCACATTGTCCGACGTGAAATTGCGCAGCGTTGTGGACATCAGCCGCACCATGCGATCGAACACGATCTCCAGCATGGGCAGGCGTTCGTAGGAGACCAGGCCAGAGGAGATGATCCTCTGGATCCCGCTTTCCTCGCCGCCGTCGCCGCCCTTGCCGTCGAAGCCGAGCAGGCTGTCGATCTCGGCCTGGTTGAGGACCCGCGCGGCATCCGGGGTCGGCGCATCGGCGGTGGCGCCTTCCTCCTCATCGAGGGAGGCGCCCCAGGCGGCGGCGAGGTCCTCGTCGGAGTCACCGCTCATTGCACCAGCATTTCCACAAACAGCACGTCGACGATGCGCGGCGCGGCCTGGGTGCTTCCCGCCGGCGGGGCGACGGCGATGTTGGCGCGGGCGACCAGTTCTTCCCGCAGGCGCTGGGTGCCGGCGGAACCGCGCAGTTCCTCGGGGCGCATCTCCCGCAGATGGGTCTGGAACAGGTCGAGCAGGCGCGGCATGGCGAGTTGGATCGCGGCGGCATCCTCGGCGCGCGTGATCTCGAGCTTGCTGCGCAGCTTCAGATAGACCGCGCGCCGCCCCGTCGCATTCAGGTTGGCGATGATCTCGGGCATGTCGAAGAAGGCGGGCGGGCGCGGCGCTTCAGCCTGCGGCGCAGCATCGGTCGCGGCCGGCGGCGGTGGCCCCATGCCGAGCAGCGGCGGCAGGATACCGCTGAACCACAGCCCCGCCCCGATCCCGCACAGCAGCAACGACACGGCGATCAGGATGAGCTTCTTCTTGCCCCCCCCGGTCTTGCCCGCTTCCGCTCCGCTTGCCTCGGCCGCTGCCGCCGTCATCCCATGCCTCCTGCACGGGGGCATCCTCCATGGCCGCCGTTAAGGAAGCCTTGCGCCGGCCGCAGCCTGCCGGGTGCGGGGCGCGGGCTGCCGCATCCCGGCAGCAAATGCCGGTGCCCCACCCGGCCGTTGCTGGCACGCCGGTTGCCCTGGTGCCTGGCCCCCGGCGGGCACGGAGACCACGGCATGGACAGCCCCGGCTACATCATCCTCTCACGCCTTTCGCTGCAAAGCCGCGCCACCGAGGTGCTGGCACACAACGTCGCCAATGCCGACACGCCGGGCTTCCGCGCACAGCGCCCGGTCTTCGCCGAATTCATCGCCCGCCAGGACGGCGGTACCGCGGCGCCCGGCGGGCGACCGGTCGCCTATGTCCAGGACCGCGCCACCTGGCGGGAGATGGAGCCCGGGTCGGTCCAGGCCACCGGCAATCCGCTGGACGTCGCCATCAGCGGCGAAGGCTTCTTCGCTGTCGAGACCCCGCGCGGCGAACGCTTCACCCGCGCCGGGCGGTTCTCGATCGGCGACGGTGGCCGCCTAGTCGATATGCAAGGCTTCGCAGTGATGGGCGCGGAGGGCAATGCCATCGCCATCTGCCCCAACGACACTCGCATTACCATCCAGGGCGACGGCACGGTGCGCAGCGAGAACGGCACGCTCGGCCGCCTCCGCGTCGTCACCTTCGGCAATCCGCAGGCGTTGCGCGCCGAGGGCGACCGGCTGTTCGACCCGGCCGGCGAGGCCCCGCAGGCGGTCGAACGCCCGGCCGTCGTGCAGGGCGCGCTGGAAGGCAGCAACGTGCGCCCCGTCATGGAAATGACCCGCCTGACCGCCGAACTCCGCGAGTTCCAGTTCGCCGCCCAATTCGCCGAACGCGAGGGCGAACGCCTGTCCACCGCGGTCGAGCGCATCCTGCGCCGCCGTTCATAAACCGCGCGCATCCCGCGCCGCCGCCCGTAAGGATCACCACCGATGCGATCGCTGACCATCGCCGCCACGGGCATGCAGGCCCAGCAGAACAATGTCGAAGTCATCTCGAACAACATCGCCAACATCTCGACCACCGGCTTCAAGCGGCGGCGGACGGAATTCCAGGACCTGATCTACCAGAACCTGCGCCGCACCGGCTCGCAATCCGCCGATACCGGCACGACGCTGCCATCGGGCGCGCAGATCGGACTGGGCGTGCGCACCGCCGCCGTCTATCGGATCAGCGAGCAGGGCAACCTGCAGCAGACCGAGAACCGCTTCGACATCGCGGTGCGCGGCAATGGCTTCTTCCAGATCCAGATGCCGTCGGGCGAGACCGCCTATACCCGCGACGGCACCTTCGGCCTCTCGGCGGAAGGGACGATCGTCACCGCGGAAGGCTTCATCGTGCAGCCCGGCATCACCATCCCGGCCAATGCGCGCGATGTCACCATCAATGCCAATGGCGAGGTGCTTGCCAAGATCGATGGGCAGGTGAACCCGCAGAATGTCGGGCAGATCCAGCTGGCGATCTTCACCAATGAGGGCGGGCTGGAAGCGGTGGGCGACAACCTGTTGCTCGCCACGCCGTCATCGGGCGAGCCGCAGCAGGGTTCCCCCGGCGCCGTCGGCTACGGCCAGACCATGCAGGGCTTCATCGAGACATCCAACGTGAACGTGGTGCAAGAGATCACCTCCCTGATCACCGCCCAGCGCGCCTATGAGATGAACTCGCGCGTCATCACCGCCTCCGATGAAATGCTCTCCACGCTGACGAGGCTGCGCTGATGCGCCGGCGCGCCCTTGCCCTGCTGCCGCTGCTCGCCCTGCCGGCGCGCGCCGGCGGACTGCCACCGGCGCCGCGGCCCCTGGTCGTGGCCGATGACGCTACGCTGCGTCTGGGCGAGTTGTTCGAGCATGCCGGTGACGCCGCGCAGGCGGTGGTCGGCGCGGCGCCGGTGCCGGGGCGGCGGATGATCCTCGATGCATCGCAATTGGCGATGATCGCGCGCCGCCATGGCCTGGCCTGGCGGCCCCTGTCGGGTGAGGAACGCAGCATCATCGAGCGCCCGGGCCGCCCCCTGCCGCGAGAGGAAGTCGAGGCCCTGCTGCGGGAGGATCTGGTCCGGCTGGGCATGGACCCCGAGGCCGAGCTGGAACTGCCCGGCTTCGCACCACCTGCGGTGCCGCTCGGCGTGCTGGCGCAGCCCATGCTGGAGGCACTGCACTACGACGCCACGACGCGCCGCTTCGCCGGCACGCTGGTGGTCGCCGCCGAAGGCATGGCGAGCTGGCGCGGGCGGCTGACCGGGCGCGCCTTGCTGACCGTGCCCGTGGTGGTGGCGACGCGTCGGCTGGCCGTGGGCGACATCGTCGGACCGGATGACCTGCGGGAGACGCGCCAGCGCGCCGAACGCGTGCGCCCCGGCACGGCGCAGCGCGTGCAGGAGGTCGCGGGGCGGCAGCTGCGCCGGCCGATCGCCGCCAACCTGCCTTATCTTCTCGTCGATCTGACCGCGCCGCAGATCGTCGGGAAAAACCAGCTGGTGCTGATGGTGCTCGACGGGCCGGGCCTGGCGATGACCGCGCAGGGCCGGGCGATGGAATCCGCCGCGCGCGGTGAAACCGTGCCGGTGATGAACCTCGGCTCGCGGTCGATCGTCGAGGCGGAGGCGATCGCGCCGGGGCGCGTGCGCGTGGTGGCCGGCGCCGTTCCGCTCCAGGTTGCACGGAGTCACTGAAATGCGCCGCCTTCTCCTGCTGATGGCACCGTTGTCGCTGATTGCCTGTTCCGGTGCCGAACGGCTTTCCCGGCTGGGCGACCCGCCTGAGATGGCGGCGATCACCAACCCGACCCAGGACCCGCGCTGGCGGCCTGTGACGATGCCCATGCCGAACCCGCAGGATCCGCCGCTGGCGAACAATTCCCTGTGGCGGCCGGGCAGCCGCACCTTCCTGCGCGACCAGCGCGCGGCGACGGTCGGTGATCTCGTCACCGTGCTGGTCGCCATCGCGGATGAAGCCGAATTGCAGAACCGCACCATCCGCGGACGCAACAACAGCGAGGCGATGGGCATTCCGCAGATGCTCGGCCTGCAATCATCCTATGGCAGGCTTTTTCCCGCCGGCATCGACCCGTCCCGGCTGGTCGAGGCCAGTTCGACATCCGATGTGAACGGCGCCGGCCAGACGCGGCGCAACGAAAGCGTCTTGCTGCGCGTCGCGGCGACCGTGTCCCAGGTGCTGCCCAATGGGAACCTGGTATTGACCGGGCGACAGCAGGTGCGGGTGAACAGCGAATTGCGGGACCTGACGGTGGGCGGGGTGATCCGCCCTGCGGACATCGCATCCGACAATACGGTGCGGCACGACCGGCTGGCGGAAGCGCGCATCACCTATGGCGGGCGTGGAACGATCAGCGACGTGCAGCGGCCGCGGACCGGTCAGGAACTGCTGGATATCATCCTGCCGTTCTGAACCACCCTGCGCTCCCGGCCCGATGCATCGCATCGGGCCAGGCGATCGGCAGGCCGGTTCTACTGGGCCGACACCGCGGACATGCCGCCGAACGGGGACCCGCTTTGCACATCGACCGGTTCCTCGATCGCGCGCGGCACGGAACGCCGTTCCTCCTCGATGCGCGTGATCAGCAGGAACACGCGCTCGGCGCTGCCCAGCAGGGCCAGGACCGCGCCGCGTTCGAAGGGCTTCACGGTGTCGCCCAGGGCCAGGCAGCGTTCGCGCAGTGCCACAAGGTCCTGCATGTTGGGCGGGCCTTCGGCCGAAGCATTCGGCAGCACCCGCGTCATCGCCGCACCCACCCGATCCAGCATCGCATCGACGATCGGCCGCGTCTCGGCGGAGAAATCGTCGCGCAGCACGCGCCGCGCCACCTGATGCAGCGTCTCAGCCAGGGCGGAGGCGAAATCCTCCTCCTCGATCAGGCTCGCCACCAGGTCGCGCTGGCGCGGCGTCATCCCTGGCACGAACAGCCCGGCGGCATAGGAGCGGATGTCGCGGCTGAGGATGTCGATCGCCAACCGGTGTTCATCCAGGTCGTGCGGCGCCGTCGGCGTGCGGCGCGCGCTGTCGATGAACAGGGCGCTGGCGGCGATGTGGCGCCCGACCTCCTGACGGATCACCGGCACCGCCGTGGCCAGGCTGCCGCGCGCGTCGGCGGTCAGGTATTTCGGCGTGGTGAAATCCTCGATGTCCTCGGAGGCATTGCGGCCGACACGGGACAGCACCCGTTCGAACACGCCGATGAAGGGGAACAGCAAAGCGGCGTTGAAGATGTTGAACACGGTCGAGTAGAGGCCGACCGCGACGGGCACCAGCGGGAAGGTCTCACGCCCATTGATCATCACCGGCACGCCGGGGTCACCGCCGAACCAGCCCATGCCCCAGCGCAGCACATCCATCGAGATGAAGAACAGCGGGATCGTCACCATCACGCCGATGATGTTGAAACTGATATGCGCGTAGGCCGCGCGCTTGGCATTCTTCGACAGATTGAGCGACGCCATCCACGACGTGATGGTGGTGCCGAGGTCAGCGCCCAGCGAGAAGGCCACCGCGGTCTGCCAATCCAGCACGCCGGCCGAACCCAGCCCCATGACGATGCCGATGGTGGCCGATGACGAATGGATCAGGGCGGTGACCAACGCCGCGGTCAGCACGCAAATCAGCAGGCCACCCCAGGTATCTGCGCGCAGTTCGGACAGCACGGACATGACTTCGGGCATGTTGCGCAGCGGGCGCAGGCCGCCGGTCATCAGGTTCAGCCCGTAGAAGATCAGCGCAAAGCCCATGCAGGCCAGCGCGATGTTCTTCAGCTTGTCGGTCTTGGCGAAGATATACAGCAGTGCGAACAACCCGCCGAGCAGCAGCCCCAGCGGCCCCAGCGGCAGTGCGATCAGCCCGTTGCCGATGGTGGTGCCGATATTGGCCCCCATGATGACGCTGATGGCCGGCCGCAGCCCGACCACCCCGGCATTGACCAACCCCACCGTCATCACCGTCATCGCGGTGGACGACTGGATGATGCCGGTGATGAAGGTGCCCGCGAGCACGCCCTTGATCGGCGTGCCGGCGAATTTGCCCAGCATCTCGCGCATCCGCACCACCGCCAGCGCCTGGATGCCGTTCGACATGAACTCCAGCCCCAGCATGAAAATGCCGAGGCCCCCGATGACCGGGACGATCACCTGCGTGAATAAATCGACCTGCATGCTTACGCGCTCCTGGCGTCGCGGGACCGAGGGTCCGGCGGGAGGTGATGGTTCAACGGGCGCCGCGGATCTGCGCGGGCCAATAGGCGAGCACCGCCCGCACAACCGGCGCGGCGAGCGGGACGAATCCGAGGGCGGCGGCGTCCTCGGCGCCTTCGGTCAGCGCCATGCGGAAGAAGGCGAGCGCCGAGCGGCTGCCCGGCGCCGAGGCCGGCACGCGGCGCATCAGCACGAAGACCGTCGCCGGGATCGGATAGGCATCCGCCCCGGTGGGGGCGGCCAGCGGCTGGTGGAAATGCCGCACCGGGTCCCAGGGCAGGCCTTCCAGCGCCGCCGTCACCGAAGCGGCGGTCGGCGCGACGAAGCGGCCGGCGTCATTCGCGACCAGTGCGACCCGCGCGCCGACGCGGGCGGCCTCGCTGGCATCGAGGTAGCCGAGCGCGCCGGGCGTGCTGCGCAGTGCCTCGGCCAATGCGCGGGTGCCGCGCGCGCCGGTGCCGACCGGCCAGGCCACCGTCCAGCCGGCGCCAAGCGCGGTGCGCCAGGCCGCGCTGCTCCGGGCGAGGAAGGATGTGTAGTTGTAGGTGGTGCCCGACCCATCGGCGCGATGCAGCACCGCAATCGGTGCATCGGGCAGGGTCGCGCCGTCCTGCAGTGCCGCGATGGCGGGATCGGACCAGCGGGTGATCTCGCCCATCTGGATGCGCGCCAGCACATCCCCGTTCAGCCGCAGCTGCGCGCTGCCGGCCAGCGGCAGGTTGGCCGCCACGGCGATGCCGCCGCTGACAATCGGGAACTGCGCCAGGCCGTGGCTGTCGAGTTCCTCGGGCGCCATCGGCACGTCGGTCGCGGCGAAATCCACCGCGCCCTGCAGCAGCCGGACCACGCCACCGGCCGAACCGACCGCTTCATAATCCAGCGTGCCGAAGACGGAGACGGCGCTGCCGCCCTCGCCCTCCCGCGTGGCGAAGGCGCGCGCCCAGCGGGTCATCACCGGCTGGACGAAGGTCGATCCGGCGCCGCTCAGCGCGTGGTCGCGTTCCTGCGCGTGGGCCGCCGGGGCGGCGAGGACGACAAGGGCGCCAAGGGCGCGGCGGGCAATCCGAGGGGCGGTGATCATGCGGGCGGATAAGGGCGCCGCTTCGTTGCGCCCGCATTGCAGGACCGATATGTTTCCGTGACCTGGACAAGAGTTTAGGTGGGCTGCAACACAACGGCCGGCCGGGTGCCAGGCGGGCGTGCTCCATGTGCGGGCGGTATTACCAGCAGCGATCTTCGGGCGAGGTGGCCCGGCTTTTCGGTGTCTCGGGCGCCATTCCCAAACTGCCGCCATCCTTCAACCGCGCCCCGACCCAGGATGGGCTGGTGCTGCGGCGCCACCCCGAAACCGGCGCGCGGCATCTGGATGCCCTGCGCTGGGGGTTGGTACCGCGCTGGGCGAAGGATGCGTCAGGCGGGGCGCGAATGATCAATGCGCGCAGCGAGACGGTCGCCGAAAAGCCGGCCTACCGCGACGCCTTCCGCAAGCGGCGGGCCATCGCCATCGCCGATGGCTTCTATGAATGGGAACAGCATGGGCCCAAGGGCGGCAAGCAGCCCTTCGCCGTCGCGATGGCCGATGGCGCGCCGATGCCCCTCGCCGCGCTGTGGGAAGGCTGGCGCGCACCGGACGGGACGATCCTGCGCAGCTTCACCATCCTGACGACCGAAGCTGCGCCGGAACTGGCCGGGCTGCATGACCGCATGCCGGTGATCCTGCCGCCCGAGGCGTGGGATGCCTGGCTGGGCGATACGCCGGCCGATGAGGCGGCGTTGCACGATCTGCTGCGGCCCTATCCGCGGCAGGGTCTCGCCGTCTGGCCGGTCTCCCCGCGCGTCGGGCGAGTCACGGAGGATGATGCCGGGCTGATCGGGCGCGATCCGCTGGCGCAGCCGCCGGCCGGGCTGGATGACCCGCCACCTTTCCTGGAGTAGTACCCGCGATGGCACAGAATATCTATGACAGGCCGGACTTCTTCGCCGGGTACAGCCGCCTGCCGCGGTCCGTGCACGGGCTGGACGGCGCACCTGAATGGCCGGCCGTCCAGCGCATGCTGCCCAGCCTTGCCGGTGCGCGCATCGTGGATCTCGGCTGCGGATTTGGCTGGTTCGCCCGCTGGGCACGCAGCCAGGGGGCCGCGGAGGTCCTCGCCATCGACCTGTCGGACAACATGCTGGGGCGGGCGCGCGCGGCCACCACCGATGATGCGATCCGGTATTTGCGCGCTGATCTGGAAAGCCTCGCGCTACCGGAAAAGAGCTTCGACCTCGCCTACAGCGCCCTGGCGTTCCACTATGTCGATGACTTCGGCCGTCTCGTCCGTTGCATTCACCAGGCGCTCGCACCGGGCGGGTGCCTGGTCTTCACCATCGAACATCCGATCTACATGGCACCGTCGCGGCCGGATTGGATGCAGGCAGACGCGGATCGCCGGGTGTGGCCGCTGGATGGCTATGCGCAGGAAGGTCGGCGCGTCACCGACTGGCTCGCCAAAGGCGTGGTCAAGTACCATCGCCGGCTGGACACGACGATCAACCAGTTGATCGAAGCGGGCTTCACGCTGGATGGGATCGAGGAGTGGAATCCCACCCCGGACCAGTTGGCGGCCATCCCCACACTGCGCGACGAAATGGATCGGCCGATGATGTTGCTGGTGGCCGCACGGGCGTGATTGCGCGCCGGCAGCGGCCACGATTCAATCGTCGCGGTGGACGCGTTCCATGCGTTCGTGGCGTTCCTGCGCCTCGATGCTCATGGTTGCGATCGGGCGGGCTTCCAGCCGGCGCAGGCCGATTGGTTCGCCGCTTTCCTCGCAATATCCGTAGGTGCCGGTCTCGATGCGGTCGATCGCTTGGTCGATCTTGCTGATCAGCTTGCGCGCCCTGTCGCGGGTCCGAAGTTCGAGCGCCCGATCGGTCTCGACGCTGGCGCGGTCGGTCAGGTCGGGTTCGGCGATCCCGCCTTCGGACAGGGAGGAGAGTGTCTCACCCGCTTCCCTCAGCAGGTCCTGGCGCCACTTCATAAGCTTCTGCCGGAAATACTCCAGCTGCAGGGGGCTCATGAATTCCTCGGCATCCGAGGGGCGGTAGTCCGGCGGCAGCGTCACGAGCATCTCTATTCATTCCCCCGGGACGAAGGTGCCACCAGCTCCTGTCGGAGCGGGCACCCCCCTTCAATGCGGGCGGAACATAGACGCGGGGCATGCACAAAGCCAAGGGGGGAGAAAACGACAAATCCCTGAAACGGCGCGCTTTTCAGTCTGATGACGAAGCGGCGTCCAGTCCGTGGCGCGCAAGTTCCACCCGGGCGCGCAGGCGGATCGCCGCGATCGCCGCAGCCAGGGCCGGATCGGACGCTTCATCCCCCGGCACCAGCGCCGCCAGCGCGCGGAGTCGGGCCAGATCCACACCCCCGCCCAGCAGCCCGAGTTGCAGGTCGGACAGCGACCGCAACAGCGCCGCCCCGCGCTTATGGGCGCGGGCATCCCGTTCGGCGACCGGCGCGTATTCCTGCAGTGCCAGCAGGCCGGCCGCCTGCGCCGGCCCCGCCCCCTGCGTCGCGGCCGCGCCGGGGGACGATGTCGTGCCCAGGCTGAAGCCGCCGGCCGAACCCCGCGCCGGGCGCCCCTTCCCCGCCGCCATGCCGCCCGACACACCACGAACGCCGACCATGGTCCGTCCCTTCCGCCTTGCCGGCACTTCCGGCCCGGACCCGGCAAGGACTGCCGGGCTTCTCCGCCACCAGGGCTGGCATGCGACTTGCGCTTCCACCCCCGAACCCCGCGGGACGCCCCGAGGGGCCTGATCCGCGCATGCGCCGCCGCCCTTGGCGGCGTGGGGGAGACGCATCTTGGGCCGCAATGTTTACGCGACAACGAAGACGCTGCTGGCCGCCCTGCTGCTCACCCTGGGCCTGGCGACGCCGGCCGCCGGCCAGATCCGCATCAAGGACATCGCGGATGTCGAAGGCGTGCGCGACAACCAGCTGGTCGGCTACGGCCTGGTGGTCGGGCTCAACGGCACCGGGGACCGGTTGCGCTCCGCCGTGTTCACCCGGCAGTCGCTGGTGGGCATGCTGGAACGGCTCGGCGTGAATACGCGAGACAATGAACGCCAGCTGGATACCCGCAACGTCGCCGCCGTGATGGTCACGGCCAACCTGCCGCCCTTCGCCCGTCCGGGCAGCCGTATCGACATCTCGGTCTCCGCACTGGGGGATGCCACCAACCTGACCGGGGGCACCATCCTGGTCACACCCCTGCTCGGCGCGGATGGGGAGGTCTATGCCGTCGCGCAGGGGGCGGTCGCGACCGGGGCGATCAGCGCCCGCGGCGCCGGGGGATCGGTCACCCGCGGCGTGCCCACCGCGGGGCGCATCGCCAATGGCGCGATCGTCGAACGCGAAGTGCCGTTCCAGCTGGCCGCGCGGGACCGGATCCGGCTGTCCTTGCGCAACCCGGACCTGACCACCGCCCAACGCATCGCCGCGGCGATCAACGGCGCGCTGCGCGGCACTGTCGCGGCCGCGACCGATTCGCGCACCGTCACCGTCGCGCTGGGGGGGCGATCCCCGGTCGATTTCCTCAGCCGCATCGGCCAGCTGCGCGTCGTGCCCGACCAGATCGCCCGCGTGGTGATCGACGAGGCCTCCGGCACCATCGTCATGGGGTCCAATGTGCGGGTGTCCACCGTCGCGATCGCCCAGGGCAACCTCACGATCCGCGTGACCGAGACCCCGCAGGTCAGCCAGCCCAACCCGCTCGCGGGCGGTGAGACGGTGGTCACGCCGCGCACCGCGATCGAGGTGGATGACCAGGCCAATCGTCGCATGGGCGTGCTGCCGCAATCGGTCACGTTGCAGGAACTGGTGCGCGGGCTGAACAGCCTGGGCGTCGGGCCGCGCGACCTCATCACCATCCTCCAGGCGATCAAGGCCGCCGGCGCCTTGCAGGCCGAATTGGAGGTCCGCTGATGGACGCCCCCGCCCTAGGCTCCCCCGTGGCCCCGGTCCAGCCCCGTGCCCTGCGCGCACCGGGTGCCGCCGGCAACGAAGCCGCCCAGCGCCGCGCCGCCCGGGACTTCGAAGCCCAGGCCATGGGTCTGCTGCTGCAACCGATCTTCGCCACCGTCGATCCGTCGCGTTCCCGTTTCGGCGGCGGCGCGGCGGAGGCGCAGTGGCGGCCCATGCTGGTCGATGCCTATGCCGCCGCGGCCGTGCGGGCCGGCGCCGGCATCGGCCTCGCCGACTTCGTGCTGCGGGAGATGCAGCGCATCCGCGCCGCTGAGACCACCACCCCCAATACGGGAGCCACCGGACCATGATGGACAGCCTGATCCTTGCCGGCCAACGCCTGGCCGAAGCCCTGCGCGCGGAGAACGAGGCACTGGCCAAGCTCGACCTGCCCGGCGCCGCCGCCTTGGCCAACACCAAGATCGCCGCCTCCGACGCCTTCGCCGCTGCCTATGCCGCGCAGGCCAAGCATGGTTCCGCGCCCGATGGGCCGGTGCGCCAGGCCGCCGCCGTGCTGACACGGCGGCTGGAGGAGCTGGGGCAGGAGAACCGGCGGCTGCTGGAACGGGCGGTGTCGCTGCAATCGCGCGTGATCGAGACGATCGCCGGCGCGGCCCTGCAACGCACCGCGCCGCAGGGATATGCTCCGGCGGGACACCGCCCGGCCACCGGACCGGCGCGGGCGCTGACCTTGTCGGCGCGGGCATAGCGCTTGCTGCGCCAGACCGCGCTGGCGCGAAACGCTCTATGCTTTTGTCGGAGCGCGCGTGTTTCGCGCGCCTGACCGACGCCAGTCAGGCGCGATCGGACCGTCGGGGGCCGTTCCGCCATGGCTCGGAATGGTCTACTGCCGCGGTCAGGGCGTTCCACCGACGCCGCATCTGGAACGCGCCCTGCATGCAGATCGTCTCCACCGCCTGGATCGATTCCACGCTCGAGGAATTTGAGCTTTCGGTCGGTCTCGGCCTGCATGCCGACCACGGTCGTGCCTCCGCCGCCGCCCCCTTGCGCGTTTTCGTGATGAGCGGCTTCGAGAAGATCACCCCCGCCTATGCCGCCCATCTCGCCGCGGGGCATGTATTGGTCGAGGATGCCTCCGCGGTGCTGGCCACATGGGCGGCGCGGCTGCCCCATATCGGCGAGCGCCTGAACCGGTATGAGACGCTGTGCTTCCTCCGCTGGCCGCTGTTGCGGGACGCCATGCAGGGCGCGCCTTTCCTGCATATCGACCTCGACCTGTTCCTCCAGCCCAGCTTCGAAGCGCTGATCGCAACCCTCAAGGGATGCAGCGGGACGCTGGGCAGCCCCTGCTTCGTCGTCGCCTCCGATCGTGCCTGGCTCGATACCTGGTGCGAGGAGATCGCGGCCTTCGACCGCGACCCGGAAGGCAGCGAGTCGCGGCTGCTGCCGCCATCGGCACCCCGCATCGGCAGCGACCAGAGGCTGATGGGGGCCTTGCTGCGAGCGCGGGTGCTGACGCGCGAAACCCTGGCACCACTGCTCGAAAGCCATGCCGCCTTCGACAATCCGCTGACGCCCCGGTTCCGCCACGCAACGGGGCCGATCACCGCCAGCCGCCCCGATGGCATTGACCACTTCAACGATCGTCCCGTGCTGTTCTGGCACATGCAGAACAATTTCGCGCAATTCGCCGGCCAGTTTCTCATGGTCGAACAGATGCTGCGCAACCGGCCGGACAGCCCCCCGCTTCGCTTGCAGAACGCCTTCGTGCAGCGTGCCCCGACCGGCGAAGGCATCGCTTTTCAGGCGCTGCGGGCCGCCATCCGGCGCGAACATCGCCGGCAGGTCGCGGCCGGTGGGCTGACGCTCGAACGCATCCTGCGGCTGGAGGCGCGGGCGCCGACCGACTTGCTCGCCCGCGGCATCGCGACCCGCCATTTCGTGCTGCGCGGTGAGGGCCGGGCGATGTTCAGCGCCGATCGCTGGTGGGAACCGGGGGTCTTCACCTGATCCGCTGGCCGGGCTTGCCGACCCGCCGCCCCCGGCGCAGTTTGCGCGCGTGATCAATACCCTTCGCCGACATGCAAGCCTGGTGGTGATCGCCTCCATCGGGGTCCTGGGCGCGGCCGCGCTGTGGCGGCGGGATGGCGGCGACGCGGTGGGCCGCGCGTTGTTCCATGCCTGGGAATTGTTCCTGTTCATCGCGCCGTCCCTGCTGGCGGGCCTGCTGCTGGCCGCCGCGCTGCGGCAGCTGGTGTCCCCCGGCGCGCTGGCGCGTTGGATGGGGGCCGAAAGCGGTTGGTTCGGGCTTTGCGTGGCCACGCTGGCCGGCACGCTGACGCCCGGCGGGCCGATGGCCGCCTTCCCGCTTGTGCTGGTGCTGGCCGGCGCGGGGGCCGATCGCGGGGCGCTGGTCGCCTATATCCTTGGCTGGTCGCTCAACGGGTTCCAGAAGCTGCTGGTCTATGAAGTGCCGCTGCTGGGGCCGGAATTCGCGATCATGCGGACGCTGATCACCCTGCCGATGCCCATGGTCGCGGGCTGGATCGCACGGCGCCTGCCGATCGCCTGGGAACCGCCGCGGTGACGGCGGGGCAGGCCTTCCTGTGGCTGGTGGCGCTGATCGCCCTGGGGTTCTGCCTGCGCCGCGGGCCGGGAACCTTGCGCAAGGTCGGCACCGAAACCGGGCAGAGCCTGGTGAAGATCCTGCCGATGTTCGCCGTGGCGCTGCCCATGGCGGCCTTCCTGGCGGAACTGATGCCGGCGGATGCCGCGGTCGCCTGGATCGGCCCGGATTCGGGCTTCATGGGGGTGGTGATCGCCTCGGTCGCGGGGGGGTTCATGCCCGGCGGGCCGTTCGTGACGTTTCCGCTCGTGCTCGCCTTCTCCAAGGCCGGCGCCGGCGTCCCCCAGATGGCCGCGCTGATCACCGGATGGTCGATCTTCGCGGTGCACCGGATCATCACCTGGGAATATCCGGTGCTGGGCTGGCGGTTCGTTGCGATGCGCATGGTCTCGGCGCTGCCGCTGCCGATCATCGCGGGCCTGCTGGCGGAACTGGTGGTCGAGGTGTTCCCCATCACGCTCGGCGTTCCCTGATTTTTGCCTCAAGCGCCGGCGCGTCCATCCGGGCGCTTGGCTTGCGCGCCATGCCCCGGCACGCCGGGCACGGCTGATGGTTTGGGGGGCGGTCGCGCGGTTCGTTCCGGATCGCGACACGGCCGCGATCCGTTTTTCAGGTCTTCTCAATGTCCGGCATCAGGCCCGCAACCTCATGGCGCTGGCGCCTGTTACAGGCATCGGGCATGACCGACAGTGATGGACCTCCCTTTGCACGACCCTGACTGGACCGCTGTTCTGGCCGCGCGCGACGGCGCGCCGCCCTTGGGTGCGCTCGCCCCGCTCTTCGCCCCGATCCTGGCCGCCCCCGCCGCGGCGGATGGCTGCCGGGTGGTCGGGCGGCTCGCCCAGACGCTGGATGGCCGCATCGCCACCGCATCGGGGTCCAGCCAATGGATCGGCGGGCCTGGCGACATTCTGCACACCCACCGCCTGCGCGCACTGTGCCACGCCGTAGTGGTCGGCGCCGGAACGATCCGTCATGACAACCCGCGGCTGACCACGCGGGGCGTGGCCGGCCCGCACCCCGTCCGCGTGGTGATCGATACCGACCGCCGCCTGACCCCCGACTACGGCATCTTCCGGGAAGGCCCCCTCACGCTTCTCGCCTGCGCCGAGGACGCATCCGGCCCCGACCGCCACGGCACCGCCGAAGTTCTGCGCATCCCCCGCGCGGCGACCGGTGGCATCGCGCCGGACGCGCTGCTGCGGGCACTGTCGGCCCGCGGCCTCACGCGCATCTTCGTCGAGGGCGGCGGGGTCACGGTATCGCGCTTCCTCGCCGCGGGGTGCCTCGACCGGCTTCATGTGACTATCGCCCCGGTGCTGCTGGGGTCCGGCATCCCGGCCTTCACCCTGCCGGAAGTCCCGCGCATCGCCGATGGCCTGCGCTTCACCTGGCAGGTGCATCCCATTCCGCCGGACATCCTGCTCGACATCGCGGTGGATCGCGCGCGGCCGGGATGCCAGCCATGAAGGCGCGCGCGCTGTGGACCGTCGCCGCCGGTCGCTGCGAGATCCGCGAGGAAGCCCTGCCGCCGCGCGCGCCCGACCATGCCCTGGTGCGCACGCTGGCGACCGGCATCTCGCGCGGCACCGAACGGCTGGTGCTGGCGGGCCGCGTGCCCGACAGCCAGCGCGATGTGATGCGCTGCCCGTTCCAGGCCGGCGATTTCCCCTTCCCCGTCAAATACGGCTACAGCGCCGTGGGCGTCGTCGAGAGCGGGCCGGAGGCGTTGGCCGGGCGCCGCGTCTTCTGCCTGCATCCGCACCAGGACCGCTTCGTCGTCCCGACATCGATGTGCATCCCGGTGCCGGACGCGGTGTCGGACGCCCGCGCGGTGCTCGCCGCGAATATGGAGACCGCCGTCAATATCCTGTGGGATGCGCGGCCGCTCGTGGGCGAACGCGCCCTCGTCATCGGCGCCGGCGTGGTCGGGCTGTTGGTCGCTGCCCTGCTGGCCCGCATGCCGGGGATGGAGGTGGTGGTCTGCGACATCGATGGACGCCGCCGCGCGGTGGTCGAAGCCCTCGGCGCCCGGTTCGCGGCGCCGGAGGACGCGCCCGGCGATCGCGACCTCGTGATCCATGCCAGCGCGGACCCGGCCGGGCTGCGCCGCGCGCTTGAACTCTGCGCGTTCGAGGCGCGGATCATCGAGGCATCCTGGTACGGCACGCGCGAAGCCACGCTGCCCTTGGGCGAGGCCTTCCACGCGCGGCGGCTGCAGATCGTCTCGACCCAGGTCGGCGCGGTGGCCCCGGTGATGCGCGGGCGGCGGACCCATGGCGAACGCATGGCGCTCGCCCTGTCGCTTCTGGCGGATGACCGGTTCGATGCCCTGGTCGGCCCGGCAACACGGTTCGACGACCTGGCTGGGGCGATGCCCGGATTGCTCAATCCCGCGCCGGGCGAAGCGGCGCCCCTTTGCCCTGTCGTCACCTACGACTGACGGGCAGCCGGCGAGGCAACGATGCGGCCGCCGCGGCGTTTTCCTGACAACGCCGGGCCGCGACACGTCGCTGTGCTCGACCGGACCCGAAAGGACCCGCCATGCCGGACGCTGAACGCAAGCTGCCACCCGATGCCCGAAACCCGACCACCAAGGCCCGCCAGGGGATCACCCTCGGCGTGATGCGCTGGGTATTGCTGGCCTCGCTCATCGGCGTCGTGGGGGCCTTCATCATCGCCTATGTCGTCATCTCGCCGTCATGAAGTTGGGGCATGACTCCGCGACTTCATATCGTCAGCAGACCGGGGTGATTTCGCCCCGGCGGCATCTGCTCTAAACAGGGGGCATGTTCAGCCTCACCGTCGTCGACCACGTCATGATCGCCCACTCCTTCCGCGGGGAGGAATTTGGGCCAGCCCAGCGCCTCCACGGCGCCACGATGGTGGTGGAGGCGGAATTCCGTGCGCCGAAACTCGACCATCTCAACCTGCTGGTCGACATCGCTGCGGCAAAGGTCGAGCTGCGTCGCATCCTCGACGGCTTCGACTACCGCAATCTGGATGCCGAACCGCAATTCGCCGGGCAGAACACCACCACCGAATTCCTCTGCGCGCATATCCATCGACTGCTGTCGGTCGCGCTGGCCGAAGGCCGGCTCGGCGATGGCGGCCGGGCCGTAACAGGGATGAAGATCCTGCTGAAGGAAAGCCATGTCGCCTGGGCGGCCTATGAGGGGGCGCCCGCTTCGTGACCGTGCATTTGCTGGTCCCCGCGCCCTTCGACGCGATTTCAGGCGGCTACAATTATGATCGGCGCATGGTCGAAGGCCTGCGCGCGCTCGGCGAGACGGTGGAGGTGGTCGAACTCCCCGGCAGCCACCCCACACCCGATGACGCCGCGACCGAAGGCGCGCGCGCCGCGCTGCACGACCTGCCGTCCGATGCGCGGATCGTCATCGACGGTCTGGGCCTGCCGGCCTTCCTGCCGCTCGCGCAGGACCTCGCGGAACGGCGCGCCGTCGCGCTGATCCACCATCCCACGGCGCTCGAACACGGCGTGCCGGATGCGGCGCGCACCGTGCTCAAGGCCAAGGAACGCGCGCTGTTCGGCGCGATGGCGCGGATCATCTGCACATCGCCCCTGACCGCCCGGCGGCTGCCGGAGGAATTCGGCGCCGACCCCGCCCGCATCGGCGTGGTTGAACCCGGCACCGAGGAAGCCCCCCGCGCCGCGGGGTCCGGCGGGCCGGGCTGCGCCATCCTGTCCGTCGGCACCCTGGTTCCGCGCAAGGGGCATGACGTGCTGATGCGCGCCCTCGCCCGGCTGACCGATCTCGAATGGACGCTTTCCATCGTCGGCGACGACCGGCGCGATACCACCCACGCGCAGGGGCTGCGTGCCCTGGCCGAGGAACTCGGCATCGCGGCGCGCGTGACCTTCGCGGGCGAAGCCTCCGGGGACGCTCTGGAGGCGCTGTATCATCGCGCCGACCTCTTCGCGCTGGCCACCCGTTGGGAGGGCTATGGCATGGCGGCGGCCGAGGCCATGGCGCGCGGCCTGCCGCTGGCGATCACCGCCGGCGGCGCGATCGCCGAGGTGGTGGTGCCGGGATCGGCCATCGTCTCCCCCGTCGATGACGTGGTCTCGCTGTCGAAGGGCATGCGCCGGGCGATTTTCGACACCGACCTGCGCGCCGAGATGGCGGAGGCCGCCTGGACCGGCGGCCAGGCGCTGCCGCGCTGGCCCGACCGCGCCGAGGCCTTCCGCGCCGAGATCGACAAGGCCTACGCCTGATGGCGGAGGATTTCGACGGCGATTGGCTGGACCTGCGCGAACCCTATGACGCGGCTGCGCGCGACCTTGACCTTGGCGTGGCCTTGGCGATGTGGCTGCCGGCGCGGCCGCGCATCCTGGACCTCGGATCGGGCACCGGCAGCCTGATCCGCTGGCTGGGACCGATCATCGACCGGGCGCAGGCCTGGACCATGGTCGATGCCGACCCCGAATTGATGGCCCGCGCCTTCGACACCATGGCCGAGCGCGCCGAAGCCATCGGCCTGTCGGCAACCTTCCCCGGCAAGAAGACCCTGCTGGTCCATACGCCCGGCGGCGCCTGGCGGATCGAGGGATTGCTCGCCGATCTGTCCGAGGGGCCGGACATGCTGCCGCTGGACCGTGTCGATGCCGTGGTCAGCACCGCGCTGTGCGACCTGGTGTCGCAGGATTGGGTCGATCGGATGGCGGCCGCCTGCGCCGCGCACCGCCTGCCCTTCTATGCCGCACTGAACGTGACGGGGCGGGAGCGGTTCTCCCCGCCCCATCGCGCCGATGCGCTGGTGATGCGCGGCTTCCGGCGCGACCAGCGGCGCGACAAGGGATTTGGCGGCGTGGCGCTTGGCGCGGCAGCCCCGGCGGCGATGGCGGCGGCCTTCGCGGCGCAGGGATATGCGGTGCATCGGGCACCGTCGGATTGGATCATCGACCGCCGCGCGCGGCATTTCACGCAGGAGATCGCGGCCGGCCACGCCGCCGCCGCGCTTGCCTGGGAACGCCGCGGCAGCGCGGCCATCACGGATTGGGCCGGCACACGGCACGCCCAGGCGATGGATGGGCTGCTGTCGGTCCGCATCGGCCATCAGGACCTGCTGGCACTTCCACCCGACTGACACAGGAGCCCGCCATGACCGATGCCAAGCCGCCGATCGCCGTGGTCGCCGCCGAGGTGCCGCCGCGCGCGCGCCCATCGGGCTATCCGGCCGACCTCGTCGCCCGGATCGGCGGGCGGCAGAAAACGGTGCTTGGTGACCTGTTCGGTTTGAAGAATTTCGGCGTGAACCTCACGCGCCTGCCGCCCGGTTCGGCCTCCGCACTGCGCCACGCCCATGAAAAGCAGGATGAATTCGTCCATATCCTCGAAGGCGAGTGCATCCTGGTCACCGATGCGGGCGAGACGCCGATGCGGGCGGGGATGTGCGCCGGCTTTCGCGCCGGCACCGGCGACGCGCACCACCTAGTCAATCGCGGCGAGGCCGAGTGCGTCTACCTCGAAATCGGCGACCGCACGCTGTTCGAGACCGTGACCTACCCCGACGACGACCTGATGATCCTGCCGGGTCCGGACGGGAAAAGTGTGTACTACCGCAAGGACGGATCGCCGATTTTCTGAAGGAGGGCGGCAATGCCCCTGTTGCTCGGCTGCATCGCCGATGATTTCACCGGTGCCACGGACCTCGCCAATACGCTGGTGAAGGGCGGCATGTCGGCCGTGCAGGTGATCGGCGTGCCCGATGGCCCGCTGCCGGAAGCCGATGCCGTCATCGTCGCGCTGAAGATCCGCACCGCGCCGGTCGGCGACGCCGTCGGCCAGTCGCTGGCCGCTTGCGACGCGCTGACAAGCGCGGGTGCCAAGCAACTGTTTTGGAAATATTGTTCGACCTTTGACAGCACCGACCAGGGCAATATCGGCCCGGTGGGCGATGCGCTGCTGAAGCGGCTGGGGTCGGGCTTCGCCATCGCCTGTCCGGCCTTCCCGACCAATGGGCGGACCATCTATCTCGGCCACCTGTTCGTCGGCGGCGCGCTGCTGAACGAGAGCGGGATGGAGAACCATCCCCTCACGCCGATGACCGACGCCAATCTGGTGCGCGTGTTGTCGCGCCAGGCGGATGGCGGGGTCGGGCTGGTCCCCTTCAACACCGTGGAACAGGGTGCCGCGGCGATCCGCCAGGCGATGACGCGGCTGGGCGAAGCCGGTCGCCGCTGGGCGATCGTCGATGCCGTGACCGACGCGCATCTGATGGCGATCGGCGAGGCCATCGCACCCCACGCGCTGGTCACCGGCGGTTCGGGCGTGGCGATGGGCCTGCCGGAGAATTTCCGTCGCGCCGGGCTGCTGCCCGCGCGGCCCGACGCCGATGCGCTGCCGCCGATGCAGGGCATGGCGGCGGTGGTCGCCGGCTCGTGCTCGCGCGCGACGCTCGGGCAGATCGGGCTGGCGCGGGGCCATGTGCCGGTGCTCGAACTGGATGCGCTGGAGACGCCCGATGCGGCGGCCATGGCCGCCCAGGCGCTGGCCTGGGTGGATGGCAAGCTGGAGGCCGCGCGACCGGTGGTGATCGCGGCTTCCGCGACGCCGGAGAAGGTTGCCGCGCTCCAGGCACGGCTTGGCCGGGATGCCGCCGGGGCGCTGGTGGAAGACGCGGTCGCCACGATCGCGGCGGGGCTGGTCGCGCGCGGCGTCGGGCGGCTGGTGGTCGCCGGGGGCGAAACCTCGGGCGCGGTGGTGCAGCGGCTTGGCGTGACCTCGCTGCGCATCGGGCCTGAGATCGACCCCGGCGTGCCCTGGACCTATGCGAACCCGACCGGCCTCCACCTCGCTTTGAAGTCGGGGAATTTCGGCGCGCGGGACTTCTTCCTCAAGGCCTTCGACCATGGATGAGGCGGCGCTGCGCGAGCAGCTCGCGACGCTGGGCGCGTCGCTGTTCCAGCGCGGCTATTCGGTGGGCACGGCGGGGAACATCTCCGTCCGGCTGGCGGATGGCTACCTGATGACACCGACCAATTCCTGCCTCGGGCGGCTGGATCCGGCGCGCATCAGCAAGCTTGCACCGGATTGGTCGCATATCGGCGGCGACAAGCCGTCGAAGGAGGTCTTCATGCATCGCGCGGTGCTGACCGCGCGGCCTGATGCGGGTGCCGTGGTACATCTGCATTCCACCTACGCGACCGCCATTGGCTGCCTCGCCGAAGCGGGGGACACCGCGCCGATCCCGCCGCTGACGCCGTATTTCGTCATGCGCGTCGGGCGGACGCTGCCGGTCATCCGGTACTACCGGCCCGGCGACGGCGCCATGGAATCCGACATCCATGAGGCGGCGAAGGGTGCCAAGGCGGTGCTGCTCGCCAATCACGGCCCGGTGGTGAGCGGGAAGACGCTGGAAGATGCCGTCCATGCCGCGGAGGAGTTGGAGGAAGCGGCGCGCCTGGCGCTGCTGCTGCGCAATGCCGGCGCCCGCGCGCTGACGCCGGCGCAGGTGGACGACCTTCTGGCCACCTTCGGCTGATGTGGATAATGGTCGCCGGGCCGTATCGGTCGGGCGGCGGCGAGGCGGCGGCGCGCGATGCGCACCTGGCCGCGATGAACCGCGCCGCGCTGGCGCTGCTGCGGATGGGCCATGTGCCGGTGATCGGCGTGAACATGGCCCTGCCCGTCATCGCCGCGGCCGATGGCGATGCCTATGACGAGGTGATGATGCCGCTGTCGCTCGCACTCGCCGAACGCTGCGGCGCCGTACTGCGGATCGGCGGGCCGAGCGCCGGCGCCGATGCCGAGCTCGCGCGTTTCACGGCCGCCGGCAAGCCGGTGTTCCGCGATGTCGCGGAAATCCCGCCGGCCTAAAGCGCGCACGCGCGGCATTGTGACGGCGCGACGGGGGGCGAAGGCATGATGGACGTCGCTCCGCGTCTTTCTCGACCTTTGGTTGCGGCGTTACGCTCCACCTGCACGGGCCGCGAGTGCCCGATGGGAAGGAACGCACCATGCCGCCGCTTCACTGCTGGCGCCGGGGCCTGCTGGCCGCCGCTGCCCTGCTCCTCTCGGCCACCACCGCCCCGGCGCAACATGCCCACCCCCCGGCCGACATGCCGCCGGGGTTCGAGGTTGATCCCCATTGGCCCAAGGCGCTGCCCAACAACTGGATCTTCGGCCAGGTCGCCGGGGTGGCGGTGGATCGGCGCGACCATATCTGGATCGTCCATCGGCCACGCTCGCTGCAGGAACGCCAGGTGCTCGCGGGCCGCACGCCGCAGCCGACGATCTGCTGCGTGGCCGCGCCGCCGGTGCTCGTCTTCGACATGGGCGGCAACCTGCTGCGCGCCTGGGGTGGCCCCGGCCAAGGCTTCGAATGGCCCGAGAGCGAGCACGGCATCTATGTCGATGACGAGGACAATGTCTGGCTCGCCGGCAATGGCCCGCGCGACCATCAGTTGCTGAAGTTCTCCCTGGACGGGCAGTTCAGGATGCAGATCGGCCGCGCCGGGGCTTCGACCGGCAGCAACGACACCGCGAACCTCAACCGCCCCGCCGATACCGAGGTGGATGTCCGCACGCGGGAGGTGTTCGTGGCCGATGGCTACGGCAACCGCCGCGTCATCGTGTTCAACATGGATAGCGGCGCCTATTTGCGGCACTGGGGTGCCTATGGCGAACGGCCGCACGACAATCGGTTGCCGGCCTATGACCCGCTGCAGCCGCCGTCGCGGTCCTTCGCCAGCCCGGTGCATTGCGTGCGTCTGACGCGCGACGGGCTGGTTTATGTCTGCGACCGCGCCAACAACCGCGTGCAGGTGTTCCGCCGCGACGGGACCTTCGTGCAGGAATTCTTCGTGGCGCGGGAGACGCTGCTGAACGGGGCGATCGCCGATGTCGTGCCATCCCGCGATGCCGACCAGCGCTTCCTGTTCAGCGCGGACAACACCAATTCCGTCGCGCGCGTGCTGCGCCGGAGCGACGGCGCGGTGCTGTCCACCTTCGGGCGGATGGGGCGCTATGCCGGGCAGTTCATGGTGCCGCACAACATCGCGGTGGACAGCACGGGCAACATCTACATCAGCGAGGTGGACACGGGGCAGCGCGTGCAGCGCTTCCGCCGGGTGGACCAGAGCCGGTAGTATCGCGGCACCTGTGCCGGAGAGTCATGCGCGATGCCGATCACCCTCGCCCTCGTCGCGCATGACCGCATGAAGCCGGCACTCGCCGCATGGGCCGCGCGCCATGCGGCGGAACTCGCCCCGCATGCCATCGTCAGCACCGCGACGACCGGCGCGACGATTGGCGCGCAATGCCCGGACCTGCCGGTCCGGCTGGTGAAGTCCGGCCCGCTTGGCGGCGACCAGCAGATCGGCGGCATGATCGCCGAGGGCGAGGTCCATGCGCTGATCTTCTTCCCCGACCCGCTGGCACCGCAGGCGCATGATGTGGATGTGAAGGCGTTGCTGCGCATTGCGCTGGTCTATGACATCCCGGCCGCGTTCAGCCCGGCGACGGCGGATTTGCTGGTGGCGGGGGGGCTGCTGGCGACCCAGGCGCCATCGGCGCCGGGCTGACGCCGGCCTCCTCCGGTTCGATCTGCCTACATTCGACGAGGCCGTTCGGAATCTCGATGCAGCGATGACGCGGCGCGGAGGGCGGATCGGCCACGCAGCCCGCAAGCCACGCCAAGCCAAGCAACCCGATCACGTGGTGCACGACAGGATCAGCCATCCGCCTCGGCCCAGCCGGTGCGCGTCACGCCCGGTTCCAGGCCAAATTGCCCGACGATCGCCTCCAGCCGTTCCTCGGCGTGGCCACCGACAATGACGCGCGCAATCAACATGACGCGTGGGGCTTCGCTGTCCCGGTCCGGCACCTCCTCGCTGTCCAGGCGCTGCAACCGCGCCTCGCTCGCACCGACCAGCTTGACCAGCACCAGGCGCAAGGCCGCCTTGCTATCGGCCCTGACGGTGGCGGTGATGGTGAAGGCGCGCTCGAATTCCTCGCCCGACCGAGGCGCGCTGTCGATCGCGGCAATGATCGGGCGGATGACAATATTCACCACCACGATCAGCCCGGTGGCGACGCCCGCCAGAGCGAACAGACCGGCGCCGCAGCCGATCCCGACCGCCGCCGAACACCACAGCGTCGCGGCGGTGTTGAGCCCCTTCACGTTCAGCCCTTCGCGCATGATCGCCCCGGCGCCGATGAAGCCGATGCCGGACACCACCTGCGCGGCCATGCGCGACGGGCTGGCATCGCCGGTCCCCATGAACCCTATCAGCGAAAACGCCGCGGCACCCAGCGCCACCAGGGCATTGGTGCGCAGCCCCGCGGCGCGCTGCCGATACTGGCGCTCGACCCCGATCACCGCGCCGAGCAGCAGGGCGGCGACCAGGCGCAGCGCGATGTCTTCGATGGGCATGGCCGCAAGCCTCTACCGGGCGGCGCCCATGTGCATCATCACGGCAGCATCTTGCCCGGGTTCATGATCCCCGCAGGGTCGATCACGCCCTTCACCGCTCGCATCAGGTCGAGTGCCACCGGGTCCTTGTGCGTCGCCATGGCGTGGCGCTTGGACTGGCCGATCCCGTGTTCGGCTGAGAACGACCCGCCGAGATCGACCGAGATGGCATTGACGATCCCTTCCGCATCGCGCGCGCGGGCGGACCAATCCTCATAGCTGGTGCCGCGCGGCGCCATCAGGCTGACATGGATGTTGCCGTCCCCCGCATGGCCGATGGCGATCAGCCGTCCTTCCGGCCAGCGTTCGGCGAGTGCGGCCTTCACCCGGGCACAGAATTCCGGCACGGCCGAGACCGGCACGGCGGTGTCGGTGTTGATCGTGGGCGCTTCCCGCCTTCCGCAATCGGGCCAATCTTCCCGGATGCGCCAGATCATCGCGCGCTGCGCCTCATTATCGGCGATGGCGGCGTCGAGCACCTCCTCAGCCTCGACGCCGGCCGCCAGCGTGTCCTCCAGCATCTCGCGCAGCGGCACCGAAGGGTGAGCGGCGGCGAGTTCCACCATGACGTACCAGGGGCTGCCCAACGGCAACGGGATGCGGATGCCGATGCCTTGGCGGTCCACGATGTCCATGCATTCGCCGATCAGCAATTCGAAGGCGATGACATCCGCCCCGGATTCCATCACCCGCGAATACAGGTTCAGTGCGGCTTCGGGGGACGGCACTGCGACGAAGGCGGTTTCAACCCGCTTCAGCGCCGGGACGATGCGCAGCGCGGCGGCAGTGATGACGCCGAGCGTCCCCTCCCCGCCCAGGAACAAATGGCGCAAAGCGTAGCCGGAATTGTCCTTGCGCACGCGGCGCAGGTCGTTCAGCACGCGGCCATCCGGCAGCACGACTTCCAGCCCCATCACCAGGTCGCGCGCATTGCCCCACCGCAATGTACGGATACCGCCGGCATTGGTGGACAGCGCGCCACCCACCATCGCCGACCCCTGCGCGCCCCAGGAGAGCGGGAA
This sequence comes from Acetobacteraceae bacterium, assembly GCA_022842185.1. Classification (GTDB taxonomy): domain Bacteria; phylum Pseudomonadota; class Alphaproteobacteria; order Acetobacterales; family Acetobacteraceae; genus Neoroseomonas. The sequence goes on from JALHQB010000023.1 coordinate 26,479, forward strand.
CAGCCGGTCCACCTCGGCCGCGGCCTGCTGGACATTCTGCACAATGCAGCCGGCCTCGGCGACGATCGAGAAATCCCGCGCATCGACACTGCGGATGCGGTTCATCCGTTCCAGGCTGAGCACCGCCGAGGGTGGCCCGTTCGCGGGAACGACCGCACCCCCGCACAGGCCGGTGCGCCCGCCGGCGGGCACGACTGAAAGGCCGGCGGCGGCGCAGGCCCGAATGGTGGTCGCGACCTCCTCGGTCGATCCCGGGCGCAGCACGGCGGCCGGGGTGCCATGCCATTGCCGGCGCCAATCGACCGCATAGGGTGCGACGTCGTCGGCTTCCGTCAGGCAGTTTCGCGGGCCGAGCGCTGCGGCCAGTTCCTTGAGCATTTCCATGGCCGCGATCCTGCGCCCGCGGCGCGCAGGGTCAAGACGGCAGGTAGCCCAGCAGGTCGTCCGCCCGCATCACCTCACAGTATATGCGGTTCAGGATCTCGATCTCACGCAGGTGCAGCTCCATCGTCCCGGCCGCGCAGGCATCCTCCACCAGGATCACGTCGAAGGATTCATCGGCCAGCGACCGCACAGTCGATGACACGCATTGGTCGGTGAAGATGCCGGTGCAGACCACATGCGTGATGCCCATGTTGTGCAGGACAAGGCGCAGATTGGTGCCGGTGAGCGCGGAATCGGTCGTCTTGGTCACCACCACCTCGCCGGGCAGCGGCGCAAGTTCGGGGACAATCTGCGATGCATCCTCATCCTTCGGCAGGAACAGGTTGTTCCAGCCGGGCTTCTTCTGGCTCAGCGAGCGATCGGCGCCATTGGGCGTAAGGCAGGCGATGCGCGCGAAGACCACCGGATTGCCGCCCGCGCGGAAGCGTTCGATCAGCCGCGCGATGGTCGGGATGACGGTGCCGCGCATACGGTCGTAGAATGGTGCCCAGCCCGCCAGGCGCGCCTGTTCCGCCGGCGGCAGCCCCGCAGGATCGACCTGGACCAGGTAGGTGTTTTGGACGTCGATCACCAGCAGGGCGACGCGGCCCTGCACCAGGGCGGGGTCCTCCGATTCGGGCGCGCCCTGGTAGTAGAAGGACCGCCAGGTGGTCTTCCAGCCTTCCATCACACCTTCTCGGGGTACATGGCGGCGATCGCCTCGGCCGAGGCCGGGATGCGGCCCCGTTCGGTGATCAGGCCGGTCACCAGCCGCGCCGGCGTCACGTCGAAGGCCGGGTTGGCGGCGGGGCTGTGGGCGGCGACGACGCGGATCGTCTCGATGCGCCCATCCGATGTGCGGCCGGTCAGGTCGGTCACTTCGGACTGGCTGCGTTCCTCGATGGGGATCTCGTTCACGCCATCGGACACGCGCATGTCCAGCGTCGAATGCGGCAGCGCGACCCAGAAGGGCAGGTTGTTGTCCTTCGCGGCGAGCGCCTTGAGGTAGGTGCCGATCTTGTTCGCCACATCGCCGGTCCGGGTGACGCGGTCGGTGCCGACGATGACGATATCCACCTCGCCATGCTGCATCAGGTGGCCGCCGGCATTGTCGGAGATGACGGTGTGCGGAACGCCATGGGCGCCGAGTTCGAAGGCGGTCAGCGCCGCCCCCTGGTTGCGCGGCCGCGTCTCATCCACCCAGACATGGATCGGCAGGCCGGCATCATGCGCCATGTAGATGGGTGCGAGCGCGGTGCCCCAATCAACCGTCGCCAGCCAGCCGGCATTGCAATGCGTCAGCACGTTGACGGGCTGCTTCGGTTTGCGTGCCGCGATCTCCTGCAACAAAGGCAGCCCATGGCGGCCAATCGCCTCGCAGGTCGCGGCATCGTCGTCGGCGATGGCGGCGGCCTCGGCATAGGCGGCGGCGGCGCGGGCCTCGGGCGGCAGGTTGCGCAGGGCAGCGAGCATGCGTTCGATCGCCCAGCGCAGGTTGATCGCGGTCGGGCGGGTGGCGGCGAGCCTGGCGCAGACCGCTTCCAGCACGCTGGGATCGCGCCGCAGCGCGAGGGCGACCCCATAGGCGGCCGTGGCACCGATCAGTGGCGCGCCACGCGTCTGCATGGACCGGATGGCGCGTGCCACCTGGTCCTCATCCGTGAGGCGCAGCCATTCAACCTGCCAGGGCAGCTTCGTCTGGTCGAGAATGCGGATTGACCAGCCATCCTCCGCGTCCACGCGCACGGAGCGGTACCAGGTGCCGTCGATCTTCATGCCCGTCTCCACCCACGCAGGCGCCGAACGACGACTGTCCCCTTCTGGCGATATCCCGATACCGCCCGCGCATTCAAGCGAGGAACAGGCCTGGACACACCTGAACCCGCGGCATCGATCCCTGTTTTGAGGACGCTTGCTGAAGCGGGAGGAAGAACCGTGAGGTGGAGCGTGTCGGCGGCCGGATCAAGAACTGACGCGATCCGCCGCGTCACCATGCATCCCGCGTCAGATGCGCTGATGCAACGCACAGACCAGCGTGAACAGCCGCCGCGCCGTCTCGAAATCCACCTCGATGCGTCCGTCCAGGCGCTGCTGAAGCAGCTCGGCCCCTTCGTTGTGCAGCCCGCGCCGCCCCATGTCGATCGCTTGCACGCGGCTTTCCGGGCCGCTTTCGGCGACCGCCTGCTCATGCGCCTCGACCACCATGTGATAGTCCTTGATCAGCCGGCGGAAGGGGCCGAGCGCCAGCGCCAGCACATGCAGCGGCCGGTTGTCCACGTCCCGGATATCCAGCACAAGCCGCCCTTCCCGCACCGATATCGCCAGGGCGTAGGGTCCCGGCGGCAGGTTCGCCGGGTCGAAGCTGTTGCCGGTCAGCAGATCCGCGATCGCCTGCCGCCGGTCCGCCTCGGCATAGACCGACGGCGCCGGCGGCTCCTCGGGCAGTTCGATGCGGACCAGGCGCTGTTCAGGCATCGCCCGGCGCCACTGGTCGCGCCGTCGGCACCGGGATCTGCGCGCCGTGTTCGGTGCCGATCAGGCCAAGGCGCATCATCCAGGCCACCGTCGCCCCCTTCGTCGGGCGCAGGAAGGCCGCGCTGAGGATGGCAAACAGCGGCAGCCACACCGCCATATGCAGCCACATCGGCGGATACCAGGCTTTCTCGACCAGGAAGACGAGCGGCACCAGGACGTGACCGACGATCAGGATGGTGAAATAAGGCGGCGCGTCATCCGCGCGGATACGGCCCAGCGGCGTATGGCAATGCGAACATTCGTCGGCCAGCCGGAGATACCCGTTGAACAGCTTGCCCTGTCCGCAGCACGGGCAGCGGCCCATGGCGCCACGCGCCAAGGCCGTGCCGATCGGCGGCAGGCTGGCGGCGACCTCGGACGGGGAAGGCTGCGGCTGCGCGTTGCGGGACATCGGCGTTCCTTTCACGGGTGCTCTGCGTCACCCATTGTGCAACGCAGCATAGAGCATGAAATGCCGGCCACGTTCAAGCAATGACAGCTTGATACAGCCATGCACTCAGCGCCAGGATGGGCGCATGGCCGAACGCATCCTGGTGATCAACCCGAACTCAAGCCTGTCCTGCACGGATGGCATCGCCGCCGCCATCGCGCCCTTCGCGGCGCCCGGGCTGCCGCGGCTGGACGTGACGCGCATTGTCGATGGCCCACCGGCCATCGTCACCTGGCGCGACTGGTACGGCATCGCCGAACCGCTGTGCCGCTTGGTCGAGTCCGAACCGGCCGATGCCTACATCATCGGCTGCGTGTCCGACCCGGGCCTGGAAGCCGTCCGCACCGTGACGGACAAGCCGGTCTTCGGAACGCTGCGCTGTGCGATCGCGGCGGCGATGATGCGCGGCGAGCGTTTCGGCATCGTCGCCTTCACCGACAAATCGAAGCCCCGCCAGCGCCGCGCCCTGCAGGCGATGGGCGTCGAGGACCGTCTGGCGGGAACCGTTCCGCTCAATCTGGACATGGAAGTGCTGACCGACCCGGTGGCACCGCGGGCGCGCCTGGCGGAAGCGGCGCGGCAGCTTGTCGCGCTGGGGGCGGAGGCCGTGATCCTGGGCTGCGCCGGCATGGCCAGCCATCGCGCCTTCGCCGAGGATGCCTGCGGCGTGCCGGTGATCGAACCCTGCCAGGCGGCGGTGACGCAGGCGTTGCTCGCCGTGGTCGCGGCGCGGGCCGGGCGGCTGCGGATGGCCGCGGAATAGGTCCCGGCAGCAACAAGTTGGAACGGCCCCGCCCCGAGGGACGGGACCGCTCCGGTGTAACCCGACGGTCAGGCCAGCCGCTGGTCCGGTTGCGCGCCTGGGCCGATGGCGGCCAGCCGGGCTCGCAGACGATCAAGTGCGGGGCCTTCGCGCAGCACCGGCCGGCACGCCTCGGTTTCGTAGGTGCCGGGCATCCGGCTGAAGTCCTTGAACAGCGCGACCACGCCGAAATTGTCGAACTGCTTGCGGTTCCCGTCGTCGAAGTAGGATTCGGCCATGGCGCCTTCCGCCACCACCAGGCCATGGGCAGGCAGCTCGATGTGCCAGTAGGTCACGCTGGTCGCCCAATTCTCGCGCAGGATGGTGTCCCCGTTCACCAGCAGCCCCGCCGGCACCAGATGCCCGTCCAGCGCCAGCCCATGGTCGGGGGACACGCGCAGGTCGCGCGCCGGCGCGAATGCGGATGGGTGCCACCGCATCACGGTTCGGGTGCCGCGCGATGTCCACGCGCGAATGCCCGACCCAGACGACCGGCTGCAACACCGCCTTCGGACCGCCCGGCGAGACGACGAGGTCGCCGGCGCACAGCGTCTCGACAGCGACCTGCCCACGCTGCGTCGCGATCAGGGTCCCTTCGGCATCGCAGGGCAGCGGCGTGGGCGAGGACACGACCGTCTGCATCCCCGATTAGTAGAAGGTGCCGCCACCGGTCAGGTTCACCTGGGTGAAGCCCAGCGCGCCGGCAACGGTGGTGAAGCCGTCCGGCGCGTAGATCTCGAGGTGGTCACTGCCGGAACCGCCGAGCATCATGTCCCGGCCATCGCCGAAATTGTAATAGAAGGTGTCGGCACCGGAACCGCCGACGATGATGTCATCCCCGGCACCACCGGACAGCACGTCGTTGCCGTCGCCGCCATACAGGATGTCGTCGCCCTCATTGCCGGCAAGGGTGTCGCCCCCGCCGTCGCCTGAGAGAAAATCGGCACCCGTCCCGCCGGAAAGCGAGTCATTTCCAGCAAGGCCAAACGCTATATTCGTTCCTGAAAAACCATCAAAAGTATCATTGCCCGCCATAGGCCCCGGCCCCGGCATCCAACTTCCCGACATTACTTGCTCCCGTCCTGGAGGATTGCCCCCTCCGTGCGCTGCGTTTGGCAGGACACCGGCCGAATTGTGGCGAACAGTCCTGACGCGCCATCAAACGCGACCCATGAAAGCTAGTTTGTCGGAATACAGATAACCATTGAAAATCAGCCCTGATCTCGTTGAATTTATTGTATTTTCCCGGCATACGTGCAGAACTTATTCGGGTTACCCGCTATACGGGCTGAATATACGGCAAGCATTACTTCCGCGACGCGGCGTGCTGCGACGGCTCGCCAGCCAAAACTCCAGCAGTCATTCCCGTACGGGCGCCAATTCGGCGCATACGTCCTTCGTGTCACTGTGCGGTATTCAGACCCCACTGGCGCGCCGGGGGCGCATCCGCGCCTCGGTCCGGACGAGGCATGCCGGCGCAAGGGCCGGTGCCGACTTACGTGATGTGGAGCAGCCGGTCGTCAGCGTTCGGCCGGCGGCACAACGAAGCTTCCGCCGCCGGCAGAGCTGGGATCAGATCCCGCTGAACGGGATGGCGATCTCCGGCTCCACCGGATTGTATTCGCCGCCGCCGATCTGCATGTCCGTGGACGGCGTGGGCGTCCCCGCCATGGACCCGGCATAGGGGTCGGCATCCTGCCGCGCATCCTGCCGGGTCTCCCCCGCCATGGCGCGGTTCAGCCGGCGGCTTGCGATTTCTTCCGGCGTGCCGGCCGCAGCGGGCGTGGCCCCCTGCGGGACATAGGTGATGGGAATCGGCGGTCGCTGCTGCTCGCAGGCGCCGGTGACGAGAAGGGCTGTCAGCAAAAGGCGGCGCATGGGTGGCTTCATCCGGTTGCTCATCGAAGGCGATCCTAGACCAGGGCGCGACGGGCGGGAATCAAGCGGACGCGAGGACCGGGGCATCATGCGCCGGCCGGCGTCCAGTTGCGTGGCGGCTCGCTGCCCACCTGCTCGGTGATGCGGCCGTAAGCCTCCGGGCGGCGGTGCTTCTCGAAGTTGAAGATCGTCGTGCGGCCCAATTCGCACATGCCCAGGTCGGCATCGGCCACGATCAGCTCATCCCCCCAGGACGTCGCCTGGGCCATGATCTCGCCCTGCGGGTTCACGATGATGGAATGGCCGAACAATTCATGCCCGTCCTCGGTCCCGCCCTTGGCGGTGGCGACGGCGAAGCAGGCGTTCTGGTAGCAGCCGGCCTGGATCGTGAGATGCGAGTGGAAGACGCGCAGGTGGTGCGCCTCGAACCCGCGATTGTCCATGTTCAGCGACGGCGTGTTGTAGCCCAGCATGACCAGTTCGACCTGCTGCAACCCCATCACGCGCCAGGCTTCGGGCCAGCGGCGGTCGTTGCAGATCATCATGCCCACATTGACGTCATGCCCGGCGACCGGCGCGCGGACCACGGGGAAGCCGAGGTCGCCGACCTCGAAATACCGCTTCTCCAGATGCTGCACCTTGCGGATCGGGTCGAAATCCTTGTGCCCCGGCAGGTGAACCTTGCGGTACTTCAGCATGATGTCGCCATTGGGGCTGACGAAGACGGCGGTGTTGTATCGATGCCCGTCCGGCGTCTTCTCGGCATAGCCGAGGTGGAAGGCGATGCCGTATTTGCGCGCCGCCTCGAAGATCGGCGCGGTTTCGTTCGACGGCAGCGCCGATTCATACCAATGGTCGGCGGTGGCGATGTCTTCCTCATACCAGCGCGGGAAGAAGGTGGTGAGAGCCAGTTCGGGGAACACCACGACCTGCGCGCCCATCCGATGCGCCTTCTCCATCAGCCGCACGATGCGGCCCACGGCGACATCGCGTCCATCGGCCTTCTGGATGGGGCCGAGCTGGGCGGCGGCGAGGACGAGGCTGCGGGTCATCGAAGGATCTCCTGCGCCAAGGCGCCAATCCCGGAGCGCATCGCGCAAACCGCTCCAGGTCCGTGTTCGTGCAAACGACTGGCCGATGCCAGCGAGGCGCGATCTGCTCTAACGCGAATTGCCGCGGCGCGCGAGGTCAGCGCGGCTCGATGATCGCCGGCCCGTGCTTCATGCGGGCCCGGGCGGCCGCGGCCGAGATCGCTTCCTCCCAGGCTTCCAGCATCAGCTCGGCGAGGTCGTCGGCCGCGGGACGCGTGGTGGTGATCCCCAGCGTCTCCCCGCGGAGGGTCACGACGCGGAAATGGCCGGTCTGTTCGTCCTGCACGACCTCGATCATCCAACCATTCCCAGTTCCCGCGCCTTGATCTGCAAGGCCAGCACCTTCGAATAGATGCGGCATTGCGCCAGGCCGCCGGCGTGGAACCAGATGCCTTCCTGCCCCGTCGGCCGCCACATCCCGTGCAACTCACCTTCGTGGTCGAAACCCCAGACCTGGCCGATCCGATCGCCCACCGCATCGCCGAACAGCCGCCGCGCGGACGCCGCCTGCCCTTCATACCCGGTGGCGAGCACGATCAGGTCGGCAGGCGTGACGCTGCCATCCTTCATCACCGCGCCATCGGGGCCGAAGCGTTCGATTTCGGCGTATTGCATCAGGCCGACACGGCCATCGACGATCATCTGCGAACAGCCGGCGTCGAAGTAATATCCGCCACCGCGATTCTGATACAGGAACTGCCAGCCGGAACCCTCATCGCCGAAGGACAGCCGGAAGCCGCGCTTCTCCAGCCCTTCGAGCAGCGCCGCATCGGCCTGGCGGTTCATCGCCGTCATGCGCTGATGCGCCCGGCGATAGACCGGGTATGGAAAGGACGTCGCCAGCAGGTCCTTGTCCTCGAAGGCGATGTCCTCGTCATACAGGGCGTAGGGCGCCTGGGCTTCCTTCAGGCTGACAACCAGCGAAGGCCGGCGCTGGATGATGGTGACCTCGGCGGCGCCCGACACGGCCAGATCCTGCGCGACGTCATGGCCGGACGTGCCGGTGCCCAGCACCAGCGCCCGCTTGCCGGCCCAGTCGCGCCCGCTGCCCAGCTTGCTAGAATGCCGCACCGCGCCCTTGAAACTGTCCAGCCCCGGCAAGGCCGGGATGACCGGCGTGGTGGACACGCCATTGGCCATGACGATGTGGCGCGGCCGCATCACGCGTTCGGATCCGTCGGCGCGCTTCAGCGTCACGGACCAGCATTGCGCGGCATCGTCCCACGACCCGCCCAGCACTTCGGTGCCGGTCCAGACGTTCAGCTCCATCGCCTCGGCGTACAACTCGAACCAGTTCGCCAGCATGTCCTTGGGGATGAAGACCGGGAAGGACTTCGGGAAGTGCATGTAGGGCAGGTGGTTGACGCGTGTTTCATTGTGCAGCGTCAGCGCGTGGTATCGTTGCCGCCAGCTGTCGCCGATGCGCGGGTCGCGGTCCACCACCAGTGTATCGACGCCCAGCAGCGCCAGCCGCGCCGCCACCGAAAGCCCCGCCTGCGCCGCGCCCACCACCAGCACGGCGGGGTCGTGGTCGGCATAGGCGCGCGCCGCGTTGCGCCGATCCAGCCAGTTCTCGCCGCCGAAATTGCGCTTCCAATCGACATCCTGCCAGCGCTTGCCCTGGGCCGGATCCTCATGTCCGCGGATCTGGTCGAGGCTCGTCATCAGCGTCCAGGCGCGCGGCCCGCCATCCTGCTGCACCAGCCGCACAACCCCGTCGCAAGGGCCGGTCACGGTCTCGAAGGTGAAGATCGCCTCGATGCATTCGGTTCCCGCGCGGGTGACGCGGCGTGGCGGCGTGCGGCCCGTGGCCAGCGCGATATCCCGTGGTGCCGCGGCAGCGGCGCGCGAGACCAGCCGATCAGCGATCGCCGCGGCGCCGGAGATGGTGTGCAGGTCCCATTCGAAGGCGAGCAGGTCGCGCCAGTGACACGCCTCGGCGAACAGTGCGGCGACGCGCCCCGGATCGCCGGAGGCCAGCGCCGCGCCGAACTGCTCCAGCCAGGTCCTCGCCGCGCTGTCGAGTGTGCTGCCGGTCAGGATGCCGTCCATGCTTCCTCCTCGGCGCGTTGTGCGCCCCGTTGCGCCCAGTGTGGTGCCACCATCACGCCGGGACAACCCGCGGGATGGACGCCGCCACCACCATGGCGATGATGGGCGCCATGGACGCATCGCCCGCCACGCTGGTCGCCATGGCCATCGGCCTGTTCTACGCCATTGGCGGCCTGCTGCTGCTGCGCCGCCTGCCGGGCGAAGCCGTGATGGACCAGATGATCGCCGCCCTGGGCGATGCGACGGCGCCGGCCGAACGGCAGCGGACGCGGGTGTGGATGCTGGGTGGCGCGATGACCTTCGCGTCCGGCGTTTCGTTGGTCGCGCTGTCGCGTTGGGCGCCGGCGCTGTTCGTGGCGACGTCGCTGTTCCAGTTGGGCTACCTGGTCTGGGTGCGCAGCGCGCTGCCGGCGGAGAATGAGGAGGAGCGCGCAGGTCGGCGTGCGGTGATCCAGGCGCTGGTGATCTACCTGGTCGCGACAGGCTTCGTCCTGTGGCTCGACCGGCAGGGTGCCTGGCGGGCGTGGCTGGACCCGGCCTGGCTGGAGTTGCTGGCGCTGGTCGCGATAACGGCGGCGGTCTCGGCGGTGCTGCTGCGCGGGGCGTTCTGGACGGCGCAGCCCCTGCCCTTCGATATGCCGGCCACGACCGGCCCCAAGGCCGTGCGGCTTTCGCCGGAATACCGCATGTCCCCGCTGCGCGAACGGACGGAAAACGTGCCGGTGGACGCCGCCGATCTGGGCCTCGATGCCGAGTTGGTCGCGCGCATCGCGGCCTGGGACGCGCGCTTCCAGGCGCTGTTCGACGACGAAGACCCCTTCGCCTTCGACTTCCCCGACCTCGCCACCGAACAGGCCTGGTTCGAGGAAGGGCTGGACATCGCCGCCGACATCCAGATGGGCCGGGACGGGCTGCTGGTGAACGACCTGTCAGGCCTCGACACCATGATGCGCTACGCGCGCCGCGCGCTGGACCCGACGACGCCGACGCCGATCGAGGAAGCGGCCGCGATGGCACCACGCTGCGGGGTTGCCGAGATCCGCGAGGTGATCGCCGCACTCGACCGCCTGGCGTGGGAGAAGGCGCAGGTCGAGGACTGGGACGGCGACACACAGGACGACATCGCTCGCGGGCAGTTGTTCCACGCGCATATCCTGGCGCATGTGCGCGACAAGTATCTGCCCGAGGTGCGGCGCGGCCTCGACAGCGAGGAGGAAGAGACACGCCGCTGGGTTGCGTTGGCGCTGGACATGCGACGCAAAGATGGAGAGGGGCACCGTCCCTCTCCAGACCTCACGCCGCCAAAGGCCTAAGGGCCTCTGACTCCTCGAATTAGGGCGCACCTCAGCCGGGTGGGACGGCGCCCACCTGATCGACGATCGCGCGGTACCATTGCGGGCGGCGATGGGCGGCGAAGTTGAACATCTTCTCCTTGCCCTGGCGCGTCGCATCCAGGTCGGCATCGGCGATGATGATCTCGTCGCCCAGCGACTTCGCCTCAGCCACCACGACACCGTTGGGGCTGACGATAACCGACCCGCCGATCAGCCCCGACCCATCCTCATTGCCCGCCTTGGCGACCGAGACCGCCCAGGTCGCATTCATATAGGCGTTGGATTGCGCGGCCAGCGTGGAATGAAAGGTCCGCAGGGCGGCGTCTTCCGTTGTGCCGCCCATCGGATCGTAGGCCGCTGAATTGTACCCGATGAGCATCAATTCCACGCCCTGCAACCCATAGACGCGCCAGCCTTCGGGCCAGCGGCGGTCGTTGCAGATCAACATGCCGGTGACAGGGCTGCCCCAGGATTCCGGGCCGCGGAAGGCGGGGAAACCCATGTCGCCATATTCGAAATATCGCTTCTCCAATTGTTGGAAGCGGTCGCCGATGCGCGGTTCCACCGTGCCCGGCAGATGGATCTTGCGGTACTTGCCGAGGATGGCGCCGTCCGGTCCGACGGTGATCGACGTGTTGAAATGCTGCCCCTGCGGCGTCAGTTCCGCGTAGCCGACATACATTCCGACCCCGAGCGCCTTCGCACGATCGAACAGGGCCTGCGTGTTGGGGCCGGGCATCTCGGTCTCGAACCAGGCATCGACCTCGGCCTGGGTTTCGAACAGCCAGCGGGGAAAGAAGGTGGTGAAGGGCAGTTCGGGGAAGACCACCAGCTGTGCGCCCTGCCCTGCGGCGCTCTCCAGCAGCGCGATCATGCGATCCAGGATCTGCTTCCGGTTGTCGGCCTTCTGGTTGGCGCCCATCTGGGCACCGGCGAGGCGAAGGATGCGGCTGGTCAAGGCTGGGATCTCCGGCTGATGAGGCTGGGGACGACATAGACACCGGCAACCCGGTGGCGCCAAGACCGGGGTGGTTGGTCTGACCGGCCCGGTTCCGACGCGCCCACCAAGCTGCCCCGGGCACCCGGTTCGGTCGCTCCATCTGGAGTCAGCGCCAAAAGCCAAAAAACGGAGGGGGATTCGGGGGAGGTGTTCCTCCCCCGCCCTTCTTCTGTGTAACCTTCGCCCCGGCTGCGCGTTGCGCCCCCGACTTTCAAGGAAAACTCATGCAGCCTCGCACCCCATCGGCACGCGCCACGCGCGGCCTCGATGCGATGAACTTCACCCTGGCGGATGTGCGGGATGGGTTGGGGCCGTATCTCGGTATCTGGCTGATCACGGTGCATGGGTGGGAGGCCGGCGCGGTTGGTGCGGTGATCGGCGCGGCGGGCATTGCCGGGTTGATCGCCAAGGCCCCGGCGGGGGTGGTGGTCGATGCGCTGCCGGACAAGCGCGCGATGCTGATGTTCGCCACCATCGCGATCACGCTGTCCTGCCTTCTGGTGCTGGTCTCGCCTGCCTGGGGCGTGGTGCTGGCGTCCCAGGTGCTGGCCAGTGCGGCTGCGGCGGTGATCGCCCCGGCGATCGCGGCCTTGACGTTGGGGCTGGTGGGGCCTGGCGGCTTTTCGCGGCGCATGGGGCGCAACGAGGCGTTCAACCACGGTGGCAACGCCGCGACGGCCGCCGCCGCGGGTATCGGGGCGCTGTGGCTGGGCCCGGTCGCGGTCTTCATCATCATGGGGCTGATGGCGCTTCTGGCGCTCGCCGCGGTTTCGACCATCCCGTCGCGGGAGGTCGATCCGCGCCTGGCGCGCGGCCTGACGGAGGGGGAGTCCGGCGCCGGTGGCTGGCGGCTGTTGTTCGCGCAGAAGCCGTTGCTTGTGCTGGCGATCAGCGTCGCGGTGTTCCACTTCGCCAATGCGCCGATGTTGCCGCTGGTGGGCCAGGTGCTGGCGCTGTCCGACCCCACGCTCGGCACGGCGTTGATGAGCGCATGCATCGTCGCCGCGCAGGTGGTGATGATCGGCACGTCCTGGCTGGCGGGCGCACGCGCGGATGCCTGGGGCCGGAAGTGGCTGTTCCTGGCCGGCTTCATCGTGCTGCCGATGCGCGGCTGGCTCTATACCGTGTCGAGCGATCCGTATTGGCTGGTGGGTGTGCAGTTGCTGGACGGCATCGGTGCGGGGCTGTTCGGCGTGCTGTTGCCCCTGATGGTGGCCGATCTGTCGCGCGGGACCGGGCATTTCGGCGCCGCCCTGGGCGCGCTGGCGGTGGCGCAGGGGATCGGCGCGTCGCTTGGCAATGCGGTGGCCGGGCACGTGGCGCAGCGCGGGGGGTATGACAGCGCCTTTCTGATGCTGGCCGCCGTGGCGGCGGCCGGAGCGTTGTTCTTCGCGCTGCTGATGCGCGAGGCTCGGCAGGCGGACGCGCCAGCACCCGCCATGCCCGCGCCCGCCTGACGGTCAGCCGTCCAGTTCGGGGCGGATGGACTCCACGATCGGGCGGTAGCGTTCGGTCTCGGCCGCGATGAAGGCGGCAGCCGAGTCCGGCGTGCCCGGCTGCGATGCCACGATACCGGCGCCATCCAGCGCCGTGCGGAAGGCGGCATCGGCCAGCATGGCGTTGGTCACGGCGGACAGGCGATCCACGATGGCGGCCGGCGTGCCGGGCGGGACGAAAACGGCATGCCACAGTACGGCCTGGAAGCCGGGGAGGTTCAGCGCCTCGGCCACGGTCGGCACGTCCGGCGCGCGGGGATGGCGCTGCGGCGTCGCGATGCCGAGCATCCGCGCCCGGTTACCCTGGTGGAGCGGGAGAGCGGCGCCGAAGGTGTTCACACCCATCGAGAGGGTGCCGGAGATGACATCGTTCATCGCAGGCGCCGCGCCGCGATACGGCACATGGGTCAGCGGGACATTGCCGGCGCCCTGCTTCATCAACTCGGTGGCGAGGTGCATCAACGTGCCCGTGCCCGGCGAGCCATAGGATAGATGCGGCTGCGCGGTCTTGGCCGCCGCCATGAACGCCGGCAGCGTCGCGGGCTGCGACGGGTTCGCCACCCAGGCGAGCGGGCCGCCGCCGATCTCGGCCACCGCGATGAAGTCCCGCGCCACGTCGAATTGCGGCTGGCGGGTGACCAGCGGATAGAGCGCATGGGTCGATGCCGTCCCGAACAGCAGCGTGTTGCCATCCGGCCGCGAACGGGCGACGTCCAACGAGCCGATCGCACCCCCTGCCCCGCCACGATTTTCCGTGACGACAGGCTGGCCGAGTTCGCGCGACAGGCGTTCGGAATAAAACCGCGCATAGACATCGGTCGGCCCGCCGGCAGGGAACGGGATCACCAGCCGGATCGGGCGAGACGGCCAAGCATCCTGCGCGATGGCGGGCGCGGCAAGCAGGGAGCCGGCGGCGGCGAGCAGCGCGCGGCGGGAGGTCACGTCACAAACCGGCATCGCGCCATGTCTCCGATGGGTGTTCTGGGTGGGGGGTGAAGCCGGCGGCGCGCACGCCTTCGATGGCGGCGTATTCATCCTTGTCCGAGGCATCACCGGACACGCCGACCGCGCCGATCGCGGCGCCATCGGCGCGGCAGATCAGCACACCGCCGGGGACGGGGATGAAGCGGCCCTCGGATGCGGCGGCGATGGCGGATTGGAACGCCGGTCGTTCCTTCAGCCGGTCGCGGATGACGCGGCTGCCGATACCCATGCCAAGCGCGCCATATGCCTTGCCGCTGGCGATCTCGGCGCGAAGAATGCCCGATCCGTCCTGGCGCTTGAGCACCACGGCATGGCCGCCGGCATCCAGCACCACGACCGTGAGAGGCAGCAGCCCGGCGGCGGTGCCTGCGGCCAGCGTCGCATCGGCGATGCGTTCGGCGGCGGCGAGGGTCAGATCCACCGCCAGATGCTTGATGTAATAGTCACCGGTGGCCATGGAGGTTCCGTCATCGGTTCGGGGTCGCGACGCGACCTTGGCGGGGAAGTCTCACCGCCTCATGACCATCCGACAACCCGGCGCATCAGCGGAACAGATCCTTCACGTCCTGCACGGTGCCGCCGAAGGCGCGCCAGACCAGCATGAAGCCAAGGCAGATGCCGCCGCCCAGCAGCAGCCCGGGCACGCCCTCGCGGACGCCGGACTGCGCGGCGATGCTCGCACCCAGCAGTCCAAGCGCGAGCCCGGCCGCCAGTGCGATGGCGGCCTGGCCCATGCCTGGCTTGTCGCGCGGCGGCGGCGCGTTGCCGATGCGCGAGGGCCGCTTCGGGCGCTTGACCCAGTGGCGCTCCGGCCGGTCATTCTTCCCCGACATAGGACCCGTTGTGCTGGCGGGGAACGAACTGCCCGGCGCCGGGCTTGGCGAGAACCGATTTGCCGTCCCAGATGCAGGTGCCGCGCAGCCAGGTGGACGCCACCCGCGCCGACATCCGCCGCCCGTCATAGGGCGACCAGCGCGCATCCGGCTCGTCCTGGATCTCGGCGGCGTCGAAGGTGAAGTCGCCGGTTTCCATCACGACGAAATCGGCGTCCGCACCGATGCGGATCGCACCCTTCTTCGGGAACAGCCCGTGGAACTTCGCGGGGCGCTCGGCGCAATACTTCGCCATCAGCGTCACCGGCAGGGAGCGTTCGGTCAGCAGGGTGAACATCAGTGGCGCGAAGGACTGCATCCCGGTCAGCCCCGCCCCCACCGTGAAGATGTCGCCGGTATAGGTCTTGCGATCCTTCGGCCAGGGCGCGTGGTCGGTCGAGACATAGGCGATCTTGCCCGCCGCGAAGGCCTCCCACATGCGCGACACCTCATCCGCCGTGCGGAACGGAGGGTTGCACTTGCCGAAGCCTTCGAGGCGGATGATGTCCTCCTCGGTCATGCACAGATATTGGATGCAGGCCTCGCCCGATGCCTTGCCGCCCATGCGGCGGAACACTTCGGCAATCTCGAAGCCACGCGCCAGGGATGAATGCGCGATATGGACGTGGGCGCCGGTCTCCAGCCCGATCTCGAAGATCTCGAGGTCGGCCATGGTCTCGCACAGCGGCGGGCGGGTGCGGCAATGCCAGATGGGCGATGTGTTGCCGGCGGCCTTCGCCTCCTCCGTCATGCGGACCACGATCTCCTGGTCCTCATTATGGATGG
Source organism: Acetobacteraceae bacterium (assembly GCA_022842185.1). Classification (GTDB taxonomy): domain Bacteria; phylum Pseudomonadota; class Alphaproteobacteria; order Acetobacterales; family Acetobacteraceae; genus Neoroseomonas. The sequence continues at coordinate 42,162 of JALHQB010000023.1, forward strand.
CGACCATCAGGTTGGTCTTCGCGATCTCGGCGAAGGCAGCGACCATGGTGGGGTGGTCGATGCGCGGGAAGCGCACCGGGTCGTACTCATATGTAGAGAGCTTGAAGGAGCAGACGCCCGCCTCGGCCAACCCGGCGATGGCGTCGATGCCGCCTTCCTTCTTGATGGTGCCGTACAGCGCCATGTCCACATGGGACAGGCTGTTCACCACCGCGATCTTCTCGGCGAGGATCGAGGCATCCGTCACCGGGCGCGGCACGTCATAGGGCATGTCCACGCAGGTGGTGACACCGCCGGCGGCGGCGGTCATCGAGGCACCCTTGATGCCCGGCCAGCCGCGGGAGGACGATGTATGCATGTGCCCGTCCACCAGGCCGGGCAGCACGTATTTGCCGGTATAATCCGACACAGCCTTGGCCGGCGGGCTCAGCCCCTCCCCGATCGCGGCGATCGTCTCGCCACGGATGGCGACATAGCCGTCGCGCAGCACCCGGTCGGACAGGACGATGTCGCCACGGATCACGCGGTCGAAGGGGGCGGCGTCGGACATGCGGTGGTGACTCCCGGAAAATCGCGCGGCGGAGGCTAGCGCCGGCCGCGCGGAATGCCCACCCCGGGGCGGGTTGTCCGGCTTGATGTGCCAGACGTCGCGATGGACCATCACGGCATGGAAACGCCCGCTGCGCGCCTACGCGCCCGCCTCGACACCGCCCGCCCCGCCATCGCCATGTCGGCGCATAATGCGCTCAGTGCCAAGCTCGCCGCGCAGGCCGGCTTTGACGCCATCTGGGGCAGCGGGTTCGAACTGTCTGCCGCCCATGCCGTGCCCGACGCATCCATCCTGTCGTGGGAGACGCATCTGGCCGCGATGCGCGCGATGGTCGAAGTGCAGGACGCCCCGCTGGTCGCGGACATCGACACCGGCAGTGGCAATGCGGTGTCCGTCGCGTATCTGGTGCCGCGGTATGCCGCCATCGGGGTCGCGGCGGTGGTGATGGAGGACAAGACCTTCCCCAAGGATTCCTCGCTGCGCGAGAACGCCCGGCAGGAGTTGGTCCGCATCACGGAGTTCCAGGGCAAGATCGAAGCCGCCCGCATCGAAGCCGGCCCGCTGGTCATCGCGCGAACCGAGGCGCTGATTGCCGGCCTGGGACAGGATGAAGCGCTGCGTCGCGGCGAAGCCTATGCCGAGGCCGGCGCCGATGCCGTGTTGATCCATTCCAAGCAGAAGGCACCCGACGAGATCATTGCCTTCTGCCGCGCCTGGTCGGGGCGCGTGCCGCTGGTGCTGGTGCCGACATCCTATCCGCAGCTGTCCTTCGCGGATGTGGCGGCGCTGGGCAAGGTCGGGCTGATCATCTGCGGCAACCACGCGATCCGCGCCGCCGTGGGCGCGATGCGGGACACCTTCGCGCGCATCCTGGCGGAAGGTGGCATCGGCGGCGTGGAAGCACACATCGCAAGCGTGCAGGACGTCTTCGCCCTGCAGGGAGACGACCGCATGCGCGCCATCGAGAAGCGCTTCCTGCGCTGAGGCTTCAGTTCATCTCCACCCGCATCTCCCGCAACAGCGACGTCCAGCGCGCCACCTCGCTGCGGTAGAGTTCGGCCGCCGCATCCGGGCCCTCGGGGTCGCCCACCACGCCCTCCCCGGCCAGGCGCTCGCGCACCGCGGGGGTCCGCATCGCCTGCGCAACCGCCGCCGCGACGCGGTCCAGGATCGGGCGCGGCGTGCGGGCCGGCGCGACGATCGCCGCCCAGTTGGTGTATTCGTAGCCGGGAAAGCCTTGCTCGCGGATCGTTGCCACATCGGGCAGCAACGGGCTGCGCTCCGCCCCGCTGACGCCGATCGCCTTCACGGCGTCGGCCTTCACCTGCGACGCGACGGAGGAGATGGTGGTGAACATCACATCGACCCGCCCGGCCAGCAGGTCGTTCATCGCCGGCGCGGTGCCGCGATACGGGACGTGCAGCATCTCCACGCCCAGGGTGCGCCACAGCATCTCGGATGCGATATGCGTCCCGCTGCCTTGCCCGGCGGTGCCGAAGGTCAGCCTTCCGGGTTCCGCCTTCGCGCGCCGCACCAGATCCTGCACGCTGCTGATCGGGCTGTTCGGCGCGACGATCAGGATATTGGGCTGCCGCCCCGTCACCGAGATCGGCGCGAAATCCCGGATCACGTCATAGGGCAGCGAGCGCGTCATGCCCGGCTGGAAGGTCAGGCCAAGGCCACTGTAGAGCAGGGTGTAGCCATCCGGTGCCGCCTTCGCGACGTAGTCGGTGCCGATGATCGTTCCCGCGCCGCCGCGGTTTTCCACCACGACGGGCTGGCCGAGCGACTGCGTCATGGCATCGGCGATGACCCGCGCGACGATGTCCGTACCGCCGCCCGGTGCGAAGGGCACCACAAGCCGCACCGGCCGGTCGGGATAGGCCGTCTGCGCGCGTGCCGGCAGCACCGCCATGCCAAGCAACGCCGCCGCACCGGCCAGCGCCGCGCGGCGGCCCGGCGCCTCGGGGCGCGTCAGGAATTCGCGCAGATGGCCTGCGACCAGCTCCGGTGCTTCCAGCAGGATGGAATGCCGCAGGCCGGGCAGGATCTGCAATTCCGACCCGGCGATCCGGTCGTGCATCAGCCGCGCCATGCGCGGGTTCGACCCCTGGTCGAATTCTCCGGTCATCACCAGCGCCGGAGCACTGATGTGGTGCAATTCATCGGCCAGGTCACTGGTCGCCAGCACGCGATAGGCTGCGGCGTAGCTCGGCTTGTGGTTGGCGGCGATGCGCGTGAGGCGGCTGTCGACGATTTCGGGATGGCGCGCGCGGAAGTCGTCGGTGAACCAACGCGATGCGGATGCGGTGGCGTGGCTGTTCGGCTCATTGGCCTCCAGCGCATCGAGCCGCTTCAGCACCGCGGCACGCTCCGCCTCGGTCCGGCCCGCGACGCCGGAAACCATGGCGACCCGCCGGACCCGCTGCGGAAAGCCGAGCGCGAAGCGCTGCGCGATCAGCGCGCCGAGCGAGAAGCCCATCACATCCGCCCGGTCGAACCCGACATGGTCCATCAACTCGACGAGATCGAGCGCGAAATCCTCGAGGCTGTAGGGGCCGGGCAGTCGTTCCGATCGGCCGTGCCCACGCAGGTCATGGCGCAGGATGCGGAAGCCGTCGCCCAGCGCCTGCGCCACCGCCGAGAGATCCTCGAGGTCGCTTCCGACGCCGTGGATCAGCACGATCGGCCGCCCCTCGCCATGCAGCCGGTAACGGGTGCGGAGCCGCTGGCCCTCGAAGATCAGATCGTCGGTCATGGCCTCTGCGTCCCGTTGCTGTGCGGCGTGATTACAGGCCCCGCGCCATGATCCGGCAAGGCGGCGAAGCGGGCGGAAGACAACCCCGGGACGGAAACTCCGCCCGCCTCGCGGCCAGCGGGATTGGACGATCCCGCAATACGGAGGCACAAAGCCCGCCATCCGTGTTTGTCCAGGGAGAACGCCCCGTGAAACTCCACCCCGTGAAGGTCCACCCGTCCAAGGCGCTGCTCAAGCGCGAGGACCAGCTCGCCTGGAAGATGGCCGCCGTCGCCACTGACAAGGTGGCGGTGGACAAGGACGTCCAGGAGATGATCATCAACCGGGTGATCGACAACGCCTCGGTCGCCATCGCCGCCATCAACCGCCGCCCGGTCGTCTCGGCCCGCGGCATGGCGCTGGGCCATGCGAAGAAGGCCGGCGGCGCGCAGGTGATGGGCGTGAAGGCGGGGACCACCGTCTCCCCCGAATGGGCCGCCTGGGCGAACGGGACGGCGGTGCGTGAACTCGACATGCACGACACCTTCCTCGCCGCCGATTATTCCCACCCGGGCGACAACATCCCCCCCGTGCTGGCCGTGGCGCAGGCGATGGAGAAGTCCGGCAAGGATCTGATCCGCGGCCTGGCGACGGGCTACGAGCTCCAGATCAACCTGGTGCGCGCGATCTGCCTGCACGAACACAAGGTGGACCACATCGCCCATCTCGGGCCTTCGGCCGCGGCGGGCATCGGTACGCTGCTGGGGCTGAAGCAGGAAGTGGTGTTCCAGGCGATCCAGCAGGGGCTGCACACCACCGTGTCCTTCCGCCAGTCGCGCAAGGGTGAGATCTCATCCTGGAAGGCCTACGCCCCCGCCCATGCCGGCAAGCTGGCGATCGAAGCCGTCGACCGCTGCATGCGCGGCGAGGGCGCACCGTCCCCGATCTATGAAGGCGAGGATTCCGTCATCGCCTGGGTGCTGTCGGGCCGGTCGAACCGCGACGACGTCTATGGGCCTGTATACTACCACGTGCCGTTGCCCGAAGCTGGGGAAGGCAAGCGCGCCATCCTGTCCTCCTACACCAAGGAGCATTCGGCCGAGTACCAGTCCCAGGCGCTGATCGACCTCGCCTTCCGCATGCGCGAACAGATCAGCGACTTCGATGCGATCGAGAAGGTGATCATCCACACCTCCCACCACACCCACTACGTGATCGGGACCGGGGCGAACGACCCGCAGAAGATGGACCCGAAGGCGAGCCGCGAGACGCTCGACCATTCGATCATGTACATATTCGCCGTCGCCCTGCTGGATGGAAGCTGGCACCATGTGGACAGCTACGCGCCCAAGCGCGCCGGCCGCGCCGACACGGTGCGCCTGTGGCAGAAGATCACCACCACCGAGGACCCGGAATGGACCCGCAAGTACCATTCGAAGGACCCCGATGAGCTGGCCTTCGGCGGCCGCGTCGAGATCATCTTCAAGGACGGCTCGCGGCTGGTCGATGAACTGGGCGTGGCGAACGCCCACCCGAACGGTGCCAAGCCGTTTGCCCGGGCGGACTACATCAACAAGTTCCGCACCCTGACCGACGGCATCATCACCGCCCGCGAAGCCAACCGCTTCATCGAGCTGGTGCAGGACCTGCCGAAGCTGAAGGCGGGCGAGTTGTCCGGGCTGAACGTGGCGCTGCCGGCCGGCACTCTGGCCGAGAGCAAGCCGGGCATCTTCTGAATGCCTCGGGCGGGCGGCGCCGCGGTGCCGCCCCCCGCTTCCCGATCACAGCCACCCAAGGATTCCCAATGAGCGAAACGGCTGACATCAGAAAAGGCCTGGTCGGCGTGCTGGCCGACGTCTCCTCCATCTCGAAGGTGATGCCGGAGACCAACTCGCTGACCTATCGCGGCTATGCCGTGCAGGATCTGTGCGAACTCGCCTCCTTCGACGAAACCGCCTTCCTGCTGTGGAATGGCGAACTGCCCTCCAAGGCGGAACTCGCCGCCTTCCAGGCGGAGGAGAAGGCCAACCGCGCCCTGTCTCCGGCGCTGCTGCGCGTGATCGCGGACTTCCCCGCCGACGCGCATCCGATGGATGCGATACGCACCGCCGTGTCCTTCATGGGCATGGAGGACCCGGAATGGGCCGACATCTCCGATGCCGCCCAGCGGCGCAAGGCGATGCGCCTGCTGGCCAAGATCCCGACCGCGGTGGCAGCCGCGCATCGCGCCGGCAAGGGCCTTGCCCCCATCGCGCCCGACGCCTCGTTGTCCTTCAACGAGAACTTCTTCCACATGGTGTTCGGGAAGGTGCCGCAGCCGGAGGTGATCCGCGCCTTCGACGTCAGCATGATCCTGTATGCCGAACACACCTTCAACGCCTCGACCTTCACTGCGCGGACCATCACCTCGACCATGGCGGACATGCATGGGGCGATCACGGGCGCGATCGCCGCGCTGAAGGGCGCGCTGCATGGCGGCGCCAACGAAGCCGTCATGCACATGTTGAAGGAAATCCCGTCGCCGGAGGCGGCAGCGGATTGGCTGGAAGGCAAGTTCGACCACAAGGCGCTGGTGATGGGCTTCGGCCACCGGGTCTACAAGACCGGCGACAGCCGCGTGCCGACCATGAAGAAGTATGCCGAGATCATGGCCGAGGTGGTGGGCGACAAGCGCTGGATGAACACCTCCAACGTGCTCGCCAAGATCATGCTGGACCGCAAGAACATCCACCCGAACCTCGATTTCCCGGCAGGCCCCGCCTACTACCTGATGGGTTTCGACATCCCCCTGTTCACGCCGATCTTCGTATGCTCGCGCATCACCGGCTGGGCGGCGCATGTTCTGGAACAGGCCGCCGACAATCGGCTGATCCGTCCGCTGTCCGTCTATACCGGCGTCGAACAGCGCCCCGTCGTGCCGCTGCCGCAGCGCGGATAGCGCCTGACGATCGCCCGCCGCGCGCAGGTCGCGCGGCGGGGATACGCGACGCATCCTTCGACATCTTCGCGCCGCGAACGCGACACGCGCGCAACACAATCAGCACCGGCATGACGAAGACGCGCGATTTGCGCGCGCGTTTGCACGGATTTTGTTGACACGGAATATGCGCGTGCAGATAGCGTGGCGAGCGCGCGAATCACTTGCGCGATTCGACGTTTTCGCTCTCACGCATTTCGCTCCGCGCCAAGCCGCCGGATCGTCGTGCATCGAAGGCCACGCCGCATCGCCAGGACGGACACGCCGCAGCAGGGAAGGACGGTCGATGGACCGCAGGCTCTTGGGACGGACGGCATCGACATCCATCCATCCCGCATCATCGGGTCACGCAGCGCGGCGACCTGGTGGCGGAGAAAAACGGAAGCGACATGCGGCGGGGATATGCCGCGCTCGCTCCGCACTGCGTGGTCCACGAACGGACGATCGCCAACGAGCCACAGGTGCGCGTGACGGGATCCGCGCGCCTGAAGCAGGCCACACCCCACCTGCTGTGCTTCGGCGCCGACGCAACTTTTCGCGCCGCGCCCCCTTAACCGGAACGCATGGAGACACCAGACGCATGACCGATATCATCGATACCGCCGAGACCGAAGACGCCCTGCGCGCCCAGCCCATGGCCATGGCAGCGGCGAAGAAGAAGGCACCGGCAAAGAAGAAACCGGCTGCCAAGAAGCCGGCGGCGAAAAAGGCTGCGGCCAAGAAGCCCGCCGCGAAGAAGGCCGTCGCGAAGAAGAAGCCGGCTGCCAAGAAGGCCGCGCCGAAGAAGGCCGCCGCGAAGAAGCCTGCCGCCAAGAAGGCCGTCGCGAAGAAGGCCACCACCAGGAAGCCCGCCGCCAAGAAGGCCGTCGCGAAGAAGCCGGCTGCCAAGAAGGCCGCCGCGAAGAAGCCGACCGCCCGCAAGGCCGTCGCGAAGAAGCCGGCTGCCAAGAAGGCCGTCGCGAAGAAGCCGGCTGCCCGCAAGGCCGCACCGAAGAAGGCCGTCGCCAAGAAGGCCGCGCCGCGCAAGGCCGTTGCCAAGAAGGCCGCGCCGAAGGCTGCTCCGAAGAAGGCGGTGGTGAAGTCTTCCGCCCGCGTCGAGGCAGCGAAGAAGGCCGCGGCGACGCGCGCCGCGAACAAGGCCGCCAAGGCCGCCGCGGCCGCTGCCCCGCCGATGCCGGCCGCCGAGACCCCGGCCGACTGACCACGACCGCCGATCCCGGCGAGGGGCGCTGTCCGCATCGCGGGCGGCGCCCTTTTCGCATACGCGCCAGCGCGACATGAAGCGTGCCAGCGCGACATGAAGCGTGCCAGCGCGACTTGAAGCGTGCCAGCACTCGCCGCAGACCACATGCGAACGCGACAAGCGAGCGCATGACTCACCCAGCACGACAACGCCCGAACCCGCCGACCCATTCACCATGACGATGATCCACCCCCTGCCGCCGGCCGCACGCCACCGCCTCGCCCCGCTGCTCGACACCTATGCCGCGGAGATGCGCGCCACCCTCGCCGGCACCACCGTCGCGCGCGGGCAGGACGCCGCCGCCATGCTGGCCGCGGATGCCCGCACCGAAATCCTGGTGACGACGGAAGGCGACGACCTCCTCGCCTTCGCGATCTTCTACGACCAGCCCGAGGCCGTCTTCGCCCGCCGCTGTGGTGCGCTGGACGATCTGTTCGTGCGTCCCGACCGCCGCGGCCAGGGCCTCGCCCGCGCCATGGTGGCCGCGCTGTGCGACCTCGGCCGCGAACGCCACTGGTCGCATCTGCGCTGGATCGTCCCCGAGGCCGACCGCGGCGCGATCGCCTTGTATGAACGCATCGCGCAGCGTACGGATTGGCGGTCCTACGTCATTCGGCTCGACCCGGACGCCTCGCTGTGACACATAGGCGCCGATCGGGCGCCTCACGCCCCTGAAAAAGACCACCGCGCGGCAGATACGCGCGCCACATCGACCCCTTGCGCGCCTGACGCGCCGTCCGCGCAGGCCCAACCGCCGCGCCCTTCGGAACCTGCCTCATGTCCTTTGACACTCTGCCCGCGCCGCTGCGCGACGCACTCACCGCCCGCGGCTATGCCGAACCCACCGCCGTGCAATCCGCCGTGCTGACGCCCGAAGCGGCGGGGCGGGACCTGCTCGTCTCCGCCCAGACCGGGTCGGGCAAGACGGTCGCTTATGGCCTGGCGCTGGCCGCCGAGCTGATCGGCGATGCACCGCGCCTGCCGCAGGCTGGCGCGCCGCTGGCGCTGGTGGTGGCGCCGACGCGCGAGCTCGCCCTGCAGGTCAAGGCTGAACTCGCCTGGCTCTACGCGCCAGCCGGCGGGCGCATCGTCTCCTGCGTCGGCGGCATGGACCCGGTTGCCGAACGGCGCCTGCTGTCGCAGGGCGCGCATATCGTGGTCGGCACGCCCGGCCGCCTGCGGGACCATCTGGAACGCGGCAACCTCGCCCCCGCCGCGCTGCGCGCCGTGGTGCTGGACGAGGCCGACGAGATGCTCGACCTCGGCTTCAAGGAGGAGCTGGAGGCGATCCTGGACGAGACGCCGGCCGAACGGCGCACCTTGCTGTTCTCGGCGACCGTGCCGCGCGGCATCGCGGCGCTGGCCCGTGGCTACCAGCGCGACGCCCTGCGCATCGAGGCGACCAGCCAGGCCGAACCCCATGGCGACATCGAATACCGCGCCGCCCTGGTCGCCCCGCATGAGATCGAACGCGCCGTGGTGAACGTGCTGCGGCTGGAGGATGCGCGCATCGCGATGGTGTTCTGCGCGACGCGCGCCACCGTCGCCAGGCTGCATGGCAACCTGTCCGAACGCGGCTTTTCCACCGTCGCCCTGTCCGGTGAATTGTCGCAGGCGGAGCGCAACCGTGCCCTGCAGAACCTGCGCGACGGCCGTGCGCGGGTCTGCGTGGCAACGGATGTCGCCGCGCGCGGCATCGACCTGCCAGACCTCGGCCTGGTGATCCACGCCGAATTGCCGCGAGACCCGGACACGCTGCTGCATCGTTCGGGCCGAACCGGCCGCGCCGGGCGCAAGGGCGTATCGGTGCTGCTGGTGCCGCACACGCGCCGCAGCCTGGGGCAGCGTCTGATCGCCGCCGCCCGCGTCAAGGCGACCTGGGCAGCCGCGCCATCGGTCGAACAGGTGCGCGCACGCGACGATGACCGCCTTGGCGAACAGGTCGCCGCGCTGGCGGCCGAGGATGCGTCCGAGCATGACCTCGCCCTGGCCCGCCGCCTGCTGGCCGATGGCACGCTCGGCGCGCGCGGACCGGAGGCCCTGGCCGCCGCCCTGCTGCGCGTGCTGCGCGCGCCGCTGCCCGCACCCGAGGAATTGTCGGAGATCAACGATCGCCCCTCCCCTCGTGCCCCGCGTGAGGCCTCCGAACACCGCCCCGAGGGCGGCGGTGGCGGGCAGGAAGGCATCTGGTTCCGCATGGATGTCGGGCGCGACGGCAGGGCCGATCCGAAGTGGCTGCTGCCCTTCCTGTGCCGGCGCGGTCACGTCACGCGGCAGGAGATCGGCCGCATCCGCATCATGCCACGTGAGACGCAGTTCGAGGTCGCACCCTATGCCGCCGCGCGTTTCGCCGCCGCGGCGCGCAAGGCCGATGGTGACGACGCGCATATCCACATCGTGCCGATGCAGCCTGTGAAGGTGCCGGCGCGCCGGTCATCGCGCCCCCCGGCGCGGTGAGTTTTTGATCGCCTCAAGCGCCGGCGCACGCATCCGCGTGCTTCGCTTGCGCGCCATGCACTGGCGTGCGGGCGATCGCGGGTGGTCTGGGCGCGGTCGCGCCGTGCGCTCCCGGCCCGATGCGGCGCATCGGGCCGATGCGATTTGCGGCCGACGTGAACCCGCGCGTCACCGAGGCAGCGCGATGATCTATCGCGGTTCCCAGTACTCGCCATCGCGCGCCGCGGTGCCTTCGGTGCCGAGTTTCACCAGATGCGCCAGCAGGCTCCGCGCCGCGGCCGGCACCAGGCGAGGATCGAGCTCCGGCCCATAGACGGGCGCGACCAGTTCCATCGCCGTCGCACGGCGCGCCGTGCTCAAGGACCGCTGGACCATCGCCTCCCGATCCCGGCGGTGCGCCGCAAGCGCGGCGACGAACGGTGCGGGTTCTGGCAGTGGCGGGCCATGCCCCGGCAGATAGAGGCTGTCGCTCCGTTCGGCCAGCCGCGCCAGCGACTGCATATAGGCCGCCATGTCGCCATCCGGCGGGCTGACGACGGTGGTGGACCAGGCCATGACGTGATCCGCGCTGAACAGGGTGCCTGTCCCTTCCAGCGCGAAGCACAAATGGTTGGCGCAATGGCCCGGCGTGTGGATCGCCTCCAGCCGCCAGCCCTCGCCTTCGACCGTCGCGCCATCCGCCAACAGGATATCGGGGCGGAAGCTGTGGTCGCCGCCCTCCCCGCCCTGGTCCGGTGGGGTCATGTGCGGACCGAAGCCGTGGGACGGCGCACCTGTCACACCGCGCAAGGCCGCCACCCCCGGGGAATGATCCCGATGGGTGTGTGAAACCAGGATATGCGTGATCCTTTCGCCTTGCGTCGCATGCAATATGGCGGCGAGGTGGGCGGCATCGTCCGGGCCAGGGTCAAGTATTGCAACCGACCCGCCGCCGCCGATGATCCAGGTATTCGTGCCGCGATAGGTGAAGGGACCTGGATTGCCACAGACCACGCGACGGACGAATGGTGTGACCTGTTCCACCTGTCCTGGCCGCAGGCCGTCCTCTTTCAGGAACGGTATGTTCAATTCTTCCTCCGCGCCGCCGCGCGTTGCAACTCCCGGTGCAGAATATACAGCCCCGAGGATACGATTAGTGCGGCGCCGGCGAGAGTACTCCAAGTCGGTGAATCACCAAACACAATCCAACCCAATGCCACGGACCACAGGATCGAGGTGTAGGAATAGGGCCCGAGCGCCGAGACCTGCGCCGATGCATAGGCTTCGGTCAGCAGCACCTGCGCCACGCCGCCGACCAGCCCGATCAGCACAAGCAGGACGAATTCCGCGAAGGTCGGCGTGGTCCAGAAGAACGGCAGCGCGACCAGCGTGAAGGCCGTCATCAGCAGCGACTGCCACAGCACGATGGTCGCCGAGGATTCCGTCGCCGACAGGGACCGCACCAGCAGGGTCGTGATGGCTGACCAGACGCCCTGGATCACCGCCGCCGCCATGCCGATGGCGGCGATGCCCCCGGGCAGGGCGCCGCCCTGGAAGGCACCGTCGCCCAGGGCGATGACCAATATCCCTGCGAAGCCGATCAGCACCGCCGACCAGCGATGGATCCCGACCTTCTCGCCCAGGAACGGGATCGACAGGATCGTGACGAACAGCGGCGTCGTGTAGGACAGCGCGGTCTGGTCGGCCAGCGACAGCACCGTCAGCGCGAAGAAGGAACAGCCCTGCGCCATGGTGCCGGTGAAGGCCCTCACGACATGCGCGTTCAGCCGCTTGGTGCGCAGCATGGACCAGTCATGGCGGCGCGCCGCGATCGCCAGCATGACCGGCAGGGCGAAGGCCGATCGGAAGAACATGATCTCGATGAAATGGATGTTGTCGGACACCCCCTTGATGACCGCCGACATCGCCGTGAACAGCGCCGTGGCGCCAAGCATCATCAGCGCACCGCGGCGGATGTCGTGACGCAGCGGCATCAGGCGCCGCCGACGCGCCGTTCCGCCGCCCGCCGCACCCTTTCGCGATGCAGATTGAACAGCCCTGCCGCGATGACGACGACCGCGCCGCCGATCGTCGTCCAGGCCGGCACCTCCGACCAGATCATGAAGCCGAGCACGCCGCCCAGCAGCAGCGGCGCATATTCATAGGGTGCGAGGGCCGATACCGGCGCCAGGGCGAAGGCGCGGGCAAACAGGATATGGGCCGCCGCATTGGCCACGCCGAAGAACAGCAAGGCGACCAGTACCCCTTCACCTGGCCATTCCGTCGGCGCCGGGAAGGCCGGCAGCAGAAGCAGCCCCGATGGGATATGCGCGACCATCAGCCAGAAGGCGATCGACTGCGGGGTGTCAGTGGCGGACAGCACGCGCGTCCAGATGCGCGTCACCGCCATGACGACCACGGCGACCAGCAGGAATGGCGTTTCGAACCGCCACAGGTCGCCATTCGGCTGCAGCATGTACAACGCGCCGGCGAAGCCGAGCAGCGTTGAGGTCCAGCGTCGCCAGCCGACCTTTTCATACAGCATGGGGATAGCGAGGATGGTCATCAGCAACGGCGCGACCGCCGCGATGGCATAGGAATCGACCAGGGCCATCCCATGCACCCATGACCAGTACCAGGTCGCCGATACCGCGCAGTGCAACAGGCCTCGCGCCGTCAGCAGCCGGCCATTGACCGGCCTGAGGCCCCGCCCGCGTGCCAGCACGAAGACGGCGATGGAACCGATCACGCCGCGGACGATCATGGAAACCGCGATGCCGACCTGCGGCAATGCCCACTTCACAGCGGCGTCGGCCCCGGTGATGATGACATAGGCAAACAGGATGAGGACGATCCCGCGGACCGATTCAGCGCCCGTGGGAATCGTCAGGCGGTTGCCGCGTCGCGATCCGTCGTTGGGCATCGGTCCGTATCGTGTCCCCGTCAGTCCTGCCGCAGGAAAAGGCGATGCCCCTGGATTTCGCCCGTGGCGCGATAGCGCAAAATGATGTCCACGCAAAGAGAATGTCGCAGGAAGTATTCCAATGGATCGAAATGATCCCGGCAGGACTTGATATTGAATTGCCGTTTGACAACCAGGGCCCGCGGCGGGGCCACGGCGAAATTGTCGGCGGGCCGATCGTGGAGCTTGGCTGGGATGTGCTCCATCGCCCCGGGAGTCGGACGGGGCGTCGCCCCCCAGGCCGAAGCGGCGGAACGTACGCGACGTGCCGGTGCAGAGCGACCGGGACGGGGCCAAGGAAGGACGCCTGACCTCACGAAGCAGCGCCGCCACGTACGGCGTAGAAGGTCGATCGAGAAACCGCGACCACCGGCCGGGGGTGCTCTCGTCTCCCAGCACGCTCGCACGAGATGCCACAGGTTCGGATGGCGGCGGCCCCGCTTGACTCGGGTGGGTGACGGAAGGGGGTCATCGATGCGGCACATCCTTCCGATGCACGCGGCGCGATGCAACCGGAATGCGCCGCCATCCTGCGCATTCCTGCCATGTTCCGGCCTTGCTGCGATGCGAAGGATCACCCCCGTGGAACCCGCTGAATACGATTTGATGGACGCCGCCGAGGCGCGGATGTGGTGGTACCGCGCCCTGCATGCGCGCGTGATCGATGCGCTGCGCCGGCGCCCTGGCCCGAACGGCACGGTGTTGGACGCCGGCTGCGGCACCGGCGGGCTCCTCGCGCGCATGGCGGCGCTGGGCCGGCCGCTGGCGGGGCTGGATTTCAACCCGACCGCGGCGGCGCGTGCGGGCGCGAAGTCCGGCGCGCTGGCCAGTGCCGGCGATGCCAACCGGCTGCCCTTCGCGGATGGCGCTTTCGCCGCGCTGACATCCTGCGACGTGCTGTCCCACCGGGCGATCGACCCGCCCGTCGCGCTGGCCGAATTCCACCGCGTCCTGGCCCCGGGCGGCACGGTCGTGCTGAACCTGCCGGCCTATGATTGGCTCCGATCCGCCCATGACGTGCGCGTGCACAACGACCGCCGCTTCACCGCCGGACAGGGCCGCGCCTTGCTGGCCCAGGGCGGCTTTAGCGCGATTGACGCGCGCTACTGGAACGCCCTGCTGCTGCCGTTGATGATCGTCCAGCGCAAGGTCCTGCGGTCGGATGAAGCGGCGAAGAGCGATGTCGCCCCCTTCCCGCCCTGGCTCGATGCGGCGCTGCATGGCACCACCGCCATCGAACATGGCCTGGCCCGGTTGGGCCTGCGCTATCCTGCCGGCGGGTCCATTCTATTGGTCGCGACGCGACCCTGATGCCGGAGAACAGCTTGATGTCCACCATCGCGACCGGGATTGCGCATCCGGTCGGCCTTTCCATCGTCGTGCCCGTCTATCGCGGCGCGGCCACCGTCGGCACGCTGGTTGCCGAATTGTCGAAGCTGCGGCCGGAGGGCGGGCTCGAGATCGTTCTGGTCAATGACGGCAGCCCGGACAATTCCGGCGATGTCTGCCGGGCCTTGGCCGCGACCGCCACGGTGCCGCTGACCTTCATCGAACATTCGCGCAACTTCGGCGAGCACAACGCGGTCATGACCGGCCTGCGCCATGCCCGCGGCGCCTATGTCATCACCATGGACGACGACCTCCAGAACCCGCCCGAGGAGGTGCTGAAGCTGTACGACCACGCCCGGCTCGGCGGCTTCGATGTCGTCTATACCCGCTATGCGCTGAAGGAACATGACGGCTGGCGCAACATCGGGTCCCGCTTCGCCAATTGGGTCGCGGACCAGCTGATGGACAAGCCGGCGGGGCTGTACCTGTCCTCCTTCCGCTGCATGTCGGCGCTCGCGGTCGCCGAGGTCGTGAAGTATCGCGGTCCCTACCCGTATGTGGACGGGCTGCTGATGCAGATGACCACGCGGCTCGACAGCATCGAGGTGAAGCACTTCGCCCGCGCCGAGGGCCGGTCCAACTACACGATGCGCCGGCTGGTGCGGCTGTGGCTGAACCTCGCGACCAATTTCTCGGTGCTGCCGCTGCGCCTGGCGATCTTCGCCGGGGTCGGGATGGGTTGCCTCGGCCTCGTCGCGGCCGCCTGGGTGATCATCGAGGCGATGTTCGGCGAAACCCCCTCCGGCTGGGCCTCACTGATGACGGTAACGCTGCTGATCGCTGGCGTGCAGTTCCTCATCCTGGGCGTGATGGGCGAGTATGTCGGGCGCGCCTTCATGTCCGCCAATGGCAAGCCACAGGGCGTGATCCGCGAGATCATCCCGGCACGGGATGACGCGGCATGACGATGTATTGGCTGGCACTGGGCGCGGCGATCGTCACATCGCTCGTCGGCCAGGTGCTGCTGAAATCCGGCGCATCCGGATCCGTCGCGGCGGAGGGCAGCTTCTTCGAACAGCTGTTCCGCATCCCGACCATGGTGGGGCTGGTGTTCTATGGCGGGGCAGCGCTTCTCTACATCATTGCCCTGCGCAAGATCCCGATGAGTGTCGCGCTGCCCTGCACGGCGGCATCCTACATCGTCATCGCGGTGATCGGCTGGGCGGTGTTCGGCGAATCGCTCGGCGCGCAGAAGATCGGCGCGATCGCCCTGATCGCGGCGGGCGTCGCGCTGCTCGCGACAACGGCGTGACGCAAGGACGCACGGCGCTGGCATTGGCGCTGCCGGGCCTGCTGCTCGCCTGCGCCGCACCCATTCCACCCGCCTGCCCGACCGGCATGGTCCAGGCCACGATCGCCGAGGCCTATTTCGGCCGCAACGCGCCCGGCCGCGATCCGGTGACCGAGGCCGAATGGCGCGGCTTCCTCGCCGATACCGTCACCCCCGCCTTTCCGGATGGGCTGACGGCATTGGACGGCACCGGCCAATGGCGCCGCGCCGACGGGCGCATCATCCAGGAAGCCTCGAAGGTGCTGGTCGTCGTGCTGCCTGGCGCCGATGCGGCCGCGGCGCGCGCCAGACTGCGCCCGGTCGAGGACGCGTGGAAGGCGCGCTTCGGGCAGGAATCGGTGCTGACGGTGTATCGCGGGGGTTGCGTGGGGTTCTGAATTGCTTGGAGAAGGGCTTTGCCGCTCTCCAAACCTCACCCCACCAAAGGCCTAAAGGCCTCTGGACACCTCGACTTGGTGCTGTGCGGGCGAGTGCGCCGCCCCGGAGAATAGCGCATCGGGCATTGCCCAGCCCAAGTGACGGTTTCCAAAGGCCTTAAGCCTTTGGTGGGGCGGCTTGGAGGGGCAAAGCCCCTCCAACTTTTCCCTCACCCAAACGCGCCCACCTCATGGCTGATCACCGCCGAACATTCACGCACCAGCCCGAAGATCATCGCCATCGGCGCGAAGATCGCCGCATGTTCCGCCGCATAGGATGCCCCGTCGCGCGGCCCCGCCGGTTCGCCGAAATCCAGCCCGCTCGACGGGTCGGGCGCGGCGGGGAAGATCTCGCTCAGCAGGTCGAGCACCGGCGGCACGTCCAGTTGCAACAGCCTCGCCACCAAGCTGTCGCGCGTCGCGCCATGGCGCGGGCTGAATTCCGGCAGCGAGACCGCCAGCAGCCACAGCCGCTGCGCCAGGCACAGCCGTACAGCGTGGGTCAGCACCAGCCTGTCCTGCATCACCGGCAGCTCGGGCCAGGCGGCGCGCAGCGCCTGGTGGTCGGCCTGCAGCCGGCGGAACATCCGGCGCGTCGCCGATGACAGGCCCAGCCGCTCCAGCGCATTCGCCACGGCGGTCAGCGCCTGACGGCGGCCTGGCCGCTTCGTGAAGCCGGCCCGGTCCAGCCAGGGCGACGGGTCCAGCATATCCACCGCCGCGCGCAGCACCCCGAGGTCCGAATGTGCCGCCGCCCGCTTGGCCATCGCCAGCGCGCGCGCGAAGCGCGGCGACCGCGCCGCGAGGTCCGCGAAGGCCTCCGGATGCGCTTCCACCGCCGCGCCCAGCCCATGCAGGGTATTCGCCAGGAACCCCAGCTGATGCAGGATGGCGTTGTTCGGAATGGCGCGCAGCTGCGACGGATGGCTGATCCGCACCGGGCCGCCGCCGCCATCCGCCTGCCGCGCCGCCGGGCGCGACCCGGTGCGGTCCAGAAGGCCGGGGCCGAAGGCGCCCAGCAGCGCGGCATAGCCGGGGTCCTCCACCAGCGCCGCCATTTCCCGCCGGATGGTGGCGAAGAAATCGGTTCCCCAATCGGCCTCGGCATAGATCGGGTCGTCGGCTTCGGCCGGCGCGGCGAAGGCGTGTTCGGCGATGCGCGCAACCGTCGCCAGTGCCAGCTTCTCGGTGCCGAACAGCAGGTAGCCGTCGCCGCCCTGGAAGGCAGCTTCCTCGCGCAGCGGCAGGTTCGCCGCGGCCAGCGCCGCGCGCGCGGCAGGCGGGGACAGATACGCGAAGCGGTCGGACAGGCTGTCGGGATGCCCGCCGCGCCCGATGCTCTCGCCATGGGTGTCGAACAGCACCAACTCGATGCCTTCCAACCCGTGGCGGCGCATTTGGTCGGCAAGACGAATCTTCAGCCGTTCCGCAAGATAGGATGCCGCCAGCTGCCCGACATAGCGCCCCGAATCCGAATAGCCGAACTGCAGGCACAGCCGACCATGCTGGCGCAGGTAGTCGCGGAAATGCGGCGACCGCAGCGCTTCCTCCAGCACGCGCTCGCCGCGTTCCAACGCATCCGCCGTCTCGAACAGCGGGGAAATCTCGACGCGATCAGCGATGCCGAACCGCTTAGAGCGTTTTCCCCCAAACTGGAATCACGGGTCTTCCGAAACGGGGTCGTGGTGTGATTCATAGGTCTCCGGCAGAGCAACCGGAGGCGGTGATGGGTTGGCGGCGCGGGCGGGCGT
>JALHQB010000024.1 GCA_022842185.1 Acetobacteraceae bacterium
ACCAATGCCGTGGCACCGAAATAAACGAAGGTGGGAGCGCGGAGAAACTCATCCGTTGGTCGGTCCAGGACATCCGCCGTCTCGCCATGAAACTGGCGCAACGTCGACTGCCTGTCGCCCGCATACTGGCTTGGTCCCTATTCCGACGCTCTCACCAAGCCAGGGCACTACAATCCCATCTCAAAACAAAAGTGCAACTGTAGTGCTAGAGCAGATCGCGTCTGACTGGAATCAGTCAGGCGCGTAAAGATGCTCGCTCACACAAGCGTTTAGAGCGTTTTGCGCCAGCACGATCTGGCGAGAAACGCTCTAAAGTTCAGCCTTTTGGAATTCCGCCTTCTGCAACTGATTGCTCTGCACGAGTATGGGCGAAACGCTGCAATCCAGCATCAGGTGTTCCGTGTCTCGCACCTGTAAGCTGCCGCCAGGCGGTGCGCAGCTTTCGAGCTTCTTTCGTGAGCAGGTACGCGGTTCGTCGTCCGGGAACCAACCTTCCCCGGACCGCCGTCACCTCTCCGTCGCTTCCAGCAACCGATACCCAACCCCGGGCTCGGTCCTCAGCAGGCCTGCCGCCACGCCCAGTTTCGCGCGCAGTTGCCCGACATAGACTCGCAGATACTGACTATCCTCCGCATGCGCGGGCCCCCAGACCTCGGTCAGCAGGCGTCGCTGTGTCACCACCCGGCCAAGATCGCGCGCCAGCGCCGAGAGCAGGTCCCACTCGCGCGGTGTGAGCGACAGTTCCGCACCCGCCACCCGTGCCAGACGTCGCTCCAGATCCACCTCAAGCGAGCCTGTCGTCACCACCGGCGCGGGCGCCTCCAGCAGCAGCGCACGGCGCGTCGCCGCGCGCAGCCGGGCCAGCAGTTCGGCGATGCCGAACGGCTTCTCCACATAGTCGTCGGCCCCGGCATCCAGCGCCGCGACCTTCTCCGCCTCCCGGTCGCGCGCGCTGATAATGATGACCGGCACGGTGCTGAAGGCGCGCAGCCGCTCCAGCGCCTCCTTGCCGTCCATGTCCGGCAGGCCGAGGTCGAGCAGCACGCAAGCCGGGCCGCGCGCCGCCACCAGCCGCAACCCTTCCCGCGCCGTCTCGGCACGGAGCGCCGCATAGCCGGCCGCTTCCAGCGCGGGTCCGAGGAAGCGATGGATCTGCGGTTCGTCATCGATCACCAGGACCGAAAGGCGTGCAGCGGTCATGCCGGAAAGCGCAGCGTGATGCGCGTCCCGCGGCCGGCCGCGATCGGGCTCTCCGCGGCGATGCGGCCGCCCATCGCGCCGACCAGCCCACGGCAGATCGAAAGCCCAAGGCCCGATCCCGCGGCGACGCTGTCGGTGCGCGCCGCGCGAAAGAACGCATCGAAGATGCGCGGCACATCCTCGGGCGGGATACCGGGACCGTCATCCTCCACCACCAGCAGCATGTCGGCTCCCTCGCGCCGCGCCGCGATGCGCACGGCGCCATCCGGAGGCGAATACTTCAGCGCATTGTCCAACACATTCTCCAGCACCCGATCGAGCAGCGCAGGGTCGAGCAGCGGCTGCTGCAGCCCCGCCGGCAGGTTACGCAGGATGCGCCGCCCCGGATGCGCCTGCTCCGCATGGGCCGCCGCATCCTCCAGCGCCTGCGCCACATCCACTGGTTCGCGCCGCGGCGTCACCTGCCCGGCTTCCAGCCGCACGATGTCGATGATCGCGGACATCCAGCGGGCGAGGCGCGTCGCCTCCTCCTCGATGCTGGCCAGCAGATCGGCGCGGGTGGCCTCGGACAGCGCCGCGCCGGCGGTGCGCAACGTCTCGGCCGCGCCGCGGATGGTGGTGAGCGGCGTACGCAGGTCATGCCCCAGGCTGGTCAGCAGCGCGGTGCGCAGCGCCTCCGTCTGGCCGCGCGCACGGGCATTGGCCGCGATATCCGCCAGGCGCGCGCGTTCCAGCGCGACGGCCGCCTGGTCCAGCAGCGCCTCGATCGCGCGATCGGCTTCAGGGTCCGGCGTCTCCGCCGCGGGCCGCAGGCCAAGCAGGCCCAGTACCACGGCCTCACCCTCGCGCACCGCGGTCAGCGGCAGGAAGCGCCAGGCGCTGTTGGGCAGGGTCGCGGTGCCGCGGCCGGCGGGACGGGCATTGGCGAGGGCCCGGCGCGCGGCGGCCATGGCGCCGTCATCGGGTGCCGCGTCAGCCGGGCTCGCGGCGCGCAGGACGGGTTCGGCCTGCAGCATCGCGTCACGGGTGAACTGTCCGGGCAGGGTCGCTTCCAGCGCCTCGTCCAGCGGCAGCAGAAGGCAAGCGGGGCCGCCGATGATGCGCGCAGCCTCCTCCACCACGGCCATCTGCAATTCCGCCATCGAGGCTTGCGCGTTGAGCCGGCGGGCAAGCGCCGTCAGCCGCCGTAGTGCCGCCAGCCGGAGGGCGGCGGATCGAACATTCCGCCCAAGCCGGCCCGTCGTGCCGGCCAGCAGCGCCGCCACCGCGCCAAAGACCACGGCGCCCAGCACGTCCTGCGCGGAGGCGATGGTGAGCGTGTAGCGCGGCGGCAGGAAAA
The DNA here is from genome assembly GCA_022842185.1 of Acetobacteraceae bacterium. Lineage (GTDB taxonomy): Bacteria > Pseudomonadota > Alphaproteobacteria > Acetobacterales > Acetobacteraceae > Neoroseomonas. Next base: position 2,540 of record JALHQB010000024.1, read on the forward strand.
GGAAGTTCCAGACGAGGAATGCCAACACCGCGCCCGCCCCCGCCTGCAGCGGGCCGACAATGGCCGCGATCGCCACGATGGCGGCCAGATAGACCATGCCAAAGGCGGCATCGGGTACCATGCCATCGAGCACCGCACACAGCAGCGTGGCCGCCCCCACCAGCAGCGGTACGACAAGCCAGGCGGCCCAGGCCGGTACATGACGTGGCACGGGTGCGGCACGCGTGACCGCCTGGCTCGGCACCACCTGCACGGTGAACTCCGGCGCTTGCCTGGTCAGCACCGCGATCAGCGTTTGCCCCAGGATGCGCCGCCACCAGGGCGGGTCGCCGCGACCCAGCACGATATACGTCGCGCGCCGCGCGCGGGCATGGGCCAGGATGGCGGTCGGCAGATCGGTGGCGGTCGTCACCTCGGTCTCGGCGCCGAGTTGCTGCGCCAATGCGATGCCGGTGCCTGGGTCGGAATCCCGACCGGGCTGCTCGACATGCAGGGCCAGCAGCGGCGCGTGCAGGGCATCCGCAAGGCGACGGGCCTGTTGCAACACCGGCTCGGCCGCCGCACCGCCGGGGATGAGCACCAACACGCGATCGCCCACCGGCCACGGCCCGGCCACGGCGTTGCGGCGCATCCAGGATGTGACATCGGCATCCACGCGGTCCGCCGTGCGGCGCAGCGCCAATTCGCGCAGCGCCGCCAACGCGCCCTCCTTGAAGAAGCCCCGCAACGCGCGCTCGGCCTGCTGGGGGCAATAGATCTTGCCCGTCCGCATGCGCTCCAGGAGTTCGGCGGGCGGGATGTCCACCAGCTCGACCGCGTCGGCGCCCTTGAGCACGGCATCGGGCACGGTTTCCGCCACGCGCACGCCGGTGACGCGCGCCACGGCCTCGGCGCTGCTTTCCAGGTGCTGGACATTCATCGTGGTCCAGACCTCGATGCCGGCGTCGCGCAATTCCTCCACATCCTGCCAGCGCTTGGCGTGGCGGCTGCCTGGCGCGTTGCTGTGCGCCAGTTCATCCAGCAGCAGCGTACCGGGGCGTCGTGCCTGGGCCGCGTCCAGGTCGAATTCGTGCAGCACCTGACCGCGATAAGCGATGGCGCGGAGCGGCAGGCGGGGCAGCGCCCCGATGGCGGCCTCGGTCTCGGCGCGACCATGCGTCTCGACCAGGCCGATCAGCACGTCGCGCCCGGCAGCGTGCAGGCGGCGGGCTTCCGCGAGCATTTCCACGGTCTTGCCGACGCCGGGTGCTGCGCCGAGGAATACCTTGAGCCGCCCGCGACCCTCCCGCGCCGCCAGTTCGGCCAGCGCGTCGGGGTCGGGGCGTTCGGGGTCGGCCGTGTTCATGCGCCCGCAGGATAGGCGTCCGGGCGCCTCACGTCAGCGACGACGGTCGCGCCGCGCCCGGCCTGGTCGCGCTGACGCGGCGCAGGTCGCGCAGCACACGGCCGAGGCCCCAGACCCAGAGCGCCGCGAGGAGCGGCGAGAGGGCGCGCAGGAGGTCATTGAAGGTGAACGGGTCTTCCATCGGTCCTGGCAGGGTCTTCGCCTGCCTCCCTTCCAGTGCCGCGACCATGCCGCACCCGCCTGCAAAGCCGCGATGCGGACCGCTGTGGGTGCGAGGAAGGGCGGCATCAACGCAGCGCGTCGAGCGCGAGGTTGAGCCGCAGCACGTTCACGCGTGGCTCGCCGAGCAGGCCGAATTCGCGACCTTCGACATGCTGTGCCACCAGTGCTGCGAGGCGCGGCATGGGAAGGCCGCGGGCCTGGGCCACGCGCGCGACCTGCGCCGTGGCGTTCTCTGGACTGATGTGCGGATCAAGGCCCGAGCCGCTGGCGGTGGCAGCATCGGCCGGGACATTGCGTGCACCAGCCAGGCGCTCGTTCACGGCAGCCAGCAACGCCCCGCTGGTCGGGCCAAGCTGCGAAGCGGCCGATGACGCGGCGTCATAGGGCGCGGCGGAGGTGGCCGAGGGGCGACCATGGAACCAGCGATCGCCCTCGAAATGCTGGCCGATCAGGGCCGAGCCGATCACGCGATCACCTTGCCGGACCAGGCTGCCGCTGGCGCGCTCGGGCATGGTGAGGCCGGCCAGGGCGGTGACGCCGAGCGGTAAGACGACGCCCAGCAGCACGGTGAAGCCGATCAGCAGGGACAGCAATGGGCGCAACATGGTTCAGGCCACTCCAAGAAGGGTGAGCAATACGTCGATGATCTTGATGCCGATGAAGGGCGCGATGAGGCCGCCCAGCCCATAGATGAGCAGGTTGCGCCGCAGCAGCGCCGCCGCGCCGAGTGCCGCATAGTTCACGCCGCGCAACGCAAGCGGCACCAGGGCCACGATGATCAGCGCGTTGAAGATGACAGCAGAAAGGATGGCGCTTTGCGGGCTGGTCAGCCCCATCACGTTCAATGCCGCGAGGCCCGGATACTGCGCGACGAAGATGGCCGGCAGGATGGCGAAATACTTGGCCACGTCGTTGGCGATGGAGAAGGTGGTCAGCGCGCCGCGGGTGATGAGCAGCTGTTTGCCGATCTCCACCACCTCGATGAGTTTGGTCGGGTCGCTGTCGAGGTCCACCATGTTGCCGGCCTCGCGCGCGGCTTGCGTGCCGGTCTGCATGGCCAGCCCGACATCGGCTTGCGCGAGCGCCGGCGCGTCATTCGTGCCGTCGCCGGCCATGGCGACGAGGCGCCCTTCGCCTTGCTGCGCGCGGATGTAGTCGAGCTTCTGTTGTGGCTTCGCCTCGGCGAGGAAGTCATCCACGCCCGCCTCCACCGCGATGGCCGCAGCGGTCAGGCGGTTGTCGCCGGTCACCATCACCGTGCGGATGCCCATGCGGCGCAATTCGGAAAAGCGTTCGCGCATGCCGGGCTTGACGATGTCCTTCAGTTCGATGGCGCCGAGGATGCGGCCATCCTTCGCCACCGCCAGCGGCGTCGCGCCGGCGCGGGCGATGCGGTCGATCCCGGCGGCCAGTTCGGGCGGGATCGCGACACCCAGCGTCGCGGCGAGGCTGTCCACCGCGCCCTTGCGATAAGCCCCATCCGGCAGGTCCATGCCCGAGATGCGGGTCTGCGCGGTGAAGGGCACGGCCCGCGCGCCGTCCGGCGTGGTGGCGGCGATGCCATGGCGCTCCCTGGCGAAGGCGAGGATGCTGCGGCCCTCCGGCGTTTCATCAGCCAGGCTGGCCAGCACGGCGGCTTCGGCCATCTCCGCCTCGCTCACGCCCGGTGCCGCGATGAAGGACGCGGCCTGGCGGTTGCCGAAGGTGATGGTGCCGGTCTTGTCCAACAGCAGCACATCCACATCGCCCGCGGCTTCGACCGCACGGCCGGATGTGGCCAGCACGTTGAAGCGCACCAGCCGGTCCATCCCCGCAATGCCGATGGCCGAGAGAAGCCCGCCGATCGTGGTCGGGATGAGCGTGACCAGCAAGGCCGCCAGCACCACCACCGACGGGGCGCCGCCACTGTAGCTGGCAAAGGCGACAAGGGTGACGACGGCGATCAGGAAGATGATCGTCATGCCGGCGAGAAGGATATCCAACGCGATCTCGTTGGGAGTCTTCTGGCGCGATGCGCCTTCGACCATCGCGATCATGCGGTCGAGGAAGGTGCCGCCGGCCTCGGCGGTGATGCGCACCAGGATGCGGTCGCTGACCACCAGCGTGCCGCCGGTGACGGCGCTGCGGTCGCCGCCCGCTTCGCGGATCACCGGGGCGCTTTCGCCGGTGACGGCGCTTTCGTTCACGCTGGCGATGCCGTGGATGATCTCGCCATCGGATGGGATGATCTCGCCGGCTTCGACCAGCACATGGTCGCCGCGCTTCAACTCGGCGGCGGCGCGCGGGGCGGTGATGGCGAGGTCGTCGGGGTTGGGCACCCAGCGCGCCATGGTGTCGCCGCGCGCGGCCCGCAGCGAGACGGCGCGCGCCTTGCCCCGCCCCTCCGCCACGGCTTCCGCGAAGGTGGCGAACAGCACCGTGAGCCACAACCATGCGGCGACGCCGGCCTGGAAGCCGAAGGCGTTGCCTGCCACCGCATCGCGCACCGCCAGGATGGTGACGAGGATCGAGACCACCTCGGTGACGAAAATCACCGGGTTGCGCACCAGGTGGCGCGGGTTGAGTTTCAGCACGGCGTCGAGCGCCGCGCGGCGAAGAATGGCGCCGTCGAATAGCGCGATGGAGGTTTGCATGAAACGGGCCTTCAGAAGGTCTGGCCGGCGAGCATCGCGACATGCTCGGCGATGGGGCCAAGGGCGAGGGCGGGGAGGTATTGCAGCCCACCCAGGATGAGGATCACGCCGGCCAGCAGCCCGATGAAGAGGGGGCCATGGGTTGGCAGGGTGCCGGGGCCTTCGGGCGCGCGCGGCTTGGCCGCCAGGCTGCCGGCGATGGCCAGCACCGGGATAACAAAGCCGAAGCGCCCGGCCAGCATGGCCAGGCCCAGCGTGGTGTTCAGCCAGGGCGTGTCAGCGGTCAGGCCACCAAAGGCCGACCCATTGTTCCCAGCTGCCGAGGTGAAGGCGTAGAGCATCTCCGACAACCCATGCGGGCCGGCATCCTGGAGGGAGGCGGTGCCCACCTCCAGCACCAGCGACAGCCCCGCGAGGCCCAGGATGGCGGCGGGCAGGACCAGTACCGCGAGCATGGCGAGCTTGACCTCGCGCGCCTGCACCTTCTTGCCGAGATATTCGGGCGTGCGGCCGACCATCAGCCCGGCGATGAATACTGCCAGCAGCGCAAAGACCAGCATGCCGTAGAGGCCCGAGCCGACGCCGCCCGGCAGAACCTCGCCAAGCTGGATCAGGAACATCGGCACCAAGCCACCGAGCGGCGTGAAGCTGTCGATCATCGCATTCACCGCGCCGCAGCTGGCACCCGTGGTCGTGGCGGTGAAGAGGGCCGCGAGCGCCAGGCCGAAACGGAGATCCTTGCCCTCCATATTGCCCTGCGCGGGCGACACGCCGGCGGTGATGTGCAGCGGGTTGCCGGCGGCCTCGGCGGCGTAGATCGCGAACGTCGCCAGCAGCACGAAGCCAACCATGACGGCGAGCAGCGCGCGCCCCTGCCGCGCATCGCCTGCGATGCGGCCGAAGGCGAGGCAGAGGCCGAAGGGAATGACCACCTGAAGGACGATCTGCAGGCTGGTGGCGAGCGCGCTCGGCCCCTCGAAGGGGTGCAGCGAATTCACACCGAAGAAGCCGCCGCCATTGGTGCCCAGGTGTTTGATCGCGAGCTGGAATGCGACGGGGCCGAGGGCGATCGTCTGCTCACCACCGGGAATGGTGGTTGCGGCGGCGCTGGCGGCCAGGGTCTGCGGCACGCCCATGGCGATGAAGGCGAAGCCGGCGATCACGGCACCGGGCAGCAGCAGCCACAGCGTGATACGCGTGAGGTCGGCCCAGAAATTCCCGAGTTGCGATACGCCGCCCGCGGCGAAGGCGCGCATCACGGCAAATGCCAGCGCGATGCCGGTGCCGGCGGACAGGAAGTTCTGCACGGCGAGGCCTGTCATCTGGCTCAGATGCGACATCGCCGCTTCGCCGGTATAGGCCTGCCAGTTCGTGTTGGTCACAAAGGAGATCGCGGTGTTGAAGGCGAGGTAGGGCGGTATGCCATCAAAGCCCTGCGGGTTCAGCGGCAACACGCCTTGCAGACGCAGCAGGGCGTAAAGGAGGACGAAGCCCGCCGCGTTGAAGGCCAGCATGGCCAGCAGGTAGGCCTGCCAGCCCTGACCGTGCGCAGGGTCCACGCCGGCCGCGCGCAGCACGCCGCGATCGATCCCGGCCAGCACACCCATGCGCCCCTGCGCCAGGCAGCCGAGCCATCGCCCAACCGGCACCGCAAGCAGCAGCGCGCAGCCCAGCACGAGCGCGATCTGCGCCCACCCGATGATCGTCATGTCAGAGGCTTTCAGGCCGCAGCAGGGCCCAGAGGAGATAGCCGAGAAGTCCGAAGGCGACCGTGCCGCCCAGCCAGAGTTCGAAGGTCATTGTCACACGCGCCCGGCGGCGCGGACATAAAGACCGAGCCCGGCAAAACTGGCCAAGCCGGTTGCCAGGAGAAGGATATCAAGCATGGAAGCCCTCGCGGATGGAGGCGCAGACTGCGTTCAGGCCGCGTGGCGGGGCGATGTGGAAGTGGCGCCTTTGGCGTAAGGAATTCGTAAGGACGCGCATGATGGTAGCCAACCGCGTATGGCACCCGCCGCTTCGTCACCCCGCCGACAGCATCGCCGTGGAGGCGCTCCGCGCCATCACGCGCAATAACCCGTGCCACAAGGCCGGCGGCGTTGTGACCAGATCACTCGCCCGCACCCCGATTCCCGCCTGTTCCCGCAACGGCGCCAGACTCGGCACAGTTCGTGAAACGTCCGGTTCCAACGCCTCCCGCCTCGCTCATGCCGGCGGCCGTTGCGCTTCTTCCGAAAACACTGCCGACAGCCGGCGCCGCCTCGCGCCACTTCACATAGACCTTGCCGATATCCGACAGCGGCTTCATCAGCAGCCGCAGATTGACCAGGAAGGCGGCCGCGCCGGCAATCTCCCCGCCACCGGGCAGCAAGTTTGGCGCCACCCACCAGGCAACCAGGGCCGAGACGCCCACGAAGGTCCAAAGCACCGCATCAAGCCCGCGTTCAGTGAACCATTTCAGCACCTCGAACCGCAGCGTGAAGCGGAAGATGCGTTCCTGTGTCGCCGCGAAATCGCCCTCGCGCCCACGCGCCGTCGCCGCCGCGATGCCGCCCTGCCAAGCGAGGATCTGCCGGCTCGTCTCCTCCAGCCGATGGCCGAGCAGCCAGACGCAGGCGAGCGCGGGCACCACCGCGGCCAGCATCAGCGGCACCCATTCGGCGCCGAGGCTAAACTGCCAGGCCAGCACGCCGATGATCTCGGCGGGGATGCGCCAGCCATCCTTGTACACCGCCTCGAACCCCTTGCGCGCCACCTCGCAGCCGAACAGCACCTGGCTGACGTCGCGCGGCGCGTCTTCCCCCGCGCGGCGCGCGAGGTAGGTTCGCTGGAGGGACAGCAGCAGCCGTGCCTCCATGGCCTTGGAGGCCATCTTCTCCGCGAATTCCGCCGTAGCGATCGCGAGCACGATGACGATGCCCATGGGCGCGACCGCGGCGACCACGCCGGCGAGGCTCGCCGCCGGCAGTCGCATCGTCTCCACCGCATCCCGCGCCAGCCAGGCATAGGCTGGCACGACCGCCGCCTTGGCCGCCAGCGCGGCCATCAACAGGCCGACGAAGCCCCGCAGCCGCCACAGCGTCGCGGCCATCTCGGCGGCAAGCCCAGGCAGCGGGGGGGCGGCCGGCGCCACCCCCCCAAACCCGCCGTCAGCAGACATCGGCCAGATCAAGCGCCGAGAGGCCCGCGCGGTCGGTCATCACCGCGCGACCATCCGGCAGCAGCGCCACGCTGCGGATATCCGCCGGCCACCCTGGTACGACCTGCCAGCCGGTGCCGCCCATGCTGCGTTGCCAGGCCCGCTTCCGGTCCCACACCAGCACACGACCCGCCCCGGCGGTGATGGCGATCGGACCGTGCGCGCCCTCGGGCGTGACATCGGCCACGGCGCCGTCGAACCCGATGGCGAAGAGCTTCTCCTCGCTGGCGGCCAGCAGCACGGCGCCGTCACGCAGCAGCGTCGCCTCATGCAGCGCGACATCGCCAAGGCGGCGCACCGTGCCGTCGCTGCCGAGCACGGACAGGCCATGGCCCTCCATGCCCATCAGCAAGCCGCCGGCATCCTGCTCGAAATGCAGCACTTCGATTGAGGCTGCAGCAAGGTTGGCGACCGGGGCCAGCTTGTCCGGGGCCTCGAGCGAGGCGGCGAACAGGCCCTGCTTGGTACCCATCCAGATCTTGCCGTCGCCGATCGCCAGGCTGCGGAACTCGCCATAATGGCGGCTGCCATGCGGCAGTTTTGGCTTGGCGTAGTCCCAGCGCCGGCCATTGTCGCGGCTGACGAACAAGCCACGCTGGCAGAGCAGGAAGTAGCGGCCATCCGGTGCGCGGGCGATACGCTCGGCATCGAGCACGTCCCATTCGCCATCGGCCGGCGCCCAGCTGAGCCCACCATCCTCGCTGAGGAAGGTGCCGAAGGAACAGGTGGCGAGCACCGACATCCCATCCAGCTTGAACAGTCGCTTGCGCTTGCCGAGCACGCGCTCGGCGAACAGCCCCTGGGCGAGGTCCTGCATGCGCCAGGTCAGCGGGTCGAACAGGAAGGCCCCCTGCATGCCAGACAGCAGGATGCCCTCGGGCAGCAGATGCGCCTGCTCGGCCTCCGCGATCATCGGGTGGAAGATCTCCGCCTTGCGGCGGCCGGGGCCGGCGATCTCGGCCTTGTCGCCATCGAATACCAGGACACCGCCATCCGGCAGCAGCTCGGCGCCCGACAGCGGGTGCTTCTTGTAGCCATGCGGCGTGACGCCGCGCGGCCGCGCGCCGCGCCAGCGCGTGACGATGCGCCGTGCATCGGCCGCCAGCACGACATCGCCGTAGTCGCCCATCTCCTCGACCGACCAGGTGACGCCGCCATCGAGGCTTTCGGCCAACGCCGGCCGCCGCGCGGCGCCCTGCTTCTTGACCGAGACGAGGATGCGCCCCGGTGCTTCCCACAGGCGGATGACCTCGAAGCCCGGCCCGCCGAGCAGGCGCGTCCAGCCTTCGCCCTCGCGCCCGAAGACGCCGGTCTTGGTGCCGAGCAGGATGCGGCCGGAAGCGGCGGAAGCGGCCGCCACCTTCTCGCCCGCGGGGCCGTCGCAGGCCGCCTCGATGCGCGCCGTGCCGTCGGCGAGCAGGATGCGCCCGCCCACCGCCAGCACCATGCCGCCCGGCGCGGGGCCGAGTGCGCGGACTTCGCCCGCCGGAAGGCCGGCGACAGGTGCGAGGGCGCCGCGGCGGTCCCAGCGACACAGCCCGTGCTGGGTCGCCAGGAAGAAGATGTCTCCGATACGCAGCGAGGCCTTCACCTCGACGCGCGCGAAGGCTTCGAGATCCGCGCCGAACGGCGCGGCATCGCGCAGCGGCGTCGATGAATCGACGATCATGTCCATGATGGAATTCCGATAGTGGCGACCGGGCCGCCTGCATGGCGGAGCGTGGCATCGATGGCCGCAAGGCCGGTCGCCGTCCCAGGGTTGCGTGGCGCATCCCCGCTGCCGAGGTAGCAGCAGGGGCGAAGGGCGGTCAACGGGGTTCGCATCACATCGTGATCCGCACGCCGAGGAAGAAGGTGCGACCGGTGTCGATCACCGCCGTGCGCGACATCTGCCAGTTCGCGCTTTCCCATTCGTCGCGCGTCTGGTTCAGCAGGTTCTGCGCGGTGAAATACACGAAGAAGTTCGGCGCGACGCGCTGCTCGGCCCGGAAGTCGAGCATGGTGGTCGGGTTGATCTCCTTGTAGCGCTGCGTGCCGGCGCCGTCGTAGCTGCGGATGATACGGGTCGAGGTGTAGGTTGCGTTCAAGCCGATGGTGGTGCCCATCGCCGGATCGGCCCAGTCCACGCCGACATTCCCGACGAATCGCGGCACTTCGCTGAAGCGGCGCGGGCCGGTCGCCGGGTCGTCTACCCGGCTGTCGAGGAAGGTCTGGTTGAACCGGAAGGTCAGCGGCGCGAGTTCGTCGATGCCGGTCAGCGCGCCATTGATGCGCTGTTCCAGCTCGACGCCCTGCACGCGGCCATCGCCGACATTCTGGTACCTGAACAGATTGGTCGCGTATTCCTCCGCCTCGATCACGTCGGTGATGTTGCGACGGAACAGGTTGACCGAGAGGAAGACTTCCGGCGTCGCGTATTCGGCACCGACATCATAGGCCCAGGCGCGCGCCGGTTCGAGTTCGGGATTGCCGTAGTAGCTGCGTGGCCCACGGATGGTCAGGCCCGGCGCGATCTGGTCGAGCTGCGGCCGGTTCACCTGCCGGCTCACCGCGGCGCGTACGGAGAATGTGTCGGTCACGCGAAACACCAGCGGCAGGGACGGCATCAGATCCGTCTCGGATGGCGTGGACTGCCCGAGCGAGCCATTGAGAGTGGCCTGCACATGTTCGAGCCGCAGGCCAGGCGTCAGGATGAGGCGCCCGAAGACAATGCGGTCCTGCACGAAGGTCGCGAGATATGTCTCGCGCGCTGTGTAGTCCGCGATGCCCGAGCGGAGGAGGTTGGCCGCCGTCTGCGTCACGCGGCCCTGCGCATCGACGGTCGAGACGGTGCCGTCGCTGGTTCGGTCGAGGCTGCGGATCTGTACGCCGCCGCGCAGTTCATGGCCGGTGAGCCAGGTGGGTGACCAGGCGAGGCGGGCGGCGAAGTCGAATTGCCGATCCTCGATCGTGCTCGCTTCCTGCGCGCCGGAGGAGAACACCCCGCTCGGCGTCTGCTCGATGGTCGTGTTCTCGCTCTCGAAATGCGCGATGGCGATGTTCGCATCGACCTCGAGCCGCAGTTCTGGGCTGATCGTCTGGGCCAGCGTGCCGCCGATGCCACCAACCGTCAGCCGTTCCTCGCCGTCGCCCCAGATCATGGCGTTGAGCTGCTGCGTCAGCCGGCGGTAGGTGCCGCGATAGCGGCCATTGTCGAGCGTCTCGTCGAACAGGTATGGCCGCAGCGTCAGCTGCCCGCCTTCCCACTGCCACCCAAGTTGCACGAAACCATCGATGTTGAGGTTGTTCTTGGGTTCGCGTTCATCGACGATCGTCCCCGCCCCACCGGGCCCGCCCATGAAGGTGAATTCGCTGAAATCCTTGTCCTTCTCGATCTGCCGACGGTCGAGGCTGATGGCGCCGAGCACCCCGAAACCGTCGCTGAAGCGACGGGCCATCAGGCCGCTCGCGGTGAAATGCTGGCCGTCATAGAGCGTGTCGCGCCCGCCGAAGGCGGCGCGGACCTCGGTGGCGTCGGTGGGCGGCAGCGCGCGCAGCCGCAATGAGATGCGCCCGCCGATGCCATCTGCCTCGGTCGCCGCATCCGGGTTGCGGATGATCGCCACCTCGTCGAGCAGGAAGCCCGGGATGTTCATCAACTGGAAGGAACGGCCTTGCGCCGCGCCGGGCAGTTGCACGCCGTTGATCTGCACACGGGTGTATTCGGGCGTCAGGCCGCGCAGGCCGAAGCTGTTCGCTTCGCCCGGCGGACCCGAGACGACCACGCCGGGAAGGCGTGGGACGATGTCGCTCGCGCGTTCGCTGGGCAATTGGTCGAAGACCGCGCGCGGCAGCCGAACGGCGGGCACTTCTTCGGACAGGCGGGCCGCTTCGGGCGCGGGATGCGCGGCCTGGATGTCGAGGGTCGGCAAGTCGACCGACTGTCCGAGGGCGGCACAGGACAACATGGTGAGCGGCAGGGCGGCGACGGTCAGCCGCGCACGCGAATCAACCGTCTCGCCCGAGCGGGCGACAACAGAGCAGGTCTCCATCGTGGATTGGGTATCCCAGGGCGCCGCGCATGGCGGCGCGGCGAGAGTTCAGGGTCGCGGACTGCGTCCCCGCCGCGATACTGGCGTGCTTCGCGAATGATAGTCAATCGCATTTGAAAGCAACGGCGCGGCCCGATCCTGCGGCAGTGCATGGCTCCTCCGCCGCGGCCATCGCTTGGCTTGGCGATGCTACGGAGCGAATGGTGGTGGGTGTCGAACCCGAGCCCGGCAATGACGAACCTCTCCGGCAGTCACTGCGTGATCCTCAGTGCGTGATCCTGAGAGAGGCCGCGAAGCACGAAGCGCTACGCGCCACCCTGCCGGCCAAGCGGCCTGTCGCCGCACCAAATACGGTCCATTTCATTCTGTCATCGAGAAGATGACAGATGAGGTCGTCGCCACACCTCGCGCGTTTGTCGGCCGGGGTCGGCGGCAGGATCGTGACAGTGCGTGTAATGCGCAGCGCATCACCGATGCGGGCTTGCGGGCGATCACCCGAAACGGGCCGCCACGCACTGCGCTGTTCCCCGTCGAGAACTATGAGCGCCTCCCGCCCCACAACCGCGAGGGATGCGCAGCGTGGACATGCCGCAGAACCTGGCCACGGTGATCGTGGAGGCCGAGCCGCCAGAGCAGGGCAAGCGGTTCCAGAGCCCGTCCGGAAGCGGAATCAGTGGTGATTCGATGATGGCTCGACGCGGCGCTCCAGCGCAGGGATGGCGCCCGTGGACTCGCCGCACCACCCGGCGTGGCCACCGACGGCGCCGCCGAGGGTCAGCAGCAGCAATCAGCAATGCCTCGTCATGGGCCAGGACGGCAAGCGGCGCGAAACGTCGCGACCCGGCAAGCGATGCGGGTCGACGCGCCCATCACAGCCGCGCCAGATGTCACCCCACCCGTCTTCCTCAGCCGTCGATCCGGATGCCGGCCGTCGTGATCACGCGGCGCCAGCGATCCACGTCGAAGCGGATGAACTGGTCGAGTTCCTCCGGCGTCTGCGTCATCGGCGAAAGTCCGAACTGCGCCATGCGCGCCGCGAAATCCGGCTGGCGGGTGACCGCCGATACGGCTTCGGCAAGTTTCTGGCGGATCGGCGCCGGCAGCCCGGCCGGGCCCATGATCGCAATCCAGCCGTAGAAGTCGTAGTCCGGCACGCCCTGCTCCGCGATCGGCTTGATGTCCGGCACGAAGGACGAGGGGCTCTTCGACGTCACGCCCAACGCGCGCAAACGCCCCGCGCGCACGAGATCGGTCGTCGCCGACAGCGTATCCGAAGCAAGCTGGATCTGGCCGGCGAGCAGATCGTTCATCGCTGCCGCCGAACCGCGATAGGGCGCGTGCGTCAGATCCACGCCCGTCAGAGTCTGGAACAGCGCCATGGCGAGGTGCTGGGTCGATCCATTGCCGGAGGAGCCATAGAAGATTCGCCCGGGATTGGCCCGCGCATAGGCAATCAGCTCCTGGATGTCGTTCACCGGCAAGGAGGGATGCACGACGAACAGATGCGCGCCGATCGCGACCGAACCGATCTGCGTGAAGTCACGCACAGGGTTGTAGGGAAGGTTCGGATAAAGGCTCGGCGCGATTGTCAGCGGCCCGGCATTGGCGATGCCGATTGTGTAGCCGTCGGGCGCGCTGCGTGCGATGAATTCGGTGCCGATCGTACCGCCGGCGCCGCCGCGATTGTCGATCACCACCGGCTGGCCGAGGATAGGCATCATCCGGTCCGCGACGAAGCGCGCCACGAGGTCGGAGACGTTGCCTGGCGGATAGGCGACGACGAGACGGATCGGGCGGCTCGGGAACGTGTTGTTCTGCGCAATGGCGGGCAGCGATACGGCGCCGCCCAGAAGCGCCGCGGCGCCCTTCAGAGCCTGGCGACGGCCGGCTCTCATCCTCGATTCGGTCATTGGAGTCTCCTGAATTGGCCGTGGCATTTGGCCGGCGCTCCCTGCGCGTGCTTCGCCGCGCATTGCGCCGGACCCGATGGCTGCGCGACCGAAATCGTCGGTTCCGTCCGGCCTACGGATCAGGCGTTGGCGCAAGGGTAGGATCAAGGCAAAAAGTTGACAAGCATGTTTGCAGTTTGTAGGACAAACTTACGTTGAACGCGGCATATGAGTCTCCCGGGCAATCGGCTAAGGAGCTTCCATGGACGGACCGGACGATCAGCTCGACGGCATGAACGACGATTCCATGCTCGTTGCCGGGCAGGCGGTCAGCCTGCGCTCGCTGGTGGCGGATCGCCTGCGCCTTGCCATCATCACGGGCCGCTTCCGCCCGGGCCAGCAGCTTCGCGAACGTGAACTCTGCGAACTGACCGGCGTCAGCCGCCCGTCGCTGCGCGAGGCGCTGCGTGCGCTGGAGGCAGAGGGGCTGATCTCGACCATGCCGCATCGCGGGCCCGTCGTCGCCGCCCTGACGCCGGACGAGGTCGATCATCTCTATGCGCTGCGCCGCGTGCTCGAAAGCTTCGCCGCGCGCGAGTTCGCCCGGCTTCGCCGTCCCGACGACATCGCCGCGCTCAAGGCCACGATGAAGCGGCTTGATGACCTGCGGGACAGCGGGACGCCGCTCGATCTGCTCGAAGCCGGCAGTGCCTACTACCGCGCTGTGGCCTCGGGCAGCGGCAACCCGTATTTGGCGCAGAACCTCCAGGCGTTGCACAACCGCATCGCGCTGATCCGCTTCATCTCGCTGCATGAACGCAACCGCAATCGTCTGACCTTCGCGGCGCTGCGCACCATGATGAAGGCGATCATCGCCGGGGACGAAGCACTGACCGAACAGCTCTGGACCGAGCATCTGGCCGCGATCGGCACGCGCGCGCGCGGCATCGTGGAGGCCGGATACCGCCTGCCCGGCACCGGGGACAGATCGACCCCCTCCGCCGCCTGACCCGACACCGGCCTGGCGCCGGACCGACTGCCCCAAGGAGACACAGCATGACCAACACCGTGGCGAGCGCGACGCGCGCCGTGGCGACCGATCGCGTGGACGCGGCGGAGATGATGCGCCACCTGACGCATATCGCGCGCTATGTGAAGCTCAGCGGCACAGCTGAAGAAGCCGAGAGCCTCGCGTATATCCGCCAGGTCATGGATGGCTACGGCTACGCCACCACGCTGATCGAACACGACGCCTATATCAGCCTGCCCGGCGCGGCGCGGGTGATGGCCGGCAACAGCGAACTGAAAGCCATCACGCATTCGATGTCGCAGTCCTCCCCCACCGATGGCGTGACCGGGCGGCTTGTCTATGTCGGTGAGGGCAGCGAAGCGGATTTCGTCGGCAAGGATGTGCGTGGCTGCATCGTGCTCGCCGAGGGGATTGCGACGCCACCAGTGGCGCTGCGCGCCTCGCGCGCCGGTGCAGTTGGTCAGTTGCACATCAGTCCGCACGAGCATCTGCACGAGATGTGCCTGTCCCCCGTCTGGGGCAATCCATCGGATCAGACGGCGGCGAACCTGCCGACGACGGTTGCCTGCACTGTGTCGGACGTGGATGGCGGCGCGCTGCGCGATGCGCTGTCACGCGGTGAATCACCCGCCGTGACGCTGTTCGCCGAGGTCGATACCGGCTGGCGCAAGACGCCGATCCTGGTCGCCGATCTGCCGACCCATCCCGCGGCGGCGGATGAACCCTTCATCCTGTTCTCCGGCCATCACGACACCTGGTACCACGGGGTCATGGACAACGGCACCGCCAACATCACGATGATGGAAGTGGCGCGGCTCTGCGCGCAGTCGCGTGACGCGTGGCGGCGCGGCCTGCGGCTGTGCTTCTGGTCGGGCCATTCCCACGGCCGCTATTCCAGCTCGGCCTTCTATGCCGACACGCATTGGGATGAGCTCGAGCGCCGCTGCGCCGTGCATGTGAATATCGACAGTGTCGGGGCCGCGGGGGCCAGCATCCTGTCCGAAGCACCGACCGCGATCGAACTGACGGCACTCGCGGCCGATGTCATCGCGAGGCAGTCGGGCCAGACGCTGCGCGCCAAGCGCATCGGCCGCGGTGGCGACGAGAGCTTCTGGGGCATCGGCATCCCGGCAATGTTCATGGCCTTCAGCGAGCAGGCGCCGGGCAAGGTGAAGCTGCGCCATGCGCTCGGCTGGTGGTGGCACACACCTGGCGACCTGCTGGACAAGATCGATCCGGAGAATCTGGCGCGCGATGCGCGCATCTATCTTGAGATCGTCGATCGCCTGCTGACGGATGAGGTGCTGCCGATCGACCATGGGGCGCAGATCGCCGCGCTGCGGGCGGAACTCGGCACGCTGGGCGGGACGGTGGCGCACGGGCTTACGCTGGAGTCGCTCGACGCTGCGGCGGGCGCGGTGCAGGAGGCGCTGTCCCGTGCGCGCGCAGGCTGGCCGGCGAAACGCCTGAACGGCGCGATGATCCGCATGTCTCGCGCGCTCGTGCCGCTCGACTACACGCGCGGCGATCGCTTCGCACACGACGCCGCCATGCCGCTGCCGGCCTGGCCGGTACTGGATCCGCTGCGGCGCCTGGCAGCCGCCACGCCCGACACGGATGAGGCAAGGCTGCTGGCCGTTTCGGCACGGCAGGCACGCAACCGCGTCGCGTATGCGCTGCGGGAGGCGATGGCGGCGCTGGCTGAATGACGACCGCCGGGGGGGGGTAGGTTCCGCCCCCCGGGGTCACCCGATCAGGCCTTGGCGCCGCCGAGGCCCGCCAGCAGTGCCGCCCCGGTCCTGATCCCCTTGTGGAAGCAATCCAGTGACAGGTTCTCGTTCGGCGCGTGGTTCGCTTCGTCGGCATTCGCGTAGGGGATCTGCACCGCCGGCGTGCCGAGGATCTTGGTGAAGACGTAGTCGGGCAGGCTGGCGCCAAGGCTTGGATAGATCAGCGGTTCGGCGCCCTGCCCGATCGCAACGGCTGCGCGCAATGTCTCCGCGAAAGGCATGTCGAGCGGAACGCGGGAGGGCAGCATGCCGCCGCCGGGGATGAACGCGACATCCGGCGCATGCTTCAAGACATGCGCGGCGACCTTGGCGAGGATATCGTCCGGTGTCTGTCCTTCCACCAGTCGCATGTCGCATTTCACGGCCGCTTCCGCTGGCAGCACCGTCTTCGGGCCCGGCCCGCCATAGCCGCCGTGGAAACCGTTGATGGTCAGCGTCGGGTGGAACATCAGCCGTTCGTAGAAACCCCGATCCTGCGGCGCGTCGAGTTCAGCGAACCCCATCTCCCGCTGCAGCGCCGGCAAGTCGAGCGGCAGACGCGCGATGGCGGCACGATCCATGTCGTTCGCCGGCACGACGTGATCGTACAGGCCTTCGATGGTGATCTCGCCGCTGGCGTTCTTCATCGTGCCGAGCAGATGTACGAGCTTCCAGATTGCATTCGGCAACACGTTGCCGAAATTCCCGGAATGCGCATCCCGCTTGGCGGTGCGGGCGCGCAGCTCGAACTTCGCGACGCCGCGCACTCCGAAGGAGATGATCGGCAGGCCCGAAGGGTGCATCGGCCCATCGGCGGTGATGACCAGGTCCGCCTTCAGCCGGTCCCGGTTCGTACGCACGAAGTCGGCGCAGTGCGGACTGCCGATCTCCTCCTCGCCCTCCAGCAGCACCACGACGTTGCACGGCAGGCACCCATGCACGGCAAGGTGCGATTCGATCGCGAGCAGCTGCGCAAAATGCTGTCCCTTGTTGTCGCCGACGCCGCGCGCGTAGAGCCGCCCGTCGCGGATCGTCGGTTCGAAGGGCGGGGAGAGCCACTTCTCAAGCGGTTCGGGCGGCTGCACATCGTAATGCCCGTAGAGCAGCACGGTCGGCTTGCCCGGCGCGCCATCCCAGCGCGCGAGCACCATCGGATGGCCGTCGGTGGGAACGGCCTCGGCCGCCATGCCGAAGCGGTTCAGCATGCCGACAAGGATGCCCGAGACTTCTCGGATGCCGATATTCTGCGCGCTGATCGACGGATGCCGCACATAGTCCATCAGCCGCCGCAGGAAGGCATCTCGGTTGGCGTCGATATGCGCGAGGACGGGATCGAGGCTCATAGCCGCCCGCTGTCCACCGAAAGGATCTGGCCGGTGATGGACGCCGCCTGCTCGCTGGCCAGGAACAGCGTCGCATGGGCGATGTCCTCGGCCTGGCCAAGCCGTCCGGTGCTCAGGCCACCGAGCACCTGTGCCTTCTTCTCCTCGCTGTAGCCGTCCCACTGATCGCGTGCGTCGGGGCCGGACAGGATCAGCCCCGGCGCCACCGAATTGACCGTGATACCCTGCGGCCCGAGACCCACCGACAGCTGCCGCGTCAACCCGACCACTGCATGCTTCGCGGCGGTGTAGGCGTGCAGCCCGGTGCGGCTCGCGCGCAGCGCGGCGCCGGAGGAGATCAGGATGATGCGACCCCACCCGGCCCCGGCCATGACGGGCGCGGCGGCCTGGGAGAGCCACAGGCCGCTTTTGACATTCGCATCCATGATGCGATCCCAATTCTCATCCGTGATGTCGGCGAGTTGAAGTCCGCCGAGCCCACGGGGCCCACCGGCCGCGAGCGCCAGGATATCGAGGCGGCCTTCCTGCTTCGCCACCGCCTGCACGACCCCAGCAGCGGCGGCCTGGTTGGTCAGGTCGGCGACATGCGCGGTGATGCCAAGCTCCCGCGCGACATCTTCCACCCGCGCGTCGCGATCCACCACATGCACATGCGCGCCGCTGTCGCGAAACGCTTCGCAGATCGCGCGGCCGATGCCCTGCGCGCCACCACTGACCAGCGCCACGCGCCCGTCGAACCGGATGTCCATGCCTGCCCCCTTACCAGCAATGGCCGCGCATGGCCGGCGGCGTCCAGACCCCGGCCTTGGCGAGCCGTTCGAAGACCGGCTTCAACCGCAGCATTTCGTCGGCGGCCCATAACGGCATGCGGAACAGCAGCCCATCCACGCCGTGGTCGCGATTCGCGGCGATGATCTGCTCGGCGACCTCCGCCGCGGTGCCGGCAAAGTAGGGAAAAGTCCCGGGCGTGGCGTCGTTGTGACGCAGCTTGGCCATCTGTGCCGCCCATTTGCGGCCGGCCTCACCCTCCATGCTTCCCAGCAGATCCTCCATGAGTTGCCGCGCCTCACCCGGCGTATCGCGCACGAGCACGTCGGCCAGCGTCAACACGCGCGGCGGCGTTTCGCGGCCTACCGCCTGGCAGAACCTCGCCAGTGAGTCATTGACAGCCGGCATGTCGGCCATACTGGCGGGCGAAGCGAACATGAAGTCGCAATGCCTCACCGTGAAGCGCCGCCCGCTGTCCGACGCGGCGGCGCAGACCAGGACTGGGCGATCCGGCGGAAAAGGCCCGCGCATCTTGCCATGGGCACGGAAGTAGGAGCCGTCATAGTCCACGCGGCCCTTGCCGCCCCACACGCCCTCGCAGATGCGCACAGCGTCCTCGGCTGCCTCATAGCCGCGGGCACTGTCGGGCAACGTGTCGATGCCGAACAGGCTTGCCTCATAGTCACGATAGCCGTTGACGATGTTCCAGCCCCAGCGGCCACCGCTCAGCCAGTCGAAATGCGACCCGAAGCGCGCAATCTGCACCGGATGGAAGAACTGCGTGTGCAGCGTGGTGATGATGCCGAGATGCTTCGTCGCCTGCATCAGCAACGGTGTCAGCACGATGGCGTGCAGCGAGGGGTCCTGGAAGCCGAAGCCGCTCGCCTCCTCGGAACTCGGGGCGTAGCCATCGCCGATCAGCGTGAGGTCCAGGCCGACGTCCTCGCAGGCATGGGCGAGGGCGATGTGGTTCGCGAGGTCCATCGCATCGGGGTTCAACGACGCGATCTTCGCCGAAGGCAGCATGGTCTTCGCCTTCGGCCAGAAAGTGCCGAAGCGCATGGACGTGGCGTTGGACCGCGGCTTGCGGGTGTTGGACGCACTCATTCTAGCAAGCCTTGCCGGAAGCGGGTCGCGTCAGGCCGCACGCTGACAGGGACATTATCTCACTCTCCATCGACGCCTCGTCGGGCCCGCGCAGGATCGAGCCTCTGTCGGGAAACCTAGTGGGCGAGCGACGAGGTGACAAGCATTTCGTAATATTGTCAGACAATTTTTTCAGCGGCGCTCTCGTAGTCGTTCACACTGCGCAGATCGCCGTGACTGGAAGCCTGGAGGGCCCTGTCGTCGGCCGTGGCTCGAGGAGCAGAAGGCGGCGCCAGCCGCGAGTGCCGCTGACGCTCGGTGCATGAGCCAGATCCCTTAGCCGGCCAGCCGCCCGATCTCGCCGATCACGCGGACACGGATGCGCCGTGCATTGCCCGGCAGATAGGCGATCGGGATGTCCTCCACGTCCAGCGTCTGCACGCTGCTCGCCTCGGCACCCGCCTCGATCGCACGTCGAGTCGCTTCGCGGCCTGCCTGGTCGAGCGCGGCATCGCGCTCGACGCCCGAGAAGATACGATCCACCTCGCCACTGACCTGCGCGATCGCCGCGCCGACCGCATTGGCCACCGCATGGTGTTCGATCCGTACCACTTCCGAGATCCCGTCCATCTGGTCGGGCACAAGGAAACTGCCGCCGCCCACTGCGATCAGGGGCATCGGCGCGGCATCGGTCTTCATGCGGTCCACCACCTCCGCTGCCATGCGTTCCATGCGGGCCAGGCTGTCGCGCACAAGCGTGGCGGGCAACGCCCGCACGCGCGCCGGATCCCCCAGCGAGATACGTCCCGCGGCCACGGCGATATCGGTGGCGGTCAGCGTATCGCCGCCGAAGCACAGCGCCTTCTCCGGTAGCCGGAAACCGACGCTGCCCGGCCCGATCCGGCGCCCGGCGTCGGTGACTTCCGTGCCGCCACCCAGTCCGATCGAGATCAGATCCGGCATGCGGAACAGGGTCCGCACACCACCGATCTCGACCGTCGCATTGGCCTGGCGCGGAAACCCGCCTTTGAGGCAACCGACATCGCTGGTTGTGCCGCCGACATCGATCACCAACGCATCCGCCAGGCCCGAGAGGAAGGCCGCGCCGCGCATGCTGTTGGTCGGGCCCGAGGCAAAGCAATAGACCGGGTGGCGCTCCGCCACCGCGCCCTGCACAATGGTACCGTCATTCTGCGTCAGGTACAGCGGCGCCGTGATCCCGCTGTCGTGCAGCGCGCGCCCGAAGGCCGCCGTGGTGCGCTGCGCGAGACCCTGCAGCCCCGCATTCAGCAGCGCCGCATTCTCACGCTCAAGCAATCCGATGCGGCCGATCTCGTGCGAGAGCGTGATGCGTGCCGCGGGCATGACCTCCCGCACGATCTCCGCGGCCTCGCGCTCACATTCATCGGTGAGCGGGGAGAAGACGCTGGTGATGGCGATGGCGGTGATGCCGCTGTCTGCGATGCGCTCCGCCTCGCTGCGCACGGCGGCGCGGTCGATCGGCACCAGGATTCGCCCGTCATAGTCGTGCCCGCCGCGCACCATGTGGATGCTGCCGCGCATCACGCCGGCCAGGTCCTTCGGCCAGCCGATGAAGGGCGGCAGGCCGGCATTGGCGGGCAGGCCGATGCGCAACGCCGCGACACGGTCGAGGTGACGGCGTTCGACCACGGCATTGGTGAAGTGGGTGGTGCCGATCATCACCGCCTCGATGCGGCAGGCCGCTGGCAGGCCCGCGGCCGCGGCCAGCAGATCGGCCAAGGCCTGACGCACGCCGTCGGCGACATCGGCGGTGGTCGGGCTCTTCACCGCCGCGAGGACCTTGCCGTCCTCCAGCAGCACGGCATCCGTATTGGTGCCGCCGACGTCGATCCCGATGCGGCTCATGCGCCGGCCTCCCCGAAGACACTGCGGAAGCCGATGTCATGGCCGAAGGCGCGCGGGCCGACATGGCGCAACCCTTCCTCGGTCCGATGGATCGGCTGCGATGGCAGGGCGATCACCGTGACACGCTGGCCATAGCGCAGGCTCTCCGTGCCGATAGCCTCCCCCGAGATGCTGTCGAGCACGCAGATCAGGTCGGGCGTGGTGACGATCATCGTGCCGTCGCGCCGGCCGATGGTGAATTCGTTCTGGAACTCGATAACGAAGGCCGCGCCGGCATCCGCATCCTGGCCGGCGAGAGTGAGCGATCCACGCAGGAAGCCCTCGGTCGTGCGGCGCTGCACATCCATCACCTTGCCGGTGAAAAGCCGCTGGCCATCGGCGGCGGCCACGGTCGCCATGACGGGGTCCTCATGCGCCGCCCTTGCGCGGCGCACCTCGCGGCCCAGCGCGATGGCCTGCGACAGGCTGCGCAGCACGGCGTGGCGCTTCACCTCCGCCCCGCTGCGCGGTGCCTGGCAGGTGGTCGCGACCGATCCGTATTCCGTGCAGACCTTGCGCCGGACACGCTCCATCTCCCGCCAGCCGGAGGCGGTGGGGATAATCACGTCATTGTCGCGGATATCGGAGACGACATGCGGGACCATCTGGAGCCCGGCGATGGAGAAGGTCTGCATCTGGGCCTCGGGATAGGCCCGACCCATCGCATCCGCATCGACGACCGGCAGGCCCGATGCCGCGGCGACCAGCAACGGCTGGAAGGCGTTGCAGCCCCCGACCTCCACCGTCATCACGGCACGGAAGCGACGGCCGAGATAGGCTTCCATGATCCGAACCGGCTTGAGGGCGAAGGCCGCATCGGTCATCCGTTCCTGGAAGACCAGCGGGGCGCCCATGGTCGAGACAACGGCCACCAGATCGTCATCGGCAAGCTCGTCCGGGTCGAGCAGTTCGATGCGGCCGCCATCCTCGTAGAATTGCCGGGCGACGAGGTGGGAGGCATGGGGCGAGCCGCCGCCGCCGGTTCCCAGGATCCAGGCACCGATGGACAAAAGATCAAGTTCGTCAGCATCGATCGGCCGCGCCATGGGTGGTCCTTCCTTTCGCAAACTCGTCCTCGTTTCCCGGCCCACAGGCTTGCTTGGCACCATCACAGTGCCCTCCATGCCGATGCAGAGTCCGGGCATTCTCAACCCACACCAAGTCGACGCCTAAGACCTGTTCGAAAATGCCGGCACGCTGCCCGACCGAAGCGCGTGGTCATCGCGCCGCCGGTCGGACCGAACCCCTGGGCGGCCGTGCCCTCGAACGCCACGGTCTGCGGCAGCCTCGAAACGGTGGCGAACCATATCCTCAACTCGAGATGACGGTCGAGACGGAGCCCGCGCGAACCGGCTCCTCGCCAGGGGGGCAATCCGCCGACCTGCCGCAGCATCGACAATGCCATGACGTGGAGGGTGCCGACCCGGACACTCTCACCGAGCCGGCGCTCTGTAAGACGGCTGCAACGCTGCATCCGGCGATCGGCCGCTCGCGCGCCGCCGCATGGCGTCACCAGCCGCAATACCGAACCGCATTCGCATTGTTTCGCGTTTGATCCCTTGTTAGTGTTCGTAAGCTAGAAAAGGGATGTGCGATGACGGCGGAGTGCCCTGTGTTGAAGAATGTCGCTATCGGCCTGACGGCGTCAGGGTCGCGTACAGAATTCGACAGCATGGGGGAGGTCGAGGTGCCGGCCGACCGGTACTGGGGCGCCCAGACCCAGCGTTCACTTCAGCACTTCTCGATCGGCGACGATCGCATGCCGAAGGCCGTTTATCACGCCTATGGCATCGTGAAAAAGGCCTGTGCCCTGGTGAACCATGCCGCCGGGCGACTTCCCGACTGGAAGATGGCGGCGATCCTTCGCGCGGCCGACGAAGCGATCCGCGGCGAGCTCGACGACCATTTCCCGCTGTTCGTTTGGCAGACCGGCTCCGGTACCCAGAGCAACATGAACGTCAATGAAGTGCTGTCGAACCGGGCGATCCAGTTGCTCGACGGCACGCTGGGCAGCCAGAAGCCGGTCGGCCCGAATGACGACGTGAACATGGGGCAGTCGTCGAACGACACCTTCCCGACCGCGATGCACATCGCCGCCGTCGATACGATCGACAATCTGCTGGTGCCGCAGCTGACCAAGCTGGTCGAGACCATCGAGCGCAAGGCCGATGGCTGGATGGATGTGGTCAAGATCGGCCGCACCCATCTGGAAGATGCCGTCCCGCTGACCGTCGGCCAGGAATGGCATGGCTGGGCCGGCCAGCTGCGCGATGCGATCGCCGAGGTGGAGGCGAGCCGCGCCGGGCTGTATCAGCTCGCGGTGGGCGGCACGGCGGTCGGCACCGGGTTGAACGCACCCAAGGGCTTCTCGCAGGACGTCGCGGCGCAGATCGCCACGCTGACCGGCAAGCCCTTCGTCACCGCGCCGAACAAATTCGCCGCGCAGGGCTCTCTCGACGCGATGGTGCGCGCGCATGGCGCGCTGCGGAACCTGGCCGTCGCGCTGATGAAGATCGCGAACGACATGCGCTGGCTCGCCTCCGGTCCGCGCTGCGGCTTCGCCGAACTGGTGCTGCCGAGCAACGAGCCCGGTTCCTCCATCATGCCGGGCAAGGTGAACCCGACGCAGTGCGAGGCGATGGTGATGATCTGCATCCAGGTGATGGGCAACGATACCGCCGTCGCCTTCGCCGGCAGCCAGGGCAATTTCGAGCTGAACGCCATGCGCCCCGTTATCATCAACAACTTCCTGCATTCGGCGCGCATTCTCGCGGATGGCTGCGGCAAGTTCCGCGAATACTCGGTCGAAGGCACCGCGTTGAACCGCGAGAAGATCCAGCAGTATGTCGATGGCAGCGTCATGCTGGTCACCGCGTTGTCGCCGGTCATCGGCTATCAGAATGCGGCGCATATTGCCGAGGATGCGATCGCGAAGAACGTGACGCTGAAGCAGGCGGCGCTGGCTTCGGGCAAGGTGGATGAGGCGCTGTTCGACAAGACGGTCCGGCCCATCGACATGGTCGGCAGCGGCCTCGCCGGCGCTTGATGTCCGATGCCGCGCCGCCGATCCATGACGTGGCGCATCTCGCGCTGCGGTTGGGGCGCCTCATGCTGCTCAACGGGGCGGATACGGCGCATGTGCAGCAGGCCGTACTCGGCTTCGCGCAGCGCTTCGGCTTCCAGGCCCATCTGCTGGTCCATGCCGAAGGCCTGCTGTTGACACTGGAGGATGCGACCGGCTTCCGCACCAAGATCGGCCAGCCGGTCGCCGGACTGGCGGTGAACATGGATGCGCTGGTGGCGATCGGGCGCATCCGCGCCGATTCGTCGGACATCGCAGGAATCGAGCGCCAGCTCGATGCCATCGAACACGCCCCGCGTCGCTATCCGCCCTGGCTGGTGGTGATCGGCATCGGCATCACCGCCGCCGCCTTGGCGCGGCTGTTCGGCGGCGGATGGGCGGTTGTCGCCGTCTCCCTGCTGGTCGGCATGGTCACGCAGGCGTTGCGCCAGACCTTCACGCGGCACGGCACCAACCCGATTGCCGTGGCGGGGCTGGCGGCCTTCGGCGGTGGTGCGACCGGCGCGCTGGTCATGACGCTGCTGCCGTCGGAGTCACCGACACTTTGCCTGGTGGCGGCGGGCATGATCCTCGTGCCCGGCGTGCCACTGATCAACGGCGTGCGCGACACGGTCGGCAACCATGTCGGGAACGGCATCGCGCGGCTGCTGTTCGGCACGGTGACGGTGCTGGCCATCGCCTTCGGCCTGTTCCTCGCAGCGGCCATCGCCGGGGACAACCTGCCGGTCGGCGCGCATTTCCCACCGCTGCCGCTGACGCAGGACCTGCTGTTCTCGGCCCTGGCGGGGGCCGGCTACGCCCTTCTGTTCAACGTGCCGCCGCGTCTCGCCTGGGCCTGCTGCCTGTGCGCCATGGCGGGGCACGGGTCGCGGACGGCGCTGATCGGCCTGGGCCTGGACCTGCCGCTGGCTTCCTTCGCCGGTGCCTTCCTGGCCACCGTCCTCGCGCGACTGATCGGCCAATCGGCCGGCGCGCCGGCGGTGACCTTCGCCTTTCCCGGCGTGGTGGCGATGATCCCCGGCTTCTATGCCTTCCAGGCCGGCATCGGCGGGCTGGCGATCATGCAGGCCGGTGCGGCGACCCCGGTCGCGCTGCTGGGCGAGACCGCTGGCCTCGCCGTGACCGCCATGCTGGTCACCGTCGGCATCGCCATCGGCCTGTGTCTCGCGCTCGCCGCGCCGTTTCCCTCCTCCGCAACCCCACGAGGTGCCTCATGATACGCTGCGTTCGCATCTGGACAGGCGAGGACGGCAATTCGCTGTTCGAGGAAGGCACCATCGACATGACCGACGGCATGCGCGGCGATGCCGTGGGCCAGCCGGTCAAGGTCGTGGCGCTGTCCTTCCAGGAGACCAGCACCGGCGGGTCCTATGAATGGCACAAGGACCCGGTGCCGCGCTTCGTCATCACCCTGTCCGGCACCCTGGAATTCGAGGTGAAGTCCGGCGCGACCTTCCGGATCAACCCCGGCGACATCCTGCTCGCCCAGGACAACACCGGCAGCGGGCACAAGTGGCGACTGATCGGCACCGAACCCTGGCGGCGCGCCTATGTCGTCTATGAACAAGGCGCGGAATTGCGCTTCACGAAAGGGCAGGCGTGATGACCACGACCACCGCCGATGTGGTGCTGATCGGCGCCGGCATCATGTCTGCCACGCTCGGCACCGTTCTCAAGGAACTGGAACCGTCCCTGAACATCGTGATGTTCGAGACGCTGGGCGACTGCGCGCAGGAAAGCTCCCACGCCTGGAACAATGCCGGTACCGGGCACGCGGCCAATTGCGAGATGAACTACACGCCACAGCGCCCCGATGGCAGCGTGGACATATCGAAGGCGCTGGAGGTCAACACCGAGTTCGACATCTCCCGCCAGCTCTGGGCGTATCTGGTCGGAAAGGGTGCCATCCCCGACCCGCGCGCCTTCCTGCACCCCTGCCCGCATATGAGCATGGTGTGGGGGGAGGAGAATGTCGCCTTCCTGAAGGCGCGCTTTGCCGAAATGTCGGCGCATCACTGCTATCACGGCATGGAATACAGCGAGGACCACGCGCAAATCGCCGCCTGGGCGCCGCTGACCATGGAAGGGCGCGACCCGCAGCAGCCAGTCGCGGCGACGCGCATCGTCTCGGGCGCCGATGTCGATTATGGGTCGCTGACCCATCTGCTCGTTGCACAGCTTTCGGCGCAGTCCGGCTTCGCGGTGCACTACCGGCATGAGGTGACGGGCCTGAAGCGCACCGCCGATGGGCGGTGGTCGGTGACGGTGAAGGATCTGGCCGCGAAGACCGAGGCCGTGGTGCAGGCGCGCTTCGTCTTCATCGGCGCCGGCGGCGGCGCGCTGCGGCTGCTGCAGAAATCCGCGATCCCCGAGGGCCGCGGCTTTGGCGGCTTCCCCGTCAGCGGTATCTGGCTGCGCTGCGACGATGATGCCATCAGCGCGCGTCACCATGCCAAGGTGTATGGCAAGGCGGCACATGGTTCGCCGCCGATGTCGGTGCCGCATCTCGACACGCGCATCATCGGCGGCAAGCGGTCGCTGCTGTTCGGGCCCTATGCCGGCTTCTCCAGCAAGTTCCTCAAGCAAGGCTCCTATCTGGACCTGATCGAGACGGTCGAGCCGGGCAATCTCCTGCCGATGCTCGCGGTGGCGCGCGACGATTGGCGGCTCAGCGAATACCTGATCGGCCAGGTGTTGCAGACCTCGGCGCATCAATTCGCGGCGTTGCAGGATTTCTACCCGCGCGCGATGCGCGACGAATGGCAGAAGGCGGTCGCCGGCCAGCGCGTGCAGATCATCAAGCCCGACCCGGCCCATACCGGCACGCTGGAATTCGGCACGGAACTCGTGGCCAGCGCCGACAAATCACTGCTCGCGCTGCTCGGCGCATCGCCCGGTGCGTCCACCGCGGCCTTCATCGCGATGGAGGTCCTGCAACGGTGCTTCGCCGGCCAGATCGCCGCCGGCGGTGCCTGGCATGATCGGCTGAAGGCCATCATCCCGACCTATGGGATCGACCTGAAGGTCGACGCCGATGCGTGCCGCGCCAGCCGCGCCAGCACCGCGAAGGTGCTACAACTCGATTTCGTCTGAACCCCCCGCCAGGAGAACCGCCGATGGCCAAGCGAGTCGCCGATCTCATCACGGACATCCTGCACGCCGCCGGCGTGCGGCGCATCTACGGCGTCGTCGGCGACAGCCTGAACGGGCTGACCGATTCCCTGCGGGTGAAGAAGTCCATCGACTGGATCCATGTCCGGCATGAGGAAACGGCCGCCTTCGCCGCAGGGGCGGAAGCCGCGCTGACCGGCCAGCTCGCCGTCTGCGCCGGGTCCTGCGGGCCCGGCAACCTGCACCTGATCAACGGGCTGTACGACTGCCACCGGACGCGTGTGCCGGTGCTGGCCATCGCGGCGCAGATCCCCTCGGCCGAACTTGGCCGCAACTACTTCCAGGAAACCAGGCCGGAGGAACTGTTCCGCGGCTGCTCCGATTTCTGCGAACTGGTCTCCCATCCCTCCCAGCTTCCAGGTGTGCTGGAAGCCGCGATCCGCAGCGCCGTGGGGCGTCGCGGCGTGTCGGTCATCGTCATCCCCGGCGACATCGCGCTGGAGGAGTGCGACGCGCCCTTCTCCACCCCGGCTGCCCTGGCACTTGCGCCCCCGGTGACGGTGCCGGCGGAGGCCCAGCTCGATGCGCTGGCCGAGATGCTCAATGCCGGTGATCGGGTGACGCTGTTCTGCGGCCGCGGCTGCCAGGGCGCCCATGCGCCGCTGCTGCGCCTTGCCGAGGCGCTGCGCGCGCCGATCGTGCACGCCCTCGGCGGCAAGGAGCATGTCGAGTGGGACAACTCGCATGATGTGGGCCTGACCGGCATGCTGGGCTTCGCGTCCGGCCATCACGCCATGATGTCGTGCGATACGCTGCTGATGCTGGGCACGGATTTTCCGTATCGGCAGTTCTATCCGAAGCGGGCGCGCATCGTGCAGGTCGATATACGGCCGGAGAATCTCGGGCATCGCACGCGGCTCGACCTCGCGCTGGTCGGCGACGTCGGCGCGACGATCGAAGCCTTGATGCCGCGCCTCAAGCCCAAGGCGGATGACAGCCACCTTGCCGACTGTCTTGCCCGCTACAAGACGGCGCGGGACGGGCTCGACGAGTTGGCAGCCGGCAAGCCCGGCGACAAGATCCTCCATCCGCAGTTCCTGACCCGCCTGCTCAGCGAACATGCGAGCGAGGATGCGGTGTTCACCTTCGACGTCGGCACCCCGACCGTCTGGGCGGCGCGCTACCTGAAGATGAACGGCAAGCGCCGGCTGATCGGTTCGCTGTCCCACGGGTCCATGGCCAATGCGATGCCGCATGCCATCGGTGCGCAGGCCGCCTTTCCCGGCCGTCAGGTCATCAGCATGTCCGGCGATGGCGGCTTCGCCATGCTGATGGGGGATTTCCTGACGCTCAACCAGCACAAGCTGCCGGTGAAGGTGGTCGTGTACAATAACGGTTCGCTCGGCTTCGTCGCCCTGGAGATGAAGGGTGCCGGGTTCCTGGAGGTCGGCACGGACCTGGTGAACCCCGATTTCGCCGCCATGGCACGCGCCACGGGGGTCCATGCCATCCGCGTCGAGGATCCGGGAGAACTGGAAGCCGCCGTGAAGGATGTCCTGGCGCATCCGGGGCCGGCGCTGCTCGATGTCGTTGTCGCGAAGCAGGAACTCGCCTTGCCCCCGACCATCACCGCGGCGCAGGTCAAGGGCTTCGGCGTCTGGGCGATGCAGGCGGTGATGAATGGGCGCGGCGACGCGCTGATCGACCTGGCGCGGACCAACCTGTTCCGTTGAGGCGGACAGGCGATGCGGCCCGTCATCGCCCCATGCGTGGCAGGCTTCGTCGCCGCGTCTTCCTCGCAGGTCGTCAGCCAATCGATCAGCTGCGACGCGATCCGTGCCGGTTCTCCGGGTCGACGCCAGCCGATCCGGCGTTGGCGGACGGCTGTATTGCGTGGGACCCCGCCCCGCTCATTATAGTCACCAGACCACCAAGCACGGGACCGGCCGCCGGGTATGCCCATCATCGGAACAAAGCTGCGGGAACTGCGGACGCGTCGCGGCCTGGGAACGCGGGAACTCGCTATACGCTCCGGCGTATCGCATTCCGCCATCTCGCTCATCGAACGCGATCGGATGAGTCCCTCGGTCGATACGCTGGGTGCCATCCTTGGGGCACTGGGCCTGACCTTATCCGCCTTCTTCGAGGATCTCGAAAGCGCAATTCCGCCACGCATCTTCTACGCGGCCAACGAACTCACCGAAATCGGCAGAGCCGATCGCATTTCCTACCGGTTGGTCGGCATGGACTATCCGAACCGTCGCATGCTGTTGCTGTCCGAACACTACGCACCTGGCGCGGCCACCGATGCCCCGATCACGCACAACGCCGAGGAGGCGGGCATCGTCACCCGCGGCGCGATCGAGGTCACGGTCGGCGACCAGTCGCAGGTCTTGCGAGAGGGCGATGGCTACTACTTCGACAGCCGGCAGCCGCACCTGTTCCGCAACGTCGCCGAGGGCGAGAGCACCATCGTCAGCGCCATCACGCCACCGACCTATTGACCCCGGCCTGGCGAGTATCCTGCCCGCCCCCGCCCAGGTCGATTGCACGCCGGCCACGCAGGTCGTCTGCTGCCCCGGACCAGCAAAGGATGGGCCAACCATGACGAAGCGACGGATCCTGGCGGGCGGCATTGCCCAGGAATCACACAGCTTCAACCCGATCCGCATGGGACGGGACAGCTTCACCATAACGGCCGGCGCTGATGCCGTCGCGCGCGCGCGCAGGACGAATTCAACCCTTGGCGGCATCATCGATGCGGCGGATGCGGTTGGCGCCGAGGTGATCGTGCCCACGCTGTATCGCGCCCAATCGGGCGGCCCGGTCGAGGATTCCGTCTTCGCCGAGATGAAGGCGATCATGCTCGAAGCCGCGCGGCGCGGTGATTTCGACGCCATCGCGCTGCCGCTGCATGGGGGCATGCTGACGCCAACCCTGCACGACCCGGAAGGCGTGCTGATGCAGGAACTGCGCGCCATCGTCGGGCCGGATGTGCCACTGACCGCCGCCTTCGACCTGCACGCGCATGTGACGCCGGAGATCCTCGCCACCTGCGACCTGCTGGCTGCCTACCTCACCAACCCGCATGCAGACCAGGGCGCGACTGGCCTGCGCGCCGGCCGCGCGGCGCTGGCGATGCTCGACGGCACGTTGAAGCCGGCGCTGGCCTGGGCGCATCTGCCCATGCTGACGCTGGGCAACGACCGCACGGATGAGGAACCACTGCAGGGCCTGCAGGCCCGCGCCGCCGCGGCCGTGGCCTCGGGCGCGGTCCATGACGCGTCGATCTTCAACGCGCAGCAATTCCTGGATGTCCCGGGGCTGGGCCAGGTCGTGATGGCCTATAGCAACGGTGATGTGACCGCGGCGAAGGCGCTGGTATCGGAACTTGCCGCCGATCTTTGGAACGCGCGGACGCGGCTGATCGGCCGCTATCCCTCACTGAATGATTGCCTGGCGCGCGCGGTGGCCGGGGCGCCCCGCCCGCTGATCCTGGGCGACCAGGGTGACCGCGTGGCCGCCGGCGCGCCGGGGGACAGCACCGTCATCCTGCATGCGCTGCTTGGCCTCGGCATGGACCTGCCGGCGGCCATGCCGATCACCGATCCGGATGCCGTCGCGCAGTGCCGCGCGGCGGCTGTCGGCGCGACGGTCACAGTGACGGTGGGCGGGCGGTTTTCCACCGTCGCGCCGCCAGTGACGCTGACCGGCGAGGTGATCTCAGCCGGGGAAGGCGCCTCGCTCATTTATCAGGGGCCGGCCGAAAAGGGGCAGCGCGCCTATGTCGGGCCCTTCGCCGTGCTGCGCGTCGGCGCGCTCAAGGTGGTGCTGACGGCGCGGCCCTATTCCTACATCGATCCGGAATACTACCGCGTGATGGGTGTCGAACCGCGTGATCAGAAGGTGGTTGTCACGCGGTCCGGCTATCACTTCACGCTGAACTACGCGGCGATCGGGGAATGCATCACCGTCGATACACCCGGCATGTCCTCCTATCGCGTGAAGGAACTGCCCTTCACCGTGGCCCGCCCCTTCTACCCGGTGGATGAGATCACCCTGACGCCGCAGGTGCAGGTCAAGGGCTGATCCGCACCTATCGCAGGGCCATGGCAGCGTCGCGGAAGGCGTCCGCGACGTCGGCCAACACCGCCTCATCATGGGCGAAGGACAGGAACAGCCGGCCATAGCCTGACGGCATGACCAGCACGCCGCGCCGGCGCAGCTCGGCATGCAGCGCGGCGGACCAGTCGGGGCGCAGCATCCGCTGCGCCTCGGCATAGTCGCGCGGCGGCTCCGCGTTCGGCCACAGGCTGAAGACATTGCCATGGCCGCTGGTGCTGACGGTCTGGCCGGCCTGGGCGAAGGCATCGACAACCGTCGCGCGCAGTGCCTCCCCGCGCGCCAGCAGCGCCGGATAGTCAGCGGCGTCGAGCATCTCCATCGTGGCGACCACCGCGGCGCAGGCCAGGGGATTGCCGCTGTAGGTGCCAGCGCGCACGGCGCGGCCATCGGCGAAGGCGCGCATGATCTCCGGGCGGCCCGCCACCGCTGCCACGGCGATGCCGCTGCCGATCGCCTTGCCCAGCGTCACCAGATCCGGGTCCAGCCCCATCGCATGCGCCGTCAGCCCGGCCTGCAGGCGGAAGCCCATCAGCACTTCATCGGCGATCACCAGCGCGCCGTGACGCCGGGCGATGGCCTGCAACTGCGCGAGGTAATCAGGCGCGGGCATGACGCAGCCGGCATTGGCGAGCACCGGCTCCACCAGCACGGCGGCGATGTCGTCGCGTTCGGCGAACAGGCGCTCCGCATCCTCCATATCGTTGAAGCGCAGCAGGGAGACGCGGTCGGTCTCAGGCCGCGCATTGCCGGGAAAGGAGGATTCCGCCGCGCCCGCGCCGCCATAGGCGACATCATCCAGCCAGCCATCGAAGCCGCCGGCCATCTTGGCGATGCGCGTCCGCCCCGTGGCGATGCGCGCGGCCCGGCAGGCGAGGTGCACCGCCTCGCTGCCGGTGCTGACGAACAGCACTTGGTCGAGCGGCCCGGCATGGGCGGCGATCGCCGCCGCCGCCGCTTCCTCCCGCGCATGAATGAAGGCGGGCAGCGGGCCGTCCCGCAGCGCCTGCGTCACCGCCTCGACCACCGGCTCCGGCGCATGGCCCAGCACCGTGCCGCCGAAGCCCAGCGCCGTATCGACATAGCGCCGCCCGGCTTCGTCCCACAGATAAGGCCCGGCGGAGCGGGCCACCACCATCTGCTGCCCATCCAGCGGCGGCAGCAGCCGCGCGGCGGAAGAAACCCCGCCGACCAGATGAGTCATGGTCAGGCCCGCCGCACATTCCACGGATAGCGCACGGAACCGCCCAGCACGCCGGTCAGTTCCTTCCGATAGGCCGTCTTGGGGAAGTAGATGCCCAGCGGCAACGTCGGCACCTCGCGCAGCGCCAGGGCGTGGATTTCCCCGAACAGGCGCTGCTGATCCGCCTCCGCCGTCGCATCCAGCCAGGCGGCGGTCAGGCGCTCCATCTCCGCGCTTTCGAACCAGCCGGGCCAGCCGGTGGCGCCTTCACCGCGGATGGTGGTGTTCAGCACCGGGTTGGCGATGGCGATGGAGGGCCAGGTGGTGTGATACAGGCTCCACCCACCGCTGGCGGTGGGCGTGCGGTTGTTGCGCCGCTGCAGCAGCGTGCCCCAATCCATGTCCGCCAGTTCGACATTCATCCCCGCATCGCGCATCGCCTGCGCCGTGATGGGGCCAAGCGGCGCAAGCGTCGCATTGTCGGCCGGGTTCAAGATGACGACCTTCTCGCCATTGTAGCCGGTGGCCTGTAGTGCTGCGCGCATATCGGCGGTCTTGCCCACCAGGTCACCGAACTTGCCGCGCCCGATCTCCTCGATGCCGGGGATGGTGCAGGGGAACATCGCCTGGCATTCGCGCCACGCATCCGGCTTGCCGCCCGTCACGGTGGCCAGGTAGTCGGTCTGCGTCACGATGCGCATCACGAAACGCCGCAACGCCGGGTTGTCGAAGGGCGGCACCAGATGGTTGAAGCGCATCACCACCGATGACCCCAGCGGATCGGCATTCTCGATTGTCACGCGCCCGCCGCGCAGCGCGATGGGTTCGAGGTCGGCGGGCATGGCTTCCATCCAGTCCACCTCGCCCTGCGCCAGGGCGGCGACGGCGGTGGCCTTGTCGGCGATGACGCGCCATTCCACGCGTTCGAAATGCGCGACCTTCGCGCCGGAGGTCCATTCCGGCGCTTCGCTGCGCGGCTTGTACCCATCGAAGCGGCCATAGGCGATGAGATTGCCCGAGGACCACTCGCTCGCCAGGAAGCGATAGGGGCCGGACCCCGTCACCTCGGTGATCGCGCCATCGCCCGCGGCGCGCACGATGCGCTCCGGCATGATGAAGGCCGGCTGGGAATGTGGCTTGGCGAGCGCATCGGCCAGGCGCGGGAAGGGTCGCTTCAGCCGGATCACCAGCGTGCGATCGTCCGGCGTTTCATAGGCGGCAACGGCTGTTTGATAGACACGCCCGAAGGTGTCGCGCTTCGCCCAGCGTTCGATGCTGGCGGCGCAATCGCGCGAGCGCACGGGCTCGCCATCATGGAATTGCAGGCCGTCACGCAGCCGGATCGTCCAGGTGAGGCCGTCGGCGCTGACCTGATGGCCTTCGGCCATCTGCGGCTTGGCCTGCATCCGGCCATCGACACCGTAAAGCGTGTCGAACACATGGAAGCCGTGCTGCACGGCGACCAGCGCCGTGGACAGCACCGGGTCGAGCGAGACGAGATCCGTCGAGGGCACGAAGCGCAGGGTGCGTGCCCGCATATCCTGGGCGATGGCCGGTGCGGAAAGGCTGACAGCCGTGCCGAAAGCCAATATGTCGCGGCGTCGAATATTCATGTGTGGCGCGCTCCCTGGACGTTGGTCGGATGCGGCAAGTCTAGGGCGTCATGGTGACCTGTGTGACCCCACCCGGGCAGCGGTGAGGATAATACGCAAGACGCGCCGGTTGAAGTTCTCGATGGACGGGTGGGGTCCAGCGGAGGTGGCATCGGACCCGCCAAGCCGCGCGGCAGGGGGCGACCTCTCTGATCGGCGTCACGGTGGCGACAACGGCGCCGCTGGTGCCGTCGACCCGAACCGTCGCATTCGATGTGGCGGTGTGGTCGGGCACCCTGGCGCCGGATCGCGCGGACCATCTCCGCGGCGAGGTTCGACCGCGCGGCAGCGATGCGATCGAGGCGCCCGAAATGCGACTGCCGGTCATGGGAGAATTGGAAGACGCACGATGGCGCGCCCCGAGGCGACGCGAAAGGCGAGAGCCTGCCGCTCCGCCTGCTAAGCGGCCCTCACCTCGAAGGCCGCCCGCGACTTTCTTGTGGGTGTCGGTATCCGCCCACCGTCTCGACAGGGGCAGATCCCGACCGCGGCGCCGCGGGCTCGAACACGGCCGCCTATGTGGCCGGCTCCAACCCGCGGCAGTCGTTCAGGCGAACCAGAGCAGACCTTCATGCTCGGTTGGGGTCGGCAGGTCGGCCCGGGTCAGGCCCGCCCAGGTGACCGACGTGTCGATGACGTTGTCGGCATCGAGGTCGGCGTGCATCGTCACGCCGCGATAGCCTTCCGCGCCTGCGTCGTCGACCCAGATCGCCGTGCTCTCGCCCATGCGCCACCCCCAGACCGCCAGTTGCTCGCCCCCTTCCCAGTCGGTGATGGTGGACCAGGTGGTCTCCCCACCGCGGCCGTCCAGGAAGAACACATCCGCGCCGGCACCACCCGTCAGGAAGTTCGAGCCGGTGCCACCATCCAGCACGTCGTCTCCCGCCCCGCCATCAGCCGCATCATCACCACCCAGCAGGTTCAGGAAGTCGTTGTTGTCCGTCGCGACAACCGCCTCGCCGCTGCTGCTGCCCATGAACTCATAGACAAGATGGTCAACCGGCCCCTCGTAGATCTTCGCCACCACCTCGCTCGGATATTCGGGAGAACTGACATAGATGGGCGGCAGGTCGGATTCGACGATATCGACGACAAGGACCCCGGAAAGCCCGGACGCGTTGCCAAGCGGGTCAGTCACTTGAACCTGCAGATCATGGCTGCCCAGGGCCAGTGCGCTGCTGGTGATCGACCATGCACCACCACCATCCGCGGTCGTTTCGCCGAGGACTGTCGTGCCATCAGTATCAAAGAGCACGACAAGCGCGCCGGCCTCGGCGAAGCCGGTGACGGTCGGTGTCGTGACGGTCGTGATGCTATCGCCCGCGACGCCGCTGTCGCTGCCCACCGCCAATCCGGTGATGGTGGCAACATCGGGCGCGGTGGTGTCGATGATCAGTTGTTGCGATGCCGCGGTGGATTCGTTGCCGGCCGCATCGGTGGTCGTGACCGACACCGCGTTCTCACCATTGAGATCCAGCGCCAGGCTGCCCTCGATCGGCGTCGCTGTGGCCAGATCGACGCTCCAGGCACCACCGGTGACCAGGACCGCGTAGGTTGCGCCACCGACCAGTACCGTCACCGTCGATCCGTCCTCCGCGGAGCCGGCGATGGTCGGGGCGGCACTGTTCGTCGCCGCCGCGGAGCTGATGATCGGCTCGTCCGGTACCGTGGTGTCGATCATCAGCATCTGGAGGGCGGCGAGGGAGTTGTTCCCTGAAGCATCCGCCGAGAACGCCGTCATGGCGTTGATGCCATTGGTATTCAGCACCAGCGTGCCGCTATCGGGCGTGGCGGTGCTGAGATCGATGCTCCAGACGCCGCCGGTGGCCACGGTGAGGTAAGTGGCGCCGCCGATCGTCACGGTGACGGTCGTATCCGCCTCCGCCGTGCCGCTGACCACCGGCGTGGTGTCATTGGTGATGGCGTCGGAGGTGATGACCGGCATCGCCGGCAGCGTGGTGTCGATGATCAGTGTCTGGATGGCCGGCACGAGGGAGGCATTGCCCGCCGCATCCGTCGCGACGACCGCCACCGCATTGGCACCATTGGGGTCGAGCATGAGGCTGCCGGACACCGGCGTTGCCGTGGCGAGGTCGATCGACCACACCCCGCCCGTGGCGACGGCCTCATAGGTCGCACCAGTCACGGTCACGGTGACGGTCGCACCCGCTTCCGCCGTGCCATCGATCACCGGCGTGACGCTGTTCGTGAGCGCGCCGGAGGTGATGGCCGGTGTCGCGGGCACGGTGGTGTCGATGGTCAGCATTTGGAAGCCGAGCAATGTCGAGACATTGCCCGCCGCATCCGTCGCGATGGCCGACACCGGATTGATGCCGTTGGTGTCAAGCAGGAGGCTTCCGGACAGCGGCGTCGCGGTGGCGAGGTCGATCGACCAGGCACCGTCCGTGGCAACGGTC
The DNA here is from genome assembly GCA_022842185.1 of Acetobacteraceae bacterium. Classification (GTDB taxonomy): domain Bacteria; phylum Pseudomonadota; class Alphaproteobacteria; order Acetobacterales; family Acetobacteraceae; genus Neoroseomonas. The sequence continues at coordinate 39,348 of JALHQB010000024.1, forward strand.
TCATAGACCGCGCCTCCCACGTTGACGGTGACGGTCGCACCCGCTTCCGCCGTGCCGCCGATCACCGGCGTCGCGCTGTTGGTCACCGCGTCGGAGGTGAAGACTGGCGTCTCCGGCACGGTGCTGTCGATGACCAAGGTCTGGATGGCCGGCGTGGCCGAGTTGTTGCCCGCCGGATCCCTCGCGCCGGCCACCACCACATTGTCGCCATTGAGGTCGAGCGCCAGAATGCCGGATGTCGGCGTCGCGAGGTCGAGGTCGATCGACCAGGCGCCGCCTGTTGCCACGGTGGTATAGGTCGCCCCGCCCACGCTGACGGTAACGGTCGCACCATCCTCCGCCGTGCCGGTGATCACCGGCGCGAGGAAGTTGGTCAGCGCTTCGGAGGTGATGACCGGCGTCGCCGGCCGCGTGGTGTCGACGATCAGTGCCTGGGTGGCGGGAACGGCCGAGACATTGCCCGCCGCATCCGTCGCAATGACCGACACCGCATTGGACCCATTGGGGTCGAGCACCGGGGTGCCCCACACCGGCGTCGCGCTATCAAGGTCGATCGACCAGGCGCCGCCTGTCGCCTCGGTGGTATAGGTCGCACCGCCAACGGACAGCGTGATGGTTACACCCGCTTCCGCCGTGCCGCTGATCACCGGCGCGACGCCATTGGCCAGAGCGGGGGAGGTGATGATCGGCGTCCCCGGCAGGAGGGTGTCGATGGCCAGCAGCTGAATGCCACCCGTTGCCGATTGATTGCCCGCCGCATCCACCGCGACGGCCGTCACCACATTGCTGCCGTTGGCATTGAGCGCGAGGCTGCCGGATATCGGCGTCGCCGTGGCGAGGTCGATCGACCAGGTACCATCGGTTGCCACCGCGGAGTAGATCGCACCGCTCACATTCACGGTCACGGTGGCCCCGGCTTCCGCCGTGCCAGTGACCACCGGCGTGGTGACATTGGTGATCGCGTCGGAGGTGATGACCGGCGCGTCGGGCAAGGTGGTGTCGATCGCCAGCGCCTGGATGGCCGGTGTGGCCGAGGCATTGCCCGCCGCATCCGTCGCGAAGACCGACACCGCATTGCTGCCGTTGGCGTCGAGCACCAGACTGCCAAACACCGGTGCGGCGGTGGCGAGATCGATCGACCAGGCGCCACCCGTTGCGACGGCAGAGTAGGTCGCGCCGCCCACGGTCACGGTGACGGTCGCACCCGCCTCCGCCGTGCCGCTGATCACCGGCGTGGTGCTGTTGGTCAGCGCGCCGGATGTGATGACCGGTGTGTCCGGCAAGGTGGTGTCGATGGTCAGTGATTCAAAGCCGAGGGTGGATTGATTGCCCGCCACATCGATCGCATGGACGATGATCGAATTGGAGCCGTTGGTGTCGAGCGCGAGAGTGCCGGTCGGTGTGGCCGTGGCGAGATCGATCGACCACACCCCACCGGTGGCAACGGTCATATAGGCGGCGGTGCCCACGACCATGGTCACGGTCGCACCCTCTTCCGCCGTGCCGCTGATCACCGGCGTAGCGCTGTTTGTCAGCGCGCCGGAGGTGATGACGGGCGTGGCCGGCGGCGTGGTGTCGATGGTCAGTATCTGGGTGCTGGGTGTCGCCGAGACATTGCCGACGGCATCCGTCGCGATGGCCGAAACCGCATTGCCGCCATTGGGGTCGAGCACCAGGCTGCCGGACACCGGTGTCGCGGTGGCGAGGTCGATCGACCAGGCCCCGCCCGCGGCCACGGCGGAATAGACCGCGCCGTTCACGGTCACGGTGACGGTCGCATCCGCTTCCGCCGTGCCGCTGATCACCGGCGTGATGCTGTCGGTCAGCGCGTCGGAGGTGATGACCGGCGCGTCCGGCGCCGTGGTGTCGATGACCAGGACCTGTGCGGCAGGCAGCAACGATATATTGCCCACCGCATCCGTTGCCCGCGCCGCCACATAATTGTTGCCGTTGGTGTCGAGCATGAGGCTGCTGCCGGAGGAATCCGGCGTCGCGGTGGCAAGGTCGATCGACCAGACCCCCCCCGTCGCCACGGTGATATAAGTCGCAGCGCCCACCAGCACGGTGACGGTCGCGTCCGCTTCCGCCGTACCGCTGATCACCGGCGCGGCGACATTGGTCAGGGCTGCGGAGGTGATGACCGGCGTCGCCGGCGCCGTGGTGTCGATGGTCAAAGTCTGCACCCCGGCCACAGCCGAGACGTTCCCCGCCAGATCCGTCGCGGTGGCAGTCACCGTGTTGTCGCCGTTGGTGTCGAGCAGCAGGGTGCCGGAGGTCGGCGTCGCGGTATTGGTGTCGATCGTCCACGCGCCAAGCGTCGCGACGGTGGTATAGGTCGCGCCGCCGACGGTTATGGTGACGGTCGCACCCATTTCCGCATTGCCGCTGATCACCGGCGTGGTGTCGTTGGTCATGGCGGTGGAGGTGAAGGTCGGCGAGGCCGGAAGCGTGGTGTCGATGGTGAAGTCAGAGGACCCGGGTGTTACCGTGGTATTGCCCGCCGCATCGGTCGCGGTCGCGAGAACGGCATTGGAGCCATTGGGGTTGAGCGAGAGGACGCCAGCGTCCGGCGTGGCCGTGGCGAGGTCGATGGACCAGACGCCGCCCGCCGCCACGGTGGTGTAGGCCGCGCCGCCCACCATCACGGCCACGGTCGAACCCGCTTCCGCCGTGCCGCTGATCACCGGCGCGGGATTGTTGGTCAGGGCATCGGACGTGATGACCGGCGCGTCCGGCGCCGTCAGGTCGAGGACCAGCGTCTCCATCGCGGAGGTGGTGGAGGTGTTGTTGGACGCATCGATGGCGGAGACGGTGTAAGGCGTCGAGCCTTCGAGCAGCGTCAGCGTGCCGGTGGTTGGCGCCGTGCCGAGATCGACGCTCCAGGTCCCGCCGGTCGCAACCACGTTGTAGATGGCGCCGCCGATCGTCAGGACGACGGTTGCGCCATCCTCCGCCGTGCCGCTGATCACCGGCGTGGCGTCATTGGTGACGTTGGAGGAGGTGACCACCGGCGTCGCGGGCGGTGTCACATCCGTCACCGTCACGGTGGCGCTGAGGCCGGTGATGGTTCCGGTATTGACGATGCCGTCATCCGTCACCTGCGTGACGGTGATGACGCGGTCGCCGATGGTGGCATTGGCGTCGGTGTTCTTGTAGCCGAGGGATTCGATGAGGGTGCCCATCTGGGCATTGTCCCGCTCGAGCCCCGACACGAAGACCGTCGCCGTGGTGCCGTTCACGACAACCACAGCGGTGGCGCTCAAACCCCCCGGGCCATGCCCGGCGATGCCGACGATGCTGTTCGTCAGGGCAACCTCGACACCGCCGATGACGAGCGTTTCAGTGCCATCCACCACGCCGGTGACCGTGAGCGTCAGGGAGGTGAAGGTCTGTCCCACATCCTCGGCGTCGGCAACGGCGGCGGTGAACAGCGATACCGCGGTCGTGCTGCCGCCTTCGAATTCCGGCGTCCCGCCGGTGGCGGTCAGCGTCGGGGCCACATCCGGCGGCTCCACCGCCATCATCACGCTGCTGGACTTCAGGGCGGAGACCATGCTCGGACCCGTCGAGATGGCGCTCAGGCTGACGGGGAAGACACCGACATTGTCCGTCCCGCTGCTCACCACATCGAAGGTGACCTTGTAGATCGCGCCGTTCACGATGAGGCCGGACAGATCCAAGATCGGCGATTCAGTCAGGTCCGACTGATTCACATACGCCAACGTCACACTGCCGTAGGACCAGCCGGACGGCAGTTCGGGTACGAAATTGATGGTATTGCCAATAAGGTTGAGGTTGGCATCGACCGTTATCAGGAACTCGACCTCGGTCGGCGTGCCGGCGGTGAAGGTGAGGGTCGGATCAACCGGCGCCGAGGACAGGAAATAGTTCAGGGCGCCACCACCGGGATCGGTGATGGTGACCGTGCCGACCAGGTTAACATCCGTGGTGTTCGCACCATCGGCCCCGCTGTCAGTGATGCTGCGCAGCACCACCGGCCGCACGGCCGCACCGCCGGGGTCCGCCAAGGAACTTGACAGTTTCCCGTATTCGACGCCTTCGATGAGCAGCGCCGCGCTGCTCGGGCTCTCCGTCAGATTGCTCAAGGTGACCGTGGCGACGCCATCGACCACGCTCACCACGTAGTCGTATCCCACACCGCTGGAGCCGAATTCGCCATCGAGGAGCGCGAGGCTCACCCCGCTGACCTTCAGGTACTCCGTGGCGGTGCTGACGTTGTGGACCGTGAACACCATGCCCGTGATGGTCTGCATCGCGTCGATGGTATCGACGGTCACGTTCTCGAAGACAGATGCGAAGAAGAGGGAGTCATCGATGGCGACAGAGATCGCCGCGTTGCCGGTCGCGACCGGTGGCGTATCGCCAACCGGCGCCACCGTGACGTTGGACACGGCGGTCAGGCCAATGCTGTCGGTATCGTTGCCGTTCGGCGCCTGGATGGCGTAGACGTCGTTGCCGCCGGTCGGGTCGTTGTACGTGAATTCGACCAGATGCCCCGGCGCCACCGCCTCGTCCAACACCAGGGTCACGGTGCCGGCCGGGCCATCGACCAGCAGGCTGTTCACCGTGACGGTGACGCCTTCCACCAGGACCACGAAGTTCAACACGCTGGCAGTCGGCAGCGACGCCAGCGGCCCGTCATAGGTCAGGGTGAGGAACTGCCCGTTGATCTCGGCGCTCTCGAACGTGACCGGCCGCGCGCCCAGCACGACGGTGGAGTCGTTGAACCCCACCGCATCCAGGCCGGTAGGGCTCTGGATCGCACTGGCGTCGTCACCGCCGGTCGGATCGTTGTAGGTGAACTCGATGATGTCGCCCAACGTCAGCGCGGACGACAGCGTCACCTTCAGGCCCATGCCCGAGGCGTCCACCTCCACCGCAGCGGCACTCACCCCGCCACCGTTGCGCGCCAGCGCGAAATCGCTGACCGACGGCAGGTTGGTCGGGTCCAGCGGCCCGTTGAAGAGCAGCGTGACGAAGTTCTCGTCGACATAGCCATTGGCGCTGACGAAGGCCGGCGGCGCCGCGACATCCACCGTCGCGGTGACCCCGCTCAACGTCGCGGTGTTGTCGGCCGTGCCATTGTCGGTGATCCCGGTGATGGTGATGACGCGCTGACCGGCGGTCGCCGTCGCATCGGAATTGTAGTACTCCATCAGATCAACGAGATTGGCGAAGTCCGCGGCCGAGTAGCTCAGGCCGCTCGCGGTCAGCGTGGCGGTGGTGCCGGTGACGGAGACGGTAAAGCTGCCGCCGCCCGCGCCCAACTGCCCGAAAGGCCCGCTGGCGCCGTGGGTCAACGGGATGCCGGTCGCATCCCAGCTCACCAACTCCGACGAGTCGGACACGTTGGTGATGGTGAACGTAACGCCGGTGATGACCTGGCCGGGATCGTTGGCGGCCACGACCACGGTGTCGAACAGATCGACGCCCGTGCCGGCGCCCTGGGCGAAGGTGGCGTTCTCCCCCGTCGCGGTCAGGCTCGGCGCGCTCGGGACAGCCACCGTGGCGGTGGCGTAGAAGCTCGCGACATCTTCGCCGGTCGTGCCCTGCAGCGCGATGGAGTCATCGCCCACGTCGGGATCGGTGTAGTTGAGTTCAACCACGTCCCCGGTCACGAATGGGTCGACATGGGTGATGATCAGGGTATCGCCCTCGACCCGAAGGCTCGCGAAGGTGACATAGGCACCGTTGACGCTGATACGGCCCAGCATGCCACCGGCACTGATGTCGTTCATGTGCGGCGGATTGTCCGAATCCAGATCCTGGTCGAACTTCAGGAAGATTTCCTTGGTGCCTTCGCCCACCGAGGTGCTCAGCAGCTCCGGCGCCGCCAACACGCCCGCAAATCCCGCCAGATGCAGCGACGGCGTGGTCACCGCACCGCGCACCCAGCCCAGCTTCCAATCGCCACCCAGCTCGGCGGCACCCGTCAGCGTGCGCGACGCGGCAAGGTTCGCACCGGTGATCTCCGCCAGATCATCAAGGAAAGCGTCCCCCGCGCCGCTGGCGACCGAACAGCTGTACAGCAGGATGTCGCCATCCGCCGCCAGGCTCTCCCCGATCGCCGACCAGGCCTCAGCCCGCTCCGCCAGCGATGCGCGGTCCACCCGCGCGGCGCCCAGCGTGAAGCCGCCGGCGAAGCCGTGGCTCAGCACATGGATCGCATCGACACCGCGCCGCCCCGCCAGCGACGCCGCCAGCACCGCGACACCATCGGCATCGGGCGCGACCAGCACGGCCTCGATGCCCTGCGGCAGCGCATCTCGCAGCGTCTCCCATCCCAGGACGCCCGTATCGATGAAGGCAACCTGCCCGGCATTCGCCATGGACATGATCTGGGGGGCAGCGGCGCGGATATTGGTCATCGTCAATGTTCCTTCGGACCGGCGGATTGGAACCACCGTGTCAGGAACAGATGAAAGAATTCCGAACCGCCAGGCTGTTCGTGCTCAGCGCGCCGACATGATCGCGAGATGATCGCGCATCAGCGCCGCCTCGGCCTGCGGCACGCAGTCCGCCCAGCGTTCAACACCGGGCAGTCGCGCCGGATTGCGTCGCACCAGATCCGTCTTGATGAACGGATATCCCGCTTGCTCGATCAGCACACGCCACAAATGATGAGTCGGATTCACCGGCTGTCGCACCGGCCGCTGCACGTGCACGTTCAATGTGCCATGGCCGAACAACGCAGCGCAGCGATGTCCTTCGCGCAGCATGCGCTGCGTCAGGCCGATCTCCCCCCGCTGCACGATGCGCCACTTGCTGCGGCTGTCGCGCAGGTCTGCAAGATGCGCGAGCATGCTGGCCACCGCCCCCCCACCGCGGGCCAGCAACGCATAGGATTGCAGATGCGCCCCGCCGCCATGGCTTTCGGTCATGCCGAACAGCCCGTCACCACCCGCGCGCCAGGCGTCAACCAGCGGTGCGATGGGACGGAACGGGCCCAGCACGCTGTCATTGGCCAGCAGGATTTCGCTCGGCATAGGAAAGCGCGCGAGCGCAACCGCGGCGGCATCCCGCCACGCGCCGAAGTCGCGGCCGACATTGCTGCGTCGCAGCCGCAGCACGCAATGCTGCGCGACCGCATCCCAATCCGCCGCAGGGGGCGTGGCATTGGTCACGAACACCACGTCGAAGCCGCAGTCATGCCACAGCGCAACCTGCCGACGCACCATCGCCGAGATGTGCCCGCCGGGCGACCAGTGCAGATACAGCGCGAGCGCCCCATGCCGCACAGGCTGCGCCCCCGTCGCCTCCTCCAGCACGTTGCCATGCAGCGGCGCGATGCGGTCGAGCACGCCCGCGCTGGCGAGTTCCGCGCCGACCCGCATGGCGCGCGTCAGGCTGCGCAGCGGCGCATGCAGCGGCAATCCATGCAGCAGGCGCGGCAACCCACCGGCATGCGGGGCGATATCCGTCAGCGCCGTCATGGCGCGGTATCGCGCAGGATGCGTTTAAGGTCCGTGACCACCTCCGCATACAGCGCCGGCGCGCGTTCCTCGATCACCCGATGCCAGCCGCGCAGGTCCCGGACGTAGAGCGGGTCGTCGCGCAGCAATTCGCGCTTGAGCAACGGCGAACCGGCATCCGCCAGCAGGCGCCAGAGATCGATGGTGGGGTTCAGCGCGCGGCGGTCGACCGCTGCCTCCTGCGCAAGTCCTGCGGTGGTGGCGCGCAGATGCGTCACGCTGCGTTCGGGCGGCCGGTGCAGCGTGGCCAGCGTTGCTTCCGCCCGCTGCATCAGGGCCAGGTAGTCGAACACCGCGGCACAGCGCAGGCCGCCGGCTTGCAGCGCCTGCGTCAGCCCGATCTCATAGCGCCGGACCACCGCCCATTTGGATCGTGTGTTGCGGACCTGGCGCCAGAAGCCGAGGAAGGCGGGATGCGCCAGCGCGGCTTCCCCGAAGGCCAGCAGGTAGCTTTGCAGGTGGTATCGCTGCTGCCAGCTGTCCGTCGCGCCCCATACATCGGCGCGCGCGAAATCCATCCCGGCGAACAGCGGCCCCAGCGGCCCCAGCGGCGCATAGACGCTGTCATTCGCGAGGACGACGAGCCGGTAGCGCCCGGCCTCGATCCCGAGATCCAGCAGCCCATCCCGCCAGGCTCCAAAATCGTAGCCACGATTGCGCCGCAGCAGGATGCGCGCGCAGCGCCCGCGCAGATGCTCGAGACTTTCCGCCGCAAGATCGGGCGAATTGTCCACCACCACGAGTGCGAAGCCTTCCGCCGCCAGCGCATCGAGGTAACGCCGCGTATGCGCCCGCACCACGCCGCGCGCATCGAAATGCACGAAGACGCAGACGCGATCGCCGGGCGGCACGGCACCTTCGATCCGCCCATGGATGTGCGACCGCGTGTCGCCCACCGCCGTGATGTAGCCGAGCTCCGCTGCCGCGCGGCGCCAGGCGTATCGGGCGACGCCACGCGCGGTCCGCACCGCCATCCGCAGGCGCCTCACGAGACGGTCGGCCGCGCGTGCAGCCGGGCCATCAGCGCGTCGGCATCCTCCGGCCTGTCCAGCAGGCGCAGGCCAAGCGCCGCGGCCTCCGCGGCGGGCGTGTGCAGGATGGCAGCCGATGCCGCGGCGCGGCGGGGCAATGCCTCAAGCAGCGCTTCCAGCCATGCGACGGCGCCTTCACGGTTCCCCTCGGGATCCTGGAGTTCCAGCACCGCGCCGCAAAAGATCAGCGAGGCATCTTCGTGCCCCAATGCCGTGCCGTCACGCAACGCCGCCAGGGCCGGCGCCGCCGCCGCATCCAGGCGCCGCGCTTCCTGCAGCGCGCCGGCATTGACCAGGGTCACGAAACACTGCCGTTCGGCGGCATCGGCATGATGGCCGCCGCCGGCCTGGCGCAGCGCGGCAATGCGGGCGGCGATGCCGGCGTCGCCGCGTCGTGCCGCGGCCTGCACCAGCTCGCGCGTCGCGGCGAAGCCGACATCCTCGGCGTCGCCGTCCTCCGCGCCGATGGCGCGCAATGCGGTCCGCAACCGCGTCGCCGCCGCCACCGCCCCGGCGAGCCAGGGTTCCGCGGGCTCGCCGTGTTGCAGGGCCTGGACGCCGCGATGCAGCAGCACCCCGGCAAGGCACAGCGGCTCGCCCGCCACCAGCGCGGCGAGCGACGGCGCCACGGGCGGCGCGTCGCACCAATGCGCCAGCCTGCTGCCGAAGCGCGCGGCAACGGCGTCGTCCAGATCCTGCCAGGCGCGTGCCGCCGCCGCATCGTTGCCCGCGCCGCTGCGTTCGCGGTACAGCCGCGCCCGCAGGCCCAGCCCCAGATCGGACCCCGCCGGCACCGCGGCGGCCGCCGCGGCCAGCCAGCCGATATAGGCTTCGCGCCCCACCGGCGCAGCCGGCGGCATCGGACCCGCGCGGGCGATGAGCTGCGCCCCGCGACGCGTGACCACGACCGCGTCGAAGCCTGCGCGGCGCAGCAGCATCTCAAGGCTCGCGGCGGTCTGGATCACCATGTGCCAGCCCGCCGAAAGCAGCGGCACCAGAAGGCCGGGGCTGGTCCCTGGCGCGATCGCCTCGGCGGCCGGCGTGGTCAGGACCAGGGTGCCGCCGGGGCGCAGCGCGCCGCGCAGCGTGCGGAGCAGCGCCTGCGGGTCGGGCACATGTTCCAGCACCTCCGAGGCATGCACGACATCGAAATCCGACCCGAGCGGGTCGTCCGGCCGCAGGTAGCGCGAGGCGATCGGCAGGGCGAGTTGCCGGCGCCCCTCCGCCGCGAAGGGAGAGGGGTCGAGCCCTTCGACCACCCAGCCCAGCCCGCGCCGCGCGAAGTCGAGGCCAAGGCCGAAGCCGCACCCGATTTCGAGGTAGCGCGTGCCGGGCGGGCGACCCAGGGCGGCAAGACGCATCGCCATCCCCCCGCTATCGGCGCCCTGTTGCAGGTAGAAGGCGAGCGAGGCCGCCCCGCCCGTTGGCTCGCCGCTGTAGTCGCCCACCGTCAATCCATCGAAGCAATGGGCCCCGCAGGCCTCACAGGCGAGAAGCAGGAGGGACCCGCCCCGCGGCGCCGCGGCCTGCAGCACCGGCCGACGAGGCACGCACGCGTCGCAGTTGGGGCAACGCCAAGGCGCGCCATCCGACGGTGCCGCGGAAAGCCAGCGCAACCCGGTGGTGCGATTCCGGGAATGTTGAGCCGCGATCAACGTCGTATTCCGCCCATGACGGGGCGCGACCACCATGTCGGCTCGACGATGCGGCTTCGATGCAGCGTGGCTACGCCGCGTTGTCGATCGCAACCAGATCCCGGCGGGGCATGGCCTCGATCGCCGCCATGCTGGGAGTACCGCCGCAGTCGAACCAAAAAGTAGCTTAAATATGACATTCATAAACCATTCGGATCATCACGTGATCGGCATAGCTTAATGGTTGAGTTGCGGAATATCCAAATGCCCTGCCCGCGTGCGCGGCCGCGCAATGGTGTTCCCTCGCCGCCCGCTTTGGTTCTAGCCTCCCCCGATGCGCCACCTTGCCCTGACCGCCTGCGCCCTTGCGATCGGCCTGCTACCGGCGGCCTTGTCCGGCGGTGCGGCCGGGGCGCAGCAACAGACCCAGGCGCCGGCACCACCCGGCACACCGCCAACGCCGCAGCCGCCGCGCTCGTGCCAGCCGGCCCCGCAGCCGCCGACGACCTGATGCCCCAATCCGTCCGGCGGCCGATCGGCGCCATCGCGCCGGCCATGATGCTGGCTGCGCTTCTGGTCACTTCCCCCGGCGCTGCGGAGGTTCCGGGCCTCGGCCCCGTCGATACGCGCCACCCGGTATCGCCGGGACAGGCACCCTTCGACGCCATCGCGCTGATCGAGACCACCGCCGGCGGGCGCTGTTCCGGCGCATTGGTGGCGCCGCGCGTGGTGCTGACAGCCGCGCATTGCCTGGTGACGTCAGACGCATCCCGGCTGGTTCCGGCGGGCGACATCAGCGTCCGGCTGGGCGGGCGGACCGTGCGCGGCACCGCGCTGCGCAGCGGCCAAGGCTTCGACCCGGCGCTCGAGCAACCCTGGCGCGCCGATTGGGCGCTCGTGACCCTCGCCGCACCGCTGGGCAACGGGCACGTGCTGCCGCTGCTGCGCGAACCGCCGCGCCAGGGCACCCCGGCGACGCTGGCGGCCTGGCAACACGACCGGCCGGACGTGCTGCTCGCCGACCGCGGCTGCCGCATTGTCACCGTCAGCACCTTCGGCACGCAGGGCATCCTGGTCGGGCATAATTGCGCGGGAACGGTCGGCAGCAGCGGCGCGCCGATCCTGGTGCCGGTCTTGGGCGGCCATGCCGTGGCGGGGGTTCAAGTGAAGGCCGCGCTCGGGCAGCCGCTTGGCGTGGCGGTGCCGGCCTTCACGATCCCAGCGCCATAGGCACAGAGCGCTTTACGCCGAACGATACGGGCGCAAACGCTCCTCGCCCGTGTTTCCTCCGCCTGCCTGATTCCTGTCAGGCACGACGTGCTTCAAGCCTCGGCTCAACGACCTTTCTGGGGGCTGGTCCCGCCACCCCCCGGCTGCCACAGCTGCGCCGTCGCCGCCATCTCGTCCAGGGTCGCCACGAACGGCACCGACCGCCGGCCGCGCAGCAGGCCCTCCAACCGGGGCAGCATCGATCCGCGATTGAGCCACAGCATCAGGCTGCCCAGCCACCCTGCATCGGGCCGGTGCACCAGCCGAGCATCCGGGTCGAGGTCATAGGGGTGGCAATAGGACCACAGCGCGCCATCCTGCCCGGTCGTTGCCCAGTCCCGGGCCAGGGCGCGCAGCCGCCAGGGTGGCAGCCAGCGCAGGTACATCCCGCCCAGGAAAGGCAGCGCCAACGGGCCAATCCGGCCCAGCGGCACCGGCACTTCGACCAACCCATCCGGCCAGCGGAACGGCCGCGCCGGCGCACCGGGCCAGCCCGCCAGCAAACTGCGCGCCGGCAGCACCGAGGAGGAATAGGCGAAGCCGAGCTCCGTCAGGATCGCCGGCGCCCAGGCCGCCGCGGGCGTCAGTGAAAAATACGGCGCCCGATAGCCGATCGGTGCCACCCCGAGACAATCCGCGAGGCGTGCCCGTGCCGCCGTCATTCCCGTGCGGAAGGCGGCCGGCCCTTCGGCCGCGAGGTGGCGATGGGCATGGCCATGGGACGCCACCTCATGCCCGCGGCGGGCGATCTCCCGCACCAGCACGGGGTCGGCGCGCAGCACGTCGTCCAGCACGAAGAAGGTGCCGTGCGACCCGGATTCATCCAGCAGGTCCAGCAGCCGCCTCGTGGGTGCCGCCGCGCAGCTGCCGCCAGGGTGGGATTCGACATCGACGGTGAAGGTGAAGCGGGTCGGCAGGGCGGCGAAGCAATGCGCGGCCCTGTCCACCGCCCTTGTTCGGCCGCTTTCGCATTGATAGGTATGGCGTCCGGGACTGGGCTGCATGGTGACTGAGGTCGCCGCCTGGCCCTTCCCCGTCAAGGCCATCGGATGGCCGGCGGCTGATCCCGGGACGGCAATGCGACGCGCGGCGGGAGACCGAATTTTGACGACGACCTTCTCCTTGGAAGCGGAAGTCGCCTCCTTGATCGTCGAGGCCCTGCACCTCGAGATCACGGCTGACGAGATCGACCCGGAGGCGCCGCTGTTCGGCGAAGGCCTGGGCCTCGATTCCATCGATGCGCTGGAGATCGCGCTGGCGGTGTCGCGCCGCTACGGCTTCCAGCTGCGCTCGGACGATGAGCGCAACCACCGCATCTTCGCGTCCCTGCGCACCCTCACCGCGCATATCGAGAAGCACCGGACGGGCTGACCGCCATGACGTCCCTGCCACTGACCGCCCGTGCGCCGGAGGAGGTGATCTTCCACCGTGGCGCGGTTTCCGTGACGACCGCGCGCTTCCTGGCGGAGGTCGCGGACCTGGCAGCGCGCCTGCCGGCCGAAGGGCCGGTGCTGAATTTCTGCGCCGACCGCTATCTGGCGCTGGTCGCCTTCGCCGCAGCGCTGTCGCGCGGGCAGGTGACGCTGCTGTCGGCCGACCGTTCGGCCCCGCGCCTGGCCGACATCGCGCGCGGGCATGGCGCGCGCTACGCCTTGTCCGACACCGATGCGGCGCTGCCGGTCCCGGTCCTGCGGCCCGATGCCACGCCCGGCGATGCCGCGCCGAACCCGCTCATCCCGGCCGCGGCGGTGGCGGCGATCGGCTTCACGTCCGGCAGCACCGGGGAACCGCAGGCCCATGCCAAGCCCTGGGGGGCGCTGGTGGCCGGGGCACGCGGGGCGGCCGAACGCTTCGGCGTGACGGCCGGCACCAGCGTCCTCGGCACCGTCCCGGCGCAGCACATGTACGGCTTCGAGACGACGCTGATGATGCCGCTGCATGGCGGCGGCGCGGCGCATGCCGGCACGGTCTTCTACCCCTCCGACATCGCCGAGGCGCTGGCCGCGCTGCCGCCGCCCCGGCTGCTGGTGACCACGCCGCTGCAGATCCGCGCGCTGCTGGGCAGCGGCGTGGCGATGCCCGCGCTGGCCGGCGTCATCTCCGCCACCGCGCCGCTGGCGCCGGAGATGGCCGCCGAGGCCGAGGCCGCCTGGGGCGCCCCGATGCGCGAGATCTATGGCGCCACGGAGGCCGGTTCCATCGCATCCCGCCGCACCCTCGATGGCGAGGCGTGGTCGCCCTATCCGGGCATGCGCTTCGAGATCGACGCGGATGGTGCCCGCGTGACCGTGCCCGGCCTGCCGGCGCCGGTGCCGCTGTCGGACCGGCTGGTATGGGTGGCTGATGGCCGCTTCCGGCTGGATGGACGGCTGGCGGATATGGTGAAGCTGGCGGGCAAGCGCGCGTCGCTGGCCGGCCTGACGCGCATCCTGACGGGGATCGAGGGCGTGCAGGATGGCGTCTTCGTCGCCCCCGACGACCTGGACGGAAACCCGCGCGCACGGTTGGCCGCGGCGGTCGTGGCGCCGGGGATGTCCGCCTCGGCGGTGGTTGCCGCGCTGCGGTCGAAGGTCGAACCCGCCTTCCTGCCGCGGCCGGTGGTGATGCTGCCGGCGCTGCCGCGCGATGCGGTCGGCAAGATCAGCCGCGGGGCGATCCTGGCGCTGGCGGGCAAGCGCTGACGGGCCGCAGATACCCCTGCACCACCTCGACCACATGGCGTTCGCGGGCTTCCAGCGCCGCCTCGGTGCCGAGGTCCTGGCCGAAGATGGTGGACAGTGTATGCCGGTTCGCCACCCAGAAATGCCCCAGGCCGAGCATGGTGACGTACAACTGCAGCGGGTCCACGTCGCGGCGGAAGACGCCGGTCTCCTCGCCGCGCTTGAGCACCGTGCGCAGGCTGTCCACCAGCGGCGAATACAGCGCCGGCACCGCCGCGCTGCGTTGCAGATACGCGGCGCGATGGATGTTCTCCTGGTTCAGCAGGGCGACGAATTCCGGATGCGCGGCGGTGTAGCGCAGGTTGAAGCGCACCAGCCGCGCCATCGCCTCGGTGGGTGGCAGGTGCTCGACCTCGAGCGCGCGTTCCTCGGCGCGTTTGGCGGCATAGGCGCGCTCCAGCACGATCAGCCAAAGCTCCTCCTTCGAACCGAAATGCGCGTAGAGCATCCGCTTGTTGGCGCCCGACCGCGCGGCGATTTCATCCACCCGCGCACCGGCTAGCCCGTTCAGCGCGAATTCAGCCAGCGCGGCATCCAGGATGCGCTGGCGCGTCGCCGCTGCGCGCGCCGAAATCGGCCGAGGCTCCTCCATCAGAACTTGCCGTCCCGCACTTCGAACTTGGTGGCGCGGCCGAGCGACCGCCCGCCCTGCGCCACCCAATCCGCCACCCAGTCCATCATCCGCGCCAGCGGCACCGTGGGATAGCCGAAGGTGGCGAAGGCCCGCCCGGCATTGGACAGCAGCGCATCCGGCGCTTCCTCCCCATCCAGCAGCGGCGCGGTGCCGAAGCGTGCGCCGAAGTGCTGCGCGACCCAGCGGATCGACACCGTCTCCGGCCCGGTCACGTTCAGGATGGGGCAGGACGCATCGGCGCGGGACAGCGCGCGCAGCGTCCAGGCATTGGCATCGCCCTGCCAGATGACGTTGGCGTGGCCCATCGCCATCGGCACCGGCTTACCGTCGCGCACTTTGGTCGCGACGTCGTGCAGCACGCCGTATCGCAGGTCGATCGCATAGTTCAGCCGGATGCCGAAGCAGGCGGTCCCGCGCGTCGCCGCCGCATGCTGGAACACGCGTTCGCGGCCCAGGCAGGATGCGGCGTAGTCGCCGATCGGCGCAGGGGGCATGTCCTCGGTCGCACCGCCGGAGATCACCGGCACCAGGCGCTGCACGTTGCCGGTGGAAAAGAACACGATGCGGGAGGATGCGTAGCGTTCGGCCACCATCGCCGGCAGCAGCACATTCATCGCCCAGGTCAGCGGTTCATTGCCGGTGGCACCGAACTTCATCGCCGCCATGAACACGACATTCGGTGCATCCGGCAGCGCCGCCAGCGCCGCCCGGTCCATCAGGTCGGTCGTCAGGCACTCGACACCCCAGGATTCCATCCGCGCCCGCAGCCCCGGTTCCGACCAGCGCGCCACCGCGATGACGCGGCGGGAGGGATCGGCGCGCCTGGCCTGCCGGC
This sequence comes from Acetobacteraceae bacterium, assembly GCA_022842185.1. Lineage (GTDB taxonomy): Bacteria > Pseudomonadota > Alphaproteobacteria > Acetobacterales > Acetobacteraceae > Neoroseomonas. The sequence continues at coordinate 54,964 of JALHQB010000024.1, forward strand.
ACAGGGTCGGCCCCATCTTCCCGGCCGCGCCCAGCACCAGGATGTCGCCTGGAACGGTGGCCAGATCGGCGATCAGGGCCGGGTCGGGCCGGGACAGGACGTCCTCGAGCGCGGTCTCGTCAGCGATGGTCTCAGGCAGGTCGTGCACGAAGGGTCCTCCTGGCGGGCATCCTTGCCTCCGGCCAGGAACGCTGTCCATGCGGGCGCGGGTCGAAACGCCAGCTGCGCATGTCCAGTGGAACAACGGAGAGCCGATCGCGTCTGGCTGGAATCAGACCGCCGCCGGCCGGAGGGCGTCACTGCGCTTCGGGCGCCGCGGCGACCTCCATGGGCCGGGGCAGCAGCACGAAGACCTCCGCCTCATCCCGCATCCGGCCAGCGCGTTCGCCGGCCTCATCCCCCCAGCCCCAGAAGAAATCGGTTCGCGCCGGACCGCGGATCGCACCGCCGGTATCCTGCGCCACCACGAGACGGCCCACGGGCGGCGCGTCCCGCCGCGCCATCGGGTCCCGCACCGTCACGAACATCGGCGCACCCAGCGGGATGAAGGCGCGATCCACCGCGACGGAACGCTGCGGCGTCAGTGGCACGCCCTGGGCACCGATCGGCCCCTGCTCGGGCGTCAGGTTCTCCACCAGGCGGAAGAAGATGTAGGATGGGTTGCCGCGCAGCAGTTCCGTGGCGCGATCATACCCCGCGCCCGCGATCCAGCCGCGGATCGCCTGCATGGACATCTGGTCGCGCGTCAGCTCGCCCTGCTGGATCAGCACCCGACCGATCGGCACATAGGCCCGCCCGTTCTGCCCGGCATAGCCGACCCGCAGCAGCCGCCCATCCGGCAAAACCACCCGGCCCGATCCCTGGATGTGCAGGAAAAAGGCATCCGCCGCATCATCCACCCACACCAGTTCCAAGCCTCGGCCGGCCAGCGCGCCGGTATCGATCGCCGCCCGATCGTGGAAGGGTTCCAGCTTGCCATCCACCAGCATGCCATACCGGCGCCGCAGCGGGTTGCCGACGACCGGCTGTTCCACCAGTTCGGGTGGCCGCGCATGCAGCGGGGTGCGGTAGCCCTCGGCCGGCTCGACCGACCCGCGCAGCACGGGTTCGTAGTATCCGGTCATCACGCCGCTGCCGGCGGCGAAGGGTTCGAAGCGCTGTTCCAGGAATGCGCGGACCGCCGCGTTGCGTTCCTCATGCCACGCGGCCATGCGCCGATCATGCGCCCTGGTGGTGCGGGCATTGGCATTGGCCGGCGCGCGCGGGGCCCGCGGCAGGGCGCGCACCATGGCGATCAGGTCCGGGCAGACCGCCTGCCAGGCGGCGGCGGTGCCGGCCCGCAGCGCCGCCTCTCCCTGCCCGCCGAGGAAGGCGTCGGGGCGCATCGGCCGCATCCCCGCGCAGGATGCCATCAGCGGGGCCAGGATCTCGGCATGGCGGTCGGCCTGCCATCCGGGCAGTTCGGTGAAGGGGACCGGGCGCAGGATGGGTGCCGGCGGTGGTTCCTCCGGCCGTGCCTCAGGCTGGGCGGGCGGTGGCTCGGCCTGCGCACGGGCCGGGCCGGCCATGGCCAGCAAAGACAACACCATGACCGCGCGCCACAGCACGCGGCCGCATCGGCCGGTCCGGAACATGGGGGTTCTATACTCCTGCCCGGCCGGCGCCGCGACTCTCCGGGGGCTATTGGAGTGTCGCGGACGCCCCGGTCCTGGGCTAGGCGGACCGGGTTCCCACCAGCTTCCAAGTGGGATCGGATGCCCGAGTGTCGCGTTGGAACGTCCAGAGGTCTGTGATTTCCGTCACAGCCTCGGCGCCCGCGCTGATCGAGCCATCCTGCGCCGTGGTCAGGTTGACCTGATCCGACACGATGCGAACGGTGATGTCGGCCACCGTGCCGCGGAGTTCCGCTTCTTCGATCGCCATGTCGTTGATCGCGCGCAATTCGGTGCGCTGCGTCTCCCCGGCGGCTTCGCGTGCCGAGATCGCCTGGTCGAAGCCGGCGAAGGAATCTTCGGACAGCAGGCCGCGCAGCGTATCGCGGTCGCCGGCCGCGAAAGCCTGGATGATCATCCGGAAGGCCCCTTCCGCCCCGCCCAGGAAGCTGGCGGGATCGAAGCCGGGGTCGGCCGCGCGGATGGCCATCAGTGCCTGGCCGACCGGGGACCGGGGGTCGGGCAGGGCACGCGATGCGGCACCGGCCACCGCCGGCGTCGGCAGGTCGGCTTCGCGCGCCGGTGCGGGCTGGGCGGCGCCGGGCGCGGTTTCCCCCGGTTGGCGTTCGAAACCGGTGCGGCGGCCCAGCACGCTGCGCAGGCGCAGCACCAGGAAGGCCGCGACCATCGCGAACAGGATCAGATCGATCGGCAAGCCGCCACTCATGTCAATCTCCTCAAGCCCTCACACTTAGGGCGGCAGGGTCGCGCCCGCAACATGCGCGTCTTCAGGTTGCCGCCGCCTTGCCGTGCGGCTACGCGGTGGTGATCAATCAGGGAAGCGCCGGATGATCCTCCTCCGCCACGGACAGAGCGAGTTCAACCTCCTCTTTACCCAGACGCGGAAGGACCCTGGGATCGTGGACCCGGTGCTGACGCCGCTGGGACATGAACAGGCGGCCGAAGCGGCAGTTGCACTCGCGGGGGAGGATATCCGCCGCATCGTCGTGTCGCCGTACCGCCGCGCCATCCAGACGGCCCTGCCCACGGCGCTGCGCCTGGGGCTGCCGCTGACCATCACCCCCGTGGTGCGCGAACGCTACGCCTTCACCTGCGATATCGGGAGCCCGCGCACGGCCCTGGTGGCCTGCTTCCCGGAGGTGGATTTCACCCATCTGGAGGAAGTCTGGTGGCCGCCGGTCGAAGAACCGGCCGACCAGGTGGAAGGCCGCGCCAATCTGTTCCGCGCCGAAATGGCGGCGCTGGACGACTGGGCGCACACGCTGGTGGTGTCCCATTGGGGATTCATCATGGCGCTGACGGGGTTGAGCGTGACCAATGGCCAGATCCTGCGCGTGGACCCGACGGTGCCGGGGCCGGCGCTGGTGCCGTGGAAACATCATTAGAGCCGATCGCGGCGCGTGAAGACGCGCGCGCAAACAACGGCATAGGGCGTTCTGCGTCGCTCCGGTCGGGCGCAACCCCCCCCATCGTGACCGATGGCGCCCGATGCCGGCACGTGGCCTCGATGGAGGCCGCGGCTAACCCCACGGATTGCGCTTGCCACTACCGCCCGCCCAGGGGCCGGGCGCGGTCCGCGCGGGTGCCGGCGCCGACCAGCCACCGCCGCCACCCATCCGCCCCGCCAATTGCTGCAACGCCGCCACGCGATTCTCCGTGCGTGGATGCGTCGAGAACAGATTGTCCATCCGCGCGCCCGACAGCGGATTGATGATGAACATATGCGCCGTCGCCGGGCTCGCCTCCGCCCGCTGGTTGACGATCTGGTGGGCGTAGCCATCCAGCCGCTGCAAGGCGGACGCCAGGCCCAGCGGATTGCCGGTGATCTCCGCACCCACCCGGTCGGCCTCGTATTCGCGCGACCGGCTGATCGCCATCTGCACCACGGCGGCGGCCAGCGGCGCCAGGATCAGCATCAGGATCATCCCGATCGGGCCGAAGGGGCTGCCGCCATTGCGGTCGCGGTTGCCGCCGCCGAAGATCATGCCGAAATTCGCCAGCATCGAGATTGCGCCGGCGACCGTCGCCGTCACGGTCATGATCAGCGTGTCGCGATTCTTGATGTGCGCCAGTTCATGGGCGATGACGCCCGCCACCTCATCCTCGCTCATCAGGTTGAGCAGGCCGGTGTTCACCGCCACCGCCGCCTTGGCGGGGCTGCGCCCGGTGGCGAAGGCGTTGGGCTGGTCCTCATGGATCACATACAGCGCCGGCATCGGCAGCCCGGCGCGCTGGGCCAGCTGGGCCGTGATCTCATACAGCCGGGGCGCCTCATGCGGGCCGATCGGCTGCGCGTTCTGCATCCGCAGCACCATCCGGTCGCTGTTCCACCAGGCGAAGATATTCATCGCACCCGCGAACAGCAGCGCCAGGATCATGCCCTGCCGCCCCCCGATGGCGAAGCCGATCGCCCCGAACAGCGCGGTCAGCGCCGCCAGCAGCACCGCCGTGCGAACATATCCACTCATCGCCTCATCCCCCTGCTGTGCTGAAGGCCATGACAGTCTACATCATCCCTGCCATGACCGAGACGCCCCCGAAGCCACCCACCGCCACTCCGGCCCCGGAACCCGCCCCCAAGCCGGCGGCACCGAAGCTGCCGAAGGAGATCGGCGGCCCCGCCGGCCCCGAACCCACCCGCTTCGGCGATTGGGAACGCAAGGGCCGGGTCAGCGACTTCTGATGCCGCTGGATGACGCCCCGTCGCGCGGATTGCCGCCCCGACCCCAGGCGCACAACGTCCTGGGCGGTGTCCTGTTGCCCTGTTCCGTCGCGCCGCTGACCGGATTCTTCCGCGACGGCTGCTGCAACACCGGGCCAGCCGATCACGGCCTGCATGTCGTCTGCGTGGAGGTCACCGCCGCCTTCCTCGCCTTCAGCCAGGCCACCGGCAACGACCTGTCCACGCCACGCCCCGAATATGGTTTCGCGGGTTTGCGGCCGGGCGACCGCTGGTGCCTGTGCGCGGCGCGGTGGGACGAAGCGCGCCGCGCCGGCTTCGCCCCGCCCGTGCTGCCGGAGGCGACGCATGAAGCCGCCTTGCAGGTCTGCCGGCGCGAGGACCTGATGTCCCACGCGCATGACGGCGAGCCTTAGAGCCCATCCGGAAAGGAATTGAGTCGGCTGAATCGGATGTGATTCGCTGTTCCTGCGGACGATTCGCGGGGGTGGAGAATGGCGTGGACGGCAGAGCATCGGCGTGCGGCGGACCGG
>JALHQB010000025.1 GCA_022842185.1 Acetobacteraceae bacterium
CGCGCGGGCGCCGCCAGCCTCGCCCCGGGCCGCGCCGCCGCGCGCGCGTTCGGCCAGCAGCGCGCGGTAGTCGTCGAGGTCGCCGTCGAAGGACGTGACCGCACCATCGGCGACCAGCCAGAGCCGATCGGCGGCGAGTTCCACCAGATGCGGGTCGTGGGTGATCAGCACCACCGCGCCCTGGTAATCCGCCAGCGCCTTCACCAGCGCCTCGCGCGCATCGATGTCCAGGTGATTGGTCGGTTCGTCGAGGATCAGCAGTTGCGGCGCGTCGCGCGTCGTGAGTGCGAGCAGCAGCCGCGCCTTCTCGCCACCCGACAGCGCGGTGATGCGGTTGTCCGCGCGGTCCGCATCCAACCCGAAGCGGGCGAGCTGGGACCGGCATTGCGTCTCGGTCGCCTTGGGCAGCGCGGCCTGCATATGGGTCAGCGGCGTGCCGGCGAGGTCCAGCTCCTCCGCCTGGTGCTGCGCGAAATATCCCACGCGCAGCGCCCTGTTGCGGAAATACGCCCCGCCTTCGGGCTGCAGCCGCCCGGCCAGAAGCTTCGCCAGCGTGGACTTGCCGTTGCCGTTGGCACCGAGCAGCGCGATGCGGTCATCCTGGTCCAGCCGGAGGTTCATCCCCTTGAGGATCGGCGGCCCGCCATACCCCACGGAACAGCCGGTCAAGGACAGGATCGGCGGCGCGAGTTCCTCGGGCGCGGGGAAGGCGAAGCGGACGGGATGATCCTCGACCACCGCTTCGATCGGCGGCAGTCGTTCCAGGGCCTTGAGGCGGGATTGCGCCTGGCGCGCCTTGGTTGCCTTGGCGCGGAAGCGATCGACGAAGGACTGGATATGCGCGCGTTCGGCGGCAATGCGGACATTCGCGGCCGCCTGCTGCGCCTGCCGTTCGGCACGGATGCGCACGAAATTGGCGAAGTTGCCCTGGTACAGCGTGATGCCGGCGCGATCGAGATGCGCGATGGAATCGACGCAGCGTTCCAGCAGCCCGCGGTCATGGCTGACCACGATGGCCGCGCCGGGGAAGCGCGACAGCCAGCCTTCGAGCCACATCGTCGCTTCGAGGTCGAGGTGGTTGGTTGGTTCGTCGAGCAGCAGCAATTCCGGTTCGACGAACAGCGCGCGGGCCAGCGCGACGCGCATCCGCCAGCCGCCGGAGAATTCGCGTGACGGCCGCGCCTGCGCCGCCGCGTCGAAGCCCAGGCCCGACAGGATGGCCCCCGCGCGGGCCGGTGCGCTGTCGGCGCTGATGCCGATCAGCCGGTCATGGATCTCGGCCAGGCGGGTGGGGTCGGGGTGGCTGTCGGCCTCCGCCAGCAGGGCGGCGCGTTCGGTGTCGGCGGCGAGGACGACGTCCAGCAGGACCTCATCACCGCCCGGCGCTTCCTGCGCGACATGGGCCATGCGGGCGCGGGCGGCGAGGCGGATTTCCCCGCCATCGGGCTGCAATTCGCGGGTGATCGCGCGCAGCAGGGTGGATTTGCCCGCGCCGTTGCGCCCGACCAGCCCGACCTTGCGGCCGTCATCGATTTGGAGATTGGCACCATCGAGCAGCGCCCGGCCGGCGATGCGGATGGTCAGGTCGCGAATGGTGAGGACGGTCATGTGACGCGCCTTCTATCGGCTCTGTCGCGGCTTGTCAGGATCGGCGGCAACCGTGTGGCCAAGCCAGCGTTGCACGACCACGACCCACGCAAATTGAAGGAATTTCCACATGGCTGGCATGAAAAGCCTCGACGACCTGTTCCTGCACACACTGAAGGACATCTACTACGCTGAGCGGCAGATCCTGAAGGCCCTGCCGAAGATGGCCAAGGCCGCTGAAAGCGAAGCGCTGCGCGATGGCTTCATGACCCATCGCGAGGAGACCCAGGGGCAGATCGAGCGCCTCCAGAAGGTGTTCGAATCCATCGGCAAGCGCGCGCAGGGCGTGACCTGCGAGGCGATCAACGGCCTGATCGAGGAATGCGAGGAGCTTCTTGAGGAAGCCCCGCAGCCGAGCAGCGTCCGCGACGCCGGGCTGGTCGCCTGCGCGCAGGCGGTCGAGCATTACGAGATCGCGCGCTATGGTGCGCTGATCGCCTGGGCCACGGCCGCCGGCAAGACGGAGGCGGTGGGCCTGCTCGAAGCCAATCTGGCGGAGGAGAAGGCGACCGACACGAAGCTGACCAAGGAATCGCGGCAGATCAATGCCGCTGCGATGAAGCAGGCGGCCTGAACGTCCTAGGGGGTGCGGCACCACGCCCGCACCCCCGCCTCTCGGCGCATGTGGGGAAGGCCTCGGGGGTTGCGCGGCGCAGGCTTCCCGCCTATCGGGCCGGCCTGAGCATGAACCCGAGGACTGCCCCATGGCCATCGAACGCACTTTTTCCATCATCAAGCCGGACGCGACCCGCCGCAACCTGACTGGCGCCATCAATGCCGTGTTCGAGTCGAACGGCCTGCGCATCGTCGCGCAGAAGCGCCTGTGGATGTCCGTCGCCCAGGCCAAGAAGTTCTACGAAGTCCATGCCGCCCGCCCGTTCTACAACGACCTGGTGGAGTTCATGGTGTCCGGCCCGGTCGTCGTGCAGGTGCTGGAAGGCGAGGGCGCGGTGGCCAAGAATCGCGACCTGATGGGCGCGACCAACCCAGCCAACGCCGCCGAGGGCACCATCCGCAAGCTGTTCGCCGAGAGCATCGAGGCGAATTCCGTGCATGGTTCCGACAGCGCGGAAAACGCGGCGGTGGAGATGGCGTATTTCTTCGCCGGGACTGAAATCGTCGGCTGACGCGCTTTGCGCCAGACCGAACTGGCGCGAGCGCCAAGCCCTGTTTGATCGAGCATCCTCGCGCGCCTGTCTCACGCCAGTCAGGCGCGATCCTCTGACTGGCCCGAGGCGCGTGCCTTGCGATCCGCGTGCCGCACATGGGCGCGAAGATTGGAGGGGCGCTGCCCCTCCAAGCCACCCCGCCAGGGACCAGCAGGTCCCTGGACCGCGGGACCTTGGCGTCGCTCATGGTCAGATGTCCCGAATTGGGCCGCCATCTTGGCACCGACCTATGGCGTGCGGCACCAAAAAGGAGGTTTCCAAAGGCCTTAAGCCTTTGGTGGGGTGAGGTTTGGAGAGGGGCGACGCCCCTCTCCAAGGCGCACCATCGATGTATCCGCGCGAGCATACCGCGCCCCGGTAAGCCCGCAGCCCGCCACGGTGCCGGCCATCGTACCGATTGTGAGCACCGCCCGCCCCTTACGCGCTGTTAACACTCCCCGACGCTTGATGCCGCCATCGCAGGAACGGGCAGGGACATGGACGGCGCGACGTCAGGCATGGCAGGTGACGCCCCGCCCATCGGACTGGGTGAGGAACTGGCCGAGGTGCTGGACGCCGGCGGCGCCGGCCTGCGGCTCGACCTCCAGCCGATCTGCGCGGCCGCGAGCCTGGCGCCGGTCGGCTATGAGGCGCTGCTGCGCTGGGAACACCCTGAACGCGGGCCGATCAATGCCTCGGACGTGCTCGGCGCGGCCGCCGCTGTCGGGTGCGATGTCGCGCTGGAGGCCTGGATCCTTGTCGCCGCCTTCCGGCTGCGCGACGGCTGGAAGGCGGGCGGGCCGTATCTGTCGGTGAACGTGTCTGCGACGGGGGTGCTGGCCGGTCACGCCGCGCAGACGATCCGCGCGGCACTGGAGACGACGCGCGTTGACCCACGCGGGCTGGTTCTGGAGCTGCCCGAAGCCGCGGTGGTCCGAGACCTGCCGGCGGCGCGGGACCTTGCCGCCGCGATGCGCGTGCAGGGCATTGCCGTTGCATTGGATGATTTCGGGGGTGCCCTGGGGTCCGCCCGCGCGCTGCGCGACATCCCGTTCAGCGTGGTGAAGCTTGATCCGCTGCTGACCGTGGGCGTGGATCTGCCCGGGCCGGACTCCGGCCGCACCCGCGCCGCGGTCGCAGCGGTGGTCGAGATGGTCCACGCCCTGGGCGCCACGGCCGTGGCCGAGGCGGTCGAGACCGCGGAACAGATGCGCGCTCTGCGCGTCGTCGGCTGCGATGCGCTGCAGGGGTGGCTGCTCGGCAGGCCGGGCATCGGGCCGCGATAGGGCGCCCGGACAGGGTCCTGGGGTGCCTTCCGACGGGGCGGGATCCCCGTCGGTCCGTATCCACGGGACAAGGGCAGGCCTTTGGTTGCCCGCCCTCACATCGGGCTTAGATGGGGCGTTACCGTTCCGCCACCCCAGCCGCTGCGAGCTGTGCGCGCCCAGGTGCCGGCGGTCGAAAGCCGCCTGCGGCGGCTTTCGAGACGCGCGTCAGACCAGGAAGATCAGCAGCAGTATCAGGATGGCGATGATCGCGCCGGTGGACCAGGTCACGAAGCTGGTGAAGCCAGCCCATTCGGATTCCCGCTCGGCCAGGATGTCGCCGGCCTTCACTTCGACGAAGTCATAGGTGGTCTGGTGTTCGGCCATGTCACGCCCTCAAACGCATCTGTCCCATCAGCGTGTAGAAAGCGCGGGCGCCGAGGGCAAGGGGTTCGCGAGGCAACCGGCCGCGGTCGTCACCCCGGCGACATGCGCCCGGCCGCCTTCCACCCGCACCAGCCCCGCGGCCAGCCACCCCAGCGCGGCCGGATACAGCCGGTGTTCCTCCGCCAGGACGCGCGCGGCCAGCGTCGCCTCGGTGTCGTCCGGCAGGACGGGCACAGCGGCCTGGGCCAGGATCGGACCCTCATCGACGCCCGCGGTCACCAGATGCACGGAACAGCCATGCAGCCGCACCCCCGCCGCCAGCGCGCGGGCATGGGTGTCGAGGCCGGGGAAGCAGGGCAGCAGCGACGGATGGACATTGATCATCCGTCCGTCCCAGCGCGCCACGAACGCTTCGGTCAGCACGCGCATGAAGCCGGCCAGCGCGATGATCTCGATGCCGTGTCCGGCGAGCTTGGCGTCCATCGCCGCCTCGAATCCCGCGCGGTCGTCGCGGAAGGCGCGGCTTTCGACCACGGCGGTCGGCACGCCGCGCGACGCCGCATGCGCCAGCCCCGCGGCATCCGCGCGGTTGGACAGCACCAGTGCGAGTTCGGCTGGGTAGTCGGGGCTCTCGGCTGCCGCCAGCAGGGCGGCCATGTTGGATCCGCGGCCGGAGATCAGCGCCGCGACGCGGCGGCGTGTCATCCCGGCCAGCCGGGCGACAGGCCGTCGATCCGCACCGAGGCGGGCCCGGGGGCGGTCTCGATTTGACCGATGCGCCGGACCGTCTCGCCATGTTCGGCCAGCAGGGCGATGGCGGCCTCGACCTTGTCGGAGGTCACCACCAGGGCCATGCCGATGCCGCAGTTGAAGACGCGCAGCATCTCCTCGGGCGCGACCTCGCCCACCCGCGCCAGCCAGGCGAAGACCGGCGGCGGCGTCCAAGCGGTGGCGTCCAGCACGGCCAGCGTGCCGTCCGGCAGCACACGCGGCAGGTTGCCCGGCAGCCCGCCGCCGGTGATGTGCGCGGCGGCCTTCACCAGCCCCGCGCGATGCAGGGCGAGCACCGACTTCACATAGATGCGCGTGGGTTCCAGCAAGGCTTCGCCAAGGGTCTTGCCCGCCGCGAAGGGTGCCGGTGCGCCCATGCCCGCATTGCCGCGTTCCAGGATGCGCCGCACCAGCGAAAAGCCGTTGGAATGCACCCCGGACGCCATCAGCCCAAGCACCACGTCGCCTGCGCCCACATCGCCGGTCGGCAGCAGCGCGCCGCGTTCGGCCGCACCCACCGAGAACCCGGCAAGGTCGTAATCGCCCTTGGCGTACATGCCCGGCATCTCGGCCGTCTCGCCGCCCACCAGGGCGCAGCCGGCCTGGCGGCAGCCTTCCGCGATGCCGGCGACGACCTGCTTCGCGGCGGCCACCTCCAGCTTCCCGGTGGCGAAGTAATCCAGGAAGAACAGTGGTTCCGCGCCCTGCACGACCAGGTCGTTGACGCACATCGCCACCAGGTCGATGCCGACCGTCGCATGCAGCCCGGCATCGATCGCCACGCGCAGCTTGGTACCGACCCCGTCGGTCGAGGACACCAGCACCGGATCGGTGAAGCCTGCCGCCTTCAGGTCGAACAGCGCGCCGAAGCCGCCCAGGCCCCCCATGGTGCCCGGCCGGTCGGTGGATTTCGCCAGCGGCTTGATGGCATCGACCAGCGCATCGCCGGCTTCGATGTCCACCCCGGCCGCGCGGTAGGTGAGGGGAGAAGACGGGGAACTGGTCAGGGCGGCCTCCGATCGGGTAATGGCTGGCAGGCAAGTGCCGCGCTGCGCGGCAAGATGGACGGCCGGGTCTGCCGGCCAGGCGAATGTCGGCCGGGTTGGCCGCCGGAAAGGGGATGCGATGCCGGTCAGGTCCTGCCCCGCGCGAGCGCGCGGAAAGAACCATGCGGCGGCGATGATCGCAACCGCCCTGCTGATGCTTGCCCCGCTGGCGGCACCGCGGGCACAGGACGCGCCGGCCGTGCCGGCCGCGATCAGCTTCACCCAGCGCGGCGTGCCCGCCGAGGCGACGGCCGAAAACGGCGTGATCGCCCGCGAACGCGCCCTGGCCAATGGCCGCCGCGCCGCCTGGGAGCGAATCGCCTCGGCCTCCGGTTCCACCCGCACCCTGACGGATGCCCAGATCGAGGCGATGGTCAGTTCCATCATCATCGAGGAGGAGCGCACCAGCCCGACGCGCTACACCGGCCGCATCACCGTCAATTTCAACCCCAGCCGCGCCCGGTCCTACACCGGCGGGTCCGGCACGGCGGAAGGCGGGGGCGGCACGCCCAGCGAAGCCACCACCGAGCGCCGCCCGCAAGGCCCGGTGACGGCAGCCGCGACCGTCGAGGCCGTGGCGCTGTACGGCTCGCTCAATGAATGGCTGGAATTGCGCCGGCGTCTGCGCGGGGCGGCCGCGCGGATCGACATCGTCGCCATCTCGACCGATCGCGCGCGGCTGCGGCTTGGCCTGCGGGCGCCGCCCGCCGTGGCGGCGGAAGAACTCGCCACCCAGGGCGTCACCATGATCCCGGGTTCCGGAGCGCCAGGCGATGCCTGGCGCGTGGGCCTTGCCGGGCGCTCCTGACAAGGGGCGCCGCCGGGCGGAGCCTTCCTCGGTCGATGTCGAGGCCGGGCTTTTCACGCTGCCCAACCTCATCACCTTCGCACGGCTCTGCGCGGTGCCGGCGGCCGTGTGGCTGATGCTGCAACACCGGCTTGACCAGGCCTTCCTGGTGTTCGTCGCCGCCGGCATTTCCGACGCCCTCGATGGCTGGCTGGCGCGGGTGCGCAATGCGCGCTCCACGCTGGGTGCGCTGCTGGACCCGGTGGCCGACAAGGCGCTGCTGGTGTCGGTCTATGTCACGCTCGCCGCGATCAACGTCCTGCCGGACTGGCTTGCCATCCTGGTGGTGTTTCGCGACCTGCTGATCGTCGGCGGCGTCATCCTGCTGTGGGTGATGGGCATGCCTGCGCGGATCAAGCCGCTGCTGATCTCCAAGGCCAATACGGCAGCGCAGATCCTGCTCGCCGCCCTGGTCTTGCTGCTGAAGGGGTTTGACCTGTCGGCGCCGATGCTGCTCGACGCCATGATCTGGCTCGTGGCCTTGACGACCTTTGCCTCGGGCGTGGCCTATGTCCTCCAGGCCGCGCGGCTGACGGGGGAGGGCGCGCCCTGAGCGAGCCGTCACGTCCGCCCATCCGCTTTCCCCCACCCTCGGCGCCGCGCACCGCGACGCGGGGGCAGCGCATCGCGCTGGTGGTGGGCTTCGGTGGCGCGCTCCTGTTCAGCCTGTGGCTGTTCCAGGGGATCCTCACGCCCTTCGTGCTGGCGGCCGTCGTCGCCTATTTCCTCGACCCGCTGGCGACGCGGCTGTCGCGCCTGGGGTTGCGGCGGTCGCTCGCCGCGGCCCTGCTGATCTTCCTGCTGATGGCGTCGACGCTCATCGCGGCGCTGCTGATCTACCCGCTGATCCTCTCCCAGATCGGCATCCTCGTGCAGCGCCTGCCCAGCTACATCACCGGCGTGGGAACGCTGCTGCGCCACGGGCTGGAACGGCTGGAGGAAGCGCTCGGCCCCGAGATGGTGGACCAGCGCCTGCGCGACCTGGCGATCAACCAGGCCGGCAGCATGCTGGCCTGGCTGGGCACGGCGACGACGCGGCTGATTGGTGGCGGCTTCGCGCTGTTCCAGGTCTTTACGCTGGTCATCGTCGTGCCGGTCGTTGCCTTCTACCTGCTGCGCGACTGGTCGGGGATGCTGGCGCGGGTCGAATCCTGGCTGCCGCGGCGCAACGCGTCTGTGCTGCGGCAATTGGCCCGCGATACCGACCGCGTGCTGTCGGCTTGGCTGCGCGGGCAATTGCTGTGCTGCACCCTGCTCGGTGCCTTCTACGCCGTCGCCCTGCAACTGGCGGGGCTGGAACTGGGGCTGACCGTCGGGCTGATGGCGGGCGTGCTCACCTTCATCCCCTATGTCGGGTCGTTGACCGGCTTCGCCGCCGCCTTGCTGTTGGCGATGGGCCAGTTCGGCACCTGGAACGAGGTGCTGGTGATCGTCGGAATCTTCGTGGTGGGCCAGACGATCGAGGGATACGTCATCTATCCCTACCTGATCGGGGACCGTGTCGAACTGCATGCGGTGTGGGTGATCTTCGCGCTGTTCGCCGGCGGCGTGGCCTTCGGTTTCATGGGCGTGCTGCTGGCGGTGCCGATGGCGGCGGCGCTGGGGGTGGTCGCGCGGTACTGGCTGCGTCGGTATCTGGAAAGTCCGCTGTATCTCGATCCGCCGCGGACGGGGTCGTGATGGGTGGCGCGGAGATTGGAGGGGCGCTGCCCCTCCAAACCACCCCGCCAGGGACCAGCGGGTCCCTGGACCGCGGGACCTTGGCGTCGATCCTAGTCGGGCGCCACGAATTGCGCAGCCATTCCGGCGCCGACCGACGGCGTGCAGCACCAAAACGGAGGTTTCCAAAGGCCTTAAGCCTTTGGTGGGGTGAGGTTTGGAGAGGGGCAACGCCCCTCTCCAAGCAGCATCAACAGCAGACCTTCGCGCACACGGGGCAGCGCGCATGACCACGCCCGCCCGCCAATTCATCCTGCCGCTGCCACTTCCCGTCTCCTCCGCCCGCGCCGACTTCCTTGAAGATTCCTCGAATGCCGAGGCACTGGCCTGGCTCGACCAGCCCGATACCTGGCCGGGCGGGCGCATCGCCCTGTTCGGCCCGGCCGGTGTGGGCAAGTCGCACCTTGCCCGCGCGCAGGGCTGGCGGCTGATCGATGGCCCGGTCCTGCGCGGCCTGCCGGACCCCGCCCCCGGCGGCACCGTCCTGGACGATGCCGATGCCGTGGCCGACGAACATGCGCTGCTGCATCTGGTGAACCTCTGTGCGGAACGCGGCGAGCACCTGCTGTTGATCGGGCGCGATGCGCCCTCGCGCTGGACGGTGCGGCTGCCGGACCTCGCCAGCCGGCTGAACGCGACGACGGCGATCGGCCTGGGCCGGCCGGGCGATGCGCTGCTTGGCGCGTTGCTGGCCAAGCATTTCGCCGACCGCCAGCTTCGCGTGGCACCGGATGTGCAGGCCTGGCTGCTGACCCGATTGTCGCGGGAGGCTGCTGCGCTGGCCGAAGCCGCCGCGCGGCTCGATCGCGCCGCGCTGGTCGCCCGCGCGCCGGTCACCCGCGCCTTGGCCCGCGTCGCCCTGGCGGGGTGGGATGGTTTTGGCGATGGGTCGGATGATGACGCTTCCGAGACGACCGGTAGCCCGCACTCGCAGGCCATGCCCGCCCTGCTATAGGCTGCCGCCATGAACGACGTCGTCTCGACCGCCGAGGATCAGGTGCCGGCCCTGCTGACAAGCCCGGAACGGTTTGCCAACAGGGAATTGTCCTGGCTTGCCTTCAACCAGCGTGTGCTGGACGAAGCGGCAAACCTGCGTCAGCCATTGCTCGAACGGTTGCGCTTCGTCGCCATCTCCGCGTCGAACCTCGATGAATTCTATTCGGTCCGCGTCGCCGGGCTGGTCGGGCAGGAGCGGGCGGGGATCGCCAAGGTCTCGCCGGACGGCAAGACGCCGGCCCAGCAGCTCGTGGCGATTCATGAACGCGCGCAGCAACTGATCAGCGGACAGCAGCGCGCCTGGCAGGAGTTGCGGGTGCTGCTGCGCGCCGCCGGGCTTGCGGTGGTCGAACAGCACGAACTTGATGGCGGCGATCGTGAATGGCTGGAAGCCTGGTTCATGGAACGGGTGTTCCCGATCCTGACGCCGCTCGCGGTGGATCCGGCGCATCCGTTTCCCTTCATCGCCAACCTGTCGCTGTGCATGGTGCTGAAACTGGTGCGGGAGGAGGATGGCGGGACGATGCGCGCCCTGCTGCCGCTGCCGCCGCAGGTGCCGCGCTTCATCCGGCTGCCTGCCCGCGAGGGGGAGGCGACGATCCGCTTCCTCCAGCTCGAAGACCTGATCGTCCTGTTCCTCAACCGGCTGTTCCCCGGCTTCCTCCCCGCCGAGACCGGCCTGTTCCGCCTGATCCGCGACACCGACGTGGAATTCGAGGAAGAAGCCGAGGATCTGGTGCGATCCTATGAGACCGCGTTGAAGCGCCGCCGCCGCGGCCGGCCGATCCGCCTTTCGGTCACCGCAGCGACGCCGCGCGACATGGTCGATTTCGTCTCTGAGGAATTGGAGGCGCCGCGGTCGGAGTTGTTCACCGTCGAGGGCCTGCTCGGCCTGTCGGACCTCACGCAGCTGATCGTCGATGACCGGCCGGACCTGTTGTTCACGCCCTACACGCCGCGTTTTCCGGAACGCATCCTCGATTTCGGCGGTGATTGCTTCGCGGCGATCAAGGCGAAGGACATCGTTGTCCATCACCCCTACGAATCCTTCGACGTGGTGGTGCAGTTCCTGCGCCAGGCGGCGCGCGACCCGAATGTCGTCGCCATCAAGCAGACCTTGTACCGCACCACGCGCGACAGCCCGATCGCCAAGGCGCTGATCGAGGCCGCCGAGGCGGGGAAATCCGTCACCGGCATCGTGGAGCTGAAGGCGCGCTTCGATGAGGAGCGCAACATCGCCCTGTCGCGCGAGTTGGAAGCCGCCGGCGTGCAGGTGGTGTTCGGCTTCGTCGAGCTGAAGACGCACGCCAAGGTATCCCTGGTGGTGCGGCGCGAGGGCACGCAGTTGCGCACCTACGCGCATTTCGGCACCGGCAACTACCACCCCGTCACCGCGCGCATCTACACCGACCTGTCCTATTTCACCGCCGATCCGGCACTGACGCGCGATGCGGCGAAGCTGTTCAACTTCATGACCGGCTATGCGCGGCCGGAATCGATGGAGAAACTCGCCTTCGCGCCGCTGACCATCCGGCCCAGCCTGCTCGCGCTGATCGAACAGGAGATCGCCTTCGCCAAGGAAGGCAAGCCGGCGGCGATCTGGATCAAGATGAACTCGATGGTCGATGAGACGCTGATCGACGCGCTGTACGCCGCGTCCCGCGCCGGCGTGAGGGTCGATGCGGTCGTGCGCGGCATCTGTTGCCTGCGCCCCGGCGTGAAGGGCATGAGCGAGAATATCCGCGTGAAGTCGATCGTCGGGCGGTTCCTCGAACATTCGCGGATCGCGGTGTTCGGCAACGGGCATCGGCTGCCCTCGCGCCGCGCCAAGGTGTTCATCAGTTCCGCCGATTGGATGGCGCGCAACATGGATTGGCGCGTGGAAACCATGGTGCCGGTCGAGAACCCGACGGTGCATGCGCAGATCGTCGACCAGATCATGGTGGTGAACCTCAAGGACACGATGCAGTCCTGGCAGCTTGGCCCCGATGGCGACTGGAGGCGGCTGAAACCTGGCGACAAGCCGGTTTCGGCGCATGACTACTTCATGACCAACCCGTCCTTGTCGGGCCGTGGCAGTGCGCTGAAAGCCGCACCGCGACGGCCGCGGCAGGACCGCGTGATGCAGGACTGACAGTGGTAGACAGCGCGATGCGAGAAGGCCCGGCCTGGATGGAGGACGGGCAGCGACTGGCGCGCTCCGCGGTCGTCGATCTCGGTTCCAATTCGGTGCGCCTGGTGGTCTTCGAAGGCCATGGGCGCAACCCGCTGACCATCTTCAACGAAAAGGCAGTGCTCGGCCTCGGCCGCGGGCTGGTCACGACTGGCCGGCTGAATGAGGAAGCGGTGGAACAGGCGCTCACCGTCATGGTGCGCTACCACACCGTCGCGCGCGCGATGGGTGCCGGCACGGTCGAGGTCCTGGCGACCGCGGCGGTGCGTGATGCATCCAACGGCCCGGCCTTCGTCGCGGCTTTGCGCGAACGGCTGCCTGACATGACCATCCGCGTGCTGACCGGGCAGGAGGAAGGGTTGCTCTCGGCCGAGGGCGTGCTGCTCGGCTTCCCCGATGCCGATGGCGTGCTGGGGGATATCGGCGGCGGGTCGCTCGAATTGGTGGAGCTGGCGCATGGCCGTGCGGGGCGCGCGGTCAGCCTGCCACTGGGTGCGATCCGCCTGTCGGAACGCGCCGGCGGCGAGATTCAGCGCGGCCGCGCCATGGCGACCGAGGAATTCGACAGGGTGCCGTGGCTGTCCGAAGCGACCGGGCGCGACCTGTACCTGGTCGGCGGCGCCTGGCGGGCGCTGGCGCGGATGCACATCGCGCAGACCACCTATCCGTTGTCGATCGTGCATCACTACGTGCTGTCGCGCGAGGAAGCGCGGGACCTTTCAGGCGTGGTGATGGCCGCGACGCGCCGCACGCTGGAGCGCATGCCCGGCGCGCCGACCAAGCGCGTGCAGGACCTGCCCTGGGCGGCGATGGTGATGCGCCGCCTGCTGCGTGCGTCCGGCGCGCGTCGCGTCGTGTTCAGCGCCAACGGCCTGCGGGAAGGGTGGTACGCGCGCCACATCAGCGTCGAGGAACGCCAGCGCGATCCGCTGCTGGCCGCCGCGCAGGACCTCGCGGACCGCTTCGGCCGCGATCCGCGCCTGCCGCCGGCATTGGCGCAATGGACTGCCGGGCTGTTCGAACGTGAATCGAGCGGCGATACCGCGCTGCGCGCCGCCGCATGCTGGGTCAGCGACATCGGCAGCCACGACCATCCGGATTATCGCGCCGAACACGCCTATTTCCGCGTCCTGCGCCAACCTGGTGTCGGGCTTGACCATCATGCGCGCGCCTTCCTCGCGCTGACGGTGGCGCTGCGGTATGAGGCCGGGCCGGAGGCGGCCTATCTCCAGGCCGCGCGCGTGCTGCTGGACGTGCCGGCGGTGCGCCGGGCGGAGGTGCTGGGGGCGGCGCTGCGGCTGGCCTACACGCTGTCGGGCGGCACGCCGGAACTGCTGGCGGGCACCGAACTGCAACGCCAGGGCGGGCGGCTGGTGCTGCGCCTGGTGGAAGGCAGCGGCGTCTTCGCGGGCGAAAGCGTGCTGCGCCGGGTCGAGGCGCTGGCGGCGGTGCTGGGGCTGGAATCGGCGGTCGAACTGGCCGGTTGATGCCTATGCCGCGGGCGCCCGCTGCCCGCGGCCGCGACAGGCGCGGTGCGCACCGCTTCATTGGCACAGCGGAAGGGCTGGGCGGGTCAGGCGGAGCGGTTATGATCGCCGCCTGAAGTTGAGGAAGCCCGACGCCATGCCTGACGCCGATGCCCGTACCCGCATCCTTGCCGCGATCGATGCCGGCTTCGACAAGCAGGTCGAATTCCTTCAGGAACTGGTGCGCTTCCCATCGCTGCGCGGTCGCGAAGCCCCGTTGCAGGACTGGTTCGCGCGGCAGATGGCGTCGCGCGGCTATGCCGTCGATCGCTTCTCCATCGCCGATGTGCCCGACCACCCGAAGATGGCGCCGATGGTCGATGTCGATCCGGCCGGGTCCATGCAGGTCGTCGCCGCGCATCGCCCGGCCAACCCGACCGGCCGCAGCCTGATCCTGCAGGGCCATATCGACGTGGTGCCGGAAGGCCCGCATGAGATGTGGACCTACCCGCCCTACTCCGCGACGATCCGCGATGGTTGGATGTATGGCCGCGGCGCGCATGACATGAAGTCCGGCGTGGCCTGCATGGTCTTCGCGATGGATGCGATCCGCGCCGCCGGCTTCGAACCCGCGGCCGATGTGTATATCGAGACGGTGACCGAGGAGGAGAGCACCGGCAACGGCGCGCTCGCCGCCCTGCTGCGGGGGTATCGCGCCGAGGCCGCTTTGGTGCCCGAACCCACGGGCCACAGCATTACACGTACCCAGACCGGCACCATCTGGTTCCGCCTGCGCGTGCGCGGTGTGCCGGTGCATGTGGCGGTGGCGCAGGATGGCACCAATGCCATCATGTCGGCCTATGCGCTGATCAATGCGCTGTATGCCCACACGAAGGTCCTGAACGAAGCCGCGAAGACCAGTGAGTGGTATGCGGACATCAAGGACCCGATCAAGTTCAACCCCGGCATCATCCGCGGTGGCGACTGGGCTTCCAGCACCCCCGCCTGGTGCGAGGTTGATTGCCGCATCGGCCTGGTGCCGGGCACCACGCCCGAACAGGCGATGGCCGGCATCGAAGCCTGCGTGAAGGCCGCCGCGACCGGCGACAGCTTCATGGCGAACAACCCGCCCGAGATCGTCTGGACCGGCTTCCAGACCGACCCTTACGTGCTGGAGCCCGGCAGCGAGGCGGAGGCCGTCCTCGCCGCCGCCCATGCCGCGGTGCATGGCGGGGAGATGCCGGCGCGCAAGACGACGGCGGTGAACGACGCCCGTTACTACGGTCTCTATTTCGGCTTCCCCGGACTCTGCTACGGTCCCAAGGGCGAAGTCGCACATGGGTTCGACGAACGCACGTCGATCGAGGATCTCCGCACATGCACCCAGACAATCGCGACCTTCATCACCGAGTGGTGCGGGCTTCGTCCGCGCGGCTGACGCGGCGCGCGCTGCTGGGGGCGGCCGGCGCCGCACTGGCGGCCCCGGCCTTCGCCCAGGCCGAATGGCCGAACCGGGCGATCCGCCTAGTGGTGCCCTTCGCGCCGGGCGGGTCGTCGGATGTGCTGGCGCGGCTCATCCAGCCCGGCCTTGGTGCGGCGCTGGGGCAGTCGGTGATCGTGGAGAACCGCTCCGGCGCGGGGTCGATGCTGGGGACCGAATACGTCGCGCGATCGCCCGCGGATGGCTACACGCTGCTGCTGGCGGACCTGCCCTATGCCATCGTGCCGTCCTTGCAGACGCGCATGCCCTATGACGTCGAGAAGGACCTGACGCCGGTCGTGATGGTCGGCGCGGCGCCCTTGCTGATCTTCGGGCATCCCTCGCTGCCGGCGCGCAACGCGGCGGAATTCGCCGCGCTCGCGAAGGCGCGGCCGAACCACTACACCTACGGATCGGGCGGCGTCGGCGCGGCGTCCCACATGATGGGCGAGCTGTTCCAGATCGCCACGGGCACGCAGATCACCCATGTGCCGTATCGTGGCGGCGGGCCGGCGATCCAGGACCTGGCGGCCGGCAATCTGAACACGGTGTTCGTGACCGTCGCCTCGGCGGCGCCGCAGCTGACGTCGGGGCAGATCAGGGGCCTGGGCGTGATGTCGGCCGAACGCATGACCAGCCACCCGGACATCCCGACCTTCCGCGAACAGGGTATCGACCTGATCGCCGAACATTGGTGGGGGCTGCTGGCCCCGGCGCGGACGCCGGACGCCATCGTCCAGAAGATCGCGGCGGCGATGCCGGGCGTGCTGGGGGCGCCGGGTATGGCGCAGCGGCTCGATGCGCTCGCCGTCATCCCGCGCAGCGACGGGCCGGAAGCCTTCGGGCAGCGCATCCGCGCGGACCTCGCCCGGTATGGGGAGATCGCCCGGTCGCGTGGCATCACCGCGCAGTGACGCTGGCCGACTTCCTCGGCCGCATCGCGGCCGACGGGGCGCTGGAGACCGACTTCGCGGCGATCTGCGATACCGGCGGGCGCCTGCAAGGCAGCGACAGCGCCGAACGCGGCTTCGCATTGATGGAACAGCGGCTGGGCGTGCTGGGGGCGGTTCGGAAGCAGCCGGTGCCTTATGCCGGCTGGCGCTGCCATGAAGCGCGGCTGACCGATGTGGCGACGGGGCGGGACCTTGGCTGCGCGCCCTTGCTCGGCGCGGCCAGCACGCCAGCCGAGGGGCTGCTGCTCGATACGCTCGATTGCGGGCGCGGCGCGCCGGGGGATTTCAGCGGCGCCGAGGGCCGCGCGGTTCTGGTGCGGCATGAATATCCCTTCGCGCACGACACGATCCATCGGCGCGTGAAACTGGCTGCCGCGCAGCAAGCGGGGGCGGCGGCGTTCCTGATCGTGCAGCCGGAACCGGGTGTCGGGCCGGTCTCCGGGTCGTCCGGCCGGGCCGGGGGGCAGGGCATCCCCGCCATGGGGATCTCGGCCGAGGCCGGCGCGCTGCTGGCCGAAGGGCGGCGCGTGCGGATGACGCTGCGCGGCGAGGATCATCCCGCCACGGCGCCCACGCTGGTGTTGTCCCTGCCTGGCCGCGGGGAGGGGCATGTCGTGCTGTCCGCCCATCTGGACGGCCATCCGCTGGGCGAAAGTGCCATCGACAACGCCACCGGCCTGGCCGCCGCGCTGTGCCTGGCGCGGGCCGCCGCATCGGATGTCGCGGACTGCGAACGTGGGCTGATGGTGTGCATCTTCGGCGCGGAGGAATGGGCGCTTGCGGGGTCGAAGGCGTGGCTCGATGCCATGCCGCATGACCAGCGCACGCGGATGGCGGTGAACATCAACCTCGATTCCATCGCCGGCAGCCCAAATCTGACGGCGCTGACCAGCGGCTTCGCACGGTTGGGGCCGTTCCTGGTGGATGCGGCGGACAAGGCCGGGCGGGGGCTGCGGACGCATCTGCCGCTGATGCGCAATTCCGACCACGCGAATTTTGCCGACCACGGCATTCCCGCCGCACGGCTCATCGCGGGCTTCAATGAACCGGACAGCGCGCTGCGCCTGCTGCTGACCGGCGCGGACCGACGCGAAGCGGTACCGATCGCACAGCTGCGCGAGGCGACTATGACGGCGGCCGCGCTGCTGTGGGAGGCCATGACGGCGCCGCCGGACGTGATGATGCGCATGCGCGGTGCTGTTTGAAGCCCTCGCCCGACTGCTTCACCGGCGGGCAGGTGCCTTCGCGCCTGGGCGGTATCCGCTGCGCACCGCCCGTCCGCGACATGCCGCAGCGCAATGCGGATGCTTCTGGCTCTGAGGCGTGACATGAGCACACCCGCCTTCACGGGCTGCCGGCCAATGATCGTCGATGCGCACGCGCATCTCTATGACGCCCGCGTCAATCAGCATGGAATTTTCCAGCGACGCGACCCGGGCTTCGAAGCCTTCGTCGGGGATTATGCGGCGCTGCCGCGATGGTTCCTTCCCGATGACTATCGTGCGGCCGCCGGGTCACGGGACATTGCCGGGATCATCTGGCACGAATTCATATCGAGCGATCCGGTCCGCGAGGTCGCCTGGGCGCAACAAGTGGCGGATGCCTCCGACCTTCCGATGGCGCTGGTCGGCCTGGTCGATTTCGCCGATCCGGGCCTACCGGAACGCCTCGACACGTATCACGCCTTCCCCAACCTGACGGCGGTTCGCCAGCACCTGGGCTGGGATGCCGACAACCCGCTGCGCCGTTTCGCCGCACGGCCCGACCTGTTGAGCGACCCGCAGTGGCTGGCGGGGCTGACGCGGCTTGAAGGCACGTCGTTGCGGTGCGGATTGGAGGTCTTCGCGCCGCAGTTGCGCGACGTGCTCGCCGTGGTGCGCCGGCATCCGCGCATCGGCTTCACCATTGCCGTCATGGGGTGGCCGCTGCGTTCGGGCCCAGAGGATTTCCGCCGCTGGCAGGACGACATGCGCGCCTTGGGACAGTGCGACAACACCTGCGCGAGCATCTCGGCGATTGAATGCATTTTCGGGATGGGCTGGACGGCGGAGCAGGTCGCTCCGTGGATCACGGCCGTGCTCGAAGCCTTTGGGCCGGACCGCTGCATGTTCGGGAGCCATCTGCCGATAACGTCGCTCTCACACGGCTTCGAGCGCCTGTACCAGCTGTACGACAGCACCGTGGCGGGTCTGTCCGACACTGAACGCGACGCGGTGTTCGGCACGACCGCATCGCGGTGGTTCCGGCTGCCCACCAGGCGGGACGGCAACCCCTGACGACTTTGCTCGTCCAGGCCGACGGCCCGGCACCCCTTCCGAAGCGCGGGTGGTAGTGGCCTACTTGCCCCCGGTCCATTCGGGGGAAACGATTCGTGTTCGACTACATCATCGTGGGCGGTGGCTCAGCCGGCAGCGTGCTCGCGCATCGCCTGTCCACCCCCGGCGCCAACAAGGTGCTGCTGTGCGAGGCCGGCCCCGACACGCCGCCGGGCGAAGAACCCAAGACCATCCTCGATACCTATCCCGGCCAGGCGTATTTCGACCCGCGCTTCCACTGGACCGAGCTGAAGGTCCGCACCCAGGTCGTGTCCCACAACAACCCCGGCGCCGACCGGCCGCCGTTGCGCAAGTATGAACAGGCGCGGGTGCTGGGTGGTGGGTCCTCGATCAACGGGCAGATGGCCAATCGCGGTGCGCCGCATGACTATGACGAATGGGCCGATCGCGGAGCCGCAGGCTGGAACTGGGATGCGGTGCTGCCGTATTTCAAGAAGGTCGAGCGCGACGTCGATTTCGACAATGAATGGCATGGTCGCACGGGGCGCATCCCGGTGCGCCGCATCCCCGAACAGCATTGGTCCCAGCACGCCCGCGCGGCCGGCGAGGCGTTCAAGCAGGCCGGCTACAAATACCTGCCCGACCAGAACGGCGCCTTCGAGGATGGTTATTTCCCGCTGACGGTGAATCTCGGCGAGAACGCCCGCGTCTCCGCCGCCATCGGCTATCTTGATGCCGAGACGCGCAAGCGTCCGAACCTGACCATCTCGACCGAGACGCAGGTGATGGGGCTGATCATCGAGGGCACGCGCTGCGTCGGCATCCGCGCCCTGGTGAAGGGGCAGGAACAGGAGTTCCGTGGGCGGGTAGTCGTGCTGTCGACCGGCGCGATCCATTCCCCGGCCCATCTGATGCGCGCGGGCATCGGGCCGGGGGGGCATCTGCGTGACCACGGCATCGGCGTCGTCGCGGACCTGCCGGGGGTGGGGCAGGGGCTGATGGACCATCCGGCCATCTCCCTGTCCTGCTTCATCAAACCGCAAGCGCGTATCGTCACCGAAGCGACGCGGCGGCACATGCTGCTGGGGCTGCGCTATTCCTCCGGGCTGGAAGGCGCGCCGCAGGGCGACATGTTCATGTCCGTGGCAAGCAAATCCGCCTGGCATGCGGTGGGCGAGCAGGTCGGTTCCATGCTGACCTGGGTGAACAAGACATACTCCCAGCGTGGCCAGGTGCGGCTCGTGTCGAATGACTGGCGCACCCATCCGGATGTCGAGTTCAACCTGCTGTCGGACCGGCGCGACCTGGACCGGCTGATGTCGGGCTTCAAGCTGGCCGCCGCGCTGAACCTGTCCGAACCCATGGCGGCGGTCACCGCCGACCCGTTCCCCGCCTTCTATTCCGACCGCGTCCGGCGGATCGGTGTGGTGAACACCAAGAACCGCATCCTGACATCCATCATCGCGAAATTCCTCGATGGGCCAGCGGCGCTGCGCCGCGCCTTCATCGACCGCTTCGTCATCGAAGGCTTCCGCTTCAAGGAAGTGATGGAAAGCGACGACGCGCTGGAGGATTTCATCCGCAAGGGAACCATCGGCGTGTGGCATGCCTCCTGTTCCTGCCGGATGGGCGCCGATACCGACCCGATGGCGGTGGTGGATCCTTCCGGCCGGGTTCGCGGGGTGCAAGGGCTTCGGGTTGTCGATGCCTCGGTGTTCCCGGTCGTGCCCTCGGCCAACACCAACTTCCCGACGCTGATGACGGCGGAAAAGATGGCCGACCACATCCTCGCGGAGGTGGGCTGACGGCCTCCGGTGCCTCAGAGCCTGACTTGAAACGCCGGCCCCGGCACGCATCCGGGGCCACGGTCGTCTCGCGGGCCGAGGCCAGAGGTCGAAAGTCGCCTGCGACGGCGTTCGAGGCAGCCCCCTGTCGCCGGCCTCGCGGTTCGGTGGCCTGGCTGCGCGTCCTGGGCTGGCTGTGAGCGTGCGATCGCCGCTGCGACGCGTCAGCCCCTTGGCGCCCGGCCTCTGGCACGGGCATGCTGTCGGGCAAGCCAGCCGGGAAGACGGCGGCTTCATGTCTGGAACCTGGGAGACATCATTGATGACAAGCATCCGTACCCGCTTTGCCGGCCTGGCGGCCGCGGCGGTCATTGCCGTGGCGGGGCAGGCATCCGCCCAGACCGCCCCACCCGACACCGTTGCCGCCATCCGCGCCCGCGGGCAGGTGGTCTGCGGCGTGGCGGTGAATGCCCCGGGCTTTGCCCTGCCGGACACGCGCGGCGAATTCCGCGGCCTGGACGTCGATACCTGCCGTGCTGTCGCCGCGGCGATCCTGGGCGATGCGACCAAGATCCGCTTCGTGCCGAACACCACGGTGCAGCGCTTCCCGATGCTGCAATCCGGCGAGCTCGACATCCTGGTGCGCAACACGACCTGGTCGATGGCGCGCGAGACTCAGCTCGGCCTGGCCTTCGCCGGCATCAATTTCTATGACGGCCAGGGCTTCATGGTGAAGCGTTCGTCCGGGGTGACCTCGGCACGGCAGCTGGATGGCGCGACGATCTGCGTGCAGCCGGGCACGACGACGGAACTCAACCTGACCGATTACTTCCGCTCCAACCGGATGCGCTTCACGCCGGTGGTGATCGAAAGTGCGGAGGAAATCCGCGCCGCCTTCGTGGCCGGGCGCTGCGATGCCTATACCAACGATGCATCCTCGCTCGCCTCCTTCCGCGCGACGCGCACGACGGATGCGAACGACTTCGTCCTGCTGCCGGAGATCATCTCGAAGGAGCCGCTTGGCCCGGCGGTCCGCAAGGGTGACTGGCGCTTCTTCGACATCGTGCGCTGGACGCTGTTCGCGCAGATCGCCGCCGAGGAGCTTGGCCTGAACAGCGGCAACATCGAGGAGACCGCGCGCACCACGACGAATCCGGACATCATGCGTTTCGTCGGCCGCACCGGTGACCTGGGCCAGTCCATGGGCCTGCCGAACGACTGGGCCGTGCGCGTCATCCGCCAGGTCGGCAATTACGGTGAGATGTATGAGCGCAACATCACGCCGATCGGCATTCCGCGCGGGGTGAACAATCTGTGGAACAATGGCGGCCTTCACTACGCGCCGCCGATCCGCTGATCATGACAGGTGGGGGCGCTTCGCGGCGCCCTCACCGCCCCATCAGGTAATCGACGATGCTGCGTCGGGCCGCTTCGTCCCGCACACCGTTCCCGCCCATCCAAAGGCCCGGGAACATCTCCTCCGGATCATCGAGAAATGTGGCGAGACGTTCGGGGGTCCATTGCCCCTGGGCTTCGCGCAGCGCGGGCGAGTAGTCGAACCCCGGATCGCCCGCGATGCGCCGCCCCGCCAGCCCCGTGAGGTTCGGCCCCGGCCCCGCCGGCGCTGATTCGGCATTGGTGTGGCACGCCGCACAATGCGCTTCGAATTGGCGCTTCCCGTCCTGCGCTGCCGCCGGCAATGCGACCCAAACCGCCAACGCCAGGATGGCTCCGCCCTTCCATTTGGTGCTGCCGCGGTGATAGCCAAAAAAAGGAGGGGGTGCGGGGGAGTTCTCTCCCCCGCTGCTTACTTTGTCCCCCGTCTTGCGCCTCACAGCCCGTATTCGATCCTCACGATCCGGTCTGTCCCGCTTTCCCCGCCCCAGGCTTCCCCGGCGATGCCGTCCATCTGACGGACGTTGGCGTTCGGGCGGTCGGAGGGGAATGACAGGAAGGTCTCCGTCAGCGGGTCGAAGCGGACGATCGCGTTCGCCGGGAAGTCGGTGAGCCAGACCTTGTCGGACGGATCGACCCACAGGGAATAGGCGCGCGGCCTTTCGCCCGGCAGTTTCCGCACGCCCCAGCGCTGGGTCAGCGGGTCGAAGACCGAGACGTTGCCGCTGTTCCATTCGCTGATCCACAGCCGGCCCTGGCTGTCGGACCAGACGCGACGCGCGCCCTGGTTCGGTGTCGGTGGTTCGACAATGCGGACGCGGCCGGTGTCGAGGTCTTCGATCTGCGCCAGGTGGTTGCCGGCGAGGGAGACGTACCAGATTGTGCCCTGGGGCGTGCGGGTAATGCCATAGGCGCCGCGCCCGCGCGGGGCTTCCCAGACGTCCATGCGTTCGGTCGCGGGCACGAAGCGGCCGTAGAGGCCGTTCTGGCCGGTGAACCAGTAGGTGCCGCTGCTGTCGAAAACGCCGGTGTTGAGGTTGCCGTTGGGGAAGCGTTCCGGGAGCTTCCATAGCGCCACGCGATGATCGGCGGGGTCGACGCGGGCAATGGCGTTCTGGCCCCCGTCAGTGACCCAGGCGGCGCCGTCCGGGCCGCGGATGACGCCATGCGGGGCGCTGCCCTGGCCGAGGTTGACGACGCGGATGTCCCCGGTGCGGGGGTTAAGCCGGTTGAGCGTGCCATTGCGCTGGCCACAGAACCACATCGTGCCATCGCCCGCGGCCGTGATGTCGCGCGATCCCACGCGACCGGACCCTTCGGTCCGGGCATTGAAATACGTGACGCGATAACCGGGTGGGGTGGTGGCGTTGGCGGCGCCTGGCAGCAGGGGCGCGGCGGTGGCGCCGGCACCCAGGGCGAGCAGATGGCGGCGAAGCATGGGCGGTTCTCCCTGCAATGTCTGGTGCGTCGTCCTGTCGCACATCTTGGGCGTGGGCCGCCGGTGTGCAAGCGCAATGGCGTGACGACGCGAAGACGCGGCAGGTGGCTGCGTTATCCCGGCGGGGGCGCCACCGGCAGGGCAGGGGTGTAGGGCTCGATCCTGTAGGTCTCCTGCCGCAGGATCGCGACGCGCCCGGTGGCGGCGTGGCGGGTGGAGCCATCCGGCGCCCGGCCGACGACGTAGCGCCACGCGCCGACCTGTCCTTCCGCGGCAAGACGACGGGCGATGCGCTCCGCCACCGGGCCGTTGCCGAGCGCGGTCAGTTCGGCGGGCGTCAGGCCGATGATGATCTCATCGCGCTGGGAGACGACGCGAAACAGCAACACCGCCGGGGCTTGGGCGGCGACGGGCATGGCGAAGGCGAGTGCCGGCAAGGCGGCCATCGCCAAGCGGCGGGTGGGATGCTGCATCGTGATCTCCGGAGGAAGCGACCAGATGCAGTCTTGCGCGTCGATCACGGCGCCCGCCAGCGATGCGTCTCACACGGCGCACGAAAACGAGAAGGGGCGGCAGGTTGCCCCGCCGCCCCTCCGAATACGGGTGCCCGAAGCGGTCAGCCGACCGTCAGGCGCCGTTCCACAACCTGCTGCTTCATCGACTTCTGCAGCTTTTCAAACGCGCGGACCTCGATCTGGCGGACCCGTTCGCGGCTGATGTTGTACTGCTGCGAGAGTTCCTCGAGCGTGGTCGGCTCCTCCTTCAGGCGCCGTTCGATCAGGATGTGGCGTTCCCGTTCGTTCAGCGTCTTCAAGGCGCCGGCGAGAAGGTCACGACGGTTGGTCATGTCCTCCCGCTCGGCCAGCTCGCTTTCCTGGCTTTCGCCGTCATCGACCAGCCAATCCTGCCACTCGCCTTCGCTGTCGGCCCGGACGGGGGCATTCAGGCTGTGGTCGGGGCTGGCAAGCCGCCGGTTCATCGAGATCACGTCCTGGTTCGGCACCTGGAGGGCGTGGGCGATCTTCGCCACCTGCTCATCCTTCAGGTCGCCTTCTTCCAGGGCGGACATCTGCGCCTTCAGGCGCCGCAGGTTGAAGAACAGCTTCTTTTGCGCCGCGGTGGTGCCCATTTTCACGAGCGACCAGGAATGCAGGATGTATTCTTGTATCGCCGCACGAATCCACCACATGGCGTAGGTGGCCAAGCGGAAGCCGCGCTCCGGGTCGAAGCGCTTCACCGCCTGCATCATGCCGACATTGCCTTCGGAGATCAGTTCGCCGACCGGCAAGCCGTAGCCGCGGTAACCCATCGCGATCTTCGCCACCAGGCGCAGGTGGGACGTGACCAGCTTATGCGCGGCCGGTTCGTCGCCCTGGTCCTTCCAGCGGCGGGCGAGGGAGAGTTCTTCTTCGGGGGCGAGCATCGGAAACTTGCGGATGTCCTGCAGGTAGCGGGACAGGTTTCCTTCGGTCGCCATCGGGATGGCCATGGAAGCCATGGTCGATTTGCCTCCTGGACCGGGCGGTCCCCCCGTGACGGCGGGGACCGCAGACGGTCATGGACTTGGTTTCGTCACGTTCCCTTAGGCCCTGGCCCGGGCCGCCAACCCCGGTCACGTCGGGGTGGGTCGGAACGGGTGTCTCTGCGGCACCCCTGGGAACTGAACGTAGGACTTTCTATCGCGTTGCACGCCTCGGCACAAGTAAATCCGACTGCAACAGTCGGGTTACGGGCTGTTACTGTCCAGCAATGTGAGCAGGCCGGCGAGATCCGCCGGCACAGGGCTTTCGAAGGATAGGGGGTGTCCGGTTACGGGGTGGTTGAAACCCAGTGTCGCCGCATGCAGTGCCTGGCGCGGGAAGGCGAGCAGCGCATCGCGTGTCGCGGCGGGCAGCAGCCGGGCATTGGCGGGGGTGCGGCGCAGATACACCGGGTCCCCCACCAACGGGTGGCCGATATGGGCCATGTGAACGCGAATCTGGTGCGTGCGCCCGGTGAGCAGCCGGCATTCCACCAGCGCCACGGCCGCCCCCCAGCCACGTTTGACGATATAGCGTGTGGTGGCTGTCTTGCCGCCGCGTTCGACCACCGCCATGCGCTTGCGATCGACCGGGTGGCGGCCGATCGGGGCGGACACTTCGCCATGCAACGGTGACGGCAGGCCCCAGGCCAGCGCGAGGTAGGCGCGGTCGAGGTCGCGCGCCGCGAAGGCTTCCGACAGGGTGCGGTGCGCCCGGTCCGTCTTGGCGACGACCATGACGCCGGAGGTGTCCTTGTCGAGCCGATGGACGATGCCGGGCCGCTTTTCCCCCCCGATTCCCGGCAGGTCGTCCCCCGCATGGGCGAGCAGCGCATTGACCAGCGTACCATCGAGGTTGCCCGGCGCGGGATGCACGACGAGCCCGGCCGGCTTGTCCAGCACGATCAGGTCCGCATCCTCGAACAGGATGGTCAATGGGATGTCCTGCGCCTGCGGTGTGGCCGAGATCGGCGGCGGGACATGCAGGCGATAGCGCGCGCCGGCGCGGACCGATTCGGCCGGGTCCTTGATCGGCGCGCCGTCGCGCGAGCCGTGCCCGGCCTCGATCAATGCCTTGACGCGGGACCGCGAGAGCGAACCTATCGCGTCCGCGAGGAAGCGGTCGGCGCGCATGCCGGCGGCCTCCGGCGGCGCGATGGCTTCGGCGTCGTCGGATTGGGTGGATGAGGGGGTTGGCGTGGTTGCGCTCAAGGCTCTGGTGATCGGAATGGGGGTGCTGATCGTGGCAGGCACCGTGGCGCTGGCGGTGGTGCTCGTCCAGCGACTTGGTGGGGCTTCGGCGGGCAGTGCGACGGCGTCCATGTCCCTGGCGCAACCCGAAGGGGCGCGTATCGCCGGGATTGCAGCTTCGGACAAGGCGATCTCGGTCTGGGTGGCGCGGCCGGATGGGGAGCGGGTGATCGTGCTGGATCCGACAGGCGCGCGCCGAATCGGCGAGGTCCGGCTGCGCGACTGAGCGCCGCCGCGGGGATGGTCCATCACAAGGCCGGATTGCCGAAGAAGACGTGCCTGGCCTGCGGGCGAGGCTTCGCCTGGCGCAAGAAGTGGGCGCTGGTATGGGATGAGGTGCGGTATTGTTCGCGCGCCTGCCGCGACGGGACGCGCGAGGCGGCGCGACGAAGTTCGGCCGAGGTGAAGAAGGGCGCTTGATCCCGGCGAGAGGGGGGGCTAGAAGCGCGCCTCCGGCCAGGGTCCCCTTCGTCTAGAGGCCTAGGACACCGCCCTCTCACGGCGGTAACAGGGGTTCGAATCCCCTAGGGGACGCCAGAACACAAGGTTTTCTGGGCGTTTGCTGGCAGTGTAGGCCTCAGCCCCCACAATTACCCCCACACAGCACTTCCTTCGATGGCTCAAGTTGCATCGCACTGATCAGCCGAACCCGGCCTTGCTTCACTTCGCGCGGTAGGCAGCACGGGCGGCATCCCACGAGCCTTCGCCTCGGACCAGCAGCCGAATCCGTCGGAGCCACGGTTGGCCCCGCGGCGGGTGCCAAGTGACGCCAGCCAGCCAGAGCGCCAGTCCGTTGCCCGAGAGCGGGTCCAGGGTGGTCGGGATGGGCATCAGGGGCGCGGCGCCGCGCCTTACCACCAGGGCCTCACCGTCAGCTCGAAGGACCAGACCCCGCGTCTCTGTCCAACTGCCCACCGGAGCGCCGCCCATTCCCGTTGTCGGCACGTACGCAGTGCTTTCGCTGCCTCCACTGGGAAGCCCGTCGCGTCGCACCTCAGGAGGCGCCATCGTAGGTCGCACGGAGCGATGGTCGGGCATGCCGCTGGCGGGAGCCCAGAAGGACAGAGTCGCGACGCAGTGTGCCAGGCAGAGCGAGAACTGACGGGCTAGACCAAACGGGAGGCGAGGCCGTTGATGTCAGGACGGTGCCACGGCTTCGGGTGCGCACCCGCGAAGGCTGGCGCACCGGCGGGCTCAAAGCGGGAACAAACGCAATGCCCCCTGTCCGGGGACTGGTGCGCTACCCCTGGGACGGATAGGGAACAGAGGCCGTGCGCGACGGGATTGCGGAGCGACTTCGGCGCGTGTTGCCTTTCCCTGCGCCGCGTGGGTGACGTGACGCTAGGCTCGGACCAAGCAGAGGAGGCGGCAGTGCACACTGGCCCAATCGACGTAGTCAGCTAGGCGGCAGACAGCAGCCGGCGCGAGGCTGCCAACCCGACCGGCGGGCAGATTGGAAGGGCGAGCACCCCCCCACCTCGAAAGAGGGGGGGAGGGGATCTAGAATGGGTACCCCCGGGAAAATTCACCTCTAACCCCCCGTCGATGGTGGGCCGTGGCAGCTTCTACGGCCGCGGTGCAGGCGGCAATTCCCACCGCGTCAGCGTGCGTGCCTTGGCCGCTGACGCGGCCGCCCAACGCGCCGAGGATCATCGCGTTCCTACACCACGCGATGGATGATCTCTGCGAAGGCGTCTTGGACTTCAGGCGCGCATCACGTCATTGCAGCCACCTCCAGTCTAGGCGATGTTCTGCATGCTCCGTGCTGGGGAATGTGGTCCCGGCAGTAAAGGTGCGTCACCCTTGCCCTTTGACGCATCCGGGGCATCCTTTCCGTCGAGTGCTGGATCGTGACACTGGAAGTAGCACCGTCTCACCATCACGGACGAGCGGAGCGGCGCTGCCCGGTTTTCCGAGTTGACCCGAGCATACAGGTGGATAGGCGGCTGAGGCCGTTCGGTCGAATTTCCCAGGCGGTAGGTGCGGGCCGGTCGGGATTGCGGTTAGGTCGCGATCAAGTCGTGGGCCCTCCCCGACATCGAATAAGGTGAGGAATGCGAAAGCGGGTCTCCCCGGAAGAAAGCAACTCAGATGTCCCGTCAGCCACAGGATGGGACAGCCTCGTCAGTCTTGGCGTGAGCGATGCGCGACCTTGAGGGTAACTCGCTTCGAGGGTGCGCCCCCCCAGCCAGGTGCGCACCTTGGGATGCTTCTGGGTGGCATTGTTGTTGGCGAAGGCGCGGATCAGCCTAACCCGTCTGCGGCTGGAGCCGATGGGCGCCCTAGATGCGCTGCACCGAGCCGCCGGCTGATGTCGCTGGCCGGCGCCATCGCCCGGCCAGTCCAGCGACTGGCCAGCCCCCGCGGCTTGGAGCGGGTGAGAGCCAGCACCTGATCCACGGTCGAGGTCGGCACCGGCGCTCTGCCGGGTGGGCGGGTCTTGTCGTGCACGAGGCTGTCCGCACCGGTCTGTGCGCCGTGCGCCGTGCGCCTGCCAGCGCCAAGCATCCTGTCGGTGGATAGAAGGATGATCCGGGCGCGCTGAACGGGCTTCTGTGGTGGGCGGCTTAGGGTGGAGAAGATTCCAGCCAGCCGCGCACGATCACCAAACGAATGCTGGTGGTGCGGCGATCATTCCTCGGCCGAACGGTTAACGAACGCCAACACCACCGCCGTATCACGGATACTGGCCTGGTTACCTGTCACCTCGACTCCCAGGTCCCTGATCCGTGCGATAGCGCGCGAGAATGTTGCGGGCTTCATGCCAAGGCGGTTGGCGATCAGGCTCTTCTCATGTGGCAAGCTCAGCGCCACGGCACCTGTCTTCTCGCCACACAGGCCGAGCAGAAATTCAGCCACGCGCTGGTCAGCGGAAAGCAGCTTCATCTTCTCGATCTGATCAACCAGCACCTTCAGGTGTCGGGACATCGAGGCCATCATCGCAAAGGCGATCTCTGGCCGTTCGGCCACTTTGCGGCGCAAGGCATCGCTTTCGATGAGCATGACGCGCGACGCTACCACCGCCTCGGCAGCGACGGGATACCGGCCACCCAGGAACATCGCTGCTTCGGCGAAGCTCTCGCCCGCACCGTAGATGTGAACAACCGCCTCATCGCCACCGGGATTGACACGGCTCAGCTTGACCTGCCCGCCAAGCATCAAAAAGAATGCGCGCGCGGGGTCGCCCTGCTGGAACAGGACATGGCCCCGTTCGAGCGAACGAACGCTACGTTCATCCACCAGCGCAGCGAGATCCGCTCGCGGTAGATCACGCAGGATCGCACTCGTTCGCAGGATCGCCCAATCGTCCGCCGTCAGCATTGCAGATGCGTCACAGGCTGTTCCCGTCGATGGTGGAGCAGGGCTGCGCCAGTTTGCGCAGGGCGGCGACGTCGTGAATGACGACGGAAGGGCCCTGCACGACGACGTGGTACGCACCGAGGGCTGCGAAGGATCGCGACAGTACCTCCGGCGCCATGCCCAGGCGCGCGGCGAGCACTTTCTTGTCAAAGGGGAAATCGAAGTGACCTGTTGAACCATTCTCAGCATCATGGGTCAGCAGCCAATTCGCAAGGCGTTCCAGACCCGATCGCAACTTCTGATTCTTCAATTCCTTGATGACGCCGCGATAGGCGACGGCGAGCTGCTCGGCGACGCCTCGCGCAAAGCCGGCGTCAACGGCGAAGGCCTGGCGTACCGCATCGGCCGGCACCATCAGAATCCGAGACGCCACAAGGGCCCGCGCGGATTGCAGATAGGGGCGGTCGAACAGCACAGCGGCAAGAATGAAGCTGTCTCCCGGCCCTGAGACGCCAAGCGTGGTCTCACGGGCGCGATGGCCCGAGAACATCTCGACCGTGCCTTCGACGACCACATGCAGGAAGTCCGCGGGTTCGCCGGTATGGATCAACTCCACATGTGCCGGAAACCGCTGCAGGAACGCGCCGCGCAGCATGGCCTCAACCTGGCCTGCCTCGACGTTCCGGAAAAAGGGGATGCGCCGCATCTCCTCCATATCCTGGCTTCGCATGGCTCACCTCTCACGCCGTACCATAGCCAGTTACACCGCCAGCAGCTTGACTATTGTCAAGCGTAGCGCCGCCGCTCGTCATTTTGGCAATTGATGGTACTTCGCGCCAGACATGCCATGTGCCTGTAGTAGGCTTGAATCGTCCCTGTTCCAAGCTGGCCTTGACTTAGGTCAAGCAGCCTCATGCTGCCGGGACGTTCAGTTGGCCCCGACCAGACGCCGCGCGTCGCCAGGAAGGGGGCATCATGTCCAGCGCCACTGCACCATTTGCCATACCGGGCGGGCCTGAACAGGGCCGCGCGCTCTGGCTCTCGACCATTGCCTTCACCGTCTGCTTCGCGGTCTGGACGATCTTTGCCATCATCGGCGTGCAGATCAAACGCGACCTGGGCTTGAGCGAGACCCAGTTCGGCCTGCTGGTCGGCACGCCGATCCTCACCGGCTCGCTGATCCGACTGATCCTGGGCATCTGGTCGGACCAGTATGGCGGCCGGATGGTCTTCACCTTCACCATGCTGTCGGCGGCGGTGATGGCCGCCCTGCTGACGCTGGCCTATGACTACCCGACCTTCCTGCTCGCCGCCCTGGGTGTCGGCATTGCCGGCGGTTCCTTCTCGGTCGGTGTAGCCTATGTGGCCAAGTGGTTCCCGAAGGAAAAGCAGGGAACGGCACTGGGCATCTTCGGCGCCGGCAATGTCGGCGCCGCGGTCACCAAGTTTGCAGCTCCTGTCATCATGGTTGCCTATGGCTGGAAGACCGTCGCACTGATCTGGGCCGCGGCACTTTTGGTCATGGCCGTCATCTTCTTCCTGTTCACCAAGGATGATCCGGACCTGGCCCGCCGGCGCGCCACCGGGGCGAAGCCCGAGCCGCTCTCGGCCATGATGGAGCCGCTGAAGAACATCCAGGTCTGGCGGTTCTCGCTCTATTACTTCTTCGTGTTCGGCGCATTCGTCGCGCTGGCGCTGTGGCTGCCGCGCTATCTGATCGGCGTCTATGGGCTCGATATCGTCACCGCCGGCATGGTGGGGGCGGCCTATTCCATTCCCGCTTCGATCTTCCGCGCCTATGGCGGACACCTGTCGGACAAGTTCGGCGCGCGGCGCATCATGTACTGGACCTTCCTGGTCTCGGTCGTCTGCACCTTCATCCTGTCGTACCCGCCGACCGACTACGTCGTGCAAGGCATTCGCGGGCCGGTGAGCTTCAGCATGTCCATGGGGCTGATCGGCTTCATGGTCACGACCTTCACGCTCGGCTTCTTCATGAGCCTCGGCAAGGCCGCCGTGTTCAAACACATTCCCGTCTACTACCCCGATCGCGTCGGCGCCGTGGGCGGCATCGTGGGCCTGGTCGGCGGTCTCGGCGGCTTCGTGCTGCCTATCGCATTCGGCGCGCTGAACGACCTGACCGGCGTGTGGCAGAGCTGCTTCTGGCTGCTCTTCCTCATTGTCGCCGTCTCGCTCGCCTGGATGCATGTCGCGATCCGCCAGATGGAACGCCAGGCGGCCGAGCAGGGCGTGGCCGTCCAGACCCTGCCGGAACTGCCGGAGATGCAGCCGATCCATGGGCCAGCGCAGCAGGGGGTGCTCGCCGCCACCGGTCCGATCCAGGATTGGAGACCCGAGGACAAGGTGTTCTGGGAAAGCGGGGGCCGGGCCATCGCGCGCCGCAACCTGTGGATCTCGGTGCCGTGCCTGTTGTTGTCCTTCGCGGTCTGGATGGTGTGGTCCGTCGTGGTGGCGAAACTGCCGAGCGTCGGCTTCGCCTTCACCAACGAACAACTGTTCTGGCTGGCCTCGTTGCCTGGCCTGTCCGGTGCGACACTTCGCATTGCCTACAGCTTCATGCCCGCAATCTTCGGCGGCCGGCTCTGGACGACGCTGGCCACCTGGTCGTTGCTCATACCCGCGCTCGGCATGGGCTTCGCTGTGCAGGATCCGGCAACGCCGTATTGGATCTTCCTGGTCCTTGCGCTGCTGTGCGGCTTCGGCGGCGGCAACTTCGCTTCCTCCATGGCCAATATCTCGTTCTTCTTTCCCAAGAGCGAGAAGGGCAACGCGCTCGCGATCAACGCCGGCCTTGGCAATCTCGGCGTCAGCGTGGTGCAGTTCGTGGTGCCGCTCGCGATCACGGCGGGCGTCTTCGGCTGGCTCGGCGGCGCGCCGCAGACAGCGACCGTGGCGGGCGTCACCTCGACCTTGTGGCTGCAGAATGCCGGCTTCGTGTTCGTACCCTTCATCATTGCCTCGGCCTTCGCGGCCTGGTTCGGGATGAACGACATCGCCAGCATGAAGGCCTCCTTCGCCGACCAGGCGGTGATCTTCCGGCGCACGCACAACTGGATCATGTGCTGGCTCTACACCGGCACCTTCGGCTCCTTCATCGGCTTCTCCGCGGCCTTCCCGCTGCTGTCGCGGATCCTGTACCCCGAGGTCAACGCGCTGACATACGCCTTCCTCGGCCCGCTGGTCGGCGCCCTGGCGCGCGCCGCGGCCGGCAAGGCCTGTGACCGGATCGGCGGCGGGCGGATCACCCTCTGGGTGTTCATCGCCATGTCCGCCGGGGTGATGGGCATTCTCTACGCCATCGGCAACAAATCGGATTCCAGCTCATTCCCCGTGTTCTTCGCGAGCTTCCTGTTCCTGTTCGCGGCGACCGGCGTCGGCAATGCCTCCACCTTCCAGATGATCCCCGCGATCATGCGCAAGGAAGTCGCGCGGCTGGAGCCGGGGCTGAATGCCGCCGAGCGCGTGAAGCAGTCGGATAAGGAGGCGGCGGCCATCATCGGCTTCACCTCGGCCATTGCCGCCTACGGCGCCTTCTTCATCCCCAAGAGCTTCGGCACCTCCATCGCCATGACCGGTGGCGCGGAGACCGCGCTCTACAGCTTCCTGGGCTTCTACGTGAGCTGCGTGCTGGCGACCTGGTGGTTCTACACGCGCCGCGGAGGCCTGCTGCACGACATCGAACATGGCGGCCGCGCGAGCCCTGCCATCACCCCCGCACAATGATCCAGCCCGACAGCCGAGGCATCACATCATGAGCCATTTTCTCGACCGTCTGACCTTCTTCAAAAAGGCTCAGGAGCCGTTCTCGAACGGGCATGGCATCACGACGAACGAGGATCGTCGTTGGGAGGATGGCTACCGCAAGCGTTGGCAGCACGACAAGATCGTGCGCTCCACCCATGGCGCGAACTGCACCGGGTCGTGCTCGTGGAAGATCTATGTGAAGGGCGGCATCGTCACCTGGGAAACCCAGCAGACGGACTACCCACGCACGCGGCCGGACCTGCCAAACCATGAACCGCGCGGGTGTTCTCGCGGCGCCTCCTACAGCTGGTACCTCTACTCCGGCAATCGCGTGAAGTACCCTCTGGTGCGCTCGCGCCTGATCAAGCTGTGGCGCGAGGCACGGGCGATCATGACGCCAGTGGCCGCCTGGGCGTCCATCGTCGAGACTCCCGAGAAGCGCGCTGCCTACGTCACCAAGCGCGGCCATGGCGGCTTCGTGCGGGCACCCTGGGACGAGGTGCAGGAGATCATCGCGGCGGCCAACGCCTATACGGCGAAGACCTATGGCCCGGACCGCATCTTCGGCTTCTCGCCCATTCCGGCCATGTCGATGGTCTCCTACGCCGCCGGGTCGCGCTACCTGTCGCTGATCGGCGGCGTCTGCATGTCCTTCTACGACTGGTATTGCGACCTGCCGCCGGCCTCGCCGCAGACCTGGGGCGAGCAGACCGACGTGCCGGAATCGGCCGACTGGTACAATGCCGGCTTCATCATCCTGTGGGGCTCCAACGTCCCGCAGACTCGCACGCCCGATGCGCATTTCTACACCGAGGCGCGCTATCGCGGCATGAAGAGCGCGGTAATCTGCCCCGACTACTCGGAAGCCGCGAAGTTCGGCGACATCTGGTTGTCTGTGAAGCAGGGCACGGATTCCGCGCTGGCCATGGCGATGGGCCACGTCATTCTGAAGGAATACCACGTCGCGCGGCAGGTGCCGTACTTCCGCGACTATCTGCGCCAGTACACCGACATGCCGATGCTGGTGAAGCTTGTGCAACAGGGTGACCAGCTGGTGCCCGAGCGCTTTGTCCGCGCCAGCGACTTCGACCAATCCCTCGGCGAGGCCAACAACCCGGAATGGAAGACTGTCGCCTTCGACGAGACCACGGGGAACATCGTGGCGCCACGCGGCACCATCGGCTTCCGTTGGGGCGAAAGCGGAAAGTGGAACCTGGAGGAGAAGGCATCGAACGGCGAGGCGGCGAAGCTGCGCCTCTCACTCGACGGCATCCACGACGAGATGGCCGAGATTGCCTTCCCGTATTTCGGCAACATCGAGCACGATCACTTCACCTCGACCACCCATGCCTCCGTCCTGAACCGCCGCGTGCCGGTGAAGCGCCTGGCGCTGGCCGATGGCGAGACGCTGGTGACATCCGTGCATGACCTGTTCCTGGCCAATTACGGCGTCGATCGCGGCTACGGCGGCGAGAACATCGCGTCCAGCTATGACGAGGTGGCGCCCTATACCCCGTCCTGGGCGGAGAAGATCACCGGCGTCTCCCGCGACAAGATCATCCAGGTTGCGCGCGAATTCGCCACCAACGCCGAGAAGACCAAGGGCCGCTCGATGATCATCATCGGCGCGGCGATGAACCATTGGTTCCACGCCGACATGAACTATCGCGGCGTCATCAACATGCTGGTGTTGTGCGGCTGCGTTGGCCAATCGGGCGGTGGCTGGGCGCACTACGTGGGGCAGGAGAAGCTGCGGCCGCAGGCCGGCTGGGCGCCGCTCGCCTTCGCGCTGGATTGGGGACGCCCGCCGCGCCAGCAGAACTCGACCTCGGCCTTCTACGCGCATACCGACCAGTGGCGGTATGAGACTATGAACGTAGGCGACATCGTCTCGCCCACCGCGCCGCATGGCCCGTGGGACGGCACCATCATCGACTACAACATCCGCGCCGAGCGGATGGGCTGGCTGCCCTCCGCCCCGCAACTCGAGACCAACCCGCTCCAGGTGGCAAAGGATGCGGCCGCGGCCGGCATGCCGGCGATGGACTATGTGGCGAAGGGGCTGAAGGACGGCACACTGAAACTGTCCTGCGAAGACCCGGACAATCCGAAGAACTGGCCACGCAACATGTTCGTCTGGCGGTCGAATTTGCTGGGTTCGTCAGGGAAGGGGCATGAGTACTTCCTCAAGCATCTGCTCGGCACGACACATGGCGTACTCGGCAAGGACCTTGGCCCCGAGGGTCGTGCGAAGGCCACCGAGGCGGTCTGGCATGAGCATGCGCCGGAAGGGAAGCTCGACCTGCTGGTGACGCTGGATTTCCGCATGTCCACGACCTGCGTCTATTCGGACATCGTGCTGCCGACGGCCACCTGGTACGAGAAGAACGACCTCAACACCTCCGACATGCATCCCTTCATCCATCCGCTGACCAGCGCGGTGGACCCGGCCTGGGAAGCGCGCAGCGATTGGGACATCTACAAGGGCATTGCCGAGGCCTTCTCGCGCGTCGCCCCCGAGGTGCTGGGCATCGAGAAGGACGTGGTGCTCAACCCCATCAAGCACGACAGCGCCCTCGAGATCGCGCAACCCTTCGATCCGCGCGACTGGAAGCGCGGCGAATGCGAGCCGGTGCCCGGCAAGACCATGCCGATGGTCTTCGAGGTGGAGCGTGACTACCCCGCGACCTATG
The DNA here is from genome assembly GCA_022842185.1 of Acetobacteraceae bacterium. Taxonomy (GTDB): domain Bacteria; phylum Pseudomonadota; class Alphaproteobacteria; order Acetobacterales; family Acetobacteraceae; genus Neoroseomonas. Next base: position 35,320 of record JALHQB010000025.1, read on the forward strand.
CGCGCTTCACGGCTCTCGGGCCGCTGATGGAGAGCATCGGCAATGGCATCAAGGGTATGGCCTGGAAGACTGGCCATGAGGTCGATCACCTTAAGGCGTTGAACGGCACGCATGCCGATGGCGCCAACAAGGGCCTCGCGCGCATCGTCACCGACATCGACGCGACCGAGGTCATCCTGATGCTCGCACCCGAGACCAATGGCGAGGTCGCGCTGCATGCGTGGCAGGCGCTCGGCAAGGCCACCGGCCTCGACCACACGCATCTGGCGTTGCCGAAGGAAGACGAGAAGATCCGCTTCCGCGACGTCGTGGCGCAGCCGCGCAAGATCATCTCGGCACCGACCTGGTCGGGGCTTGAGAGCGAGAAGGTCTGCTACAACGCGGGCTATACCAACGTGCATGAATTGATCCCCTGGCGCACGCTGACGGGGCGCCAGCAGCTCTATCAGGATCATCTGTGGATGCGGGCCTTCGGCGCGGCGCTGTGCGTCTATCGCCCGCCGGTGGACCTGCGCGCCATCAAGCCGGTGATCGACCTGAAGCCGAATGGCGAGAAACAGGTGGTGTTGAACTTCATCACACCGCACCAGAAGTGGGGCATCCACTCGACCTACACCGACAACCTGCTGATGCTCACGCTGTCGCGCGGCGGGCCGTGCATCTGGATCAGCGAGCCGGACGCTAAGCGCGCCGGCATCGTGGACAATGATTGGGTTGAGGCTTTCAACAGCAATGGCGCGCTGGTGGCCCGCGCCGTCGTGTCCCAGCGCGTCAAGGACGGCATGGTCATGATGTACCATGCGCAGGAGAAGATCGTGAACGTGCCGGGCTCGCAGGTGACGGGCAACCGCGGCGGTATCCACAACTCGGTGACCCGCATCGTGCTGAACCCGACGCACATGATCGGCGGCTACGCGCAGCAATCCTACGACTTCAACTACTACGGCACGATCGGCACCAATCGCGATGAGTTCGTCATTGTCCGAAAAATGACGACGATCGATTGGCTCGAACGTCCGCTTGCCGAGGCGGAGCACAAGAAGCCACACGCCGATGCAACGCTGATCACGGGAGAAGTGGCATGAAAATCCGCGCGCAGATCGCCATGGTGCTCAACCTCGACAAGTGCATCGGCTGCCACACCTGCTCGGTCACCTGCAAGAACGTGTGGACCAACCGCGAGGGCATGGAATACGCCTGGTTCAACAACGTCGAGACCAAGCCCGGCATTGGCTACCCGAAGGACTGGGAAAACCAGGACAGATGGAAGGGTGGCTGGAAGCGCCTTCGCAGCGGCAAGATCCAGCCGCGCATCGGCGGCAAGTGGCGCGTGCTGGCGAACATCTTCGCCAACCCGAACATGCCGGAGATCGACGACTACTACGAACCCTTCACCTTCGACTACGAGCACCTGCAGAAGGCGCCGGAGTCGGAGGCCTTCCCCACCGCCCGCCCGCGTTCTCTCATCACCGGCGAGCGCATGGAGAAAATTGAGTGGGGGCCGAACTGGGAGGAGATCCTGGGCGGCGAATTCGCCAAACGTTCGAAGGATTCGAACTTCGAGGGCATCCAGAAGGAGATGTACGGGCAGTTCGAAAACACCTTCATGATGTATCTGCCGCGGCTGTGCGAACACTGCCTCAACCCGGCTTGTGCGGCCGCCTGCCCCTCCGGCGCGATCTACAAGCGCGAGGAGGACGGCATCGTCCTGATCGACCAGGACAAGTGTCGCGGCTGGCGCATGTGCGTCTCGGGCTGCCCCTACAAGAAAATCTACTTCAACTGGTCCTCGGGCAAATCTGAGAAGTGCATCTTCTGTTACCCGCGTATCGAGGCCGGTCAGCCCACCGTGTGCTCCGAGACCTGCGTTGGGCGCATCCGCTACCTGGGCGTGGTGCTCTACGACGCCGACCGGATCGAGGCGGCAGCCAGCGTTCCGGACGAGAAGGATCTCTACCACTCGCAGATGGATATCTTCTGCGACCCGAACGACCCGGCGGTGATCGCCCAGGCGCGCGCGGATGGGATCAGCGACTCTTGGCTGGAAGCCGCGCGCCATTCGCCGGTCTGGAAGATGGCGATGGAGTGGAAGGTCGCCTTCCCATTGCACCCCGAATACCGCACGCTGCCGATGGTCTGGTACGTGCCGCCGCTCTCGCCGATCACCGCCGCCGCGGAAGCCGGCAAGATGGGCATCGATGGTGGGATGCCGGATGTGCGCTCGCTGCGCATTCCTCTGAAGTACCTGGCCAACCTGCTGACGGCGGGCGATGAGGCGCCGGTGGCGAGCGGTCTGGAACGCATGCTCGCCATGCGCGCCTATATGCGGGCCAAGACCGTCGATGGCGTCATTGACGAGACGATCCCCCAGCGGGTCGGCATGACGGCGGCGCAGATCGAAGAGATGTACCACATCATGGCGATCGCGAATTACGAAGACCGCTTCGTGATCCCCACCGCGCATCGCGAGGTCACGGAGGACGCGTATGAGATGCGCGGTCATTGCGGCTTCTCCTTCGGCGATGGCTGCGCACCGAGCGAGCAGTCGGGTAATTTGTTCGGCGGCATCAAACTGAAGAACGAGAAGCCGAAGATGGGGGTGCTGTGATGCGCACGCTCAAGGTTCTCTCGGCCCTGCTGACCTACCCCACACCCGAACTCGTCGCCGCCGGCGCGGAGCTCCGCACCGTGCTGAACCGGGAGGCCGTGCTGCCCAGGCGTGAGCGGGCTGCGGTGGACGCTTTGATCGCCGATCTCGCCGCCCATGACCTGTACGACGCGCAGGAGCGCTACATCCTACTGTTTGACCGCACGCGCTCGCTCTCGTTGCATCTGTTCGAGCATGTGCACGGCGAAAGCCGTGACCGCGGCCAGGCGATGGTCGACCTCATCAAGGTGTATGAGGATGGCGGCTTCACGCCGACCACGGCGGAACTGCCGGATTTCCTGCCGCTGTTCCTGGAATATGCGGCCACCCGCTCGCCGGCCGAGGCCATCGAGCTGATTGGCCAGCCCGGCCATGTCTTCGCGGCACTGCGGGAGCGCCTGGCCAAGCGGTCGTCACCCTACGAAGCCATATTCGGCGCGCTGACCGCGCTGTCGCGGACGAAGCTCGATGCGGCGGCGCTTGCGGCGTTGCGCGCAGAGCCCGATCCGGAGCCGGATGATCTCGAAGCGCTGGATGCCGCCTGGGAGGAGGAGGAAGTGACCTTCGGCCCTGGTTCAGCGGCTGCGGCCTGCGGTACCGATACGCTGGCTGCCAAGCTCCGCCAGGCGGGCCGTCCAGCGCCCGGGTTGGAGCCACCTCCCGGCCAACGGCCGCGCACCATCGTCACCCATCGGACCGCCGGTTGAGGAGCAGACATCATGCGCGACGCCATCTTCCACATCCTGTTTGTCTGGTATCCCTATGTGGCGCTGACGGCCTTCCTGCTGGGCAGCCTGATCCGGTTCGACCGCGAGCAGTACAGCTGGCGCGCAAGCTCCAGCCAGATGCTGCGCAAGCGCCAGCTCACCTGGGGTTCCAACCTCTTCCATGTCGGCATCCTATTCCTGTTTCTCGGCCATGCGGCGGGGCTGCTGACCCCGAAGTTCATCTACACGCTGTTCATCACGGTCGAGCAGAAGCAGCTCATCGCCGTCATCGCCGGGGGGATCGCGGGCGTCATCTGCTTCATCGGCCTGTCGCTGCTGCTGCACCGCCGGCTGTATGATGCGCGAATCCGCGTCACCTCCACCTACATGGATCTTGCGGTGCTGATCATTCTTTGGGTGCAGCTCTCGCTGGGCCTGATCACGCTGCCCTTCTCGCTCGCGCATGCCGACGGGTCGGTCATGCTGATCCTGGCGCATTGGGCGCAGGGCATCCTGACGCTGCAGCCCGTGGATGCGAAGACGTTGCAGGGGCTGGCATTCCCCTACCTCGCGCACCTCGTGCTGGGCATGACGATCTTCCTGGTCTTCCCCTTCTCACGTCTGGTGCATGTGTGGTCGGCGCCGGTCTGGTATCTCGGCAGGCGTGGCTACCAGGTGGTGCGTAGCCGCCGGCCGTTGGGCGCGCCGGGCGTGAAGCCGACGCCCCCGCAGGCGGCGGAGTGAGCACGATGAGCGCCACCTCCGCCTGCGCCGCAAAGCCGGCGCTGCCCGCGAGCCGCAAGACGATCAGCGTGAACGGCGTGGCGATCTCCCGCGCTGCCATCGCACAGGAGACGCAGAATCACCCGGCGAGCAAGCCGCTCGACGCCATGAAGGCGGCCTCTGTCGCGCTGGTGGTGCGCGAGCTGCTGTTGCAGGAGGCACGTCGCCTCGCCATCCCGGTTGAACCTGCCAGCGATGGCGAGGGCCGTCGTGAGACAGAGGAGGAAGCGCTGGTCCGAGGCCTGATCGAGCGCGAGGTCCGGACGCCCGAGGCTGATGAGGCCGCCTGCCGACGCTTCCATGATCAGAACCGTCGCCGCTTCCGCACGCCGGATATCTATGAAGCGCGGCACATCCTGCTGCCCGCGAACCTGCCCGAGAGCCCGGCCCTCGCGGCGGCGATCCTGGCGCGGCTGGCACTCGAACCGGGCGAATTCGCGGCGCTCGCAATTGCTCATTCTGCCTGTCCATCGGGCAAGACCGCCGGCAATCTCGGCCAGATCGGGCCAGGGCAAACGGTGCCCGAATTCGAGGAAGTCTTGGCGCGCATCAGCGTCGGATCCATCCATCCGGAGCCCGTGGAGACGCGCTATGGGCTGCACATCGTGGCGCTCGACCGTCGCATCGAAGGGCGCGACCTGCCCTTCGACATGGTGCAGGGGCGGATCGCCGAATGGATGGGAGAGAAGGTCCGTCGTGCTGCGATCCGGCAGTATGTCTCGATCCTCGCCGGCCGAGCCGACATCCAGGGCATCGACCTGGACGCTTCAACCTCGCCACTGGTTCAGTGAGGTGATGCCATGCTGCTCGGCACCATCCTGAAACGCCTAGGCAATGAGGCCGACGCGGCCGAAGCTCTCGAAGCCATGGGTGACATCATCCTCCTCACCGAGGTTCAGGCCATGGGGGAACTCCATGAGGAAAGCCCGGCCGATTACGTCTGCGGCGCCACCAGGCGGTTTGCCGCGGACGCATCGAGCGAGGACTGGCTGGCACTGATGACGGCGATCGAGCGCAGTGACGATCCGGCACGCACCACGTTGGATCGAATGCTTCGCTGGTCGCTGGCGCGCGATAAAGCGGGACCTGTCGCGACCGGTTGCGGCTGTGGCAAGGGCGGGCCGGGTGATGCCCTGGGATGATATGGCGCCACCACCCTTCGCCATGCTGGATGATCCGCTGGCCTATATCCTTGCGGCCCATCTGCGACAGCGTGCCGTCTGCGCGGTGCTTCGCCGCTTCGCGACGGAGCAGTCGGCGGGCCGTACCGAAGCCGACAGGTTAACCGCCTATCTGACCGGCGATCTGCGCCTGCATCACGAGGATGAGGATCTCGACCTGTACCCGGTGCTCCGACGCCGGGCGTTGCCCGCGGATGGGCTGGGCGTCACGCTGGCGCGGCTCGGGGAGGAACATCGCCACGGTGCGGCAATGGCCGACATGATCGTGGAGATTCTGTCCGCAAAGCCAGCCGATGCCACGGTGAACATCGAAGTCGCGGCGGGAGAGGCGATGCAAGCCTATGCCGCAAGCGAAATGCGGCACTTGGCGCTTGAGAATGGCGTGGTGCTGGCACTGGCACGCATTCGCCTGACGCGGCCAGACCTGAAGGCGATCAGTCGCGGCATGAAGCAGAGGCGCGGAGTGGTGACGCATGATCAGCCTTGATCATCTCTTTGACCGCAACGTCGCCTGGGCGAACAGCAAGACGGAGCAGGACCCCACCTTCTTCCGGCGGCTCTCGGAGCAGCAGGCGCCCAAGTATCTTTGGATCGGCTGCTCGGATAGCCGCATCACCGCGAATGACGTGTTGGGTCTCGATCCGGGTGAGGTCTTCGTGCACCGGAACATCGCCAACATCGTCCATACCAGCGACATGAACATCCTCGCGGTCCTGGAGTATGCCATCGATGTCCTGCAGGTGCAGCACATCATCGTCTCTGGCCATTATGGCTGCGGCGGCGTGCAGCGCGCGATGTCGGAGGAGCGCGGCGCGCTGGTAGACCACTGGCTGCAACCGCTTTCGATGTTCTATCGCAAGCATCGCGGATTGTTCGACGAGATGGGCGACGCGGAGCGCCAACTCAATCGGCTTTGCGAACTCAATGTTGAAATGCAGATCAGGCGTGTTGCGGCGACGCCGATCGTCGAGGGCGCGTGGGCGCGCGGCGTCGATCTGCACCTGCATGGCTGGATCTATGGCATGCATGACGGGTTGCTGCGCGACCTTGGCGCGACGGTCGCGACCATTGCGGAGCGGGATGCGCTGCCGTCGATTGATCAGCGTGTCACGGTGCGAACAGAACCCCTCAGTCCGCGGCGCCGCCATGCCCTGGCAGCCTTCTCAGCCATTGGGCTGGAGGAGACGGCGGCACAACCCTGCTGCATGACTTCCTTGGAGAATATTCCGCGATGACCAACGATGCTCCCCTCATCACGGCGTTGATTTATGCCGACAGCGCTCTGGCGGATCAGGCCCTGCGCCGCATTGTCCGACAATTCGAAGCCGCCGGGCGCCGACTTGCGGGCGTCGTTCAACGCGATACACCGCGGGCCGGCCGGACCGGCTGTGACATGACGCTGGAAGAACTCTCGACCGGCACCTCCATCGAAATCTCGCACGATCGCGGGCCGCAGGCGCGCGGCTGTCGTCTCGACCTGGGTGAGATGGCGCGGGCAATACAACTCGCATCAATGGCGCTTCGGGCGTCACCCGACCTGTTGGTCCTGAACAAATTCGGCAAGACGGAAGTCGAGGGCGGCGGCTTTCGCGCGCTGATCGCGGAGGCCATCGACCGCGGCGTGCCCGTGCTCATCGCCGTGCCCTATCGCAACATCGATCCCTGGCGGGCCTTCGTTGGCGACCTGGCGCGTGAGATTCACCTCACCAGCGCGGAAAACGAGCTGGCATTGGACCATCTTTGTCCCGCGGGAGCGGTGCCTGAGCCGCTCCAACCCGGGACGGGCCGCGCGTGATATCGGGCGAGCCAGAGCATGCCGGCGCTGCGGTCCGGATTGGCGTGGTCACTGTCTCCGACCGCGCCTTTCGAGGCATCTACGCAGACCAGGGCGGACCGGGCATCGAGGCGGCACTCACGCGCATCATGGCCTCCCCCTGGCAGGCGGTGCGGCGCCTGGTGCCGGACGAAGGTCCGGCCATCGAGGCTGCGCTGCGCGCGTTGGCGGATGTCGAGGCCTGCCCGCTGATCGTCACCACCGGCGGCACGGGCCCGTCGCCACGCGATGTGACGCCGGAAGCGACGGAGGCGGTCTGCGACCGTGTGCTGCCTGGCTTCGGCGAATTGATGCGCGCCGTCTCGTTGCACGCCGTGCCGACGGCGATCCTCTCCCGCCAACTGGCCGGCACGCGTGGGCGAAGCCTGATCGTCAACCTCCCGGGCAAGCCCTCGGCCATCGCCGAATGCCTGGCAGCGGTCTTTCCGGCAATCCCGTATTGCATTGACCTGATCGGCGGACCGCGGATCGAGACGGACCCTGCCGTCTGCGTCGCCTTTCGGCCCAAGGGGGCATGATGGCGCTGTTCGCGCATGGCTTCCGACCCTTCTTCCTGATGGCCGCTTTGGTGGCGCCAGCCGCCATAGGCGTCTGGGTATTGACGCTGGCGGGCCTTGCGCTGCCGGAGAGTCCGCTGCCACCAATGCGCTGGCATGCGCATGAAGCGCTGGGTGGATTCGTCGCCGCGGCCATGATCGGCTTCTTGATGACGGCGATCCCCAACTGGACAGGGCGGCGCGGATACGCCGGCGCGCCGTTGGTCGCCCTGGCGTCGCTGTTTCTCATGGCGCGCTTCGCGATGTTGCCGGGCTCGCCGGTGCCGATCGGGATTGCGGCGGTGGTCGCCCTCGCGCCCTTGCCGGCGACGTTGTTGCTGGTTTTGCCGGCGCTGCTGAAGGCCAAGGCGGCGAGGCTGTTCGGCCCGCCCGCGCTGGTGCTGGTGTTCTGGTCCGGGCAGGTGATGATGCTGGCCGAGGAAGCCGGCTGGTGGACCTCGCCGGGCTGGGCGGTCGGGCAATTGCTGATGGCGGACATGGCGCTGCTGCTGGTCGTCCTGATCGGCGGTCGGATCGTGCCGTCCTTCACGCTGAACGCATTGCGCAAGACAGCGCGGCCGGCAGAAGCCCAGCCACTGCCCGGTGTGGATCGCGCTGCGATCCTTGCCGTGGCGGCTGTGGCGGTGGTGGATCTGGCTGCACCTGGGAGCGTTCTGGCCGGGCTGGTGGCCGCCATCGCAGCGGCGCTGGTGGCGCTGCGCCTGTCACGCTGGTACGGGCTGCGCACGCTGTGTTGGCCGATCCTGTGGGTCCTGCATCTGGCATATGCGCTGATCCCGATGGCGCTCGTCGTGAAGGCCGTCTCACTTCTGGCCGGGGCGCCGTGGGCGTCGGCCTGGCTGCATCTGCAAATGGCAGGAGCGGTATCGCTAATGATCGTCGCGGTCATGACACGCGCAACGCTCGGACATACCGGGCACGCCCTGATGGCGGCGCCGGCGGCGGTTACCGCGTATGTGCTGCTGCTGGCCGCAGCGCTGATGCGCGTCTTCAGTAACCTCGCGGGGGCGCATGCGTTGGCAGTGCTGATGGTCGCCGCACTGTGCTGGGTGATGGCCTTCTTGCTCGTCCTTTGGGTTTATGCGCCGATGCTCCTCGGCCCGCGCGCGGATGGAAAGCCGGGTTGATGGGTGGCCAGAGCGATCGGCGGCCGCTTTGCCCGCGTGGCCAGACACACTGATAAGAGCCGCGAGGTCCTGCTGCGGATCGAGATGCGTGCCCATCACCGGCAGGAGCGTTGGACCGCACGGCGGGTTTGGTATCAGCGGCATGGGACCTTGACTCATGCTGAGCCTGCAAAGGCGGTTCGCCGGCAATCTGGCGAAGGCTAGGCCAACCGTAGGTTTGCGCCTGCGTGAGGGCAGGAGATGACGAATACCAATGGTCGAAATTTTCGACCGTTGGTCTGAGGCCATGAAAGGAATTGGCGGCGTGCGCGTCCTTCGTCTCGTCTTCGTAGGCGTTCTCCTGGTCGCTGCGGTAGCTGGCGGTTGGTGGTACCTGCAACAGCGGCCGCTTTCCGTGGCCGTCGCCGCCATGCAACTGGACGTACCGGTCACGGTCTTCGGCCTGGGCGCGGTCGAGGCGCAGGTGATCGCCCGCATCGGGTTCGAGGTGTCGGGCACTCTCATGCAGTTGGGCGCCGACCACGGGGACAGCGTGGCCGCCGGCGCCATCCTCGCGCGCCTCAATCCCATCAGCCAGGAGGCACGCGTCGCCCGCGCCGAGGCTGCAGTGCTCTCCGCCGCGGCGAACGCGGCTCGCGCCGATGCGCAGCGGGAGCGCGCGGAAGCGCAGTTCACCCAGAAGCAGGCCACCGCGCGACGCCGGCGTGACCTTGCGAACAGGGGCGTCGGTAGCCAGGAGGCTGCGGAATTGGCTGATACGGAGCAGGAACTCGCCCGGGTCGACCTGTTGGTGAACGCCGCCGATGCTGCCGTGGCCCGCGCCACCCAGGCCGAGGCCCGCGCCAATCTCCAGACCGAGCAAGCCACGCTCGACAAGCACACGCTGATTGCGCCCTTCGACGCGGTCGTGATCGCCCGTGCGCGTGAGGCTGGCACCGCGCTCAATCCGGGCGAGCCGGTGTTCACCCTGGTGGCACCCGAGAGCATCTGGATGCAAGCGTTCATCGACGAAGGCCGCGCCGGCGACCTCGCCCTCGGCCAGACCGGCATGGTGACGCTGCGCAGTCGTCCCGGCCGGCCTGTCACCGCCGAGATCGTGCGCATCGGGCTGGAGGCCGACCGCGTGACGGAGGAACGGCGCGTCTTTCTGCGCTGCCGCACCTGCCCCTCCATGCCGGTGGTGGGGGAGCAGGCCGAGGTGGTGATCGAAACCGCCCGCCTGCCGCGCGCCCGCCTGCTGCCCGAACAGGCGCTGCACGGCTTCGATGGCGCGTCAGGCACTGTCTGGACCATCGAGGAGGGACGGCTCGCGCGGCGGCATGTGCGCATCGCAGCGCGGCTTGTGGATGGGCGCGTCGCCATCGCCGACGGCCTGCCGGAGGATGTCGCGCTGGTGAGCCAGGTCGGCCCGCGCTTCGCTGTGGGTCGCGCGGCGCGCGCTGTGTCCGCACCGTGAACCTCGCGCTTGCCGACATCCGCCACAAGCTCGGCCGCTTCATGCTGACCTGCCTCGGGCTCGGCCTGCTGATGGCGGTCGCACTCTCGATGGTGGGCATCTACCAGGGTGTGGTGAGCGAGGCGCTTGCCCTGTCGCGCAGCCTGCGTGCGGATCTTTGGGTGGTGGAATCCGGCACCAGCGGGCCTTTCGCGGAGGCCTCACGCATTCCGGGCGATGTGCGGGAAATGATGGCGCGGCTGCCCGGTGTGGCGGCGGCCGGCGCCATCACGCTGCGCACTGCCGAAGCCCAGGCGCCGCAGGGGACGCTCCGCGTGCAGGTGATCGGCTATGAACCGGGCCGGCCGGGCGGGCCTTCCGCCATCGCCACGGGGCGCGGCGTGGGCGGGACGCGGTTCGAGATCGTGGCCGATGCGCGTTCCGGCCTGCCGCTGGGCGCCACGCTGCTGCTCGGGCGGCATCGCTACCATGTGGTCGGCACCACGCGCGGGCTTGTATCCTCGGGTGGCGATCCGCTGATCTTCATGCAACTGCGCGACAGCCAGGACCTTCAGTTCCGCCTTGCCCCCGCCGCGGCGCGACGCGCTCTCGCCGCGGCTGCCGGTGGGGGCGGTACGGACACGGTGAACGCCATCATTGCCCAGTTGCATCCGGGCGCGGACCCGGCGCTGGTGGCCGAAACGACGCGCCGGTGGAAGCATCTCGCGGCACTGACCGACCAGCAGCAATCGGACCTGCTGACGCTGTCGGTGGTGAACCGCGCACGGGTACAGCTTGGCATGTTCACCGTGGTGCTGCTGTTCGTCTCCGCGGTGATCATCGCGCTGATCATCTACACCATGACGATGGACAAGCTGCGTGAGATCGCCACGCTGAAGCTGATCGGCGCGCCTGACCGTACCATTATCGGGCTCGTGCTGCAGCAAGCGCTGATGCTGGGCGGCGTCGCGTATGTTGCCGCCGTAGCGATCGTGTTCGCCGCGCGCGACGTCTTCCCCCGCACCGTGGCGCTTGGGCCCGCTGAGGTCGCGGTGATGGCCGTGGTGATCGCGCTGATCTGCCTCGTGGGCAGCATGGTCTCGATCCGCGCCGCGCTCCGGATCGAACCGCAACAGGCGCTGGGCGGCTGAGGCACATGACCAACCCCCTCGTGCAGGTCGAGAAACTGAGCAAGACCTTCGGCGCCGGCGATACTGCGGTGCGCGCGCTGGTCGAGGTGGATCTCGTGGTCGAGGCCGGCGAGGTGGTGGGCCTCAAGGGACCATCGGGCAGCGGCAAATCGACCCTGCTGAACCTCATCGCCTGCATCCAGGAACCTACCGGCGGCAAGCTCTCCATCGGCGGTGAGACGGTGTGGGACGGGCAGTGGCGCGTGGCCGATCTGCGCCGGCTGCGGCGGGAGCGCATCGGCTTCATTTTCCAGTTCCACAATTTGCTGCCGTTCCTCAACGCCATCGACAATGTCGCGCTGGCGATGACATTGGATGGCGTGGACAGCGCCACGGCGCGGCAGCGGGCGGGCGCGTTGCTCGATTATCTCCAGGTCGGCAAGCGAGCATCGGCGATGCCCGCGCGGCTGTCGGGCGGCGAGGCGCAGCGCGTGGCCATCGCGCGTGCGCTGGTCAATCGGCCGAAGGTGATCCTGGCTGACGAGCCTACCGCCGCGCTCGATTCCGAACGTGCGCGGGTGGTGATGGACCTGCTGCGGCAGGTGGCACGCGACCAGCAGGCGGCGATCCTCGTGGTGACCCATGACGAAAAGATCTTTGACCGCTTCGATCGCATGGTGGCGCTTCGCGATGGACGGATTGAGGGCGAACAGCTGCGCGCCGCGTAGGATCACGACGTGCGAAGAAGGGTATTGGGGCCAAGGCAGCAGCGGTTTCGATGGTCGGGCGCCAGCGTCGCGCCCAGGATATGCTTCGTTGTTGCATGAGTGCATTGACGCCGCTTGCCGCAGCGCCCCAACCCAATAGCCAGCCATAGCCAACCAGAATCGTGGCTGGTCGGCACGAACTGATGCGCCAGGCGCGCGCAGAGAGCCGAAGAACGAATTTTCCTGGCGCTCCCGGTGCGGCGCGATAATTGGCAATCATCCTTTTCCATCGTCGGCCATCGCGTCATAAGGAGCGCGGGAGCAAAACCAGTGCGCGGCGTCCTGCTCGTTAGGAGGCGCCTTGCGTGTTCTGTTGATCGACGGAGAAACGGACCGGGCTGCCGCGGTGAAGGCTGGCCTGGAGGCTGCCGGCTGCCGCGTTGTCGCCGTCGCACCCGATGCCAGTGACCTGACCCGCATGGTTCGAGAGGCCGAGGCAGACGTGATCGTCTGCGATCTGGACGACCCGGGTCGCGACGCGCTTGAGAGCATGCGTGCGCTGCATCGCGATGAGCCGCGGCCGGTCGTGGTGTTCGCCGCCCGCGGCGAGCCCGATCAGATCGAGGCCGCGCTTGAGGCCGGTGTCGCGGCCTATGTCGTCGAAGGTCTGTCTCCGACGCGCGTCCGGCCAGTGATTGAGGTCGCCATCCGCCGATTCCGCGCCCACCAGGCGCTCTGCGCCCGGCTGGAGGAAGCGCAGGCGACGCTTGCCGACCGGGTGGTGATTGAACGCGCGAAGGGCGTCCTCATGCAGCGTCGACGGCTATCGGAGGAGGACGCCTACCGGATGCTCCGCCGCTGGGCGATGGACCGTGGCGAAAAAATAGTGCTCGTGGCACAACAATTTCTGCGCGATTTGTAATCAGTATGATTATTGAATGCCCAATGAGTGTCTGATGCGAACTGTTTTGCTGAAGGAAGCAGCTTTTTCTTATTCCGTCATGGCGTCGCCCCATGGTTAGTGTAGCGCGCCGCAGCAATGTGGTCGGGGTCTGTCGCAACGGCGTGACAGGCTGACGTAGCCCTCTCCGATATGGCCCGCGAGCCAATGGCGGTTCGCGATCAAGACGCAAGGCGTCTTGGAACCGTGACGGCATGGCATCCTCCACTCTTCGTATCGGCTATGTCCCGCTAACCGACGCTGCCCCGCTGGTCGTGGCGGACCAACTCGGGTTTTTCGCTGCGGCCGGCGTCAGGGTGGTGCTTACGCAGGAGCGCGCCTGGGCCACGCTGCGCGACAAGCTCGCATTCGGTTCCCTCGATGCGGCGCATCTGCTCGGGCCGATGGCCGTCGGCCTCGCGCTCGGCGCGGGCGGGTTCAAGCGCCGGCTCGACGTCACCGCGCGGCTCGGGCGCAATGGCAATGGCATTGTGCTCTCCCATGCGCTGGCCACGGCCGTGGCTGGCTTTGCCCCGCCTTTGCCGGCCGCCGCCTTCGCCGCCGCGCTGCATGCGCGCGCCGAGGACGGCATGCCGCCGCCGACGCTCGCGGTCGTCTTTCCCTATTCGTCGCACAACTACCTGCTGCGCCACTGGCTCGCCTCGGGCGGGCTCGACCCGGATCACGATGTCCGCCTGGTGGTGGTGCCGCCGCCGCAGACCGCGCGCGCCCTCGCCGAAGGCGCCATCGAGGGCTTCTGCGCCGGAGAACCCTGGGGAAGCCATGCGGTCGCGCAGGGTGTGGGCCGCTTCGCGCTGTCCACCGGCGACATCTGGCCCGATCACCCCGAGAAGGTGCTCGCCTTTGCCGAAGGCCTCGCGGACCGCGCACCCGAGCCGGTGATCGCCGCCACGTCCGCCGTCATCGCGGCGCAGCGCTGGCTCATGGATGCCGCGAATCGTCCCGCCGCCATCGCCCTGCTGGCCGAGCGCATCTTCCCCGACCTGGCACCGGCCTCCGTCGCCGCGGCGTTAGACGGTGCGCCCGGCGCACCCTCGCTCGCCTTCGATCCGGACACGCCCCCCTGCGCCGCCACCGCCACGCGCTGGTTCGACGAAATGCGCCGCTGGGACCACCTGCCACCCGGCGCATCCGTGGCCGACGCCCGCGCCTGCTGCCGCGCCGACCTCTGGCACCGCGCGGCGGAGCGCCTCGCCGCCCCCGACCCTCTGACCGCAACCGCCCAGGAGCCCCTCGCATGACCGGCATTCCCGCGACCCGCCGACAGGCCATCGTCGCCACCGCCGCGCTTCTGGCCGCCGCCCGCGCTGCCGCCCCACGCGGTGCCTTCGCGCAGGGCTCCACCACGCCCGAAACGCGCAAGGCCACGCTCGGCTACATCGCGCTGACCGATGCGGCGCCGCTGATCATTGCCAAGGAGAAGGGCTTCTATGCCAAGCACGGCATGCCCGATGTCGAGGTCACCAAGCAGGCATCATGGGGTGCCACGCGCGACAATTTGGTGCTGGGCGGGGTCCGTGGCGGCATCGACGGCGCGCATATCCTGACACCGATGCCCTACCTCATGCACACCGGGCGCGTGACGCAGAACAGCCAGCCGGTGCCGATGGCGATCGTCGCGCGGCTCAACACCAATGGCCAGGCGATCAGCGTCGCGGCGAAGCACGCGCCCCTCGGCGCCCGGCTCGATGCGGCGCCGCTGAAGCGCGTGCTCACCAGCAACAGCAAGGTCGCCATGACCTTCCGCGGCGGCACCCACGACCTGTGGCTCCGCTACTGGCTCGCCGCCGCCGGCATCGACCCGGATCGCGACGTGCAGACCATCGTTGTGCCCCCGCCGCAGATGGTCGCGAACATGCGTGTCGGCACCATGGATGCCTTCTGCGTGGGCGAACCGTGGAACGCGCAGCTGATCAACCAGCGGCTGGGCTATTCGGCGCTGGTTACCGGCCAGCTCTGGCAGGACCATCCGGAGAAATCCCTCGGCCTGCGTGGCGCCTTCGTGCAGCAGAACCCGCGCGCGACCGAGGCGCTGGCCGCCGCGACAATCGAGGCCGCCCGCTGGTGCGATACACCCGCGAACCACGTCGAACTCGCGCAGATCCTGGGCCGCCGCGCCTGGTTCAACGTGCCGCCCAACGACATTCAGGGCCGCATCCAGGGCATCATCGACTTCGGCGACGGACGCCGCGTCACCGACCCGAACATCGCCATGAAGTTCTGGCGCGACCACGCTTCCTATCCCTTCCGCAGCCACGACCTATGGTTCCTCACCGAGGATATCCGCTGGGGCGTGCTGCCCGAGGACACCGACACCGCGAAGCTGATCGCCGAGGTGAACCGCGAGGACATCTGGCGCGCCGCCGCCGCGCGCGCCGGCGTGCCCAACGCCGAGACGCCGAGCGGCATCTCGCGTGGGCGCGAGACCTTCTTCGACGGCAAGGTCTTCGACCCCGAGAACCCGCGCGCCTATCTCGACAGCCTGGCGATCAAGAAGATCGGCGCGGCGTGACCCGATGAACGCCATCGCTCCGCCGGCGCCGCCGGCCGACCTCGCGGCCTCGACATCCGCCCCGGTGCGGCGGGCGCCAACCCTGACCGACCGTCTGCGCCCGCATGTGCAGCACGTCCTCGCAGTGATCATCCCGCCGATCATGCTGATCGGGCTGCTTGTCGCGGTATGGGAATGGGCGTCTTCGAGCCCCACGGCCTCGCTGCCGCCGCCGTCGCGCGTGTGGGACGATGCGAAGGAGCTGATCCTCAACCCGTTCTATGACCGCGGTGGCCTCGACAAGGGCCTTGGTCTGCATCTTTTCGCAAGCCTCCAGCGCGTGGCCGTTGGCTTCGCGTTGTCGGCGGTGGCGGGTGTTGCGCTGGGGATGCTGGTAGGGTCCTCGCGCTTCGCGATGCGCGCGCTCGACCCCCTGTTCCAGGTGCTGCGTACGGTCCCCCCACTGGCCTGGCTGCCGCTGTCCCTGGCGGCCTTCCGCGAGGCGCAGCCCAGCGCGATCTTCGTCATCTTCATCACCGCGGTCTGGCCGATCATCATCAACACCGCGGTTGGCGTACGCAACGTCCCGGCCGACTACCGCAACGTGGCGCGCGTCATCCGCCTCTCGCCGTTCGACTGGTTCCTGCGCATCGTGGTGCCGGCTGCCGCACCCTACATCTTCACCGGGCTGCGGATTGGCGTCGGACTGTCCTGGCTGGCGATCATCGCGGCGGAGATGCTGATCGGCGGCGTTGGGATCGGCTTCTTCGTCTGGGATGCGTGGAACTCCTCCAACCTCTCCGACATCATCGTCGCGCTGGCTTACATCGGTGTTGTCGGCTTCCTGCTCGATCGCGCGATGGCGCTTGTCGGCCGCGCCGTCACGCGCGGCACCTCCGAACAGTGAAGGGGCCGACCATGGAACGCGACTTCCTCGACATCTCGCGCGTCTCGGTGCGCTTCGGGCCGGGGGCGCCGCTGGTGCTGAACGGCATCGACCTGAAGGTCCGCCAGGGCGAATACGTCGCCGTGATCGGCCATTCGGGCTGCGGC
This sequence comes from Acetobacteraceae bacterium, assembly GCA_022842185.1. Classification (GTDB taxonomy): domain Bacteria; phylum Pseudomonadota; class Alphaproteobacteria; order Acetobacterales; family Acetobacteraceae; genus Neoroseomonas. The sequence goes on from JALHQB010000025.1 coordinate 51,933, forward strand.
AAATCCACCTTGCTCAACGTCGTCGCCGGATTGCTGACAGCCACGCAAGGCGGCGTGATCCTGGAGGGCAAGGAGGTGACCGAGCCCGGCCCAGACCGCGCCGTGGTGTTCCAGAACCACAGCCTGCTGCCTTGGCTGACCGTATATGAGAACGTCAAGCTAGCGGTTGATCGCACCGCCGGGCGCGGCATGTCGCGCGCCGAGCGCCATGACTGGACTCTTCGCAACCTGGCACTGGTCCGCATGGAAGGCCACGCGCAGAAGCGCCCGCACGAGATCTCGGGCGGCATGAAGCAGCGCGTGGGCATCGCCCGGGCGTTGGCGATGAAGCCGAAGGTTCTGCTGCTCGACGAACCCTTCGGCGCGCTCGATGCGCTGACCCGCGCGCATCTGCAGGACCAGGTCATGGCCATCCATGCCGACCTTGGCACGACGGTGATGATGATCACCCATGATGTGGATGAGGCGGTGCTGCTGTCCGACCGCATCGTGATGATGACCAATGGCCCCACCGCGACGATCGGCGAGGTGCTGGAGGTGGACCTGCCACGCCCGCGCCACCGGCTGGCGCTCGCCTCGGACCCGAGATTCATCGCCGCGCGCGAGGCGGTGCTGCGCTTCCTGTACGAACGCCACGCGCTGCCGGCGGCGGCGTGAGCATGCGCGTCCTGCTCATCGGCGCCGGCCCGGCCGGCACGCGCTGCGCCGAGCGGCTTGCGGAACGTGGCGCGCAGGTGGTGCTGGCCGGCGCGGAACCCGCGCTGCCCTACGACCGCATCGCGCTCGGCCGGGTGTTGTCGGGCGAGGTTGAAGTTCCCGCCCTGATTACTCACGACGCGGCGCGATTGCGCGGGCTTGGCATCCGCTTCCTTGCCGCGACCCGCATCGCCGCGATCGATCGGGCGGCCGGCACCGCCACCACCGCGCGCGGCGAGACCCTCGCTTGGGATCGCGCGGTCTTCGCCACGGGGTCCGACGCGGTGCGCCTGAGGCTGCCGGGCGTCGACCTGCCGGGCGTGTTGCTTTATCGCAGCATTGCCGATGTCCAGGCGATGCGCCGCATGGCGGCGGGCGGGGCGCGGGCGGTGGTGATCGGCGGCGGGCTGCTGGGCCTGGAAGCAGCCGCTGCGCTGTCGGTGGCCGGCGCGCGGGTGACCGTTGTGCATGCGCTGGGCTGGCCAATGGAACGCCAACTCGACCCCGCCGCCGGCGCGCTGCTGGCGCGCCAACTCGGTGCTTCGCGCCGCCTGCGCTTCGTCATGCCCGCCGCGACCGAGGCCATCGAGGGCGATCATCATGTCCGCGCCCTGCGCCTGGCCGATGGCACGCGCATCGCCTGCGACCTCGTGGTGATGGCGGTCGGCATCCGTCCCTCTGTCGTGCTGGCGCGCGAGGCCGGGTTGGAGGTGAACCGCGGCATCGTGGTGGACGATGCGATGCGCACGAACGACCAGCGCATCCTTGCCATTGGCGAATGCGCCGAACACCGCGGTCAGGTCTGCGGTCTGGTCGCCCCGGCGCTGGCCATGGCGGAGACCGCCGCCGCCACGCTGCTGGGCGAAGACCGCGCCTATGCCGCGCGCCCCGACACCGCGGCGCTGAAGGTCTCGGGCATCGCCGTCTGGTCAGCGGGGGAGATCGGCCCGCCCGATGCCGAGGCGGTGACGCTATCGGACGAGGAAGCGGGGCTGTATCGCCGCCTTTGGCTGCGCGACGGGCGGCTCGTCGGAGCCCTGCTGTATGGCGATACGGCGGATGCGCCCTTCTACCTCGACCTGATGGCGAGCGGCCGTCCGGTAGCGCCGTTCCGCGCGCGCTTGGCTTTCGGCTCCGCCTTCGCCGAGGCCGCGTGATGACGGAGGCGGGCTTCACCGGCGAACAGCAGGAATATCTCAAGGGCTTCATGGCCGGCGTCGAGGCGCGGCGCGGCAGTCTGATCCCAGGCGGCAGCGAGGGCGGCGCCCCGCCGGACGCGCTGCGCGCCGCGCAGGACGCGACGCTCGCCCGCGGCGGCAAGCTGGTGCCGCAGGAGGATGCGAAGCGCGCGAAGCACCCGCTCGATCGGTGGGACGAGATGACGGCGCGCGCCGATGCCAATACCTTCCCCAAGCCGATCGATGATTTTATCGGCCGCTACCATGGACTGTTCTTCGTCGGGCCGGCGCAGGATGCCTTCATGTGCCGCCTGCGCATTCCGGGTGGAATCCTCTCGGCGCATCAGCTCGATGGCATTGCGGGCATCGCGCAGGACTGTGCCGGCCCCTACGCGGACGTTACCACGCGGGCCAACCTGCAATTGCGCGATATCCCTGCGTCGAAGGGTATCGAGGTGGTCGCGCGCCTCGCCGACCTCGGCATCGTTCCGCGCGGCACCGGGGCGGACAACATTCGCAACATCACCGCCAGCCCGACCGCCGGGATCGACCCGCAGGAGCTGGTCGACACACGCCCGCTGGTGCGCGCGCTGCACCATCACATCCTCAACACCCGCGACCTGTTCGGCCTGCCGCGCAAGTTCAACATCTCGGTGGCTGGTTGCGGCGCTGTCGAGGTGCTGGAGGAATCCAACGACATCTCGCTGCGTGCCGTCGAGACGCCGGGCGGTCTGCGCTACCGCCTCACGCTTGGCGGCATCACCGGGCATCGCGATTTCGCGCGCCCGACCGGGGTCGTGGTGAAGCCGGACGACGCGGTGCGCCTGTGCGACGCGATCCTGCGCGTGTTCATCGCCGAGGGCGACCGCACCGACCGCAAGGCGGCGCGGCTGAAATATGTGCTCGACCGGCTGGGCATCGATACCTTTCTGGGCCTCGTCGAACAGAGGCTGGGCTTCGCGCTCGAGCGCGTGCCCGAGGGCGTGCTGCGACACACGCCGCCACCGTCCAAGCACGGTCATCTCGGCATCCATGCCCAGAGGCAGGCCGGTCTGAATTATATCGGCCTCGTCACCCCGGTCGGGCGGCTGACGGTCGCGCAACTGCACGGCATCGCCGATCTCGCACGCCGCTTCGGCAGCGGCACTATCCGCCTCACGGTTTGGCAGAACCTGCTGGTCAGCGACATTCCGGATGCCGCGATCGACGATGCCTGCGCCGCCATCGCCGCGCTCGGCCTGGGCTGGCAGGCATCCAACATCCGCGGCGGGCTGGTCGCCTGCACCGGCAATGCCGGGTGCAAGTTCGCGGCCTCCAACACCAAGCGCCATGCGGCGGAACTGGCCAAGTTCCTAGACGACCGCATCGTCGTGGATGCTCCGATCAACATCCACCTGACCGGCTGCCATCATTCCTGCGCGCAGCACTACGTCGCCGATATCGGCCTGCTCGGTGCGAAGGTCGAGCGCGGCGAGGATCTGATCGAGGGCTACGATCTGCATGTCGGCGGCGGGTCCGGGCCGGAACAGAAGATCGGGCGGATGATCCTGCCCAAGGTGGCGGCGGATGGGATCGGCCCGGCGGTGCTGGCGCTGCTGGTCGCCTGGATGCGTGACCGCGCGCCCGGCGAGACCTTCCAATCCTACACCGCACGACACGACGATGTCGCGCTCGCCGCCATCGCGCAGGCGGAGCACGCCCCCGCATGAACGCCATCCTGCCCCCTGGCCTGCCCGCCGGCCTGCCGCCCGCGCCCGTCCCGCTGATCCCGGACAGCGCGCCGTTTTCCGCCACCCAGCGCGCCTGGCTGAACGGCTTCCTGGCCGGGCTCTATGGCGGCGCGGCCGGGGCAGGGGGCAATTCCTCCGCGGCGCCGCCACCGCCGGCCGAGGATTTCCCGTGGCATGACCCCGGCCTGGAACTCGAGGAGCGCCTCGCCCTGGCAGAAGGGCGCCCGCTGGACCGCCGGCTGATGGCCTGCATGGCGCAGCTCGATTGCGGCCAATGCGGTTACCTGTGCCAAACCTATGCCGAGGCGCTGGCGAGTGGTGCCGAGACCTCCGCTGCGCTCTGCGTGCCCGGCGCGAAGCCGACGCAAAAGGCGCTGAAGGCGCTGCTGGCCGAGACACCTGCCGCCGCCGCGAAGCCCGCCGCCGTGCCTGCCGCTGCGCCGTCTGGCCGGCCGGTGCGCTTCGTCGCGGCGCATCGCCTGACGGGCGCGGCCTCTGCCAAGGATGTGCGCCATGTCGTGCTGGACCTTGGCGACAGCGGCCTCGCCTATGAACCCGGCGATAGCCTCTCTATCGCGGTGCAGAACGATCCCGCGCTGGTCGATGCGGTGCTCGCCGCGCTCGGCGCGGCAGACGATGCGGCACTGCGCGAGGACCTGCTCCACAAACGCGATATCGCCCGGCCGCTCGACCGCACGCTCGACCTCCTGGCCGGCGTCGCGAAGCACGTCCCCCATGCCAAGGCGCTGCGTGCTCTGGCCGATGGCGACGACGGCGCCGATCCCGCCGACGCCGATCTGCTTGACCTGCTCGCGGCCTTCCCCTCGGCGCGGCCGCCGATCGCGGATTTGGTGGCCGCGCTGCCCACCCTCAAGCCGCGGCTTTACTCGATCGCTTCCTCGCCACTCGCTTGCCCGGGGCGTGTCGAACTGGCAGTCGGCGTGGTGCGAGCCGACCGGCGCGGGCGCGTGCGGGACGGCGTCGCCTCCTGCCACCTTGCCTTTCGCACGGATGCCGCGACGCCGTTGACCGCGCATGTTCAGACCAGCCACTTCCGGCTGCCGGCCGATCCCACGACGCCCGTCATCATGGTGGGCCCGGGTACCGGCATCGCACCGTTCCGCGCCTTCCTCCAGCATCGTGAGGCGCTGATGGAGACAAGGCACTCTGCGGCGGGTGCCAGGGGCCGCGCCTGGCTGTTTTTCGGCGACCAGCGCAGCACGACGGACTTCCTCTTTGCCGAGGAGATTGCCGCCTGGAAGGCGAAGGGCGTGCTGACGCAGCTCTCGCTGGCCTGGAGCCGCGACGGCGCGAAGAAGGTCTATGTTCAGCATCGCATGGTGGAGGCCGCTGCCGACCTCTGGCGCTGGCTGCAGGACGGCGCGCATTTCTATGTCTGCGGCGATGCCCTGCGTATGGCGAAGGATGTCGATGCGGCGCTGCGAGGCATCGCTCAATCCGAAGGCGGCATGTCTGCGGACCAGGCGCGCGATTGGATCGTCTCCCTGGCCCGTCAGGGCCGATACCAACGGGACGTGTACTGATGGACGGCAGCGTCGCGGCGGGTGTCATCCCCACGACAAGCACGCGCACCGTTCGCACGACCTGCCCGTATTGCGGTGTCGGCTGCGGCGTGGTGGCGACGCCCGATGCGCGCGGTGGCGCCACGATCGCCGGCGATGCGGACCATCCCGCCAATGCCGGCCGGCTGTGCAGCAAGGGCACGGCGCTGGGCCAGACCCTGTCGCTCGACGAGCGCCTGCTGCATCCGGAAGTCGGTGGCAAGCGCGCCTCCTGGGATGCCGCGCTCGATGCCGTGGCGGAGGGCTTCCGCCGGGCGCTTGCGCAGCGCGGGCCCGATGGTGTCGCGCTCTACGTCTCGGGCCAGTTGCTGACCGAGGATTATTACGCCGCGAACCGCTTCGCCAAGGGCGTGCTGGGCACCGCCAACATCGACAGCAATTCGCGCCTATGCATGGCAAGCGCCGTCGCCGCGCATACCCGTGCCTTCGGCGAGGATGTGGTGCCGGGCCTCTACGAAGATCTTGAACTGGCGGACACGGTCGTGCTGGTGGGCAGCAACCTCGCCTGGTGCCATCCGGTCCTGTTCCAGCGCCTCGAGGCCGCGAAGCTCGCGCGACCCACGCTGCAGGTCATAGTCATCGACCCGCGGCGCACCGCGACCTGCGAGGGTGCCGACCTGCACCTCCCGCTGCTGCCCGGCAGCGATGTCGCGCTGTTCGCCGCCCTGCTGGTCCATCTCGACGATCGCGGCTTGGCCGATCGGGCCTGGCTCGATGCCCATGCCGAAGGGGCTGCGGAGGCACTGGCTGCCGCACGCGGGATTGCCCCGCGCGCTGCGGAACTGACCGGCCTCGACCCCACGCTGATCGCGCGCTTCTGCGCGGCCTGGGCCGCAAGCCCGCGCACGACCACACTCTGGAGCCAGGGTGTGAACCAATCCTCCGCCGGCACCGACAAGGCCAATGCGATCATCAACTGCCACCTGTTCACGGGCCGCATCGGCAAGCCTGGGGCGAGTCCCTTCAGCGTCACCGGCCAGCCCAACGCGATGGGCGGGCGCGAGACCGGCGCGCTCGCCACCATGCTGGCCGGCCACCTGGGCTTCGACGTGGCCGCCGAGCATGCGGCGCTCGCCGCCTTCTGGAACGCGCCCGCGCTGCCGAAGGCGCCGGGGCTGAAGGCAACGCAGCTCTTCGCCGCCCTGGCCGAAGGACACATCGGCGCGCTCTGGGTGATGGCGACCAACCCCGCCATTTCCATGCCCGATGGCGATGAGGTGCGCGCTGCACTGGCACGCGCGCCCTTTCTCGTCACCTCCGAGGTCACGCGCCGATCTGACACCGCGGCCTGTGCGCATGTGCGGCTGCCTGCGCTGGGCTGGGGAGAGAAGTCCGGCACGGTGACCAACAGCGAGCGCATGATCAGCCGCCAGCGCGCCTTCCTGCCATGGCCAGCCGAGGCGCGGCCGGATTGGTGGGCGATTGCGCAGGTTGCCGCGCGCCTCGGCGCCGCGTTCGGCTGGAGCGGACCCGCCGCAATCTTCCGCGAACACGCGGCGGTGACAGGCCTCGCACGGCCCGCGGCACGCGCCTTCGACATCTCCGGCCTCGCGCAGGTGAGCGATGCCGCCTACGACGCGCTGCCGCCGACGCGCTGGCCCGTGCCGGCGCAGGGTGCCGTGCCGGCCCGCTTCTTCGCCGAGGGCGGGACCCATGCACCGCGCGCGCGCCTCGTGCCCACCCCGTTCCGTGCGCCGGTCGAGGATGTCTCGGCTGGCTTTCCCCTGCGCCTGCTGACCGGGCGGCTGCGCGACCAGTGGCACACGATGACGCGCACGGGCGCGATCCCACGGCTGATGGCGCATGCACCTGAACCAGCCCTGACGCTGCATCCGGCTGACGCGGCGGGGCTGGCCGAGGGCATGCTGGTCGAGGCCCGTTCCGCTCGCAGCGCTGCCGTGTTCCGCCTGGGATTCGATGCCGGCCAGCGGCGCGGGACCGCCTTCGCGCCGATGCACTGGACCGCGCAATTCGCCCCGGCAGCGCGCGTGAATGCGCTGCTGGCGCCGCATGCCGACCCGGTCTCCTTTCAGCCGGAGCTGAAGAACGCGGCCATCCGTGTGACGCCCTTCGCAGCGGCATGGCATGGCTTCCTGATCGCGCCCGTCCGTTTGCCCTGCGATACCGCGTCCTATTGCGCCGTGATCCCGATCGAGGGTGGCGGGTGGCGGCACGAACTTGCCGGCCATGACGTGCCGGCAGTGGCTTTTGCGCGGCTGCGCGGCCTGATCGCGCCGCCGGAGGTCGCGTGGCAGGTGCTCGAGGATGCGTCGGCGGGTGTGCTCCGTGCCGCTGCAATGCGTGAGGGCAAGCTGCTGGGCGCGGTCGCGCTCGGTCCCGACGCCGCGCTGCCACCGCGCGACTGGCTTTGCGCGCTGATGTCGATGGAGGGGCCGCTCAGCGCCGCGGAGCGCGCCGCGCTGCTCGCCGGCCGCCAGC
>JALHQB010000026.1 GCA_022842185.1 Acetobacteraceae bacterium
GCGGCGGGCCGCCGAGCAGCAGGGCGACGCGCGGGCCGGGCAGTTCACCGAAGGCGCCCCACGCCTGCCGCGCGTCGGCCAGGCGGGCAGGGGACATCCGGTGTGTGGCACCGAGGATCGGCAGGATATTGCGCGCGACCGGCGGCGAATCGTGCCGCCCGATGACCAGCAGGTCGAACCGGTCCAGCGCGAAGCCCGGATCCATGCAATGAACGATGCGAACGCCCCGCCTGGCCAGCCACAGCGCCACCGATGCGCTGCGCCGCCCTGCGGAGATTGCCAGGACGGGCCAGGGCGCCTTGATCGTGCGGCGGGATTCGCCGGTCAGCCCCGCCAGCGTCGCCCAGCGCAACGGGAGCCGCGCCAGCGGCCCCCAGCGCAGCGGGACGGTGCGAAACGGCCGCCCAAGCCGCTCGGCGATGCCGATCGCCTGGGACGCCGTGCCCGCCCGAGGGTCCGCCAGCACCCAGATGGCGCTGTCGGTCATGGACGTGGCCCGCCCCGCCGATTACGACAGGACCACAAAGGACCACCACCAGGACGAACCGCCATGACCGCGCTGCACGCCTCCGACTGGGACCGCGACGCCGCCCTGACCACCGCGCGCATCCTGCTTGAAATCAAGGCCGTCAATTTCCGGCCCGAGGAGCCCTATACCTTTACCAGCGGCTGGAAGAGCCCGGTGTATATCGATTGCCGCAAGATCATCTCCTTCCCCCGTGCGCGCAACCGCATCATGGAACTGGGCGTGGGGAAGATCGGCCGGCACATCGGCTACGAATCGATCGACGTGGTGGTGGGCGGTGAGACGGCCGGCATCCCCTTCGGCGCCTGGATCGCCGACCGGATGATGGCGCCGATGGCCTATGTGCGGAAAAAGCCGAAGGGCTTCGGCCGCAATGCCCAGATCGAAGGCGAGGTGCCGATCGGCCAGCGCACCCTGCTGGTGGAAGACCTGACCACCGATGGCGGGTCCAAGATCCGCTTCGCCAACGCGCTGCGCGATGCCGGGGCGATCTGCGAGCACACCTTCGTGGTGTTCTTCTATGGCGTCTTCCCCGGATCCTTCGAGAAGATGAAGGAAATGGGGCTGAACCTGCACCATCTGTGCACCTGGTGGGACGTGCTGGAGGTGTGCCGCGAACGGCCGTACTTCTCCGAAGCCGCGCTCAAGGAAGTGCGCAAGTTCCTCGAGGACCCGGTGAGCTGGTCCAAGGCGCATGGCGGGGTGGGCAGCGTGGATGAGGCGAAGTTGAAGGATGCGGTGGAGTAGAGGCTGTCGATGACGTCCGGTTCCGCGCCGGGCGCGTTGCATACTGGCATCTTCGGCTGACTCGTTTCTGACGCCCGCCAAGGCGCGGCCGACAGCACGACGCGGCGCCGGATGGCGACCGAAACGCTCGAATGACTGGGTCCGACAGCTCCCAGTCTTGAACGGTTTCGTAGCGCTGCGCGGCAAGGCATACTCCACATGCCCCCGCGCTTCCTGATCAGGGCGACAAGGAGCACTCGATGGTCCGAATCAGCATCGACCTGCCAGAGGAAGTCGCCGAGCGGCTCCGGCAGGCTGCCGGCGAGATGCAGTCCTCGCCCGAACGTCTGCTCGCGCAGGCGGCCGAGGCCATGTTGGCCGAACGCGATGCCTTCGAGGCGGCCATCGCTGAGGGCGAGGCGGACGTTGCTGCCGGCCGCGTGGTCCCGCACGAGGAGGTCCTGCGCGAGATGAAGGATTGGGCACAGTCGGTGCGCGCACGCAGCGCCGCGCGGTGAGGCTCGATTTTTCGTACACAGCGCAACGGCATCTTCGGGAGGCGCGGGATTTCATTGCACAGGACAACCCCGACGCCGCCGATGCGTTGGTGGCGCTCATCGCCGAGAGGGCGGCGACATTGCAGCGTTTCCCGCTGGCCGGGCGCGCGCTGGGCGCCGATCGTCGTGGCTTGGCATTGCCGCCAACACCCTACAGCCTGATCTATCGCGTCGTTTCGGATCGGGTCCTCATCCTGGCTGTCTGGCACGGAGCGCGACAATGGCGCTGAAACTTGCTCTTCCAATCGCCCTGGCCCTGGCCCTGGCCGCGCCCGCCGTCGCGCAGCCTGTGCGCGACACCCTGACCATCGGCATCACCCAATACCCCTCCACCTTCCACCCCAACATCGAGAACATGGCCGCGAAGTCCTACGTCCTGGGCTTCGCGCGCCGTCCGCTCACCGCCTATGGCGCCGATTGGCGCCTCGCCTGCCTGACCTGCGAAACCCTGCCCTCGATCGAGAACGGCCTGGCCGAACGCGAAACCACGCCCGACGGCAAGCAGGGCATCCGCGTCACCTACCGCCTGCGCGAAGGTCTGCGCTGGGGCGACGGCACGCCGGTGTCGTCCGAGGACCTGCGCTTCGCCTGGGAAGCCGGCCGCGATGCCGCCACCGGCTTCGGCCCCGCCGAATTCTACCGCAGCGCCTATGAACTCATCGTGGTGGACCCGCGCACCGTCACCATCCGCTTCGACCGCGTCACCTTCGAATTCGCCTCGATGGCCGATTTCCAGCCGCTGCCCGCGCACCTCGAACGCGCCCGCTGGCAGGCCGACCCGCGCGCCTATCGCACCCGCACCGCCTATGACACCGAGACGACCAATCCCGCGCTGTGGAACGGGCCGTACCGCATCACCGGCGTGCAGCCCGGCGCCTCTGTCACGCTGGACCGGAACCCGGCGTGGAACGGCCCGGCCCCGCATTTCCGCCGCATCACCATCCGCACCATCGAGAACACGCCCGCGCTCGAAGCGCAGCTGCTCGCCGGCCAGGTGGACATGATCTCCGGCGAACTCGGCCTGCCGATCGAACAGGCCATCGCACTGGAACGGCGCACCGGCAACCGCTTCCGAATCCAATACCAGCCCGGCCTGATCTACGAACATATGGATCTGCGCCACGACCATCCTGCGCTTGGTGACGTGCGCGTGCGCCGCGCGCTGCTGATGGCGACCGACCGCGCGCAGATCAGCGAAAGGCTCTTCGCCGGCCGCCAGCCGGTGGCGCATACATCGGTGAATCCGCTCGACCCGATGTACGACCCGGATGTGCGGCAGACCGGCTTCGACCTGCCCGCCGCGCGCGCGCTGCTGGACCAAGCGGGCTGGACGCCCGGCCCGGACGGCATCCGCCGCAACGCCGCCGGGGAACGCCTGTCGCTGGAATTCATGACCACGGCGGGCAACCGCGCGCGCGAGCAGGTGCAGCAGGTGCTGCAAGGCATGTGGCGCGCCGCCGGCATCGAAGCGCGCATCCGCAACGAGCCGCCCCGCGTGTTCTTCGCCGAAACCCTGTCGCGCCGCCGCTTCCAGGGTCTGGCGCTGTTCGCCTGGATCTCGGCGCCGGAATCCGTGCCCCGGTCCGCATTGAACTCCGACGAAATCCCGATCGAGGCCCGCAACTGGTCCGGCCAGAACTACGGCGGGTATCGCAATGCCGAGATGGACGTGCTGACGCAGACCATCCCCGAACAGCTCGACGTCGCTCGGCGCCGAGAAATGTGGCGGCGATTGCAGGCGATCTACGCTGAGGACCTGCCGTCGATCCCGCTGTGGTTCCGCGCGGACGCGCATGTCTGGCCGCAATGGCTCGATGGCGTGCGGCCGACCGGGCACCTCAACGTGTCCACGCTGTGGGCGGAGGAATGGCGCACGCGATGATGCTCGACCAGGCGATGCGGACCGCGCGGCGGTGGATGCGGAAGGCCGGGGGAAAGTGAATTCCCCCGGACCCCCTTCTATTTTTGGCCGTTGCACTGGCGCATGGGGCAGGACGTGACGTCGCGATCCCGGCAGATGCGCCGGGCACCGATCCGCGCGCGCCCTGCGGCCCCGGCGCCCATGTTCCCGCGGTCCAGGGACCCGCAGGTCCCTGGCGGGGAGGTCTGGAGGGGCAGCGCCCCTTCATTCTTCCAACGCGCCTCCCGATGACCCGCATCCTCGCCACTCGCCTCGCCCAGATCGCGCTGACGCTGGCCATCCTCTCCCTCTGCGCCTTCGCCCTCATCACGCTGATGCCCGGCGACCCCATCGAGGTCGCGATCGCCGGCGACCCGCGCCTGACCGCGGAGGACGCTGCCCGCATGCGCGCCCTGCATGGCCTGGATCGCCCCTTCATCGACCGCTACCTCGCCTGGGCCGGAAACCTGCTGCGTGGCGATTTCGGCTATTCGCGGCTGTTCGCCCAGCCTGTGGCGGCGCTGCTCGGCCCCGCGCTGCAATGCACCTTGGCACTCGCCGGCAGCGCGCTGGTCATCGCGCTGGTCGCAGGGGTCGCCCTTGGCGCGCTGGCGGCATCACGGCCGCGCGCGGCGCCCTTCGTCGATGCCATCGCCATCATGGGGCAGGCGATGCCGACCTTCTGGCTCGGCATCCTGCTGATCATCGCCTTCGCAGTTACGCTCGGCTGGCTGCCGGCCGGCGGCAGTGCGGAAAGCGGCCTTGGACTGCATTACCTTGTCCTGCCGGTCGCCACGCTCGCGGTCGCGCATCTGGCGGCCTATGCGCGGCATTCGGCGGCAAGCCTCGAAGCAACGCTCACCGAGCCCTGGATCCGCACCGCCCGCGCGCGCGGCGCGCCGGAATCCCGCGTGCTGTTCCACCACGCCTTCCCCAACGCGGCGCTGCCGGTGCTGCAGATCGCGGCGCTCGATGCCGGCGCGCTGGCGGGCGGGGCCCTGGTGACGGAGACCGTCTTCGCGCGGCCCGGCATGGGCAAGCTGCTGTACGACGCGGTGATGGGCAACGACACCAACCTTGCCCTGATCGCGCTGCTGCTGGTGGCGCTGGTGACGATGCTTGCCACGCTCGGCGCCGACCTCGCGCAGCGCGCGCTCGACCCGCGGCTGCGTGAGCGATGATCCGGCTCGCCATAGGCCTCGCACTGCTCGGCGTGCTCGCGCTTGCCGCGCTGGCCGCGCCCTATGTGGCGGACGCACTCGGCCTCGATCCCTTCGCGCCGGACCTGATGGCGCGGTTTGAACCGCCATCGGCGGCGCATCCGCTGGGCACGGACGACCTCGGGCGTGACATCCTGCTGCGGCTGCTGTTCGGCGCGCGGGTGTCGCTGGCGGTGGGGTTGGCAGCGGCCTTGGCGGCGACGGTCATCGGCACGACGGCGGGCATCCTCGCCGCCTGGCGTGGCGGCGTTGCCGATGCCGTGATCATGCGCCTGGCGGATTTCATGCTCGCCTTGCCGGCCCTGCCGCTGCTGGTGCTGCTGGCGGCGGCGGACCCGTCGCGCATCGGCTTGCCGGCGCGCGGCGAAGCGGCGGGCGATGTGCTGCGCATCGTCGTCATCCTGGCCATCTTCGGCTGGGTCGGCGTGGCGCGGCTGGCACGGGCGGCGGCACTCGCCACGCTGTCACGCGACCATGTGCGCGCTGCCCGCGCGCTGGGGGCGACCGAGGCGCGCATCCTGCGCCGCCATGTCCTGCCGGCGCTGCTGCCGCCCATCGCGGTGGCGACCGCCCTGGCGGTGGCCGGCGCGATCCTTGCCGAATCGACGCTGTCCTTCCTCGGCCTTGGCATCAGCCCGCCGGCCCCATCCTGGGGCAACATGCTGGCCAATGCGCAGGAACTGGTGTTCAGCGCGCCCTGGGCCGCGGTCTGGCCCGGTCTTGCCATCATGGCGACGGTCGCCGGCTGCACCCTGGTGGCGGATGGGCTGCGGCGGCGTTAGAGCAGATCGCGTCTGACTGGAATCAGTCAGGCGCGTGAAGATGCTCGCTCAAACACCGGCATAGAGCGTTTTGCGCCAGTACGGTCTGGCGCAATCGCTCTCGCCGGCCGGGTTGAGTCTGGGCCCGCCAGGACCAATTTGTTCCTGATCAAGGCGGTGCCTCGCGGCTGCCGGCAGGTTGCCCGCCACGGCCGTTGCTGATGGCCGCACATTGCCGCTGCCCGGGAGAGCACGACCATGCCCAATACGCCGCTGTCGAAATCGATGCTGGACCTGCTCTCGCATATCAGCCTGCCGGCGGCTGGCCCGGATTTCACCCCCCGCAACGCCGCCTTGGCCGACCCCACGACGACGTTGCCGCAGACGCTGTCGGGCACCGACGCATTGCTCGATCACCTGCTGATGGAGGTGGAGGAGGATTTGCGGGAGGGGCGCAGCCAGGCGGCCGGGACCGCGCTCGGCATTGCGGGCACGCGCCTCGCCCTGGGCGAGATGCGGGGCAGCGCGCCGCCGCGGCATGTCGAATGGCTCGCCGCGCATCTGCGGGCGGCGGCGAAGGAACTGGCCGAAGGCCAGGGCGGCCGGTCGCTCAAGGCGGTGCGGCTGGCGCGGCTCGCGCTTCGGTCCTGAAGGGCGGGGCGCCGTGGCACCCGGCCCGCGCGGGGCAAAACATGGCGTATCAGTCATTTACCGGACAATCTTGTGACAGGAGTCAAGGCTTAGGATTGTCGCTCAGGTAACGGATCCCCCGACCGTGCCGACCGTCACGCCAGGTCTCATCGGCCGAAAAAGGATTCCATTGCCATGTTCCGCGCCTTCCTGCTTGCCGTCGGGCTGATCGCCGCCCTGGCATCCGTCAGCCCCGCCGACGCGGCGCGGTCCCGCGCGCGTTCGACCGGCACCGATGCGACCGCCGCGTCATCCGAGGCACCGCGCGCTGCGTCCTCCCGCCGGACGCGGCGGAACGAGGCGAACCGCCAGCGGCGCAACCGCGGCTCGGCGACATCGTCGCGCCAGCGGCGCGGCACGCAGCACGCGTCGAACACCACCTCCGGGTCGCGCCGCGCGGCGCGGCGCACGCCGACGACGGCGACGCAGTAGGCGCCCGATCCGCTGACAGGCCTGGCGGCCATAGCGGCCGCATCATCGAGTGCACCAGGCCAATCGGCGTTCAGATGAGCCGGCGCGCCAGCGTGTCTGGCGCAATGTCGGACCAGGTGAACCGCCTGGTCAGCAAGGATGGTCGGCAGCCACCTTGGGAAACCCGTGCGAACGCCGGATCCCCAACTGGCCGCCGCGATCAATCCCCGATCGTCCCGCCGTCCCGCTTCACGATCGCGATCACCGAAGGCCGCGGCGGAGTCCCGTCCACGAAATCCGGCCAGCGCGTCGATGGCCGTTCGAAGGTCGAACCGGGGTCCTCGCCGGGGTGTTGGATCGCCAGGAAGATCGTGCGGTCGTCCGGCGTGATGCAGGGTCCGCACACCTCCGCGCCGGTCGGCGCCTGGTAGAACAGCCGCGTCAGCGCGCGCCCTTGGCCCGCCGTATCGGCCGCATAAAGGCCATCGGCAACGCCGGCATTGGTGGGCGCGCCATCGGTCGAGATCCAGATCCGCCCCTTGCTGTCGAAGGCACAATTGTCCGGGCAGGACATCCAGCCCTGGTCCGACGTGGCGCGATGATATTGCGCGCCCGCATCCACGCCTGGCTTGCCGGCCGAGATGAAGATGCCCCACGTCGCCTCGGTCGCCGCATGGTCCACGCTGGCGGTGCCGGCGCCGGGCGGGATGATCTCGACGACATGGCCATGCACGTTGCGGGCGCGCGGATTGGCCGCGTCCACCTGCTGCGCCGTGCGGCGGCTGTTGTTGGTCAGCATGACATAGACGCGGCCATTGACCGGGTTGGTCTCGACATCCTCCGGCCGGTCCATCGGCGTGGCCCCGAGCAGCGCGGCGGCGCGGCGCGTCTCGATCACCACATCGCCCTGGTCGTTGAAGCCATTCGCCGCGGTCAGCGGTCCCTGGCCGTGCACCAGTGGCAACCACTGCACCTTGCCGTCCGCCTCGAACTTCGCGACGTACAGCGTGCCGTCATCCAGCAGGTCGCGATTGGCCGCGCGGTCATTCGGGTTCCACGCCCGCGCGGTGACGAACTTGTACAGGAACTCGAAGCGTTCATCGTCGCCGGAATAGAACACGACGCGCCCATCGGCGCTGACGGCGTGCGTCGCGCCTTCATGCTTGAAGCGGCCGAGCGCGGTGCGCTTCACCGGCACGCTGTCGGGATCGTAGGGATCGAATTCCACCACCCAGCCGAAGCGGAAGGATTCGTTCGGCTCCTTCTCGACATTGAAGCGGTCCTGGTGAGTCCACCAATTGTACAACGATGAGCCCACGATGCCGTAGCGGCGCATGATCTCGGCATGCGGCGTCTTCGCCGGATCGCCGCCGAAATAGTAGTTGAAGTTCTCCTCCGCCGTCAGGACGGTGCCCCAGGGCGTGTTGCCGCCGGCGCAGTTGTTGATGGTGCCGAGCGCGCGCGTCCCGGCCGGATCGGCGCTGGTGCGCATCCGCGCGGCACCCGCCGCCGGGCCGGCGATGCGCATGGGCGTGTCGGCGGTGATGCGGCGGTTCTGCCGCCCCTCGGCAACGGTGCCCCAGCGGCCGCCTTCGCGCTTCACCTCGATCACCGAAACGCCGTGGGCCATCATCTCGGCCCGCACCTGGGCCGCGGTGGTGCGCGTGCGCGCCTGCCGGGCCGACCCAAGGCCGGGGAACATCAGATGCGCGTTGGTGTATTCCTGGTTGACGACCAGCAGCCCGTGATCGGCGCTGCGGCTGCCCCGCGGCAGCGGATGGAAATCCAGGTAGTCGCAGTTGTAGCCGAACTGCCGGGCCTGCGCGGCCTCGGTGACATTGGCCGGGTCGAAGGGTGCGGCGCCCGGCAGCACCGGGTCGCCCCAGCGGATGACGATCTGCGCCTCATATCCTTCCGCGACCGAGTGGTCCTGCGCCAGCTGGTGGCGCAGTTCGGGAAAGGTCAGGGTCGAGGGGCCGCCGGTCCGCGGAACGACGGGCTGCGCGTCAACGCCTGCCGGCAGCGCGGCGAGGGCCACGGCCGCTGCCCCGGTACCCAGCAGTGCGCGGCGCCCGTAACGGGCGGCGATGATCTCGCCGATCGGTGCATGCGGTGCGGGATTGGACAGACCCAGCGCGTCGGGGTCGTCCTCCGGCGTCGGCACATCGGTCCGCTGGTCATCGCGCATGGGGTCTGTCCTGTCGGGTCACGGTCCGCCCGGGTATGAGCGCGAAGGCGGCCCCGACCAACCGTTCCTCGATGAAACATCCAGGACATCGGCGCGTCAGCGCGTGAGCGTGACCACTGTGCTGCGCGGCGGTTCATCCGGCCGGAAGTTCGGCCAGCGTGTCGCGGGTGCCGCCCAGCTTGCGCCCGGCGCCGCGCCCGGATGCGCGACCGCCGCGAACAGCGCGCCATCGGCCGCCACTGCCGCACCGCCAGACACTGCGCCGACCGGCAGGGCCATCAGAAGGGTCGGCTGGCCGCGATCGCCCCCGGACACCGGCATGCGGTACAGCGCCTCGGGCAGGGCGCCCGGCCGCGTGCCCCGATTGGTCCCGACCAGCAGCCCGCCGTCGCGGTCGAACCCGACCGACGACATCGCCCAGGGCCAGGCCGGCACGGCAGCCGGCGCTTCGCCCCGGCGCACCGGCGGCACCGGCGCTTCGCGTCCTTCGAGGATGCTCTCGGCGATCCCGGACTCCGACGCCGCATCGCCGGCCGCGGCGCGCAGGTCCAGCACGCGCCCCGCCCCGCCCCGCAGCGCGACCACGAGGCGTTGCTGCCGTTGATCGAAGGCAATGCCGCTGGCCTGGTCGAGCGGTGTCGCCCCCGCATCGCGTGCCGCAACCAGAGGGTCGCCCTCCGGCAACGGCAGCCAGCGCAGGGACCCACCCTCGATCCGGGCCGCCGCCATCCGGCCCGCATCGAGCGCCTGCACGCCCGCCGCTTCATCCGACAGGAAGCGATACAGGTATCCGCCCGGCCGCCCATCGACCATCCACACCACGGCCCGCCCATCGGCGGCGAGACCCGCCGCCACGTCCACCGCGGCGAAGCGCCCGGGTGCCACGCGCTTGATCGGCACGGAGGATGGATCGGCCGGATCGACCTCGGTCAACAAGCCGGTGGTGGCGGGGTCGATGCCGGGCAGCCTGCCCCGCCAGGCGGCGGCATCGCCCTCGGCGAGCAGCACGCTGCCCCAGGGCGTCGCGCAACCGCCGGTGACGCCGAAGATGCCGGTGGCCGCGCCGCCATCGGCGCCCACGCGGCACAGCGTCGTCCCAGTCAGGCGGCGGTTCTGGAAGCCGCCATCGACGATGACCCAGGTGCCGCCACGCAGCGCCAGGTTGAGCAGGGTGGCGCCCTGCATGGCGGCCGCGACATCCGGACGGTCGCGGCCACCGGGAAAGGCCATGGCGGGATCGACGGTCGGGTGGGCGATGACGAGCAGCCCGCGCGGCACGCCGTCATCGGCCGCCTGGGTCGGGATCAACGCCACGATGCGCGCATCCCAGCCGAACTGGGTGGCGGCGGCCTGCGCGGTGGGGCGGGCCGGGTCCCAGCCTGGCGCGTCATACGTCACGCGGTCGCCCCAGCGGACCAGCCCGCCCTGGCCCAGGCCCTGGGCGACGAACAGATCCGGGCGGATGGTCAGCGTTTGCGCGCGCAGCGCCGGTGCGGCGAGCACCAGCGGCGCCGCGAACAGGGCGCGGCGGATGATCATGGGGCGTCCTCCTCGATCGGCGGGGGGATGTGGGCGCGCACGGGCGGCAGCGGGTCGGTCCAGGCTTCGACCTGCACCAGGCAGGATTGCGCCGAAGGCCCCTGCCCGAGGCGCGAGGTGCCGATGTCGGCCGTCAACACGTTCGGGTTGCCATGCACGCACAGGCTGCCGGGCACGCCCGGTTCCAGCGGGTCGAACCAGGCGCCGGTGGCCATCATCGCCACCCCGCGCATCAGCCCCGGATCGGTCCGCAGCCCACCCAGGCAGGCGCCGCGGTCATTGAACACGCGCACGATGTCGCCGGGCGCGAGGCCACGTTCGGCGGCATCCTCGGGGTTCAGCGTGATGGGTTCGCGGTCCTGGATCTTGTCGGCCGCCGCGACGCGGCCCGGGTCCAGCTGCCCATGCAGCCGGGTGGCGGGCTGGAACGACAGCAGGTGCAGCGGGAACCGCCCGGCCTGTTCCGCGCCGAGCCATTCGCGCGGCGCGATCCATACCGGGTGGCCGGGCGCGTCGTCATAGCCGAAGGCCGCGATGGTCTCGCTGAACAACTCGACCTTGCCGGTGGCGGTATCCAGGGGGTGTTCGTCCGGATCGGCGCGGAATGCGGCGAACTGGGTGTATTCCTCGCCGCGCCGGGGCGGTTCGGCTTCCCACCAGCCCTTGGCCCAGAAGGCGTCGAATTCCGGCGTGTCGAAGCCGAGCCGCGCGCAGTTCTGGCGCCATTGCTCGAACAGGTGGCGCAGCCAGGCATCCTCGTTGCGCTGTTCGGTGAAGCGGTCGCGGAAGCCGAGTTCCTCGGCGATGTCGGCGAGGATGTCGTGGTCGTTGCGGGCCTGGCCGACCGGCGCGATCGCCTGGTGCATCGCGCGCACGAAGCGGTCGCGGCCGGATGAGGCGATGTCGTTGCGTTCCAGCGTGGTCGTTGCCGGCAGGATGATGTCGGCGTGGCGCGCCGTGCCCGTCCAATGCTGTTCCTGGACGATGACGGTCTCGGCCTGCGCCCAGCCGCGCAGCATGCGGTTGAGGTCCTGATGGTGATGGAACGGATTGCCGCCGGCCCACCAGATGATGCGCGGGTCCGGGTAGGTCTGCGCGCGGCCGTTGAAATCATACGCGCCGCCGGGATTCTCCAGCATGTCCGTGATGCGCGCGACCGGGATGAAGGCGCCGGTCGGGTTGCGCGTCGCGGGCATCGAGAAGGACGGCACCTCGTGGCGCGGCTCGCCCATGCCGTTCACGCTGCCATATCCGAAGGCGACGCCCTCGCCGGGCTTGCCGATCCTGCCTAGCATCGCGGCGAGGGCGATGAGCATCCAGTAGGGCTGTTCACCGTAATCGGCGCGCTGCAACGACCATGTGGCGGTCAACATCGCCGGCAGGTCGGCCAGTTCCAACGCGATGCGGCGGATCGTCGCGGCCGGGATGGTGGTGATGGGCGCGGCCCATTCCGGCGTCTTGGCGACGCCATCCGATTCACCCGTGACATAGGCGCGCAGCCGGTCCCAGCCGACGCAGCGCGTGGCGAGGTAATCGCGGTCCTCCCGCCCCGCCGTCACGATGGTGTGAGCCATCGCCAGCAGCAGCGCGGTGTCGGTGCCGGGCCGGATCGGAATCCATTCCGCCTTGCACCAATCGGGCACATCGGCGCGGTTGGGCGAGACCTGGATGAAGCGCAGCCCCGCCGCGGCCGCCTCGCGCAGGTTGATCTCGTTGGAATGGCGGCCCGCGGCGCCGGATGTGACCAAGCCGTTGCGCAGCGGCAGGCCGCCCAGGCACAGCATCACCTTCGAATAGCGCGTGATCGCCGCCCAATCGGTGGTGCGGCCCAGCAGGACTTCGTTGGTACCCAGGACATGCGGCAGCAGCGCCTGCGCGGCGGCATAGGAATAGGCATTGACCTGCCCGGTATAGCCGCCGCCGAGGCCGAGGAACCGCTGCAACTGGCTGCGCGCATGATGGAAGCGCCCGGCCGAGGACCAGCCATAGGACCCGCCGAAGATGCTCGTCGGGCCATGTTCGGCGCGGACGCGGCGGGTTTCGTCCGCCACCAGCCGCACGGCGCGGTCCCAGGACACCGGCACGAAGGCATCGCCGCCACGCAGCGCGCCTTTGCGCCGGCCCTCAAGCCACCCCTTGCGGATATGGGGCCGGTCCACCCGGCAGGCGGCATGGACGACATCCGGCACGCTTTCGATCAGGCTGCCGGGGAAGGGGTCGCGCTCGAAGGGCCGTACGCCGACGACGCGGCCATCCTGCACCACGGCATCGTAGGTGCCCCAATGGGCGGCGTGCGGCTTGATCTCGGTCATGGCGGCTCCTTCGTCGCGGGAAAGTGGCGCGGGCATGGCCGGACCGCAACCGCGACCCCTTGGGTGGCGCGGCCGGCGGGCCTATGCTGCGCGCCTCTGTCGCCTGGAGAAGGCCCTGCCCATGACCCCGCCGCGCAATTCCAACGCCGCTCGTGACATCGCGAACGTGCTGCACCCCTACACCGACGCCAAGGCGTTCCAGCAGACCGGCCCGCTGGTCATCACGCGCGGCAAGGGCGTGAAGATCTACGACGACCAGGGCAAGGAATACATCGAGGCGCTGGCCGGGCTGTGGTGCGCCTCCCTCGGCTTCGACAATGAACGCCTGGTGCAGGCCGCCGCCGACCAGATGCGCAAGCTGCCCTTCTACCATTCCTTCACGTCGAAATCGCATGAGCCGATGATCGACCTGGCGGAGATGCTGATCGAGCGCGCCCCGTCGAAGATGAGCAAGGTGTTCTTCGGCAATTCCGGATCCGAGGCGAATGATTCCGCGCTCAAGATGGTCTGGTACATGAACAATGCGCTGGGCCGGCCGAAGAAGAAGAAGGTGTTCTCGCGCCTCAAGGCCTATCACGGCATCACCCTCGCCGCGGCCTCGCTGACCGGCCTGCCGGCCAACCACAAGCTGTTCGATGCGCCGATCGCCGGCGGCCGCTTCGTCCATGTCGGCACGCCGCACCACTACCATGAAGCCAAGCCCGGCGAGACCGAGGAAGCCTTCGCCACGCGCCTGGCCGAGGAACTTGAAGCGAAGATCATCGAGGAAGGCGGCGCCGAGGAATGCGCGGCGTTCTGGGCCGAGCCGATCATGGGCGCGGGCGGCGTCATCATCCCGCCGGCGACCTATTTCGAGAAGGTCCAGGCGGTCCTCAAGAAGTACGACATGCTGTTCGTCGCCGACGAAGTGATCTGCGGCTTCGGGCGCACTGGCAGCTACTGGGGCTGCCAGACGCTGGGCATCACGCCGGATATCCTGGTCTGCGCCAAGGCACTGTCCTCCTCCTACCTGCCGATCTCGGCGGTGATGGTGAATGAGGCGGTGTTCCAGGGCATCGCGGAAGGCTCCTCGGCGGTCGGCACCTGGGGCCACGGCTTCACCTATTCGGGCCACCCCGTCGCCGCCGCCGTCGCGATCGAGACGCTGAAGATCTACGACGAGATCAACATCGTCGGCCATGTCGCCGAAGTCGGCGCGCATATGCAGGCGGAACTGCGGTCGCGCTTCACCGACCACCCGCTGGTGGGCGAAGTGCGCGGCGTCGGCCTGATCGGGGCGATCGAGCTGACCTCCGACAAGGCGGCGCGCAAGCCGATCGACCCGGCGAAGAAGGCCGGCGCGCGGCTGTGCAAGCATGGCGAGGAGAATGGCGTGATCCTGCGCGCCATGATGAACGACAGCATGGGCTTCTCGCCGCCGCTGATCATCACCAAGGATGAGGTGACGGAGATGCTGAGCCGCGTGGAGAAATCGCTCGATGCGCTGGCGGTGGATCTGCGGCGCGAGAGCATCGCGGCGGTCTGACGGAAAGGTTGGAGGGGCTTTGCCCCTCCAAGCCACCCCACCAAAGGCTTAAGGCCTTTGGAAACCTCGATTTGGCGCTGGGCGGGCAGGGCCGTTGCGGCACCGCACTGCGCGGCGCCAGGTGACGGTTTCCAAAGGCCCTGGAGCAGATCGCGTCTGACTGGACTCAGTCAGGCGCGTGAAGATGCTCGCTCAAGCAAAGGCATAGCGCGTTTGTGCCAGTCCGTCTGACGCAAAACGCTCTAGCGTTCCAGCCTGGACCCTCGCGCGTGAAACTCACCTCCCCCGCCTTGCCGATCGGTGTCGCGGTGCTCGTCGCGCCGGTCGCGGTCGTCCTGCAGTCCCGGGCGATGGCGCCGATCGCGCTGGTCGCGCTGGCGCTGACCGTCATCGCGTCCTGGCGTCAGGACCACCGCCTGCCCTGGCCGGGCGGCGCGGCTGTCGGCGCCGGCCTCGCGCTGGGGCTTTGGGGTGCGATCAGCGCCGCCTGGGCGATCGACCCGGCCCGCGCGCTGACCAATGGCGTCTCCCTCGCCGCGATGATCCTGTTGGCAGCGGCCGCCGCCCAGGCGCTGGCCTCGGGCGACGCCGCCGCGCGCCGGCCGCTGACCTGGATGCTCGCCTTCGGCCTGGTCTTGGGGCTGGGGACGGCGGGGATCGACAGCATGACCGGCAACGCCATCCGCGCCGGCGTGCGCGGCCTGGCGGAGGTCCCGATGACCCTAGCCTTCGGGCTGAAGCCGGCCGGATCGGTCATGGCGCTGCTATTGCCGCTCGCCGCCGCGCTGCCGATCCCGGCGCTGTCGCGCGTCACCTTCCTGGCCATGGGCGTGCTGATGCTGGTCGTGCTGCCGGGGGACACGGCGAAGATCGCGGCGCTGGCCGGCATGGTCGCGGCGGCGGCGGCATGGCTGGCGCCACGGGCCGCACCCAGGCTGCTGGGGGCGGGGATCGGCGTGGTGATCCTGGTGATGCCGCTGCTGGTCGCCCTCATTCCCGCGGCGCCCGTCGAACGGCTTCCGGGTTCGGCGGTCCATCGTATGATGATCTGGGATTTCACCGCGGCGCGCATCGCCGAACGCCCGCTGCTCGGCTGGGGCATGGAAGCCAGCCGTGCGATCCCCGGCGCGCGCGCCCAGCCGGACGCCGAGGCATTGGACCGGATGCGCGTGACCGACCCTGCCCTGCGGCGCTGGTTCGCCGAACCGCATGTGCAGATTCTGCCGCTGCATCCGCATAACGGCGCGCTGCAAGTGTGGCTGGAACTCGGGGCGGTCGGGGCGGCGATCGCGGCGCTGCTCGCCTGGTTCCTGGGCGTGGCGGCGGCGCGTGCACCGTCACCGGCGGCGGCGGCCGGGGCACTGGCCTCCGGCGCGGTGACGGCGATGCTGTCCTTCGGTGCGTGGCAGGCCTGGTGGGTGGCGGCGATGCTGCTGGCCGTGGCAGTCAGCGCCGGCCTGCCGGGCCGAACCGCCAATGCCGCGTCGCACCGCCCGGCCACCGATGCAAATGCGCCGGGGGTCTGACCGGATGCCCGCCTTCGGGCGCTGGTCGCGCGGCACCATCTCCGCGATCATCGCCTGACGTCTCACGCAGAAGGAACCCTCCGCCATGAAGATCGTCGGCCTGTCGGGCAGCCTGCGCCGCGCCTCGCTCAACACCGCGCTGCTGCGCGCGGCGGCGACACTCATGCCTGCCGGGGCGGATCTCGGCGTCGAGACCATCCACGGCATCCCGGTCTATGACGGCGACCTCGAAGCGGCCGAGGGCGTCCCGCCCGCCGTCGCCGCACTGAAGGACAAGATCGCGGCGGCGGACGGCCTGTTGCTGGTTACGCCGGAATACAACAACTCCATGCCCGGCGCGTTCAAGAACGCGATCGACTGGCTGTCCCGCCCGCCCGCCGATGCGGCCCGCATCTTCGCCGGGCGCAAGGTGGCGCTGATCGGCGCTTCACCAGGCGGGTTCGGCACCATCCTGTCGCAAAACGCCTGGCTGCCGGTGCTGCGGACACTGGGCACGGAGTTGTGGACCGGCGGGCGGCTGATGGTCTCGCGCGCCGGCGGCGTGTTCGATGCCGGCGGCGCGCTGACCGATGCGGCGGTGGAAAAGCAGCTCAGGGATTACCTGGCGGGGTTCGTGGCGTTCGCCGGGCGGGGGTGAACCCGCGATAGATGCTGTCGGTACGATGCGATGCCTCGGACATGCCCAAACAGCCGGACCGCGCACCGGCGGCAATGCCAGCCATTTTTCAGAGAGAGCCGAGTGGTGGTAGCGCCCCGCGTCAAGTTGCGTGCTGGCGATGGGGCATGAGCCGAGCGTTCATGCATCCAGTACCATGCGAAATTGCACTTTCAAAAAAGTGCTATTTTCTATCGAAACGATCTGTATCGCGAGCAATAATGCTCGCATGAGCAACGCCCGAAACTCCGTGGTCCGCGAGGTCGAATGCATGCTGATGAACCTCGAAATGAAGGCTTCGCCGTTCGCAAAGGCAGCCGGGATTGCGACCACGACGCTGACCCGGTTCCTGACGAACGAGCAAGCGCCTGTGCTTTCGACCTCGACGCTGGTCAAATTGCGCGAGACGCGCGACCGCCTACTTCGTGAGAGGAAGGTGTATCCGAACCTTGATCAGCTTACGAAGGACCCGAAAAAGCAGGCAATTATTGCACTGGTTCTACGGGCTAGTGACGATCAGATCGTAAGCTTGGAAAAGGCCATCAGCGCCCTGACAAAACCAACGCTCACGCCACCGAAGGGATAGCGCTGTCTGATGAAGGGGCGTCGTGCTTCTTTTTAGTCACCTAGCAGCCTGAACGAAAGCACGTCTGAACGACCCGAGCTCACTTCGAGCCGCGCTTCGAAGACTTTCCCGGCCATCTCAACGGCCCACGAAACTCGGTTTCCGCTTGGCCATGAAGGCGTCGCGGCCCTCCCGGTGATCCTCGCTGCCATACAGCAGCGCCTGCGCATCGGCCTCGGCGCGCAGGAATTCGGCCAGCGTCCCGTTCGACCGGTTGATCAACTGCTTCGCCATGCCGTTGGAAAGCGGCGCGGTGGCGGCGATGTCGCGGGCGATGGCGCGGGCCTCGGCCAAGGCCGTGCCGGGTTCGGCCAGGGCATCGACCAGGCCCAGGCGGGCGGCGTCCTCGGCCGGCATCGGCTTGCCGCGGAACATCATCATCTTGGTCGGACCAAGGCCGATCCGCCGCGGCAGCGTCCAGGCCGCACCGAGATCCGGCACCAGCCCGACCTTGTTGAAGGAACAGGTGAAGATCGCCTCACGCGAGGCAACGACGATGTCGCAGGCCGCGGCGATCGACAGCCCCGCCCCCGCGGCATGGCCTTCGACAGCGGCGATGACGGGCTTTTCCCCTTCCACCAGCAGCCGGAGCATCTGGTGGCTGACGCGCATCATGCGGGCGCGGCTCTGCATCGGGGTCTGCTGGCCCATGGCGGAGATGTCCCCGCCGGCACAGAAATGCCCACCCTGTCCCGTCAGGATGATGGCCCGGCAGGCGGGGTCCGCCAGTCCCTGTTCAAGGTGCTGGATCAGCGCCATGCGCAGGCTGGCCGCCAGCGCATTGCGCCGGCGCGGGTTGCTCAGCGTCAGTTCCAGGATGCCGTCGGCGAAAGCGGCGTGGGTGGTGGGCTCGGTGGCGTCCGGGATGTCGTTCATGGTGCTTCCTCAGCCCGGACTGCGCCGGCATTGCCCGCCGAGATTATGAAGCACGGCGTGAGGCGGCAACCCAGGGTGCGGCGCAAACATCCCGCGATGGGGGTGCTCGCGGCGTCTCGGAGAGGGGCGTCGCCCCTCTCCGAACCTCACCCCACCAAAGGCTTAAGGCCTTTGGAAACCTCGACTTTGGTGTTGCACGCCGCCGGTCGGTGCCAAGATAACTGCCCTATGCTTGGTGTTGGACGGGTGAGAACCGCCCCGCGAGACAAAGGCCAAGGTCCCGCGGTCCAGGGACCCGTTGGTCCCTGGCGGGGTGGTTTGGAGGGGCAGCGCCCCTCCAATCTCCGCACCCTCAACGCGGCCGCGCCGCCGCTGCCGCCAGCGCCCCCGCCGCGCCGATCACCATCAACACCGCCATCGGCCGGGGTGTCCCATCCGCCAACGCGCCGACCAGCGCGCTGCCCATCGCTGCGCAGCTGAACTGCACCGTCCCCAGCAGCGCCGATGCGCTGCCGGCCCGCGCCGCATGCCGCGACAGCGCGCCCACCGCCGCATTGGGGAAGACCAGCCCGGTGCAGGCGAGTGCCACCGCCGCCGGGAGGAAGATGCCCATCAGCCCGCCGACGCCGGTGAAGGCGGTGACTGCCAGCACCGCCACCGCCGCGGCCGAAAGCCGCAGCGCATGGGACACCACGCGCCGCGACCCGTACCGGTGCAGCAGCCATGGATTGAACTGCGATGCGCCAATGAATCCGGTCGCGCTGATGGCGAACAGCAACCCGAAATGCCCGGGTGCGACGCCGAAATGCTCGATATAGACGCCCGGCGCGCCGGAGATGAACGCGAAGACCGAGAACATCGTCGCCGCGCCCATCATGGCGTGGGAGAAGAAGCCCCGTTCGCGGCCGATCTGCACGAAATCCGCCAGCAGCGTCACGAAGGACCGCTTCATGCGCCGGTGCGGTGGCAGGGTTTCGGGCAGCAGCGCCCAGGCCAGCACGCAGGACAGGCCGCCATAGGCCGCCGAGGTCCAGAAGATCGTCCGCCAGCCGCCCGCCCCCAGCAGCAGCCCGCCGATGGTCGGCGCGAGGATGGGCGCCGCCCCCATCACCAGCATGAGCTTCGACATCAGCCGGGCCGCGGCCAGCCCGTCGGCCAGGTCGCGCACCATCGCGCGGGGGATGACCGCGCTCGCTGCGCCGCCGAAGGCCGCGACGCAGCGCCAGGCGGCGAGCACCGCCATGTCGTTGGCCATCGCGCAGCCGATCGACGCGGCGGTATAGACCGCGGTGCCGACGATCAGCGGCATCCGCCGGCCCAGCCGGTCCGCCAGCGTCCCCTGCACCAGCTGCCCGACCGCCAGGCCGACGAACCACGATGCCAGCGTGATCTCGACGCTGCCGCGCGCGGTGCCGAGTTCCGCCTCGATCGCCGGGAAGGCGGGCAGGTACATGTCGGTCGAGATCGGCCCGACAGCGGTCAGGAAGCCGAGCAGCAGTGGTAGCCAGGCCGGCATGGGTTCTCCGATCGAGGGGCGGCGCGCCGGTCGCGCGGTCTGTCACTGGGAAAACGCGCCGTTCGCGGCACGTTGGATGGCGGCCGGCAACGCCAGGCGCCAGCCGGTTCACAAGGGCGGATTTGGGATGTTGATGCCGAGGCCGGCGCGGGATCACCCCGGCACCGTGGACGTCTCGCGCCACTGTTCCCCAGGACGCCACGCCCTGGCAAGCGCACAGGCCGCAAGGCTGACCGGCTTACGCGGGGTGCGGGGCTGTCAAAGCCGCGCGATACCGATCACCGTGAGGCTGTGTCCGCGCGCCGCCGCCGATCGTCGATCAGCGGTAAGCGGCGCCTTGCCCGGCCGGGTTGCCGATACCGGCCCCACCCATGCCCGGCCGACCCAGATTGCCGAACAGCGACTGCAGCACCGACCGATCGTTGCCGGGCACGGGGGTCTCGCGCGACACCATCGTCACCGGCCGCCCATCGGCCTCGCCCAATTCGCGGATGCCGCTGACCACGCCTTGGCGATTGAAAGCGATGGCGACCACGCGCTGGTCCTCCACCTGCAGGAACCGGCCTGGCTGCAGGCGCGTCTGGGCGCTGATGTAGTACCAATTGTCTTCGTCGAAGGTGCCGCGGGACGATGGCGAACCGAGCAGCGCCTCCACATCCGAACGCGTCTGCACGCCGGGCGTGATCTGCGCCAGCTTTTCGGGGTCCACGCGGTTGCCGCGCTGGACGGGGGCCGGACCAAGCGCATCCGTGACCCAGCCGCAGCCCGAAAGGGCCAGCAGAAGAACCAGCAGCGGCGCGAAACGGGATGCGTTGACCGAACGTGTATGGCGGGCCATGTCGCGGCAAGCGATAGACACCATCATGCCCCCCGGTCAACTGTAACCAGGGGCGGGAGCCATTCCAGACCATGGGCATCCTCGCGATGTTCCGCCGCCGCCCCTATGAACGGCCGGGATTCGAACTGTACGGCGCGGCGGTGGGCGCGGCGCGGACGCCCGCGCTTTTCGCCGAACTCGGTGTGCCCGACACGCTGGAAGGCCGCTTCGACCTCGTCAGCCTGCATGTCGGCTTGCTGATCCGGCGGCTGCGCACCGATGGGGATGCGCGCGGCCCGGCGCTGGCCCAGGCGGTGTTCGACGCCATGTTCGCCGACATGGATTTGAACCTGCGGGAGATGGGCGTGGGCGACATGTCCATCGGCAAGCGGGTGCGCGCCATGTGGGAAGCCTTTCATGGCCGCGCGCTGGCCTATGAATCGGCGCTCGATTCGCAGGACCCGGCCGCGTTGGCGGAGGCGCTGGCGCGCAATGTCTGGCGTGGCGCGCCACCGCCCGACCGATCCGCCGAACGGCTGGCGGCGGTCGCCCACAGCCAGGCGGTGCATCTGGCCGGGCAGGGGATCGACGCGCTGGCGGCCGGGCGCATCGCCTTCCTGCCCGCGGAGGAGTTGGTCCATGACGCCTGAATTCTCCCGCCCCATGGCCCTGGCGCGCATCCCGCCCGCCGGGCGGCAGGTGGCGCTGCACGCCACTCCGGCCGAATGCGCCGCGCTGGCACTGCGCTTTGGCATCGTCGCGGTGAACAGCTTCGCCGCCGAGCTGAACCTGCGGCCCGAACAGGGCGGCGGCATTGCCATCGAAGGGCGGATCGCGGCCGAGGTGGTGCAGGATTGCGTCGTCACCCTCGAACCCGTGGTCCAGCGGATCGACGAGGCTGTGCATCTGCGCATCCTGGGCCGCGGGGAGGAACCCTCCGACGATCCGGAGGCACCCGACGATGTCGATGCCCCGGGCGGCGTGGCCGACCTGGGCGAGGCGCTGGCCGAACAGCTCGCATTGTCCCTGGACCCCTATCCGCGCGCCACGGGCGCCGAACTGCCGGGGGAGGTCGCCGCCGAACCGGAGGCGCCGCCGGACCCGCCGGTCAATCCCTTCGCCGGGTTGTCCGCCCTGCGGGGACGGAAATAGCGACCCCGCGTGGCTTGCACATCAAGGGGGTGGGTGCTAATGGCCCGCCCTCCCGCTATCCTGCCCGATTGTAGCTGAAAGAGGCTCGGCGCCATGGCCGTTCCGAAGAAAAAGGTTTCGCCCTCCCGCCGCGGCATGCGCCGCAGCCATGAGGCGCTGAGCGCTCCGTCCTATCAGGACTGCTCGAACTGCGGCGAGCTGAAGCGGCCGCACCACGTCTGCTCCCACTGCGGCCATTACGATGGCCGTGAGGTGATCGCGGCCGAGCGTGTGGGCCAGACCATCCGTTCCTGATCCGCGGTGTTGACCACACCGCGCGCGGACCGCTGAGCGTGGCCAAGCCAAGCCCGCCGTTTTCCCTGGCGATCGACGCCATGGGCGGCGATGCGGCGCCGGAGGTGGTGATCGACGGCCTGGAACTGGCCGCCGAACGCCACCCGGAAGCCCGTTTCCTGTTGGTGGGCGATGAAGCGCGGGTCGGCGGTGCGCTGGCGCGCCGCAAGCGTGCCGCCAAGGCGTGCAGCCTGCGCCACGCGCCGGACTATATCCCCGGTGACATGAAGCCGACCACCGCCCTGCGCATGCGCGGGTCGTCGATGCGCGTCGCCATCGATGCCGTCGCGACTGGCGAGGCATCGGGCATCGTCTCGGCCGGCAATACCGGGGCGCTGATGGCGCTGTCGAAGATCGTCATCAAGACGATGCGCGAGATCGACCGGCCGGCGCTCGCCGCGATCGGGCCTTCGGCGCGCGGCGACGTGGTGCTGCTCGACCTCGGCGCCAATGTGCAGTGCGATTCGCGCAACCTGGTGGAATTCGCCGTCATGGGCGACGCCTTCGCGCGTGCCGTGCTCGGCCTGACGAATCCCACCATCGGACTGCTGAATGTCGGGTCCGAGGAACTGAAGGGCGATGACCGCGTGCGCGCGGCGGCCGAGACGCTGCGCGATTCGCATATCGGCGCCAATTTCCGCGGCTTCGTCGAAGGCCATGACATCACCGCCGGCACCACGGATGTGATCGTGACGGACGGCTTCACCGGCAACGTCGCGCTCAAGACCGGGGAGGGCGCGCTGAAGTTGATGCGCGACCTGCTGCGCCAGGTCTTCACCTCCTCCGTCCCGGCGCGGCTCGGGTATCTGCTGGCGCGCCCGGCGCTCGACCGGCTGCGCGAATGGATGGACCCGCGCCGCTACAATGGCGCGATCCTGATCGGGCTGAACGGTGTCGTGGTGAAGTCCCATGGCGGTACCGATGCGCTTGGCTTCGCGCACGCCGTCGATGTGGCGATGGATATGGTGACGCATGGCTTCAACGAGCGTATCCGTGAAGGCCTGACCCGCCTGTCCACGAACGGGCCGCGAATCGCGGCCGATCCTCGCTGAGGTTTCCGCCGCCCATGGTCCTGCGTTCCATCATCGCCGGTTGCGGCGGCTACCTGCCCGCGATGCGGCTGTCCAACGATGAACTCGCGGCGCTGAAGGGCCTCGATACCTCAGACGCCTGGATCCGCGAGCGCACCGGCATCGGCTTCCGCCACTTCGCGGCACCGGATGAGACCGCATCGGACATGGGCGCGGCCGCGGCGCGCCAGGCGCTGGAACGCGCCGGCGTGGACGCGTCGGAGGTCGATGCGATCCTGGTGGCGACCTCGACGCCCGATTCCGCCTTTCCAGCGACCGCCGCGCGCATCCAGGCCAAGATCGGCGCCGGCCCCGGCTTCGCCTTCGACCTCGCCGCGGCCTGCACCGGCTTCATCTATGCCGTCGGCGTGGCCGATGCGCTGATCCGCACCGGCCAGGCCCGCTGCGTGATGGTGGTGGGCACCGAGGTCTATTCCCGCATCGTCGACTGGACCGACCGCGGCACCTGCGTGCTGTTCGGCGACGGCGCCGGGGCGATGCTGATGCGCGCCGGCGAAGGGGAAGGCACCACCGCCGACCGCGGCGTGTTGTCGTGCCACATGCATTCGGATGGCCGGCTCGGCGATATCCTGCACATCGAAGGCGGTGCCGGTTCCACCGGCGGCCCCGGCCTGCTGCGCATGGCGGGCAAGGAAGTGTTCCGCCATGCCGTGACCAAGCTGGCGGCGGTGGTCGATGAAGCGCTGGCCGCCAATGGCCTGGGGCACGGGGATGTGCGCTGGCTGGTGCCGCACCAGGCGAATCGCCGCATTATCGACGCCATGGGCAAGAAGCTGAATCTGACGCCGGACCGGGTGGTGATCACGGTGGAGCGCCACGCCAATACCTCGGCGGCATCGGTGCCGCTGGCGCTGGCCGAGGCATGTGGCGATGGACGGATCAAGGCGGGCGACCTGGTCGTGATGGAAGCGATCGGCGGCGGCCTGACCTGGGGCGCTGCGCTGGCGCGGTTTTAGTTTACCCCCAGATGGCGGGCGCCGGGCTTGCCTTCGCACCCCGGGGCTGGCGCGCCGGGGGTGGCTGACGGCCCGGGCGCGGTCGTGCTTTGCGCCCGTGGATCGGCGCGCGGCCCAAGCTGAAGACGCCTTTCATGGGCAGCGAATCGACGTGCGGACTCGGCCCGGAAGCGCTTCGCGCCCCGACGACCAACCCGATCGAGGCCGCTGATGCACCCTTGCGGGCCGCGCGGGCCAAGCCGCCGAAGGGCGGCGCGGACGGTGGAAGCCGTATATGGTTGACGCCCGCACCCGATACAGGTTTTCTTGCCGTTAGAACGGGTTGCGGGCGGTTTCAGGCATGAACACGGTAACGCGGGCGCAGCTCGCGGAAGCGATCTACGCCAATGTCGGCTTGTCACGGAACGAAAGTGCCGCGCTGCTCGAAACCGTGCTTGAACGGATCTCAGCCGCGCTGGAAGCGGGGGAGCCGGTGAAGATTTCCGCCTTCGGCACCTTCCTGGTCCGCCAGAAGGGCCAGCGTATCGGGCGCAACCCCAAGACGGGCGTCGAAGTGCCCATCCTGCCGCGCAAGGTGCTGTCCTTCCGCCCGTCCCAGGTGCTCAAGGCACGCATCAACAATGAGCCTGAGGGCGAGGGCGACGAATGAGCGAGGACCTGCCGACGGCCGAAGCCGAGGGCCGCGCCCGGCCCCGCAAGGCGCCGACTGCCTTTCGCACCATCAGCGAAGTCGCCGACGACCTGCACATTCCCCAGCACGTCCTGCGGTTCTGGGAATCGAAGTTCCCGCAGCTCAAGCCGCTGAAGCGCGGCGGCGGGCGGCGATACTACCGGCCCGAGGACATTGCGCTGCTGCGGCGCATCTCCGACCTGCTCTACACCCAGGGCTACACGATCAAGGGCGTGCAGCGG
Organism: Acetobacteraceae bacterium; assembly: GCA_022842185.1. Lineage (GTDB taxonomy): Bacteria > Pseudomonadota > Alphaproteobacteria > Acetobacterales > Acetobacteraceae > Neoroseomonas. The sequence goes on from JALHQB010000026.1 coordinate 24,815, forward strand.
CTGCTGCGCGACGGGACGGATGAAGGCCCGCAGGGCGGGGAACTGCCCCTGGGCGACCCACCGCCGCCGACCGCCGCGGAGGATTTGGAGACGGCGGCGCTGCGCGCGGCGCTGGCGGAACTCGATGCGATCGCGGTCGATCTGCGCCGGTTGGTCGACGGGCCGACCGCGGCAGGGATGGAGCCGGGGGCGCACGCGTAGTTCTGCACTGATGTCACGTCAGTCTTTTGCCCACACCTCCGGCCATCGCGCTCCAGGTCAGTCGCGCCTGACGGAAATCAGCCAGGCGCCTAATCCGGCTTGGGGTTCGGCGCAGCAACGCCGGCGGCCATCCATGTCGCCGCATTCCGTGAAGATTATCGCCTGCCATGGGGTGGAAACCCTCCGCGCCCGGTGCTACACGGCGCGTCCGGTCGGAGCGTAGCGCAGCCTGGTAGCGCATCAGTCTGGGGGACTGGGGGTCGTGGGTTCGAATCCCGCCGCTCCGACCATTCCCGCCCCCGAAGCCGGTGCCGCGCGCGACTATTCCGGTTCGATGCCCGCCAGGGCGACATAGCGCGCATAGCGCTCCCGCAGATCCTGAACGTAGCTCGCGCAATCCTCCAGGTTGTAGCGGCCGATGGTGTGGCCAAATCCCTCCAGCCTTTCGCGCATCGGGCTGGAATTGAGCGCGCCGACCGCCAACTCGTTCAGCCGCTGCATCACCGGCAGCGGCGTGCCCTTCGGCACCGCGATCCCCAGCAGCCCCGGCAGCGCCGCGTCCGGATAGAACTCCGCGACGGAGGGCAGATCCGGGAAGCGGTCCCAGCGCTGCGCGCGGGTTATGGCGATCGCCCGGACCTGGTTGTTCTGGAGGTAGCTGTCCGCCGCCGACGTCTCCTGCACCACGAAGTCGATCCGCCCGGCCAGCAGGTCGCTCATCGCCGCGCCCACCACGCGATAAGGCACGCCCAGAAGCTGGATGTCGGCAACCTTGGTCAGGATCTCCGGCGGCATGCGGGACGCGGTGTTGAAATACCCGAAGCTGTACTGCCCGGGCCGCGCGCGGGCCGCGTTGACCAGGTCGGGGATGCTGCGCCAGGGCGATTCGGTCCGCACGATGAAGTAGCTCCCGGCCGACCCGAACATGCCCACCACGTCGAAATCCGCCCCCGGATCATAGGGCAGGTTGCGCATCAGGCTGGGATTCGCGGCATGGGTGCTGGTGGTGCACAGCAGCAGCGTATAGCCGTCCGGCGCAGCCGCCTTTACCGCCATGGTGCCGATCACGCCATTGGCGCCGGGCCGGTTCTCCACCACCACCGGCTGCCCGGCCGTCGTCTCGATGTACTGCGCGCACAACCGTGCCGAGATGTCGCCCGACCCACCTGGCCCGAACGGGACGATGATCCGCAGCGGCCGGTTGGGGAAGGCCGCCTGTGCGCGTGCCGGTACCGCCAGCCCCAGGCCAAGCCCTGCCAGCATCAGCCGCCGGCGCGTCGCTGTGTCGTTCATTGTGACCTCCCCCCTATGGCCAGCGCCGGGCGCCGGCCTCTGCTTCAGTCCTGGCCGCCCACGCCGTAATACAACGCGACGGTATGGGTCGCCTCGGCGAACATCAGCCAGCGCTCGGCCAGCAGGCCCGCCGTCGCCAGCGCGGCGGCGGCCACCGCCATCACGCCGGCCAGCGCGCCGCCGGTCAGCAAGGCCAGCACCAGCAGGACCGCCGGCACGGCGAAGCCCGCCACCGCCGCGATGCGCCGCAGCCGCACCGCATGGACGCGGCCGATGCGGAACGCCATTTCGCGCAGCAGGTAGTTCGTCTCGGTATGCGGCGGATCGAGCGTCCGCACCTTGCCGATGAAGCCCAGGCCGGTCGCCGTCTCCATCGTCGCGACCGGCGGCCCGGCATCGACACCCGCCCAATAGGCGCGCTTGAGCATGAAGGCGGCCGCGCCGAGCACCGCCGCGATCGCCGCCGGCACGGTCGCCATGCCCCAGAACCCGGCCAGCATCGCCAACAGCACCGCACCCGAAAAGGCACCGAACAGCAGGTAGCCAGGCGCGACCAGCGGATGGTGCCATTGCCGGACCGTGGGCAGGGAGGCGTAGATCATGCCGGTGCACCACACCGTCACCACCGCGCCCGCGGCGGCCACCAGCCCGGCGGGCAGCGCCAGCCCTTCCATGCCCCCCACCACGGCCAGGAAGAACAGCCCGGCCGGGATGAAGGTGACCACCGCGGCAACACCTTCGCGCGACAGCCAGGAAGACCGCCACTGGCTGAAGGCGCGCCAGGCGCGTTCGGGGCGGCCGAGATGGATGGTGGAGGAGAGCAGCCCCGCGGCGATCAGCACCAGCGCGATGCCGATGGCGACGACGCCGAAGCCGGAACTGGGCGGCACCAGGCCGAAGGCGCGCAGCACCCCGGTCCAGAACAGCAACCCGTAGCCCGCACCCGAGGCCACGGTGAAAAAGACGATCGAAGGAGCCGGATTCATCGGGACAGGACCTTGTCCACCCAGCGCAGCAGCGGGTTCTTGATCTGGGATGGCAGCGGCCCGGCATCGCGCGGCGGACCGGCATCGGCCTTCGGCGCGCGGCGCGGCGGCAGGTACCGGTTGACCGGCTTGTAGCCGAGTTCGGGCATCAGCGCGAAGCCGCCACGATCCGCCACCAGCTTCGAGACATCGCTGTTCGGATCACCAAGGTCGCCGAAATGGCGGGCATGGGTCGGGCAGGTGGACACGCAGGCGGGCACGCGCTGCGCTTCGGGGATCGTCTCGTTGTAGATGCGGTCCACGCACAGCGTGCACTTCTTCATCACGCCGGCATCGTCATCGAATTCGCGCGCGCCATAGGGGCAGGCCCAGGCACACAGCTGGCAGCCGATACAGATATCGGTGTTGACCAGCACGATGCCGTCCTCGGCGCGCTTATAGGATGCGCCGGTGGGGCAGACGGTGACGCAGGCCGGCGTTTCGCAATGCAGGCAGGATCGCGGGAAATGGACAGTCCGGCCATCTTCCCCATCGCCGGCTTCGTAGGAATGCACGCGGTTGAACCACACGCCTTCCTGCCCGGCGGAATACGGGTTGTGGTCGGGCAGTGGGGCCATGTGGCCGGAGGTGTTCCACTCCTTGCAATTGGTCGCACAGGCCTGGCAGCCGACGCAGGTGTCCAGGTCGATGACGAGGCCGAGCTTCTTCGCCCCCGGTTGCGGTTCTGGCAGAGAAGTCATGGCGCTTTCCCCCCTGCATTGTATCGCAGGATGTCGGGTGGTTCGGGCATGTCGTCAGGTGGCGTCAGCAAGGTCGGGAAGGGCTCGGTCGTCCCTTCTTCCCCTGGCGCGCATTTCGTGACCTTCACGCGCAGGTCGTACCAGGCGGCCTGGCCGGTCACCGGGTCGGCATTGGCCAGCCGAGGCCCGGTCTGCGCCGGCAGCCATTCGCTGATGACGTGGTTCAGCAGGAAGCCGCGCTGCGATTCGGCGGCATCCGGGGACAGCATCCACGCCCCCGCACGCTTGCCGATGGCGTTCCAGGTCCAGACGGTATCGCGGTTGACGCCTTCCATCAGGCTGAGCTGCGCCTTCACCCGCCCGGAGCGGCTTTCCACCCACACCCAATCGTCCTGGGCCAGCCCTTCGGCCACGCCGCGTTCGCGCGACATGTACAGCTTGTTCGACCCATGGATCTGCCGCAGCCAGGCATTCATCGACCCCCAGGAATGATACATCGCCATCGGCCGCTGCGTGACGGCGGAGAAAGGATACGGGTCGGTGTCGTGCTGCTGCTGTTCCAGCGGCGCGTACCAGAAGGGCAGCGGGTCGCAGTATGTGCGGACGCGTTCGCGCAGATGCTCCGGCGGCTGCTTCGCGCCATGGCCTTCGGCGGCCAGGCGGAACTTCTGCAACGGCTCCGACCAGATCTGCATCACGATCTGGTTGGACTGCCCCATCATCCCCATCGCCTTCGCATTGGTCAGATAGGTCGCGTTGGCGTGCTTGAAGTAGGATTCCTCGGGCGCGAGGTTGTGCCGCCAGAAGCAGCCATTGTCGATGTAGCGCTGCAACTGGTCCTGGTTCGGTTCGCCGACACCCTTCTTCGACCCATCCTCGCCCCGCCAGCCGGCCAATGGCCCGACGCCCGGCATGCGCTGATGGTTCACGATGTAGTCGGGATAATCCTTGAACTTCGGCGACCCGTCCTCCTTCACGAAGGCCGGCAGGCCCAGCCGCGCGCCGAGCTCGATCAGCACCTCCTGGAAGGGCCGCACATTGCGGTCGGGCTTGATCACCGGCTGGCGGATCGCATCGCCCGGCCCGTGCGATGACCCGATCGGCCGGTCGAGGATGCTGATGGCATCCCAGCGTTCCAGATAGGTCGTGTCCGGCAGGATCAGGTCGGCGTAAGGCACCGTCTCACTGAAATACGCATCCGAGTAGATGACGTGCGGGATGACATACTCGCCATTCTCGTCCTGCTGCGTCAGGCAGCGGATCGTCTCCAGCGGGTTCATCGCGCTGTTCCAGGCCATGTTCGCCATGAACATGAACAGCGTGTCGATCTTGTAGGGGTCGCCGGCCGCGGCATGGCCGATGACGGAATGCATCATCCCATGCAGCCCCAGCGGCGCCTCCCACGAAAACGAATGGTCGATGCGGATCGGCGTGCCGTCATCCTCGACCAGCAGGTCGTCCGGCCCATGGGTGAAGGACAGGATGTTGCCCGCCAGCGGCGTGTTCGGCTTGGACCCGCGGCCAGCTGGCCCGGGCCCCGGCGGGATCGGCCGCGGGAAGGGCGATTTGTACCGCCACGACCCCGGCGTATCGACCGCGCCCAACACCAGTTGCAGGATGTGCAGCGCCCGGCAGGTGTGCATGCCGTTGGAATGCGCGGAGATGCCGCGCATGGCATGGAAGGCGACCGGGCGGCCGACCATCGTCTCATGCTTGCGGCCCCACACATCCGTCCAGGGAATGTCGAGCGTGATCGTCTGGTTGAAGGCGACATCGGCGACCTCGGCCGCGAGGCGGCGGATGCGCTCGGCCGGAAAACCGCAGCGTTCGGCCACGGCCTCGGGCGCGTATTCGTCACCCAGATAGCGTTCGGCCATCAGGTTGAAGACCGGCTTCACGGCGCGGCCATCGGGCAGGGTGAAGTCGCCGACCAGCACCGCGCTCAGCGTCGCGTCATCGGCCGGGATGGCACCCCGCGCACGATCCCAGGCCAGCGGCTTGCCATCGGCATCGCGCGCGAACAGCCCGTCATCCGCGCCACCCGGGTTGCGCACCACCAGCCACGGCGCGTTGGTGTAGCGGGCGAGGAATTCGCCATCCACCTTGTCGGTGCGGATCAGCTCATGGATCAGCGCCATGATGAACAGCCCGTCCGTGCCCGGACGGATCCCGACCCATTCATCGGCGATCGCGGAATAACCGGTGCGGACGGGATTGACCGAGACAATCTTTGCCCCGCGCCCCTTCATGGCGCCCAGGCCCGTCTTGATCGGGTTGGAATCATGATCCTCGGCGACGCCGAAGATCATCAGGTACTTCGCGCGTTCCCAGTCTGGCTCGCCGAACTCCCAGAACGACCCGCCGATGGTGTACAGCCCGCCGGCCGCCATGTTGACCGAGCAGAATCCGCCATGCGCCGCGAAATTCGGCGTGCCGAACTGCGCCGCCCAGAAGCCCGTGAGCGACTGCGACTGGTCGCGCCCGGTGAAGAAGGCGAGCTTCTTCGGGTCCGTTTCGCGCACATGCTTCAGCCAGCCGGTGGCGGTGTCGATCGCCTCCTCCCAGCTGATCTCGGCATATTCGCCTGATCCGCGCGGCCCGACGCGCTTGAGCGGCGCCTGCAGCCGTGCCGGCGAATACTGCGTCATGATCCCGGCGGAACCTTTGCCGCAGAGCACGCCCTTGTTCACCGGATGGTCGGGATTGCCTTCGATGTAGCGGACGCGCCCGTCCTTCAGATGAACGCGGATGCCGCAGCGGCAGGCGCACATGTAGCAGGTGGTCGTCTTGACCTCGTCGCCGATCGGCGCCGAGTAGATGATCTTGTCAGTCGCGCCACCATCCGCCGGCATGGTCTTCCCCTGAACCTTGGAGCAGATCGCGCCTGACTGAGATCGGTCAGACGCGTGAAGATGCTCGCTCAAACAAAATCGTGGAGCAGGTTGCGCCAGCACCGTCTGCCGCAACGCGCTCTACCGCCCGGAGTAGCGCATGCCACGGCAGTGACGCAAAGGGGGGGGCAATGCCTGCGAATCATTCGCAATCAGGGGCTTCTGCCTGCCGAAAATCACGTCGCCGCGGACGCAATGACCCCGGCACGTCGGGCGTCGCCGACGACACTCCGGTGGCACAACGCGTCGCGCGCGGTCCCCGGCGCGGGCATCCAGCCGCCCGGCACGCGCGTGAAGATCGGTGAGGCGAAAGCCGCACGCACCGGAATATCCGGGGGCCAGCCGTCGCACCAGCGATCCCCCTGCGTCATCGCCAGCAGCAGTCCGACCGGGCGCACCCCCGCGCGTTCCAGCAGCGCAACGCCGGCCAGCGCCGAGGACCCCGTCGAGATCACATCATCCACCAGCAGCGCCCGCTTGCCCGCCAGCCGCGGCAGGATGCGCGGATCGAGCCACAGGCGCCGTTCGGCCGGCGCGGTGGAGGAGGAGGCCGGCACCGACAGCGCATCCTCATACCACCGCTTGCGCGACCATCCCGGCGCGACCCAGTTCCTGTGCCCCAGGCCCTGCGCCACCATGGGCGCGAAGACCTGCCCGAGGGTCGGCATGCCGACCACCACCTCGGCGTCGAGCGACCGCGCGACCTGCGTCATCCAAACGCCGATCCGCAGCGCCACCTCGATCGCCGCCTGGTTCGCGATGAAGCCGGCGACCGCGATCGCCCCATAGTCGCGCAGCGGCAACACCAGCCGCGATCCATCGGGCATAAGCGCGGGGTAGCGGTCGGTGAAGGGACCGTCATCGCCGGTCGCGGCGGTGAAGCCCTGCCAGAACTCCATGATCTCGGCCCGTGGTGAATCAGCCGCCAGCGTGGCATCTTCGCCGCAGCGCAGCAACGAAGGCCGGCCACGCGATGGTCGAACAGGAAACTCGCATGACCCGCCGCGTCTGCATCATCGACACCGACCCGGGCACGGATGATGCGCTTGCGATCTGGCTGGCGCTCGCCGCGCCGCAACTGGATGTGCGGCTGGTGACGGTCGCCGGCGGCAATGTCGGGATCGACCACACGCTGCGCAACGCACGCGCCATCATCGGCCTGGCGCGGCAGCCGGTGCCGGTGGTGGCCGGCGCGCAAGGCCCGCTGCTCGGCGCCTTCCGCTCCGAGACCCAGGTCCATGGCGCAGACGGCCTCGCGGGCGTCGCACTCCCCGAAGGCCCCCCTGCTGCGCCCGGCATCGCCGCCGATGCCATCCGCGATCTGCTGCGGGCCGAACCGCGCGTCACACTCATCGGCATCGGCCCGGCGACGAACCTCGCCTTGGCCTTGGCGACCGAACCCGCGTTGATCGGCCATGTCGAGGAGATCGTGCTGATGACCGGCGCCTGGTCGGAGGGCAACATCACCGCTTCCGCCGAATTCAACGCCTGGTCCGATCCGGAATCGCTGGCGATGCTGCTGGAATGCGGGCGGCCGGTGACGCTCGCTACGCTGGAACTGACCGGGCAGGCACTGGTCACGCCAGACCGCATCGCCGCCCTGCGCGCGGCGGGCGGCGGCGCCTGCCTGGACGCGGCCGCGCGCATCCTCGCCGCCGTGCCGCCATCGCGCCGCTTCGGCCATCGCGGCCATCCGCTGCACGACCCCTGTGCGATCGCCTGGCTGATCGACCCGACGCTGTTCACCCATCGCGACGTGCATGTGCATGTCGAATGCGGCGGCATCGCGCGTGGGCGCACCGTGGTGGATCGCTGGGCACGTGGCGGCGCGGCCGCGAATGCGCGGCTGCTCGACACGCTCGATGCCGATGGGTTCTTCGCGCTGCTGACGGGCCGCCTCGCCAGCCTCGCCTGACGGGCGCACTCAAGCCTTGCCCCCCGGCTGGCGCCGCGCTACGCGCCGTCCGATCGGGTCCAGGGAATACAACGATGAAGCGTCGGCAAGCATTGTCCATCGCGGCGGCGGCGCTGGCCGTCCCTCGCCTGTCCTTCGCGCAGGATGCCGCCTGGCCGAACCGGCCGGTGACGCTGCTGGTCCCCTTCGCCGCGGGCGGATCGAACGACGTCGTCGCCCGGCTGGTCGCACCCACGCTCGAAGCCCGGCTCGGCCAGCCCTTCGTGGTCGAGAACCGGCCCGGCGGCGGGGGTTCGCTCGGCATGGGCATGGTCGCGCGCGGCCGGCCGGATGGTTCCGTCTTCCTGATCTCCTCGGCGTCCAACCACGTGTTTCATCCGCTGGTCTCGGGCGACCTCGGCTATGACCCGCGGGAGGCGCTGCCGGCCGTCTCGATGATGGTCGATGTGCCCAACGTCATCGCCGCGACACCCAGCCTCGGCGTGTCCACGGTGCCGGAGATGATCGCCAAGGCGCGCGCGACGCCGGGCGGTCTGTCCTTCGCGTCATCGGGCGTCGGCACCTCCAACCATCTGGCGGGCGAGTTGTTCAGGCTGCGGACCGGCATCGACCTAACCCATGTGCCCTATCGCGGCGGCGGGCCGGCCATCAACGACCTGATCGCAGGCACCGTGCCGCTGGGCTTCATGAACCTGCCGACCGTCGCGCCGCCGGCCTCGGATGGGCGGGTGAAGATCCTCGCCGTCTGCACGGCCGACCGCGTGTCGATCCGCCCGGAAATCCCGACCGTCGCCGAACAGGGCGTGGCCGACTACGCGGTGCGGTCCTGGACCGGGCTGTTCGCGCCACGCGGCACGCCCACGCCGATCATCGAACGGCTGGCTGCTGCCATGCGGGATGCCCTGGCCGCGCAGCTCGTCAGCAGCCGGCTGGTCGCCATCGGCAGCGAACCGCTTTGGATGTCGCCGGCCGACACCAACGCCTTCGTGCGGCAGGAATTCGACCGATGGTCGCCGGTGGTGCGCGCCGCCGGGATCACGACCCAGGGCTGAACCGGCCGTGCCCGGACCGCGTTGACGCCGGGCCGCGCCTGCCCCAGCGTCCGCGCGATGAAGGCAAGGAACGCGCCATGAAGATGCCGGGACATGGGCGCTACGCCCACAGCGCCATACCCGACCGCCCGACCTATGACTGGCCGAACGGGGCGCGGCTCGCGCTGGTGGTGTGCAACAACATCGAGGCCTTCGCCTATCGCGCCGGCCTCGGGTCCGACAGCACCGGCGCGGCGCAGCCGCAGAACCAGCGCAACTATGCCTGGCGCGACTACGGCAACCGCGTCGGGCTGTGGAACATGCTCGACATGCTCGATGATCTCGGGCTGCCCTGCGCGCACAACGTCAATGGCGCGCTGCTCGATGCCTGCCCGGACATCGCACCGGCGCTCAAGGCGCGCGGCGACGAGTTCATCGGCCATGGCCGCACCAACAGCGAACGCCAGGACGGGTTGTGGGAGGAGGATGAGCGCCGCCTCATCGCCGAAAGCCGCGATGCCATCATCCGGCATTCGGGGGTGGCCCCGCAGGGGTGGCTCGGCCCGTACATCGCGCAATCGGCGGTGACGCTGGACTTGCTGAAGGAAGAAGGCTTTTCCTACGTCATGGACTGGCCGGCCGACGACCAGCCCTTCTGGATGACGACGCGCGCCGGGCCGATGCTGTCGGTGCCGTATTCCATCGAGTTGAACGACAGCCCCGCGCAGGTGTTCCGCCAGCATACCGGGCGGCAATTCGCCGAGATGATCGTCGATCAGTTCGACGAGATGCTGGAACAGTCGCGCAAGCGGCCGCTGGTCTGTTCGGTTGTGCTGCACCCCTTCGTGGTGGGCCAGCCCTTCCGGCTGCGCGCGCTGCGCGATGCGCTGCGGCACATCCTGTCGCATCGTGACAGGCTGTGGCTGGCACGACCCGGCGAGGTCGCGCGCCACGCCGCGTCCCTGCCGCGCGGTGTGGTTCCCGGTTCGGAGGCCCTGTGATGACCCGCGAGATGCCGAATTGGCGTTCCCTTCTGTATGTCCCCGCCAGCGCCGAGAAGTTCGTCGCCAAGGCGCATGAACGCGGCGCCGACGTTGTCATCCTGGACCTTGAGGACGGCGTCGCCCCCGATGCGAAGGATGGCGCGCGCGCCGGGCTCGCGGCGGCGGTGCGCAGCGTGCGCCGCAACGGCGCCGATGTGGTGGTGCGGATCAATCGCCCGCTGCGGATGGCGGCGCAGGACATCGCCGCCGCGGTGGCGGCCGGCGCCGATGGGCTGATCTGCACCAAGATGATGGGCGCGGACCATGTGCGGCTGCTGTCCGAACTGACCGCGGAATCGGAGGCCGATTCCGGCCGCGCGATCGGCTCCGTCCGCTTCATCGTGTTGATCGAGGACGCAGCCGCGCTCGCCCACGCGCAGGCGATCGCATCGGCCGATCCGCGCGTGGTCGCGCTGGGCGTGGGCGGGGAGGATCTGGCGACCGACCTCGGTGCCGTGCCGACGCCCGATGCGCTCGACCTGCCCAAGCGGATGGGCGTGGTCGCGGCGCGTGCCGCCGGCGTGCTGCCGCTGGGATTCATCGGCACGGTGGCGGGGCTGCAGGATCTGGATGGCTATCGCGCGATGTTGCGCCGGTCGAAGGCGATCGGCTTCGCCTGCGCATCCTGCGTGCACCCGTCGCAGGTCGCCATCATCAACGAGGAATACGGCGCGCGGCCCGAGGATGTGGACCACGCCAGGCGCCTGGTCGCGGCCTTCGAGGCGGCGCTGGCGGAAGGCAAGGGCGCTGTCGCCTTCGAGGGCAACATGATCGACAAGCCGATCGTGGACCGGGCGCGGCGGTTGATCGCACAGGCGCGGTAGAACGCGCCGGCGCGCGCTGGATGACATGCGCGCCATGCTTTGGGCGCGGTTCCCTTGACGGCTGGGACGGGTAGGCTGGCAGTGCCCCGCCTTGATGGGGCAGGACGTCCAACAAGAAAGGAACAGACGATGCGGAGAAAACTCCTCGTCGCGGCCGGGATGTTGTGGCTTGCCGCCAGCCTGCCGGCGCAGGCCCAGACGGCCGTCACCATGATCGTCGGCTACCCGCCCGGCGGTGCCACCGACCTGATGGCGCGCATCATGCAGCCGGAACTCTCCACCGCGCTGGGCCAGCAGGTCGTGATCAAGAATGTCGCCGGCGCCAATGGCACCGTCGGCGCGCTGGAACTGGCGCGCTCGCGCCCGGATGGCACCACCATCCTGTTCGCCCCCGGCGGGTCCCTGGTGCTGACGCCGCACACCCGCGGCGCGCCGTTCCAGCAATCCGAATTCGCACCGATCTGCCAGATGGTCGATGCGCATGTCGTGATGATGACGCAGCAGGATTCCGGCATGCGGACCTTGCAGGACGTGATCGCACGGGCGAGGCAGAATCCCGGCGCGCTGCCCTATGCCAGCACCGGCCCGGGCGGCACGCCGAATGTCAGCATGATCTCGCTCGAACGCGGGGCGAACATCGAGCTGAACCACATTCCGTTCCGTGGATCGGGTGAGGTGATGCAGGCGATGGCCGGCAACCAGCTGCATCTGTTCACCGACCAGGGCAATCTGATCCGCCAGTACAATCTGCACCCGATCGCGATCTTCAGCGCCGAACGGGCGCGGGAGTTCCCCGACACCCCCACCATGCGCGAACTCGGCCACGACATCGTCTTCACCATCTGGTCCGGGCTTTACGCCCCGGCGGCGACGCCCGAACCCGTGATGGCGCGGCTGGAAGCCGCCTGCCTGCGCATGATGCAGGCGCAGCCGGTGGTGGCTGGGCTGGGGCGGATGGATATGCCGATCCGCGTGCGCAACCGCGTGGAGTTCGCGGAGTTCCATCGCGCCGAATACGAACGCTTCGGCCGGCTGGTGCAGCAGTACAATCTGCGCGTGAACTGACGGCACGGATGGCGGCGGTTCAGAAGCTGTTCGCAAACGCGCCGGAAGGCGCGTTTGCGGGCCGGTGCCGGTGCTACGCGAGGACCCTCACACCACCGCCGTCATCCCGCCATCCACATAGATCAACTGCCCATGCACGAAGTTCGACGCCGGTGCGGCGAGGAACACCGTGGCCCCCACCAGCTCCTCCACCTTGCCCCACCGCCCGGCTGGCACGCGCTTGCACAGCCAGTCGGTGAACTCGGCATTGTTCACCAGCGCGCTGGTCAGCTCCGTGTCGTAATATCCAGGTGCAACGCCATTCACGTTCACGCCGCTTTTCGCCCATTCGGCACACAGCGTGCGCGTCAGCATCCGCAGCGCGCCCTTGCTGGCGGCATAGGGTGCGATGGTCGGGCGGCCCAATTCGGACTGCACCGAACAGATGGTGATGATCTTGCCCGCGCCGCGCGCGACCATCCGCTTGCCCGCTGCCTGGCAGCAATACCAGACGCCATCGAGGTTGGTGCCCAGCACCTCCCGCCAGGTCTCGGGCGGCATCTCCACCGAGGGCACGCGGCGCATGATCCCGGCATTCGCCACCAGGATGTGCAACGGGCCGTGCGCGGCCTCGATCGCGCCGATGCCGGCCTCGACCGCCGCATGGTCCGTCACGTCGAAGGGCGCGATGACGGCGCCGGGGATGGCGGCGCGCGCGGCCTCCAGCTTCGCCGCGTCGCGGCCGTTCAGCACCACTTTGGCGCCGGCTTCCGCCAGGCCCTTTGCCAGGGCGAAGCCGATCCCCTGGCTGGATCCCGTGACCAGGGCCAGCTGCCCGGTCAGGTCGAACAGCGCACGCGACATCGGCTTCACTCCCTGTAATATCAGCCGAAAGGGTAGGGGGGTCTGCGCGTCATGGACAAGCCGGGGCTGCTGGTGGTGGGCGTGCTGCCCGATTGGGACCTGGACGCGCTGGCGCAGCGCTTCACCCTGCACCTGCTGTATGAGGCACCCGACCGCGCCGCCTTCCTGGCACAGCATGGCCCGACCATCCGCGCCATCGTCACCAAGGGTGAGATCGGCGCCGACCCGGCCATGATGGATGCCTGCCCGGATGCGAAGATCATCGCCTGCTACGGCGTCGGCGTGGATGCCATCGACCTGCCGGCGGCGCGCGCCCGCGGCATCGCCGTGACCAACACGCCGGATGTGCTGACGGAGGACGTGGCCGACATGGCTTTCGCCTTGCTGCTGGCCACCGCCCGCGCGATCCCGGAAGGCGACAGATATGTGCGGTCCGGCACCTGGGCGCAGCAGGGGCCGATGCGGCTGACCACGCGGGTCTGGGGCAAGCGCCTCGGCATTGTCGGGCTGGGGCGGATCGGGCGCGCCATCGCGCGGCGGGCGGAAGGCTTCGGCATGTCCATCGCCTATTCCGGCCGGGCGAAGAAAGACCTGCCCTATGCCTTCCATACCAGCCCGGCGGCGCTGGCCCCGCATGTGGACATCTTCATCGTCTCGGCCGCCGGCGGGGCGGCGACGGCGGGCCTGGTGGATCGCGCGGCGATCGAGGCGCTGAACCCCGGCGTCATCTTCGTCAATGTCTCGCGCGGGTCGGTGGTGGATGAAGCGGCGCTGCTCGGCGCGATCACATCCGGCCGCATCGCCGTGGCGGGCCTCGATGTCTTCCACAACGAACCGGACATCGACCCGGTCTTCGCCACCTTCCCCAATGTCGTGCTGTCGCCGCACCAGGCCTCCGGCACGGTCGAAACCCGCAAGGCCATGGGGGCGCTGATGCGCGAGAATCTCGACGCCCATTTCAATGGCCGCCCACTGCCGACGCCGGTGGCGTGATGCGCGCCGTCATCATCCACCCGCCACATGACCTGCGCGTCGAGCACCGCGACGTGCCCGATCCTGGCCCGGGTCAACTACGCGTCGCCATTCGCGCGGGCGGGATCTGCGGATCGGACCTGCATTACTGGCAGCATGGCGGCTTCGGCACGGTGCGGGTGAAGCACCCGATGGTGTTGGGGCATGAGGTTGCCGGCGTGATCGACGCCGTGGGTGCGGGCGTGACGGGTCTCGCGCAGGGGCAGGCGGTGGCGGTGAACCCCTCGCTGCCATGTGGTGTTTGCCCGATCTGCCAGGCCGGCGACCAGCAGCATTGCCTGGACATGCGCTTTTTCGGCAGCGCGATGCGCGACCCCCATGTCGATGGCGGCTTCCGTGAGGCGCTGGTCTGCGAAGCCACCCAGGCCGTGCCGCTGCCGGACGGCCTGGACACCACCACCGCCGCTTTCGCCGAACCGCTGGCCGTCTGCCTGCACGCCGTGCGCCAGGCCGGGCCGCTGCTGGGCCGCCGCGTGCTGGTCACCGGGGCGGGGCCGATCGGCGCGCTGACCATCGCCGCGGCGCGGCTGGCCGGCGCGCGGGAGGTGGTGGCGACCGACCTGACCACGGCACCGGAGAAGGTCGCGCGCGCCATGGGCGCGGACCGGTTCATCGCCTCCGCTGACGCGCTGGCGCCCTACGCCGCGCGAAAGGGCTATTTCGACGTGGCCTTCGAGGCATCGGGCAGCGCGGCGGCCCTGCTCGGCATCCTGCCGGTGCTGCGCCCGCGCGGGACCATCGTGCAGATCGGCATCGGCGGCGATGTTGCCGTGCCGATGTCGGTGCTGGCGGCCAAGGAGATCACCTGGCGCGGCACCTTCCGCTTCCATGAGGAATTTGCCCTGGCCGTCGAGACCCTGGCGCGACGCGCGATCGATGTGGCGCCATTGCTGACCGCACAATTCCCGGTCGATCGCGCGGCGGAGGCCTTCGCCCTCGCCGCGGACCGTTCAAAGGCGATGAAGGTGCAGATCGCCTTTTGAGGTAAACCCAGGCGCCGAAGGCGACTGGATTTACCGCGCGCAGGGTTGGTGTTGCGGCTGCGCGCCAAACACGGCGAAACCCGAACTCCAGCGGAGTTTAGGTTGTTCAGCCATGCGTGCCGCGGATCGGGTAGTTCATCTCCTGGATCCGCTTCGCCCCGCGGGCGATGGCGGCCAGGTCTGGCCGCGAAAAGGGCGCGTTGGAGATGTCCACGATCTGCACCGTCCCTGCCGGATTGATCAGGAACAGCCCCGGCTCGGCGAAGGGCCGGTCCGTCTCCTGCGCCGAACGCGGGTCCGAGACATACAGCCCCAGCGCCTGCATCTGCGCGATGGACAGCCCGTAGCCGAGCGGAAACCGCCAGCCAAACTCGGCGACATCCGCCGTCGCCTTCTCGACCGGATCGGCCGAGATGGCCATCACCTGCACGCCAGCTTCGGCAAAGGTATCGACCAGACCGTCGAGCGTGGTCAGATACGGCTTGCACAGCGGGCAGTGCTTGCCGCGATAGACGACGAGCAAGCGCCAACCTTCCATCGCGGCGGGCGTGATCTCCCCGCCGCCAAGCCGCGCCACCGAAATCATCGGAAACGCCGCGCCCGCGGCAATCTTCGCTGCATGCGTCATGGCATCAACCACCGAAGCAGGGCGCGGCCCGCGCCGCGCCACCATTCAGATCCAGCATCCGTTCGCGCCAGCCATGCAGCGCGTCGTCCTCCGCCAGCAGGCGCAGCGGGCTGACGCTGCGCGCCCACATGAAACTGCCGAAGATGATGCAATCCGCATAATCGGGCGTGTCGCCGCCGAGGAACTGCCGCCCCTTCAGCGCGTGTCGCATCGGCTGCAAGGTTGCGCGGAAGGCCGGCAGCTTCTCCTCGCGCCCCTCGGTCACCTGTGCCAGCGGCATGCCGAAGCGCTTCTCCCGGCTCTCGACGAAATACGACCGTTCCTTGTCGCCCAGCAGCGCCGGGATATCGGAGACGACAAGCTTCGCCACCCCCGACTGCACCACGGTGTCGTTCCACGCCGCGACGAACAGATAGGGTGCCGGATTGCCGCGCAGCATCGATGCCGTCTGCGGATAGGTCGCGTCGATGTACTGCACGATGTCCCAGGATTCCGGCACGGTGCGATCACCATCCACCAGCACCGGCACCTTGTCATGCGATGCGAAGGCGAGGCGGTCCGTTTCGGTGAAGCGCCAGGGCACGCTTTCGAATTCCAGCCCCTTGATGGCCAGCGCCATGCGGATGCGCCAGCAATACGGGCTGAACACGCGCGACGCATCGGTGCCGCACAATTCGTAGAGTTTCATGGGCATCACTCCGCCGCCACGGTCTTGGCGGTCTGGCCGAACAACAGGGATGCCGAGGCGGCATTGACGGTGGGCGTCGAATTCACATCCTTCGCCTTCGCATAGGCCCGTTCGGTCGCCGGCCTGGCGCGGATGGCGTCGAACCAGCGCTTCAGATGCGGGAAATCCTCCAGCTTCTGCCCTTGGCGTGCATGCGGCACGATCCAGGGATAGCTCGCCATGTCGGCGATCGAATACGCATCGCCGGCCATGAAGGCGCGGTCGGCCAGCCGCTTGTTCAGCACGCCGTACAGCCGGTTGGTCTCGTTGACATAGCGGTTGATGGCGTAAGGGATCTTCTCCGGCGCATACTGGCTGAAATGGTGGTTCTGCCCGGCCATCGGGCCAAGCCCGCCCATCTGCCAGAACAGCCATTGCAGCACCTCGGCGCGCGCATGCACCTGCGCAGCCGGGGGGATGAACTGCCCAACCTTGTCGGCCAGGTACAACAGGATCGCACCGCTTTCGAACAGCGATACCGGCCCGCCGGCCCCATCGTGGTCGACGATCGCCGGAATGCGATTGTTCGGCGCGATCGCCAGGAAGTCCGGCTTGAACTGATCCCCGGTCGAGATGTTCACCGGGATGATGCGGTAGGGCAGCCCCGCTTCCTCCAGGAACATCGTCACCTTATGGCCGTTCGGCGTCGTCCAGTAATGCAGGTCGATCACGAAACACTCTCCGCTACAGGGGAATCGAACAGGCTCAGCACCTGGCGCACGGCACCGCGCATCAGGGCGGGCTCAGGCCGCGCGCGCGCCAGGACGCGCAGCCCCATCACGGTGGTCAGAAGCAACCGGGCAATGTCGCGCGGCGGATGGCCGCGTGCGATGGTCCCGTCGCGCTGGCCGCCGGCGACGCAGCGGCGAAAGAACCCTTCCAACTCGCCCAGCCTCTCGGCGACGACCGCAGCCACCTCGTCATCATGCGGGGCGAGTTCCAGCGCGGTATTGACCAGCAGGCAGCCGCGACGATCCGCCAGCGACCGCTTCACGCTCTCATCGAGGAAAGCCTCAATGGCCGCGCGCGGTGGGTTGTTCGCCTCATGGCGCGCAATCCGTTCGCGCATATTCGCATCGAGGTAGCGATCGAGGCAGCGGGTGAACAACGCGCGCTTGTCGCCGAAGGCATTGTACAGGCTCGCCGAACCCAGCCCCATCGCATCGCCCAGGTCGCGCACCGAACTCGCCGCATAGCCATGTTCCCAGAACCGGGTCATGGCGGCATCCAGGGCACTATCCTCGTCGAAGGAGCGGGGTCGCGACAGGGCAGGGCTCCATGCGTTCTGTATCAGGTGATACAGAAACTATTGAACGACCGCTCCAGAATCAAGCCTCGCGTCAGGCCACCTTCACCGGGCCATCCCGCACGACCCCGAGGCCGCGCAGCCGCGCGACTTCATCCGTGCCCAACAACGGCGCGAGGATCGCGTCATTGTGTTCGCCGATGCGCGGTGCCGGGCGCGCCAGCACCCCCGGCGTGCCGGACAGCCGCGGCACCAGCCCGTGCATCGGCAGCCAGCCGCCGGGCATCTCCTCATCCGGCACTTCGATCAGCGCCTCGCGCTCGATGGCGTAGTGGTCCTTCTCGAGCATCGCGGTGTCCATGATCGGGCCGATGGTCACGCCCGCCTTGTCGAAATGCGCGAGGTTGTCGGCCAGCGTGCGCGCCCCGATCCAGCCGGCGATGATCGCGTCCAATTCCTGCCAGTTCTGCAACCGCGCCGGGTTGGTCACGAAGCGCGGGTCGGTCACCATGTCCTCCCGGCCGATCGAGCGGAACAGTTTCTCCGTCATGCCCTGGGTCGAGGCCGACAGGCACACCCAGCCGCCATCGGAGGTGCGATACGCATTGCGCGGCGATGTGTTGGTGGACCGGCTGCCGGTGCGCGGTTTGCGCTTGCCGCTGATGCGCCAATTCGCCACCTGTGGTTCCAGCACGCTGAACAATGGCTCGAACAGGGACACATCGATCACCTGGCCACCGCCGCCGGCTTCGGCATGGCGCAGCGCGATCATCGCGACCGACGCGCCATACAGCCCGGCATAGGCATCGCCCATGAACATCGGCGGCAGCACCGGTTCGCGATCATCGAATCCGTTCACTGCGGCGAAGCCGGAATACCCTTCGACCAGCGTGCCGAAGCCCGGCTTGTGGTTGAACGGCCCATCCTGCCCCCAGCCGGATATCCGCACGATCACCAGCGCGGGGTTGATCGCCAGCAGCGTCGCCGGATCAAGGCCCATCGCTTCCAGCACGCCGGGTCGGAAGGATTCCACGAACATCGCGGCATCCTTCACCAACGCCTTGACCACCGCGATGCCATCCGGCCGCTTCAAATCCAACGCGACGGATTTCTTGTTGCGGCAGATGGTCTTCCACGACGTCTCGATGCCGCCGACGCGCCAGGCGCGGAGCGTGTCGCCTTCGGGCGGTTCGACCTTCACCACCTCGGCACCGTGATCCGAGAAGACCTTGGTCAGCACATTGCCGGCGACGAGGCGCGACAGGTCCACCACCCGCACGCCATCCATGGCGCCGCGCGCGGCGGGGTCGAACTGCTTGCGGTGGATCCCTGTCATGCTGCCCTCAGTCGATGCGGATGTTCGCCAGCTGCGCCACTTCCCGCCAGCGGGCGATGTCGGTGCGCAGCATGGCGGTGAAGTCGGCCGGCGTGCCGGGGGACGGGCGCGCGCCCTCGCCCTGGTACAGCCGCGCCATGTCGGGGTCGCGCAGCGCGATATTCGTCTCGGCGTTCAGCTTTTCGAGGATCGGCGCCGGCAGGCCATGCGGGGCGAACAGCCCCCACCAGATGGCGATGTCGTAGTCCAGCCCGCTTTCGGTCACCAGCGGGGCAGGCGGCGCGCCGGGCGGGATGCCTTCCGCGCTATAGGCCAGCAGGCGCACCCTTCCGTCGCGTACCACACCCGCCGCGCTCGGCAGCGTCGTGATCATCAGCTGGATATGCCCGGCCACCAGGTCCGTCACCGCAGGACCGGTGCCACGATACGGCACATGGTTCATCTGAACGCCGGCGCGCTGCGAGAAATATTCGGTGACGAAGTGGTTGATGCCGCCGGGGCCGGAGGTCCCATAGTCGATCCGCCCGGGACGTTCCTTCGCCAGCCGCACCAGGTCCTGGATGCTGCGCACCGGCAGGTCGTTGTTCACGATGACGATGAAGGGCGACCGCGCCAGCAGCGCGACCGGCGTGAAATTCTCCAGCACGCCCCACGGCACGCGCTGCGAGACGGATGTGGTGGCGAAGGAGGATGAGGAGACCATCAGCGTGTAACCATCGGGCGCCGATTGCGCGACGTTGGTCGCCCCGATCGCGCCACCGGCGCCGGCGCGGTTCTCGATCACCACCGGCTGGCCCAGGCGCTGCTGCAGCCGTTCGGCCAGCGGGCGGGCGACCACGTCGTTCGACCCGCCGGGCGGGAAGGGCACCACCAGCCGGATCGGCCGGCTGGGCCAGGCGCCCTGCGCGTGGACGGCCGGCGTGGCCAGCGCCGCGCCAAGGGCCAGGGCCGTCCTGCGGCCGATGCGAGTAGCGTTCATGTGGTTTCTCCCGGTCTCGATGCGATCTGCATTCGGCTGTGCCGGCGCAAACCGCTTTTGATGCGTTGTTCGATGGAACATCTACGCGCCCTCGGACGGACCCCGGCCAGGCGCGGATCTGCTCTGCGGGGCGCAGTCTCGCCGACCTTGCGCCGCGCCGGAAGCCGGGGCGCGATTTTTTGCGCCCGGAGGGGGCTTTCGCAGTCGCGTCATGCGAGGCCGGCGCGGTCGACTTCAGCAAGCCCTTAACCCGTGCGTGCGAAAAGGGCAGGTCGAATGCGATGACGGGAAGCGATCGCGTGACCACCGACCTGCCTGCGGACCGGCCGCTGCGCGAATGGCCGCTCGAACAACTGGCCGAGCAGGCGACTCTGCATGCCAGCGACGCCTCCGCGCTGGCGGCGCTGATGCAGGAGGTGCGGCACCGGCGCGGGGCGCCGGCCAAGGCGCTGGAAGCGCGGATCGCCCGCATGATCGCCGACGGCACCGCCGCCGCGGCCGCGCCCGTGGACCCGACCGTGCGGCTGCGGGCAACCCTTGCCGCGGCGGGTCGGGAGATCGCGGTTCTTCGCGCGCGCCTCGCCGCGCTGGATCCGGCGGGCGTGGCATCGGACCGGGACGCCGCCTATCGTCGCCTGTATCTCACGCCCGACGCGCCGGCCTGGCTGCTGACCGAAATCCGCCGCGCCTATCGGCGGCGCTACCACCCCGACACCGCGGCGGATCAGCAGCAGAGGCGCCGATCCGAGGAAGTGTTCAAGCGGGCCGAAGCCGATTTCGCGGCGATCGAAAAGCTGCGGGGCTCCTAGAGCAGATCGCGTCTGACTGGACTCAGTCAGGCGCGTGAAGATGCTCGCTCAAACAATGGCCTAGAGCGTTTTGCGCCAGTACGGTCTGGCGCAAAACGCTCTAGGTGATCGCGAGGAGGCCGGCCGTCTCCACAACCAATGCGGGAAATTCGACGAAGGAAACTATATGGAATTCGCTGGTCCGCCCTGCCAGTATAGCAGATTGAGACGCTCCGGATGAACCACGCGCAATGTCAAGCTCGGTACTCGAGATCAATCGGAAGAACATCACCGGGTGGCCATCCTCGCGCCTGCTGGAATTCGCCGAAACCCACACCGACGACGAGGAATTGCTGGAGTTCATCCTGACTGAACTCGGCCGCCGCGATGCGCCGGTCGCCGCCGCCTCCGCGCGGCGCGTGGCCGAACTTCTCGCCCGCTGCCGCGGTGACGGCAGCGCCACCATGCCGGGGTTGGAGATCCTGTCCGCCGATGGCCGCGCCCAGATCGAGGCGCTGAAGGCGCGGCTGGAACAGGCGGAACGCCGCATCCGTGAAGCCGAGGCCCGCGCCTCCACCGCCGAACGCGCCCTGGCGACGGAGGCCCTGCCATCGCGTGCCCATGGCCTGCTGCGCCGGGTTCACCTGGCCGATACCGCGCCGGCCTGGCTGGTCGATGCCGCCCGCCGCGCCTTCCGGCTGCGCTTCCACCCCGATCGCTTCGCCGATCCGGTGATGAAGGAACGCGCCGAGGAAACCTTCAAGGACGCCGAGGACACCTTCCGCCAGATCGTCGCGACGCAGTAGCGCCAGAACGTCGCGACGCAATAGCGCCAATTGGTCGCCGGCCCGCGCGCTTCAGCCGGGCGGCGCCGGCAACCGGCCATGATCGTCGATCGGTACGACCCGATGCGGCGCCACGCGTGACCATCGCCAGAACACCGCGTTGCGCTCGCCGGCCGCCGCACCCGGCGCGAAACTCGGCACCAGGATCCCCGCGACGCCGCGCGCCATCAGCCCCGCCGCGATGCGCCAACTCGGTACCGGCTGGCGGGCGGATGCCAGCAGCATCCAGCCGCAGCGCAGATCATCCGCGGCGATCCCCTCGGCCGCCACCACCGCAGGATCGGTCAGATCCAGCATGTCCGCGCAATCGACGTCATAGGCCACCAGCGTCATCGGCTGGGTCTTGCGCGGGAAGCCCTGCTGCGCTTCGGCGACCGCGGTCAGGATGCCGGTGGAGGTATAGAGCGCCGGCACGCCGCGGGCGTTGAAGCGGCCGCCGTGCAGCGCCGCGCCATCGCCGCTATCGGCGGCCCAGGCCCAAAGTGGATTATGCGCGCGCCAGACTTGGCCGGTCAGCCTCAAGCGTATCCGCCGACCGCGATGGCATCGAGATAGGCGCGCACGGCCGCCGCCTGCCCGCCCTTGACCGCGGCTTCGGCGGTCTGGTCGCCCAGCGCCGGGATGGGGGTGGCGCGGTACCAGGCCAACGCCTGCTGCGGTCCACCGGCCCAGACCGCCACGCGGGCGATGATCTCGACCATGTCGCGCAAGCGCTTCTGCGTGGCGGGCGACCGCAGCCGCGCCGCCTTGGATACGGCATCGCGCGACAGCCCGGCGGCCTCCGCCAGTTGCGGCTGGGTGATGCCGAAGGTGCCGGTCACGGTCTTGGGCGACACCAGCCCGTCCGCGTCAAGCAGCACCCCGGCGAATGGCGATGCCACGATCATTGTCCCTGCCATGGGGCAAAACATGGGGCGGCTGCGACGCCGCCGCAAGTCTGTTCCCTTGGAGCAGATCGCGCCTGACCGGATTCAGTCCGGCGCTTGAACATGCTCGATCACCCAAAGCGCCCTGACGTCACGCCAGCGCGCGCGCCGCCTCCAGCACCTGCGCCGCATGGGCGTCCGGCTTCACCTTGCGCCAGATCTTCACGATGGCGCCGTCGGCGCCGACCAGGAAGCTGCTGCGCTCCATGCCCATATACGTCTTGCCATACATCGACTTCTCGACCCACACGCCATAGGCCTCGGCCACCGCATGGTCGGCATCGGATGCCAGCGGGAAGGCGAGCTTGTACTTCGCCGCGAATTTCTCGATCGGGGGCATCGCATCGGGGCTGACGCCGATCACCTCCAGGCCCAGATGCCCCAGCTGCGGCAGGGCTTCCTGCACGCCGCAGGCCTGCTTCGTGCAGCCGGGCGTATCGGCCTTGGGATAGAAATAGATGAGGTACGGCTTGCCCTGCAGCGCGGCGGAGGACACCTCCCGGCCACCGCTCGCCGGCATGGTGAAGGCCGGTGCCTTCATACCCTCGGTCAATGCGCTCATTCCCGATCCCCCTGATGCGTCTCGGGCCGGCCGAGGCGTCGTTCGAACACCGCGCGGACCTCGTTCGCCCGCCGGGCCATCTGTGCCTGGAGTGCCGGAAGGTCAACCGGCGCATGGGCCGGATCCATCCGCCGACAGGCATTGAGCAGCGTCGCGACGATGCTGTCAGGCAGGACATCCTCCCGCCAGCGCCCTACCGTCAGGCGCAGCAGCCCGCTGACGGTGCGCCACAGCCGCTCGGCGGCCACCAGCGATTCATGCTCCGCCGGATCGAGGAACCCCGCGCCGGCCAGCCGGGCAAGGGCGATGCGCGTGGTCGCGGCCAACACCTCGGGGTGCTGTCGCGCATGGACCAGTTGCAGCGCCTGGGCGACGAACTCCACCTCGACCAGCCCGCCGCGGCCGAGCTTCACATCCCATGGCCCGTCGGGCGGCAGGTCGCGCAGCATCCGCCCGCGCATGGCCACGGCGTCGGGGATGGCCTTGGCCGCGGCATCGGGGCGCAGCAGGGCGGCGCGGATTGCGGCCTCGACCTTGCGGCGCAGCCCCGGGGGCGCGGCGACGACGCGCGCGCGGGTCAGCGCCATGCGTTCCCAGGTCCAGGCTTCCTCGGCGTGATACCGTTGGAAGCCGGCCAGCGAGACCGCCACCGGGCCTTTCGACCCCGAGGGCCGCAGCCGCATGTCCACCTCGTACAGCTTGCCCTCGGCGCCCGGCGCGGTGATGCCGCCGATCACCTGGTGGGCGAGGCGCGTGAAGTACTGCGAGACCGGCAGCGACCTGGGCGCCGGCTGTCCGCGCCTGGCGCGCCCTTCGCTGGCCTCGGCCCCCGGCGCATGGTCGTAAATCAGGATCAGGTCGAGGTCCGACCCCGGCAACATCTCCCGCCCGCCCAGCTTGCCCAACGCGACCACCGCCAGCGCGCCGCCCTTCACGCGGCCATAGCGTTCGGCGAATTCGCTTTCGACATGCGGCAACAGGCCGGTGATGGCAGCATCGGCCAGGGCGCTGCGCGCTTCCCCCGCGGCATCGACATCGAAAGCGCCTTCCATCGCTGCCGCGTCGATCTCGAACTTGCCCTCCAGCACCAGCCGCCGGGCAGCGTCCATCGCCTCCTCGACATGCCGGGCATCCTTCAACAGGGCGGGCAGGGTGGTCGCCGCATTGCCGATCGTCCCGCCGGCGCCGACCAGCAGCCCTTCCAACGCCGCGGTGTGGCGGGACAGGTGGTCGGCCAGTTGCGGCGCAGCCCCCAGGATGCCCGCCAGCCGTTCCATCAGCGCCGGATTGCGTTCCAGCAGGCTCAACACCTGCACACCGGCCGAAAGCCGCGCGAAGACGCCATCCAGCCGCGCGACCGCCGCATCGGGCGTGCGCTGCTTGGCGAAGGCCGACAGCAGGGACGGCATCAGCGCGGTCAGCAACTCCCGCGCCCTTTCGCTGCGCGTCGCGCGCGTATGGCCATGATGCCAGCCCCGCACCATCGCCGCGATGCTGGACGGGTTGGCGTATCCCATCGCGCGCAAGGTCTCGATCGTCGCCGGATCATCCTCGACGCCGGTGAAGACCAGGCTGCCATGGGTGTCCTCTGAAGCGAGGGTCGGCTCGGCTTCGAACATGTGGCCGTAATGGCGTTCCACCCGCCGCAGGTGCTGGGTGAAGGCGGTGCGGAAGGCCACCGCGTCCGGAAAGCCGAAGAAGGACGCGATGCAGGCGATGCCCGCCTCGGTCTCCGGCATCCGGTGCGTCTGCCGGTCGGCCACCATCTGCAGCCGGTGTTCGAGGTTGCGCAGGAACACATAGGCATCGGCGAGGTCGGCGGCGGCGCGCCGGTCGATCTTGCCGGCCGCGGCCAGGGATGACAGCGCGCCGAGCGTCGTCGGGTCCCGCAGCCCCGGGTCCCGCCCGCCCCAGATCAGTTGCAGCACCTGGGCGGTGAACTCGATCTCCCGTATCCCGCCGCGGCCAAGCTTCACGTCATGGCCTTCGACCTGCACCGTGGCGTTGGCGCCCTTGGCCCCCTTATGCGCGTGGATCTGCCGCTTGATCGAGTGGATGTCCGCGACGGCGGCGAAATCGAGGTGACGACGCCAGACGAAGGGCCGGATCTCGCGCAGGAAGGATTCGCCGGCGGCACGGTCGGCCGCGACCGGCCGCGCCTTGATCATGGCGGCGCGTTCCCAATTCTGCCCCATACTTTCGTAATAGGTGATGCCGGCCGGGACCGAGACCGCCAGTGGCGTCGCGGCCGGGTCCGGCCGCAGCCGCAGGTCGGTGCGGAAAACATAACCCTCGGCCGTGCGTTCTTCGAGCAGTCTCACGAGATCGCGGGCGATGCGCACATAGACGGCGCCGGCGCGATCGGCATGGTAGGCTGCAACCGAGGGGTCATAGAGCACCATGAGGTCCACATCGGACGAGTAGTTCAGTTCCCGCCCGCCGAGCTTGCCCATGCCGAGCACGACCAGGCCCGAATTCCGCCCCACCAGGCGCGGGTCGGTCTTGCCCGCGCCCGACAGGTTGATCTCGCCGCGCGCCGCAGCGTCGCGCAGCAGATGCGCGCAGGCGGCGTCGATCGCGGCCTCGGCCAGGTCGGACAACGCCCCCGTGACGCGGTCGAGCGGCCAGAGCCCGGCGATGTCGGCCACCGCCGCGGTCAGCGCGCCCTGCCGCTTGGCCTGGCGCAGCACGGTCGCGACCCCCGCGCGTGGCGTGGCGGGATCGATGCGCCCCAGCGGGTCCAGCGCACGGGCCATCGCATCGTCCGGCCCGCGTTCGGCAAGTGCCATCAGCGTGGCCGATTCGCGGATGGCGAGGTCCGCCAGATACGGGCTGTGCCCCCCCAGGGCGTCCAGCAGCGCGCGGCCGGGCGCCGAGGCGGCGAAGTCCCGCTCGGCGGGGCCGCGCTCGACGAAGCCCTCCCGCGCGAGCGTGGCGGCGGCGGGATCGAAGGGGCGGGGCAGGCGTTCGGGGGCAATGCAGGCCGTCATGGTCGGGCAGGGAACAGGTGAGGCGGGCCGCCGGTCAAGCCGGGCGCATGATCAACCGGCTGGTGCGGCTGGTGATCCTGGTCGCGCTGCTGGGCGGGCTCGGCGTCGGCGCGCTCGCCTGGCGGCTGCAACAGGGGCCGCTGCCGGTACCCATGCTGGCGCGGGAATTCGAAAAGGTGTTCGACGCCGGCGGCGACGGCACAAGGCTTGAAATCGGCGAGGCCGCGATCGCCTGGTCCGGCTGGCAGGACGGCCATAGCTCGCCGATCGCCCTGACACTGCGCCATGTGCGCGCGATCGGCCCGGATGGCGCGATGCGGGCCGAATTGCCCGATGCGGCGGTGTCGATCTCGCTGGCCTGGCTGCTGCGCGGGTCGATCGCGCCGACCACGCTGGAACTGGGTGGGCTGACCCTGGTCGCCACGCGATCCGAGGACGGTGCGATGCGCCTGGGCCTCGTCGCCGCGCTGGAGGAAGCCGAGGCCGCCGCCGACCCGGCCAACGACCCCTTGCTCGACCTTGCGGCGCAGCTGATGCACCCGCCCTCCGACGCCACGCCGCTCTCGGCCCTGCGCCGTGTCCGGTTGGTGAATGCGCGGCTGCGGGTGGTCGATGCGCAACTCGGCCGATCCTGGACGGCCGAGATCGGCAGCCTCGTGATGACCCGCCGCGCGGGCGGCGGCATCGACGTGACAGGCAGCGGCGGGCTGGTGCTCGACACCGGCCAGGTCGATCTGCGCGTGCGCGGGTCGATCGACGGGCAGACCGGCCGCGGCAGCCTGCGGATGATCATGCCGGCGGTGCGGCCGGCCGCGCTGGCCGGCAGCGCGCCGCTGCTCGCGCCGCTGGCGGCGATCGACGCGCCGGCCGGGCTTACGGTCGATGTGCGGCTGGATGGGCTGCGCATCCCGACCATGGCGATCGCCCGGCTGCGCGTGGGGGCGGGCACGCTGGACCTTGGCCGCCATGGCCGCATGGCGCTCACCGCGCTCGAAGCCGATGTCACTCTCGATGAAAAGACGCTGCGGGTGGAACGCGCCCTGTTGCGCCCCGCGCCGCTGCTGCCACCGGGGCGAAGTGCGGCCGGCGCGCCGCCGGTGATCACCGGACAGGCCGATCTGCATCTGGCCGATGGCCGCTGGCAGGCCGATGCGCGGGTAGCCATCGACCAGGTCGCCGCCGCCGATCTCGACCTGTACTGGCCGCAGGGCGTCGCATCCGGCGCGCGGTCCTGGATCACTGAGAACGCAACCGGCGGCATCGCGCGCGACGGCAACTGGCGCGTGACCGCCGAATGGGACCCGGCCGCCGCGCCGCGCATCCTCTCGCTGGAAGGCACGCTGGAGGCTGAGGACCTTGAGGTGCATTGGCTGCGGCCGATGCCACCCGCGCAACGCGCCGCCGCCCGCGCCCGCTTTGGCCTGGATGCCATCGACATCGATATCCTGCGCGGCACCCAGTCCGGCACCGCCATCGAACTGCGCGAGGGGCGCATCCGCATCGGCTTCGACACCGACCCCGAGACGGCCGAGATGGAATTCGTGGTTGGCGGCCCCGCGGCGGATGTGTGGGCGCTGCTGCGCCACCAGCGGCTGGGACTGTTCAGCCGCCGCGCGCCGCCGATCAGCGAGGTGCGCGGTACGGTGCGCGAAGCCCGCCTGTCGATCGCCTTCCCGCTGGTCGCGGAACTGCCGATCGAGGCGATGCGCATCGCCTCCTCCGGCCGCGTCACCGATATCCGCATTCCGCGCCTGGTGCTGGGCAAGGATCTCGAACGCGGCAATTTCGAGTTCACCGCTGACCCGGCAGGGCTGCGGGCGACCGGCACGGCGACCGTCCAGGGCATCCCGCTGCGCATCCAGCAGGAGGCCGATTTCCGCCCCGGCCCGCCCGGCCAGCTGGTCTCGCGGGAGATCGTCTCGGGCCGGGCGGAGGCAGGGCAGATCGCGGCATTCGGCCTGGACCCCCGCCCCTTCGTCCAGGGCATGGTTGGCCTCGACATCCGCAACGAGACACGGCGCAGCGGCGCCGGCCGCGTGCAGCTGCGCGCCGACCTGCGCGAGGCGCGGCTGGCCCTGGACGTGCTGGCCTGGGCCAAGCCGCCGGGCACGGCGGCGACTGCGGAGGCGACCGTCGTCCTGCAGAATGGCCAAATCACCGCGATCGACGCCATCCGCGTCGAAGCCCCGGACGCGCTGCTGCGCGGGCGCGGCACACAGCTGCGCCGGAACATCCCGCAGCGTATCGAGATCCAGCAGGGCCAGCTCGGCCGCAACCGGTTCACCGGGCATATCAGCCCGCCCGATGGCCCGCGCGCGAACTGGACCGTGGCGATGCGCGGGCCGGTGCTCGACCTCGGCCCGGTGCTGGCCCGTCCGCTCGCCTCGGATGAAACGGTCGCGGCGGACGCCAACATTGCCGGCGTGGTGCTCGATGCCGCGTTCGACCGCGTGCTGCTGCAGCAGGACCGGGCGCTGACCGGCATCACCGCGAGCATGACGGTCGATGGCCCCGGCGCGGTGCAGGCGGCGCAGGTGCGCGGGCGCGTCGCCGGCGGCGGCAGCCTGGACCTTGCCATCGGGCCGGCCAATGGGCGGCGCCACCTGCGCCTGACCAGCGACGATGGCGGCGCGTTGCTGCGCGCCTTCGGCGTGTTGCGCACCATTCAGGGCGGGCGGCTGCGCGTCGATGCGTCCTATGTCAGCGCACGTCCCGGCGCGCCGCTGGTGGGTTCGGCGGAACTTGAGGACTTCGCGGTGCGCGATGCGCCGGCACTCGGCAAGCTGCTCCAGGCGATGTCGGTCTATGGCCTGTTCGAGGCGTTGTCCGGCCAGGGCCTCGGCTTCGCCAGCCTGACCGCGCCCTTCACCCTGTCGCGGGACGCGCTGGTCCTCGACAATGCCCGCGCCTTCTCGGCCTCGCTGGGCCTGACCGCCCGGGGGCGCATCGACCGCCAGCGGGAGACGATCGACATGGAGGGCACCATCGTGCCGGCCTATGTCTTCAACTCGCTGCTCGGGCGCATCCCGATTCTGGGGCGGCTGTTCAGCCCGGAGGAAGGCGGCGGGCTGTTCGCCGCGACCTATCGGATGCGCGGGCCGCTCGCGGACCCCGCCGTCAGCGTCAATCCGCTGGCGGCACTGACGCCGGGCTTCCTGCGCGGCATCTTCGGCATCGGGCAATCGGAAGCGGACGGCGCGCCGACGCCCCGGTAGCGGCGGTGGTCCTGGGCCGATGGCGCGCGCCTTGGATGATCGAGCGTCCTCTCACGCCCGACCGATTACAGTCAGGCGCGATCTGCTCTAGCCTTGCCGCGACGCAGCAAGGAGCGGGACATGACGGGCATTGCGAAGGGTGCTGAGGAACTGGCGCTGATGGAGGCGGCCAAGCGCGTGCTGCCCGGCGGCGGCTTCGGCAATTTCGCCAACGACATCGTCATCCGCTCCGGCAAGGGCGGCCACTGCACGGACGTCTCGGGCAACGACTATGTGGACTACTTGCTCGGCTCCGGCCCGATGTTCATCGGCCACGACCACCCGGCGGTGACCGAGGCGGTGCTCGCGCAGATCCCGAAAGGCACCACCTTCTTCACCAACAATGAGCCCGGCATCCGGCTGGCCGAGGCCATCGTCGATGCGGTGCCCTGCGCCGACCAGGTGCGTTTCCTCACCTCGGGCACCGAGGCCGATTTCTATGCCATGCGCCTCGCCCGCGCCTATCGCGGCCGCCCGAAGATCGTGAAGTTCGAAGGTGGCTATCACGGCATGTCCGACTGGGCGCTGATGTCGCTCGCCCCCCGGCACTTGGCGAACTTCCCCGAGGCCGTGCCCGACAGCCCAGGCATCCCCGACGCCGTGCGCAACGAAGTCCTGGTCGCGCCCTTCAACGACATCGAAGCCGCGGTGCGGCTGATCGAGGCGCATCAGGACGAGATCGGCGGCGTCATCATGGAGCCGTTGCAGCGGCTGGTGCCGCCCAAGCCCGGCTTCCTCCAGGCGGTGCGCGAGGTCACGGCGCACCTCGGCATCCCGCTGATCTTCGACGAGGTCGTGACCGGCTTCCGCTTCGCCTATGGCGGCGCGCAGGAATTGTACGGCGTGACGCCTGACATCTGCACCCTGGGCAAGATCGTCGGCGGCGGCTTTCCGCTGTCGGCCATCGGCGGCCGCGCCGACATCATGGCGTTGTTCGACAAGGCGGCGGTAGGCGAGGACCGCTTCCTCACGCAGGTCGGCACGCTGTCGGGCAACCCGGTCGCCGCCGTGGCGGGGCTGGCGACGCTGGAGGTGCTGCGCGAGGCCGGCACCTATGACCGCGTCTTCGCGATGGGCCGCGCGTTGATGGACGGGCTGACCACGCTGATCGCCGAAGCCGGCATCCCGGCGCAATGCCTGGGCGAGCCGGTGCTGTTCGACGTGGTCTATGCCGCCGGCGACATGCGCGACTACCGCGCGGTGATGCGCCAGGACACCGCGATGCAGAAGCACGTCAACGCCACGATGCGCAGCCACGGGATACTGAAGGGGGACAGCAAGTTCTACCTGTCCACCGCCCATACCGCCGCCGATATCGCGCAGACGCTGGACGCGTTCCGCGCGGCGATGGGCAGCCTGCCGGCGAGCCGCAAGGTGGCGTGACGTCGCCGCAGGTCGCGTAGGAAGGTCGGAGGGGCGCTGCCCCTCCAAACCACCCCGCCAGGGACCTACGGGTCCCTGGACCGCGGGATATTGGTGTTTGTCACGCAGGGCGTCCTTCACCCGGTCCTGTACCATAATCGTGCATTCATCTTGGCATCGACCGTCGGCGTTCAGCGCCAAAAATGGAGGTTTCCAATGGCCCAAGGGCCTCTGGACACCTCGACTTGGCGCTGGGGCGCACGTCCGCCGTACTTGGCGCCAAGTGACGGTTTCCAAAGGCCCACTGGCCTTTGGTGGGGTGGCTTGGAGGGGCAAGGCCCCTCCAACCTTGAGCCCCACCCTCCGCCCGCCGGCCAGGATCAAGCCGTCCCGAAAATCCGATCCCCCGCATCCCCCAGCCCGGGCCGGATGTACCCATGCTCGTCCAGCGACCGGTCCACCGCCGCCGTCCAGACCGGCACGTCCGGATGCGCTGCCTGCAGATGCCGCAGCCCTTCGGGCGCCGCCAGCAGGCACACGAACCGGATCGACCGGCAGCCGCGCGCCTTGATCCGGTCGATCGCGGCGACTGCCGAATTCGCCGTCGCCAGCATCGGGTCGAGCACCAACACCAGCCGTTCCGCCACATCGACCGGCGCCTTGAAGTAATACTCGACGGCCTGCAACGTCGCCGGGTCCCGGTACAGCCCGACATGTGCGACGCGTGCCGCCGGCAGCAGCGCCAGCATCCCGTCCAGCATGCCCAGCCCCGCGCGCAGCACCGGCGCCAGTACCAGCTTCCGTCCGGCCAGCCGCGGCACCATCATTGGTTCCAGCGGCGTGGCGATCGGCACCTGTTCCAGCGGCAGGTCGCGCGTCACCTCGTAGCACAGCAGCATCGCGATCTCGCCAAGCAGGCGGCGAAAGTCGGAGGACGGGCACCCGGCTTCCCGCATCAGGCCAAGCTTGTGCTGGATCAGCGGATGCGTCGCCACATGCACCGGCGCCGTCATGCCCTCATCTCCCCCATCACTCCGATCCCCCTGCGGGAACTGCCCGCGTGCCCTGGCGATCCTGCTTGGCGCAAAGACCGGCACGGCGCCAGTGGGCTTCCAGGCAATCGCCCATGGGTTGATTTAGATTCCGTAAACAACAACTATGCAGCCATGCCCGATACCGGCCTGCTGCGCGATGCCGCCAGGACCGCCGCCGTCGCCGCCGGCGAGGTCGTGGTCATCGGCCTCGGCTATGTCGGCCTGCCCATCGCGCGTGAAGCCGCCGCCGCCGGCTTCGCGGTCACCGGCTTCGACCTCGACCCATGCGTGGCCCGCGCCGCGGCGGCCACGGGAACCATGCAGGCCACTGCCGACCCCCGCGCCCTGCCACGCGCGGAGACCTGGCTGATCTGCGTCCCCACGCCACTTGACCCCGATGGCCAGCCGGACCTGTCGCTGGTGCAGGCCGCGCTCGACACCTGCCGGGCGGGGCTGGCGCCCGGCGCTCTGGTCTGCCTCGTCTCCACCTGCCAGCCCGGGGCGACCAACGGGCTGTGCCGGCGCGAATTGGAACGCGATGGGCTGATCGTCGGGCGGGACATCTTCCTCGCCGTCTCGCCGGAACGCGAAAACCCCGGCGGCGACACGTCCGGCCCACGCCACATCCCCCGGCTGCTCGGCGCGCCGGACGTGGTCTCGCTGGCCCGCGCCCGCGCCTTCTGGGGCCGCATCACCGACCGCGTCATCCCGGTCGCGACGCCCGAGATCGCCGAATGCGCGAAGCTGCTGGAGAACACCTATCGCCTGGTCAACATCGCCCTGATGGATGAACTGCATCGCGGCTTCGCGGCGCTGGGCGTCCCCACCCGCGCGGTGGTGGCGGCGGCGGCGACCAAGCCCTTCGGCTTCGCTCCCTTCTGGCCTGGCGCGGGGGCAGGGGGCCATTGCATTCCGGTCGATCCCGCTTTCCTGCAAATGGAACTGGCCCGCGCCGGCGCGGCCTCCGGCCTGCTCGCCGCCGCCGCCGAAGCCAATCGGACCCGGCCCGCACGCATCCTCGCCGCGGTGGAACGGGCGCTGGGCGGGTCGGTCGCCGGGCGACGGGTGCTGGTGCTGGGCGTGACCTACAAGCCGGACGTGGCCGACCTGCGCGGCGCGGCGGCGGTCGAATTGCTGCACGCCCTGGCGGCGCGCGGCGCCGATGTGCTGTGGCACGACCCGGTGCTTGGCGTCGCACCGGCGGTGCTGGACGGCCTGCGGCGCATCGAGGACCCCGCGCGCTGCGACGCCGATGCGGTCATCCTCGCCACGCCGCACCGGACGTATGACCCGGCGCGGATCGCGGGTTTGGCGGCGCTGGTCTTCGATCCGCACGGGGTTCTGCCGGCGGGGCAGGCAGGGCGCGTGGTGGTGGTGTAGCTGGAGAGGCGCTGCCCCTCCAGACCACCCCGCCAGGGACCAACGGGTCCCTGGACCGCGGGACCTTGGCGTTGGTCACGCAGGGCGGTCCTCACCCGTCCACAATCTTGGCACCGACCGACGGCATTCAGCACCAAAGTTGAGGTTTCCAAAGGCCTTAAGCCTTTGGTGGGGAGAGGTTTGGAGAGGGGCGAAGCCCTTCTCCAATCGACCCGAATGGCCCAGCGCCCGCCCCTGACCACAACAGCCCCTCGATCACCGCCAACAGCCGCGGCGCCAACAGCAGACTGAGCCCCACCGCGTGCCGCCCCGCCGCATCGTCCGGCAGCGTCCCCTCGAACACCTCGCTCAACCCCGCCGTCCCGAACGCCGGCGCGCGCCCGGCGAGCAGCGCCAGCACCACCGCCCCATGGTCCGCCACCGCCATCGGTCCCGCCGCGCGCCGTGCCGCCGCCAGGCGCATCACCCCCGGCTGCCAGGGCGCATCCGCCGCGCTGCCCGGCGTGGGATCACCGGCGAAGGCGGCCCGCGCCTCCGCCACCGAGACCAGCCCGCAGGGTGGCGCCATGGCCTGCGTCACCACCGCGCAGTCCTGCAACAACACGCCGCGCCGGCACGCGCGGGACGGCACCACGATGTCCGGCGCCCGCGCCATGGCGGCGTTGGACGCCGCATCGCGATCATCCTCGGTGAACCACCCGATCGTCGGCCCGGCGAAACCCTGCCTGCGTAGCCGCGAGACCCAATCGCCGCCGCCATGCGCGCCCAGCAGGCGCAGCACAAGATCGGCCTGGACCGCTGCATCAGGCACGCGGGCCGCGACCTCCAGCGCGATGCCGCGCGCCAGCAGTGCCGCACACGCCTCCGCCCGCGCGGCATCGGAGATCGTCTCGGCGCAGTGCGGGTCGATCAGCAGCAGCCGCGCCGGGCGGCCGGGCGGATGCAGCGCCGTACGCAGCGCAGCCGCCACCTGTGCGGCCCGTTCCATCGAAGGGGCAGGGGCGGTGAAGCGGTCACGCACCGCCACCTGCTCGACCGCGACGGTGGAACGCTGGCCGCTGCGCTGCGCCGGATGGGTGCGGTAATACGCCACCGGCCAGCGCGCCTGCACCACGCGCGCGCCGTTCCGCGCCGCGCGCAGCCACAATTCATAATCGAACACCGCCGCCAGCCCGGTATCGAGCCGTCCGCCCAGCCGGTCCCACAGCCGCCGCGCCACCAGCGCCTCGGGTTGCAGGAAGAACCGCCCTTCGGCCCAGCGGCCGAACACGTCGGCCAGCGCCGCGACAGTGAAGCCGTCCGGCCCGTCAGGCAGGGGCTGCTGGATCGCCGTGATCCGCCGCGCGCGATGCGCCACCGACCAGCCATGCACGATGTCCGCATCCGGGTCGGCGGCGAAGGTCGCCCCAAGAACATGCAGCGCGCCGGGGGCCAGCAGGTCATCGGCATTGATCCAGCCAACCAGCTCCGCATCGGTGCCGGCGAGACCCTTGTTGATCGCCTCCGCCGGGCCGCCATCGGCCTCGGTGATCACCGCGTGCAGCGTGCCCCCATGCCGCGCCAGCACGGCGGCCGTGCCATCGGTCGATCCGCCATCGACGACCACGTGCTCGACGGCCGGATACCCCTGCGCCGCGACGGACAGGATCGTCTCCTCCAGCCACGGCCCCGGATTCAGGCAGGGTGTGACGAGGCGGATGCGCGGCCAGCGCGCGCCGTGCGGCAGCAGCGCCGCAAAGCCCCGCCGTGCCGCGTCCGGGGGGGCGGCGAACGGCCAGGGCAATTCACCAAAGCGCGGCCAGGCTGCGCCGGCGAGCAGCGCCTCG
>JALHQB010000027.1:0-19340 GCA_022842185.1 Acetobacteraceae bacterium
ACGCGCCGGCGCGGCCGGTGCCGGCGCCGCGCCCCCCGGCTGCTCGGCGAGCAGGGCGACGCGGGTGAAGCCGGCGGCGGCGATGGTGCCCATCACCTCCATCACCGTGCCGTAGGAGATCGCTCGGTCACCGCGCACGAAGATGCGCCGCTCCGGCGCGCCCTGAGGCTGGTTGGCCATGATCGCCTGGAGACGGGGAACGAGGTCGGCCATCGGCACCTCGGTTTCCTGCAGGAACACCTTGCCCGTCGGATCGACCGAGATGGTCAGCGGCTCGGTTTCCTGGTTGAGCGGCGATGCCGCGGTGCGCGGCAGATCCACCGGCACGCCCACCGTCATCAGCGGCGCGGCGACCATGAAGATGATCAACAGCACGAGCATGACGTCCACCATCGGCGTGACGTTGATCTCGGCCATCGGGCGATAGCGGCGGCCATTGCCGCGCGACCCGATCAGCGGGGAGGCCATGGCGGCTACTCCGCCGCCGTCGTGGCCGCCACAGCCCTGTCATTCGCCGCCGCTTCGGTCTGGCGCGACAGGATGGCAGCGAACTCGGTGGCGAAGGATTCCATCCGCCCCGCGAAGCGGGCGAGGTCGGTGCTGAGCTTGTTGTAGGCAAGCACCGCCGGGATGGCGGCAACCAGGCCGATCGCGGTGGCGAACAGCGCCTCCGCGATGCCAGGTGCCACCACGGCGAGGTTGGTGTTCTGCATGCCCGCGATGGCGGCGAAGGAGTTCATGATGCCCCAGACCGTGCCGAACAGGCCAATGAAGGGGGCGACCGAACCCACGCTCGCGAGGAAGATCATCCAGCGTTCCTGGCGTTCCATCTCCCGCCCGATGGTCACGGCCATGGCGCGTTCGACACGTTCCTTGGCCCCGCCCATCAACCCGGCCTGGCCGGCGGAACGGCGCCATTCGCGCATCGCCGCGCCGAACACGGCGGCGATCGGATGGGCCGGTTCCTCACCTTCCTTGGAGTAAAGGTCATCGAGGCTGCCGCCGGACCAGAAGCGGTCCTCAAAGGCGTCGGCCGCCTTGTTGGCCCGGCGCAGGCTTGTCACCTTGTCGAAGACGATGGCCCAGACCCAGACGCTGGCGATCAGCAGCCCGATCATCACCGACTTCACGATCCAGTCCGCCTGGAGGAACAACCCCCAGAGCGACAGGTCGTGCGCCGCCTGTCCCAACGCCTGAGCGGTCACGGTACCGTCCACGCCAACTCTCCTTTCCCGCCCCCACCGGGGCGTTTGCGGCCGAAGCCGCCTGCAATACGCATCGGGGCGGTCAACCTGCCGGTTCCGGCAGGATCACGCCCACGCGCCTTCCGGCGCGCATTCAATCCGGCACGCCTTCCGGCGTGACTTTACGCCCACACGCCGCCGGCGTGCCTTAACGCCCACACGCCTCCGGCGTGCCTTGACGCCCACACGCCTCCGGCGTGATGAGGCCCCGCAACACACTCCGCCACGGCTCAGGCAGCGGCACGGGCTTCAAGGTCCCCTGCCCCACGCAGACCAGGCCAACCTTCAGCCCCGCCAGCCGCTCACCCGGAGCATCCACCCCGTCCGCCGCCGCGCGGACGGTCTGGTTCAGGACGATCTGCGCACCGGTCACCCGCAGAATCGCGGTTTCGACGACCACGGGGTCATCGAGGCGGGCGGGGCGCCAATACTCCACTTCGATGCGCCGCACCACCAGCAACGCATTGTGACGTTCCATCATAAATTGATGCGGCAACCCTATGGCGCGCAAGGATTCGGTTCGCGCCCGTTCCGCCCAATGCAGATATCGGGCGTGATAGGCCATCCCGCCCGCATCCGTGTCTTCGAAATACACCCTCAGGTTGTATCGGTGGATGTTTTCTGACGGTTCAGGCGAAGCCATGCTCACGCATCCGTGTCCCGCAACAGGTCCATTTGTGCGATCGTCGAGGCCGGCGGCGCGAGTCCGAGGTGCCGCCAGCCGCGTTCGCCGAGCATCCGCCCGCGCGGAGTCCGCAGCACCAGGCCTTCCTGGATCAGGAAGGGCTCGACCACTTCCTCCAGCGTATCGCGCCCTTCGGCCAGCGCCGCGGCCAGGGTCTCGATGCCAACCGGCCCGCCACCATGGTGTTCGGCGATGCGGCGCAGGTAGCGCCGGTCCATCGCATCCAGCCCCAGCGCATCGACCTCCAGCCGCAGCAGCGCGCCATCGACCATCGGCCGATCCGCGACGCGGCCTTCCACCATCGAGAAATCGCGCACACGCCGCAGCAGCCGCCCGGCAATGCGCGGGGTGCCGCGCGAACGCCTGGCGATTTCCATGGCACCATCATCGGACAAGGCGAAGTTCAGCTTCCGCGCACCGCGGCTGACGATGCCGTGCAGTTCCTCGGCGGTGTAGAAGATCAGCCGCAGCGGGATGCCAAAGCGGTCGCGCAGCGGCGTGGCCAGCAGGCCCGCCCGGGTCGTCGCCCCGATCAGCGTGAAGGGCGGGATGTCGATGCGCACGGTCCGCGCCGCCGGCCCTTCTCCGATAATCAGGTCGAGGCAGAAATCCTCCATCGCCGGATACAGCGTCTCTTCGATGGCCGGTTGCAGCCGGTGGATTTCATCGACGAACAGCACGTCGCGCGGCTGCAGGTTGGTCAGGATGGCGGCAAGATCGCCAGACCGTTGCAATACCGGCCCCGACGTCGCGCGAAACCCCACGCCCAATTCACGCGCGACGATCTGCGCCAGCGTCGTCTTGCCCAGGCCCGGCGGGCCATGGAACAGCACATGGTCCATCGGTTCGGCGCGCGCCTTCGCCGCGGCGATGAACACGGTCAGATTCTCACGCAGCGAAGCCTGTCCGGTGAAGTCGGCAATGGTCTGCGGCCGCAGCGCGTGCTCGCCGTAATCGTCATCCTGGCGTTCAGGGTCGGTGATGCGCTCGCTCACCTGGCCATTTCCTTCAGCCCGTCACGGATCAAGGCGTCGAGCGTCGCGCCCTCACCCAGCCGCTTCGCCACCCGCGCGATGGCCGCGGCCGCCAGCGGTTGCTTCCAGCCGAGATTGACCAGCGCCGAGACGGCATCCGCCTCCGCGCCCTGTTCCAGCGCGGCAATCGTCAACGCGCCTTCGCCATCGGCATCGGGCGTCGCGCGGCCGACCGCCCATTTCTGCATCGCGGGCTCATCGACGACCCGGTTGGCGGTGGCCGCACCGAGGCCCTTCACCTCGGACAGCCGCTTGCGTTCCTTGCCGGCAATGGCCCGCGCCAGGCCATCGGGCGTCAGCGAGGACAGGATGATCAGCGCCTTCTGGGGCCCGACGGTCTTGACCTCGATCAGCGCGCGGAAGGCCTCCCGTTCGGACGCATCGGCGAAGCCGTACAGCGTGATGGCGTCCTGGCTGACGCGGGTTTCGACCAGCATCCGCTGCACGCCGTCCTTGCCCGCCAGCGCATCGAGCGTCTTTCGCGAGCAGGAGAGCAGGTAGCCGACGCCGTTCACGTCGAAGATGCAGCCGCCGTCATGGGTGGAGTCCAGGCGGCCCTTGAGCTGGCCGATCATGGGCGGTCCTTGGAGAGGGGCGCCGCCCCTCTCCAAACCTCACCCCGCCAAAGGCTTAAGGCCTTTGGAAACCTCGACTTGGCGCTGCGTGCCGGCGGGTGGCAAGGCGCCAAGGGGCGCTCCCGTGCGCCATTTGCCCCAAACCAAGTGCCGGTTTCCAAAGGCCCACTGGCCTTTGGTGGGGTGGGGCAATGCCCCTCCCCGCCTTCGAACGCGCCCATCATGCCGGCTGATACCCCCGCGCGAGCGCAGTCTTCGACTGCCGGTGATGCGCGTGGCAGATCGCCACCGCCAGCGCATCCGCCGCATCGGCCCGCTTGAAGGTCACGCCTGGCAACAGATGCCGCACCATCGCCTGGACCTGTTCCTTGGCTGCATGACCGTTACCCACCACAGCGCGCTTCACTTCCATCGCCCCGTATTGCGCGACGGACAGCCCGGCGAGCGCCGGCGCCAGCACCACCACCCCGCGCGCCTGGCCGAGTTTCAGCGCGGAATCCGGGTTGCGCGCGACATAGGTGTTCTCGACGGCGGCTTCTTCCGGCGCGTGCAGGTCGATCATGGCGGCCAGGCCGCGATGCAGCGCCAGCAGGCGGTCCGGCAGGTCCTCGGCGGGGGTGGTGGAAATGACGCCTTCCGCCAGGAAGCGCAGGCGAAAGCCGTCATGTTCAATGAGCCCCCAGCCGGTGTGCTGGAGGCCGGGGTCAAGGCCCAGGATGCGAATCGGCCGGCGCGACATGGCTGGAGACTAGCATGTTGCCCCCATTCCGCCCCGTACGCCCTGTCCCGGCGCGCACAGCTTCAGGCCCGGCCCAGCTCGGGGTTTCCAAAGGCCTTAAGCCTTTGGTGGGGGTGGTCCGGAGGGGGCAAAGCCCTCTCCGGTTCCCACCGCCATCACGCCGCCGACAACCGTTCCGCCGCCGCTGCATCCACTTCGAAATTCGCATAGACGGTCTGCACGTCGTCATGCTCGTCCAGCACATCGACCAGCTTGAGGATCTCGCGTGCGCGGTCCTCATCAAGGTCGATGGTCGTGGACGGCCACCATTCCAGCTTGGCGGCCTGCGCTTCCCCGAAGGCCGTTTCCAGCGCATCGCGCACGGCGGCGAAATCCTCGACCGAGCAGGACACCTCATGCGTGTCCTCGTCGGATTCGACATCCTCAGCGCCAGCCTCGATCGCCGCATCCAGCATCGCATCCGCGCTCGCCGCGGCGGCCGGGTACCGCAGAACGCCCTTGCGATCGAACTGGAAGGCGACCGAATTCGTCTCGCCCAGCGCCCCGCCGGCCTTGTTGAAGATCGAACGCAGGTCGCCGCCGGTGCGGTTGCGGTTGTCGGTCAGCGCCTCGACGATGATGGCGATGCCGTAGGGTCCGTAGCCCTCATAACGGACCTCCTGCCAATCCTCGCCCTGCCCCGCCGTGCTGGCGCGCTTGATGGCGCGGTCGATGGTGTCACGGGTCATATTGGCCACCAGCGCGGCCTTCACCGCGGCGCGCAGCCGCGGGTTCATCGCCGGGTCCGGCAGGCCCTGCTTGGCGGAGACGCTGATCTCGCGGATCAGCTTGCCGAAGGCCTGGGCGCGCTTGGCCCCCTGCGCGGCCTTGCGGTGCATGACGTTCTTGGCGTGCGAATGGCCGGCCATGGCCGTCCCTCTCCCGAAGTGCTGTGTCGTGGAATGGCTGGCTTTTACCGGCGGCAACGGCGGCGCGGCAAGCATGGGCTGGAAAACCACCCCCGGACCGGGCCAGACTTGCCCCCATGGACATCCAGACCCCCACCGACCCCTTCGCCGTCACCACCGAAGCGCAGCTGCGCACCCTGTACGGCGAACCATCCGAACTTGCCGCGAACAAGGTCTCGCCGCGCGTCGAGGCCACGGCGCGGGCCTGGATCGCCGCATCCCCCTTCTGCGTGCTGTCCACCGTGGGCAGCCGCGGCGTGCATGCGACGCCGCGCGGCGATGCGCCCGGCTTCGTGGCGGTGGAACCGGACGGCACGCTGCTGATCCCGGACCGGCGCGGCAACAACCGGCTGGACGGGCTGCGCGACATCATCGAGGACAACCGCGTCTCCGTCATCTTCTTCGTCCCCGGCGCGTCCGAAGTGCTGCGCGTGCACGGCACCGCACGCATCACCACCGACCCGGCGCTGACCGCCCGCTTCGTGGAACGCGGCAAGCCGCCCACCTCCGTGCTGGCGGTGACGGTGAGCGACCTGTTCATGCAATGCGCGAAATCGGTGATGCGGTCCCGCCTGTGGGACGGCAAGGCGCGGCCGGCGGGGCTGCCGACGATGGGCAAGCTCATCGCGGCCCATAGCGGGCGGGACCTCGATGCCGACGGTTATGACCGGGACGCGCCCGGGCGGCTGGAACAGTCGATGTATTGATAAGGTCGGGGGAGGGAACGCCCCCGATCCCCCTCCCTTTTCTGGCACTTGGCGCTGGTGCCGGTCAGTGGGCGAATCGTCACAGCAGGCCGCGCGCGATACCGCCATCGACGTTCACGGTCTGCCCGGTGACATACGCCGCCCGCGGGCTGGACAGCCACAGCACCATCGCCGCGATCTCCTCCGGCTGGCCGAAGCGGCCGAGCGGGATCTCATGCGCGAATTCCGCGATGACATCCTCGGCGGTGACGTTGCGCTCGGCCGCCATCTTCGCGGCGCGGTCAGTCCAGAGCCGCGTCAGCGTGCGCCCCGGGGCGACGCAATTCACGCGAATGCCTTCCGCCGCATATTCGCCGGCGAGCGTCTTGGTCAGCCCCAACAGCCCTGCCTTGTGCACATTCGACGCGACCTGGTTGGGATAAGGCATGCGCGACGCGGCCGCACCCAGCAGCACGATCGACGGCGAATTCCCCAGGCGCAACAGCGGCAACGCGGCGCGCACCACCCGCACCGCCGACAGCACATTGAACCCGTAATTGGCGAGCCAATCCTCGTCGGTCAGCGCCTCGAAGCCCGAACGGATCGAACCACCCACCGCATCGACCACCGCATCCAAGGCACCCCAGCGGGATGCGGCTTCGGCCAGCAGGCGCTCGGCCGCGCCGGCCTGCGTGATGTCGGCGGTGGTCGTCGCCGGCCGGCGTCCCGTCGCCGCCTCGATGCGCTGCGCCGCGGCGGCGATGCCCGCCTCGTCGCGCGATGCGATCAGCAGCTCGGCGCCTTCTTCCGCCAGCATCCGCGCCGTGGCGAAGCCGATCCCCACCGACGCACCCACCACCAGCACCCGCCGCCCCGCATAGCCGAGATCCATCGCCCTTCCCCCCAATCCGTCAGTCGTGGAACACGATCCGCAGTTCCTGCCCGTCGGACGTGCTGCGCATGGCGTGCCGCGTCGCCTCCCGCAGCGCAAGCCACAGGGAGACAGCCTCCATCGCATCGCCGCCGGCCTCGATATCCGCCACGCGCGGCCGCCGCGCGGGCTTCGGCAAGGGTGGCCCCGGGAAGGTGACGATGAGTTCCACCGCATCCTCCTGCTGCGTCGCCGTGACGGCGAGCCGCGCGGTGCCGCGCGCCGCCAGCAGGTCGCCCAATTCGGTCAGCGCATGGTGCAGCTTGCGCACTGTTTCGGGCCGCAGGCCCCAGGCGCCGCCGATGGCGAAGGCGTGGTCCTCGATCAGATCCGCCGCGCCAGGGCCAAGCGGCACCGCGAAACGCTGCACCCGCCGCACCAGCGGCAGCGTCACCAGATTGGCGATGAAGCTGGCCATCGCTCCCATCGCCAGCGGCGCGGCCAGCGCCGGCATCAC
Organism: Acetobacteraceae bacterium; assembly: GCA_022842185.1. Classification (GTDB taxonomy): domain Bacteria; phylum Pseudomonadota; class Alphaproteobacteria; order Acetobacterales; family Acetobacteraceae; genus Neoroseomonas. The sequence goes on from JALHQB010000027.1 coordinate 7,299, forward strand.
CTGCGCGAAGAAGCCCGGCGAGGTCAGCACCGCCAGCCCCGCGGTCAGGCCCATGCCGGCCACCACCGTGCGGCGCGTATCCAGCGTGCGGACCACGATCATCTCGCAGCCCTGGGCCATCATGAAGCCGGCGACGTACAGCAGCATCGCCGCCTGCACCGGGGCCGGCACCAGCACGAAAAGCGCCACCGCCTTGGGGCAGAAGGCGAGCAGGAACAGGATCCCCGCACCGGCCAGCGCGATGCTGCGGGAGAAGGTGCGCGTGGCGATCGACAGCCCGATGCAGGATGACGACGCCGAATTTCCCATGCCGCCGGCCAGCCCAACCATGACGTTGGACAACCCATGGGCCAGGACGGCGCGCCGGATCGGGCCGGGGTCGGGCCGCGTCCAGCCGCCATCGGTCGCGCGCTGGAAGGCGACGGTGGTTCCCACCACCGATGCCAGCACTGCCACCACGCACAGCAGGAATGGCGGGAGCAGCGCGCGGTCGAAGCCGAAATCCGGCAGCGCCTGCGGCACCGGCAGGGCGAACCAGGGGGACGCGGCCAGCAGATCATGCGCGCCGGCCGGCGCCATGCCGCCGGCCAACGCCACCGCAGTGCCACCGGCCGCGCCGATCAGCACCGCAAAGGGTGCCAGGTGCCAGCGCAGCACCGCCACCACCACCATCACGACGAAGCAGCCCGCCGCGACCACCACCTGTGGCACGTCGGCGGTCGGTTCAAGCGCACTGAAATGCAGGATCGCCATCACGGCGGGCAGCAACGACGCGCCGACCAGGAAGACGACGACGCCGGTCACCTCCGTCGGCAGCAGCACCGACATCCGTCGCAGCAGCGGCGCGACCAGCATGGTGGTGATGCCGGTGACCATCGTGAGCGCGGCGGCCTGGGCCATCGTCGCACCCTGCGCGGCGGCGATCATCAGCGGCGCGAACAACACCGCGGATGGCGTGCTGGGCACGGCGTAGCCGGACCCGACCGGCCCGAGCGTCAGCGCCTGCAACACCGCATACAGCGCCAGGCCGAGCAACGACAGGCACAGGTAGTTCGTCGCGGCCAGCGGCCCGGCGCCGAAGGCCGCGGCGATCATCCCTGGCAGCACGAAATAGATCGATTGCAGCGATATCTGCTGGAAGGCCAGGGCGACCAGCCGCGGCGGCGCCGGGGTATCGCCCAGCGCCAGCGCCACATCGGGCGCATGGGCCGGCACGCGGTCCCCGCGGCGTTCCAGCGCCGCCATGATGCGGCCGGCCGCGCCTCGTCCGGCCCTGTCGCTCACGCGGTGGGCATCGCCTGGGACAGCGACCCGCCCATGCGCAGCGGCGCGACCCGCCGCGCCAGGCCGGTGGCGTCGTCGGTCTCGACGAAGATGCCGCAGACCGTGGCGGCGGCTTCCGCCGGGGCGAGCTTTTCCGCCGGCACCTTGCGCCAGAAGCGCAGCGACGCGCCGCCCTTCTGCATGCCGATCACGCTGTCATAATCCCCGCACATCCCCGCATCGGTCTGGAAGGCGGTCCCGCCCGGCAGGATCCGATGGTCGGCCGAGGGCACATGCGTATGGGTGCCGACGACGAGTGAGGCGCGCCCATCGAAGGAATGCGCCATCGCCTGCTTCTCGCTGGTGGCTTCCGCGTGGATGTCGACCACCACTGCCTGCACGCTGCCCTGCGCACCCAGCGAATGCTTCGCCAATTCGCCCTGCACCGCGCGGAACGGATCATCCAGCGGTTCCATGAACAGCCGGCCCATCGCCTGCACCACCAAGGCGCGGCGCCCGCCCGTCACGGTGACGACGGCGGCCCCCTGCCCCGGCGTACCGGGCTGATAATTCATCGGGCGGATCAGGCGGGATTCCTCGGCGATGAAGGGGATGATCTCCTTGCGGTCCCAAGCGTGGTTGCCAAGCGTCAGCACATCCGCCCCGGCGGCGAACAGCGCCCGCGCCATGTCGGGCGCCAGGCCGAAGCCATGCGACGCGTTCTCCGCATTCACCACCACCAGGTCGAGCGCGAGGTCGCGGCGCAGCACCGGCAGCGCGGCGATCACCGCATCGCGTCCCGACCGCCCCACGATATCACCCAGGAAAAGCAGCCTCACGAATGCGCCCCCGGGGCGCTGCCGCAAACCACCACGCCCATCTCCGTCGCCACGCGCCCAAGCCGCACATCGGTCGGCCCTGCTGGAACGCCGGGCGGGTCGTGCATCTCCTGCGCCGCATAGGCAACCCCGACCGCCGTCGCGTGCGGGAGCGCCGCGAGCGTCCGGTCGTAGTACCCGCCGCCATAACCCAGGCGCCGCCCCGCGCGATCGAAAGCAAGCAGCGGCACGAACAGCCAGTCGGGGGTCACGTCCGGCCCATCGGCAGGCTGGCGCGTGCCCATCGGCCCATGGCCGAGCGCATCGCCCGGCGCCCAGCGGCGGAACCGCAACGGCTGCCCGCGCCGGGGCGTGACCGGCAGGCACAGCGGTTGCCCGGCCGCATGCAGGGCCGCCAGCAGCGGGCGGGTGTCGATCTCCGGCCCCATCGGCCAGAATGCCGAGACAAGCGCACCGGGCGGCGGCGGACAGTCGCGCAGCACGACGGCGGCCAGCGCGTCCGCGGTTCCCGCCGGATCGACGGCGGCGCGGCGGGCCAGGGCCACGCGCCGCGCCTCGGCCTTCATCTCGGCCAGCAAGACGTCGCAATAAGGGGCGTCGGTGGTCATGGCGATACTGTATCGCAGCCGGGATGCGGCGGCGACGGGCGGGCGGAGATTGGAGGGGCGTTGCCCCTCCAAACCACCCCACCAAAGGCTTAAGGCCTTTGGAAACCTCAACTTTGGTGCTGAACGCCGGTAGTCGGTGCCAGGATGATGACCCATTCTTGGCAGTGGGCCGGCAAGGACTGCCCCGCGTGGCCAACGCCAAGATCCCGCGGTCCAGGGACCCGCAGGTCCCTGGCGGGGTGGATTGGAGGGGCAGCGCCCCTCCAACCTTTGCGCCTACCGCGCCCCCCCGCCCTGCCAAACCACATGCCCGCGGATCGCCGCGGGATCGGCGCGCATCCACCCCTGCTTCGCCGCATAGGCCACCATGCCGTCGAAGCCGGCCCGCCACTCGGTCGAATCGGCGCGCCCCGACGCGGCGATTAGCCATTCCACCGACACCCAGGCATGCTCGGCACCGTCGAACGCCACGGTGCCACCCAGCGCCTCGGCCAGGGCGGGCAGCGTATCGGGCGATGCCGCGACGTTCACGCTGAAGCGGCGCAAATCATCCGCCTCGGCCAGCCGCGGCGGCTCGCCCGGTGTCAGTTGGACGTCCATCGCTTCACTCCACCGTCACGCTTTTCGCCAGGTTGCGCGGCTGGTCCACATCCGTGCCCTTCAGCACCGCGACATGATAGGCGAGCAACTGCACCGGAATGGCATGAAGGATCGGCGCCGCGAAATCCCCCACCCGCGGCAGCACCACGACGCGATCCGCGAAGGCGCGCAGCCGCGATGCGCCGAGATCATCGGTGAAGGCCATCACCCGGCCGCCGCGTGCGGCCGCTTCCTGCAGGTTCGACGCCGTCTTCTCGAACATCGGGCCTGATGGGCACAGCGAGATCACCGGTACCGCGGCATCGATCAGCGCAATGGGGCCGTGCTTCATCTCGCCGGCGGCGTAGCCCTCGGCGTGGATGTAGCTGATCTCCTTCAGCTTCAGTGCGCCTTCCATGGCGATCGGGAACAGCGTGCCGCGGCCGAGGAACAACACGTCGCGCGCCTTGGCGACCTCGACCGCCATGGCGCGGATTTCCTCATCCTGTTCCAGCACCTGCGCGGCCATGCCGGGCACTTCCAGCAGCGCCGCGGTCAGCGCCGCTTCCTGGTCCGCGGTGATCGTGCCGCGCACGCGCCCGAAGCCGATGGCCAGACACGCCAGCACCGCCAATTGCGCCGTGAACGCCTTGGTCGAGGCGACGCCGATCTCCGGCCCCGCGACGGTCAGCACGGTGCCGTCGGCCGCGCGCGCCATGCTGCTCTCGGGCACATTGACCACCGCGACGACCTTCTGCCCGTGCCGCTGCAACAGATGCAGCGCGGCCATGGTGTCGGCGGTCTCGCCGGATTGGCTGACCAGGAGCGCGGCACCGCCTTCGGGCAGCGGCGGCTCGCGATAGCGGAATTCGCTGGCGACATCGGCATCGACCGGAATGCGCGCGAGCTGTTCGATCCAGTACCGCCCCACCTGCCCGGCCAGGAAGGCGGACCCGCAGGCGGTGATGGTCATGCGCGGCACCGTCACCGGGTCGAAGGGCAGCGGCGGCAGCGTCACCGACCGCGTCATCGGGTCGAGATACTGCGTCAGCGTGTCGCCGAGCACGACGGGGTGCTCGTGCAATTCCTTCTCCATGAAGTGGCGGTAATTGCCCTTGCCCGTCGCGGCACCGGACACCGCGGTCAGCCGGATGGCGCGTTCCACCGGCGCATCGTGCAGGTCGAAGAACTGCGCGCCCACATCATCGACGACCGCCCAATCGCCTTCATCCAGATAGGCGATCCGGCGCGTCAACGGAGCCAGGGCCAGCGCGTCCGACCCCACGAACATCTCGCCTTCGCCGAAGCCCACGGCGAGCGGCGCGCCCTGCCGCGCGCAGATCAGCTTGCGCGGATGGCCCGTGAAGACCATCGCCAGCGCATAGGCGCCGTGGGCGCGCCTGAGTGCGGCACTGGCGGCACGCTCGGGGGTCAGGCCCTCGACCAGGTTCTGGTCCACGAGGCGGGCGAAGGTCTCGGTGTCGGTCTCGGTCTCGAACACCTGGCCCTTGGCTTCAAGCTCCGCGCGGAGATCGGCATGGTTCTCGATGATGCCGTTGTGCACGACGGAGACGCGCGGCGTGCCGTGCGGATGCGCATTGCGTTCGGTCGGCGCGCCATGGGTCGCCCAGCGGGTGTGGCCGATGCCGGTGGTGCCGGCCAGCGGTGACGCCTCCAGCACGGTGGCGAGGTTCGAGAGCTTGCCTTCCGCACGCCGGCGTTCGATGTGGCCGTTCACCAGCGTGGCGATGCCCGCGCTGTCATAGCCGCGATATTCCAGGCGGCGCAGCGCCTCCAGGATGCGTGGCGCCGCTGCTTCGCGCCCGACGACGCCGACGATTCCGCACACTAGCTTTTCTCCTTCAGGGTCGCTGGCCGATCCGGGTCGTCGCGTCCGGCCTCGCCACGACGCGGCGCCTCGTCGGGGCGCGACGCCCCCTTCCTGCCCTTGAAGCCACGCCCGGCGAACACCGTCTGCCGGCCGCGCGCGATCGCCAGCGCATCGTCCGGCACGCCTGCCGTGACGACACTGCCAGCGCCGACCAGCGCCCGCGCGCCGACCCGCACCGGCGCGACCAGCGCGGTGTTGCTGCCGATGAAGGCATCATCGCCGATCTCGGTCCGATGCTTGTGCACGCCGTCGTAATTGCAGGTGATGGTGCCGGCGCCGATATTGGCGCCAGCGCCGATCGTCGCATCCCCCAGATAGGCCAGGTGATTGGCCTTCGCACCTTCGCCCAGCGTCGTGGCCTTGAGTTCCACGAAATTGCCGACATGCGCGCGCGATTCCACAACGGTGCCCGGGCGCAGCCGCGCATAGGGGCCGATGATCGCTTCCCGCTTCACCACGCAGCCTTCGAGATGACTGAAGGCGCGGATCACCGCGCCGTCCTGCACCGTCACGCCGGGGCCGAAGACGACATGGGGTTCCACCACGACATCGGCGCCAAGCCGCGTGTCATGCGTCAGGAACACCGTCTCCGGCGCCGTCATCGTCACGCCAGCCTCCATCGCCGCGATGCGCAGCCGGCCCTGCAGCACCGCCTCGGCGGCGGCGAGTTCGGCGCGGCTGTTGATGCCGCGCAATTCGGCCTCCGGTGCTTCGACCGCGCGCACGCGCAGGCCCTCCGCACGCGCCAGCGCCACCACGTCGGTCAGGTAGTATTCGCCCTTGGCGTTGTCGTTCGTCACCGCCGACAGCCAACGGAACAGATCGGCCGAGGCGGCACAGACCACCCCCGCATTGCACAGCCCCACCGCGCGTTCGGCATCATCCGCATCGGCCCATTCGACAATGCGTTCCACCATGCCGTCATCGCGCGTGATGACGCGGCCGTAGCGTCCGGGATCGGCCGGGCGCATCGCCAGCAGCACCAAGTCCGCCTGGTCGCGCGCCGCGAGGAGGCGGCCGATCGTGGCCTCCGTCACCAGCGGATTGTCGCCATACAGAACCGCGACGTCGCCGGGATGCCCGCCGAGCTGCGACATGGCCGACAGCGCCGCGTGCCCGGTGCCCAAGCGTTCGCGCTGCACCGCCACGCCATGGGGCGCCACCGCGGCTTCGAGCGCCGGCATGTCCGGCCCGACGACCACGACGATCCGCCCGAAACGCGCCTCGCAGGCCGCCAGCAGATGCCCGATCATCGGCCGCCCGCCGAGGGGGTGCAGGACCTTGGGCCGGGACGACCGCATGCGGGTGCCCAGGCCCGCGGCGAGGATGATGGCAGCGGCTGACATGCCCTGTCGGTAACGCGCCGCACGGCGCCGCGTCCAGCACGGTCGCGGTCAAGTTGCTTTGCGGGATGTGTCCGACACCCCCTTGCCGGACGCGACGGCGCTGCGTACCCGAACAGGATGAACAGAATTGCGATCTTCGACCTCGACGGCACGCTGGTGGACAGCGCCGCCGACATCCATGCCTCGCTCGACCGGTCCATGGCCGGGCTGGGCCTGGCCGGCTTCAGCCGCCCGGAGGTGATCGGCATGATCGGTGATGGCGTGCAGGCGCTGCTGACCAAGGCGCTGTCCGCGCGCGGCCGGACCTTCGACCAGGCCACGCTCGATGCCTTCGTGGTGGACTACACCGCCCAGGCCACCGTGCTGACCCGGCCGTTCGATGGCATTCCGGCGGCACTCGACGCCCTGGCGGCGGCGGGCTGGCGCATGGCGGTCTGTACCAACAAGCCGGAAGCGGCAGCGCGACTGCTGCTTGAAGACCTCGGGCTGGCGGACCGCTTCGCGGCGCTGGGCGGCGGTGATTCCTTCCCCGTCCGCAAGCCCGACCCGGCGCATCTGCTGGCGACGCTCGCCGCCGCCGGCGCGGAGGCGGCCGGCGCGGTGATGATCGGCGACCATCGTAACGATGTGATGGCGGCGGCGGGGGCCGGCGTGCCCTGCATCTTCGCCGGCTGGGGCTATGGCCCCGTGTCGATGGCCGATGGCGCGCCGGTTGCCGCCAGCCCCCGCGACCTGCCGGCGATGATCGAATCGATCACCCTGGGCGATCAGCGTGGGCGCATGGCCTAGACCCTGCCGCGCCCCGGCCGGGCGGCCTACGGCGCGCGAGGACCGGCGCGCACCAGGTCGAGTCGCATCGCGCCAAGGAAGGTCGAGGGAAACTCCACCCGCACCGGCATGGGCGGCAGCCCCGGGCCGAGCACCGCGATCCAGGCCTCCGCCTCCCGCGGCTTGCCCACCTCGGCCGGGTCGTCGCCCCGGCGGAAGCCGGCAACCAGGCGGCTTTCCAGCCGGCAGCGCAACGCCTGCCCCGACACGCCGGCGATCGGCGCCGTGCCCACCCCGAGCGTCCGCGACGACCATTCCAGCCGCCGCCGGCCATCGAACACGGAACCCGCCGTGTCGCACCGGCCGGTCGCCGCCGCGTCCAGCGACAGCCGCACCAAGGCCGACAGGCTGTCCATCGTGCCGGCCATCTGGTCCGGCGGCACCGGGATGCGGTCAGGGCCTTCGGGCGGTTCCAGCACCGCCAGGCGCGGCCGGCCACCCAGGTAGTCCATCACGGTCCGGCGCGCGCCGCTGCGCCAATTGCCCTCCGCCACATAACGCAGCGGCCGGACTTCCCCGCCCGCCAGGCTGCCCCTGACCTCGGCGCGCTGTTCGCTCGGCAGGAACAGCCGCGCGAACCCGCGGGCGCGGGAGACGCTTTCCAGACGGTAGGAGGCTTCCGTGAGGTGCAACGCGAGATGGACGTCCAACACCGGAAGCCCGGATTGCGAGACGGTGTACGTCGCCTCCACCGGCATGGCACGCGCTGCGCCGCCCGACAGGGAGGCACAAGCCAGCAGCGCGGCGGCGAGGCGGTGCGTCATGGTGAAGGAAATGGCGCATGTCGTGCCGGGGACAAGGGGCAGGCGCTTGACACCCCCACCCCCCCCTTCTATGTCCCGCCCCCGGTCGGGCGCGTAGCTCAGCGGTAGAGCATTCGCTTCACACGCGAAGGGTCACAGGTTCAATCCCTGTCGCGCCCACCATTCCTTCCGATCCCTTTCAAACTTTCACGCGGCGGGCGGGTCGATCAGGCTCACATGCGCCGCGACGACGCGCCAGCCATCGGCGAAGCGCACCCAGGATTGCTGCTGCCGCCCGACCTTGTCGCTGCCGACACGCTGGAAGGTGATCGACGTCGTCGCGAAATCGCGGCCATAGGTCGTGATCGAGGTCCGCAGCACGGCCCGCTGCAACCCGGCCGGAGAGCGGGAGGCGCGAAAGGCGGCGATCTCATCCGCGCCGAACAGGTTCTCCGCCCCGCCGAAGCGCACGGTGGACGGGCTGTCCCAGAACAATGCGTCCAGCACCGGCACGTCGTTGGTGGTCAGCGCCACTTCGTATCGCGCGAAGGCGGCCTCGACCTCGGCCTTCACCGCGGGGATGTCGATGTCCATGGGCGTCAGGCTCCAAAAGCGGCAACGGGTGCGCGCGCAATGCCATCGCGCTCCAACATTCGGGCGACACGCAGCGCAAGATCCTCCCGCCAGGCCGGCACGATCACCTGCACCGCCAGCGGCATGCGCTGCCCGGCCGGCCACAGCGGCACGGCCACGACCGGCAGGCCGATGAAGGAGATCGGCTGGGTATAGACGCCGATATTGGGCCGCAGCGGCAGTTCCACGCCATCCAGCGTCACCGTCTGCGTGCCGAGCGGCGGCGCGGACATCGGCGTGGCCGGCGCGAGCAACACGTCGTGCCGTTCGAACACCGTCGCGGCGGCCTCGGCGAACCAGCGGCGGAAGCGCTGCGCGGTCTGCACCCAGCCTGCCGGCAGCAGCGCCCCGGCGATCAACCTGTCCCGCACGGCCGGGTCGAAATCGGCCGGGCGCCCGCGCAGGCGCGGCAGATGCAGTTCCGCCGCCTCGGCCATGGTGATCAGGAACGCCGCGCCGCGCGCGCGCTCGGCCTCGGGCAGCTCCGCGACGGCCGTGACGCCCAGCCCCGCACAGGCGAGGTCCAGCGCCGCATCGCTTTCCGCCATGCGATGGCGCGCGAACCAGCCGCCCAGCCGCGCGATGCGCAGCCCGGCGATGCCACCCTCGAAGCCCTGCCCGACCGGTTCCACCGCGCGCGCCGTGCAGCCGGGATCCAGCGCATCAGGCCCCAGCATCGCATCATAGGATGCCGCCAGATCCCGCACCGACCGCGCCAGCGGCCCGACATGATCAAGCGACGTCACGAAGGGAAAGGAATGCCCGCGCGACAGCCGCCCATAGGTCGGCTTCAAGCCGAAGGTGCCGCAGAAGGATGACGGCACGCGGATCGACCCATTGGTGTCCGACCCCAGCGCGATGGTCGCCAACCCACCGGCCACCGCGCCGCCCGACCCGCCGGACGACCCGCCGGTCATGCGCGTGGTGTCGTGCGGATTGCGCGAGGGGCCGTCATGAGCGTTCTCGCCGGTGAAGTCATAGGCATATTCGCCCATGTTCAGCCCACCGAGCAGCAGCGCGCCGGCCGCTTCCATGCGCACGACGAGCGTGGCATCCGAGCCGGCCGGCGGGTGGTCGCGGTTGATGCGCGACCCCGCCCGCGTCACGACGCCGGCAATGTCGAACAGGTTTTTCACCGCGAAGGGCGCGGCGGCGAGTGGTGGCAGCGCATCACCGCGCGCGCGCATCGCATCCAGCGCGGCGGCGGCGGAACGCGCGCGGTCGGCCGTCACGTCCGTGAAGGCGTTCAGCACCGGGTTGCGGGCCGCGATGCGCGCGATCGCGGCCTCGGCGATCTCGGCGGCACTGGTTTCGCCCGCGCGGAAGGCAGCGGCGATGCCGGTCGCGTCGCGGTCCAGCAGCGTGTCGAGGCTCATCGGCCCGGCTCGAAGACCGGGGCGGCTTCGACCGCATCGGGCAGCGGGAAGGCCTGGAGGTTTGCCGCGATGGCCGCCGCCACGCGCAGATTGGCGGCCACCGCCGCGCGCCAGGCGGGATCGAGCGGAATGCCCGTGGACGGCAGCAGCGCCGCGATGAGGGCGTCTGGATCAGGCGGGGTGGACATGCCGGCGGGACCTCGGGATCAGGGGATGGCGGATTGCATGCAATCGTCGTGCAAGCCGTGGGGCGTATGGGCGGTCAGCGTCGGATTCGGGTTCCGTCCTCCGGTCGCCCGCCGCCGGGCACCAGCGCCCGATGTCATCGAACGATGCACGTCCGATAACATTGGGTGAACCCCGCCCCGGCGAGCAGCGGGTGCTGGTCATCATGCAAGCACCGGCATTGGGGATGCAGCGCACCGACAATTCCCGCCCTGGACGGCCAACCCGCCCGGCGCGACGCTGCGGTCATGACCACGACGCCCGAAGCCGCCCTCGCCGACCTCCTCGCCCTCGCCGGCATCCCGCCCGGTGCCACCGCATTGACCGGCACCGACCCGGTTCAGCCATCCACCTATGCTGTCGGCACCGCGGCGGTCGCCTCGATCGCCGCATCGGCGGTGGCGGCGGCGGCCATGCACCGCGCGCGCGGCGGACCGGCGCAGCGCGTCGCCGTGGACATGGCCCATGCGCTGATCGAGTTCCATTCCGAACGCCACATGCATGTCGATGGGTTCGAATCGCATGACTGGGACCGCATCGCCGGTCTGTATCTCTGCGGCGACGGGCGGTGGATCCGCCTGCACACCAACCATGAACACCATCGGGACGTGGTGCTGCGCGTGCTCGGCTGCGCCTATGGCCGCGATGCCGTCGCCGCGGCCCTGGCGGGTTGGCAGGCCGAGGCTGCCGAGACCGCGATCTACGACGCGGGCGGCGTCGCCACCATGACGCGCAGCCTGGATGAATGGGCGGCGCATCCGCAGGGCGCGGCGGTCGCCGCCCTGCCGCCGCTGGTGCTGGAACGCATCGGCGATGCGCCGCCCACCCCGTTGCCGCCGCTCGGTGCCAGGCCGCTGGAGGGCATCCGCGTGCTGGACCTGACGAAGGTGATCGCCGGGCCCGTGGCGGGGCGGACCTTGGCGGCGCATGGGGCGGATGTGCTGCATGTGACCGCGCCGCATCTGCCATCCCTGCCGGCGCTGGCGATGGATACCGGGCGGGGGAAGCGTTGCGCCTCGATCGATCTGCGCGATTCCGGGCAGCGGGATGTGCTGCGCGGCCTGGTCGCCGGGGCGGATGTGTTCCTGCAGGGCTATCGGCCGGGCGCCATCGGCGGGCGAGGCTTCGGACCCGATGCCCTGGCGGCGCTGAAGCCTGGCATCGTCTGCGTGTCGCTGTCCGCCTATGGCCATGTCGGGCCCTGGGCCGCCCGGCGGGGCTTCGATTCCCTGGTGCAGAATGCCGATGGCATCAACGATGCGGAACGCGCGGCGGCGGGGGAGGACAAGCCCCGGCCGCTGCCGTGCCAGGCGCTGGACCATGCATCGGGGTATCTGCTGGCGTTGGGGGCGATGGCCGCGCTGCTGCGCCGGGCGGAGGAAGGCGGGTCGTGGCTGGTGCGGGTGTCGCTGGCCGGCACGGGGGAATGGTTGAAGCGCCTCGGCCGGGTCGAAGGCGGCCTCGCCGCCCCCGGTATCCCGGATACGGCGCCGTTCCTGTATGACGCCGATAGCGGCTTCGGCCGCATGACCGCCGTACGCCACGCGGCCCGCCTGGAAGCGACCCCCGCCCACTGGTCCCACCCATCCATGCCGCTGGGCAGCCACCCCCCCAAATGGCCATCGCCATGATGGGTCCACCCGTCGAGCTGTCCCGCCTTACAGACAGACAAAAAAAGGAGGGGGTCCGGGGGAGTTGACTCCCCCGCCCG
>JALHQB010000027.1:19350-59489 GCA_022842185.1 Acetobacteraceae bacterium
AAAAAAACAAAAAAAAAGGGGGGGGGGGGGGGGGGGGCCCCCCCCCCCCCCCCCTTCTTTTGACCCCCGCCACGTAACATAAATTTTCGGCAATCTTGTCGCCGCCCCACCGCGCCACGATCTGTGCGAAATGATCGACGCCCAAGCCCTGCTCAATCGTTTCCTCGGTTCCTCCAACGCCGCCGCGCCGACGCGCGCGCCGGATGGCGGCGCCGCCTCGCCCTGGACATCCCCCGGCGGGGCCGGTGGCCTCGCCGACACCGCACGACAGGTGCTGGGTGGCGGTGGAGGTGTCGGCGGCTTGGTGGGTGCCGCCGCGGCCGGTGGCCTGCTTTCGATGTTCACCGGCAAGAGGGGCAAGCGTGGGGGCGGCATGCTCAGCCATGGCGGTGCCGCCTTGCTGGGCGCGCTGGCCGATCGTGCCTATCAGAACTGGCAGGCCGGGCGTCAGCCGGCCTCCGCGCCGGTGGTGACGCCGCGCGATGCCGAAGCCGTGCCGCAGCGCTTCCTGCCGGGTGCCACGCCGGCGGCGAATGGGGAGGCCTTCGAGCTCGCCCTGATCCGCGCGATGATCGGCGCGGCGCGCGCCGATGGGCATATCGATGCCGAGGAACGGCGCCGGATTTTCGCCCAGGTGCAGGAAGCCGGTCTGGATGCGGAGGCCAAGGCCTTCGTCTTCGATACGCTGGAAGCGCCGATCGGTGTGAGCGACGTGGCGGCGGCGGCGGCCACGCCGGAACAGGCGTCCGAGCTGTACCTGGTGTCACGCCTCGCGGTGGATCCGGACGACCCGGCCGAACGCGCTTATCTGGAAGCCTTGGCGCATCGGCTGAAGCTGCCGGCCGATCTGGTGGCGCATCTGGACCGCCAGGCGGACACCGCGGCGACCAGCCCCGGCTAGGGCGGGGGTTGCGCCGGGATTGGAGGGGCGCTGCCCCTCCAAGCCACCCCGCCAGGGGCCAGCGGGCCCCTGGACCACGGGATTTTGGCGTTTGTCACGCAGGGCTGTCCTCGCCCACCCACTGCCAGGAATGGGTCATCCTTCTTGGCACCGACCGACGGCGCCCAGCACCAAAATGGAGGTTTCCAAAGGCCTTAGAGCGTTTTTCGCCAGACTGTGCTGGCGCAAAACGCTCTAAATCCTTGTGTGAGCGAGCATCTTCACGCGCCTGACTGAGTCCAGTCAGGCGCGATCTGCTCTAAGCCTTTGGTGGGGTGAGGTTTGGAGAGGGGCAAAGCCCCTCTCCAAGCAGCTTCGCACGCATCCCTCTCGGTCGCACCGGTCAGAACAACGGACCGCCGCGTCAGTCGGGCAGCCGCGACACATCCAGCGCCAGCACCGCGCCCATCCACATCGCATGATCGGTGTGGTCAGCCTTCTGCCGGCCCGTTTCGGGATGCACCAGCACGACCATCCCTTCGCGGTTCAGCGCGATGAAGGGCAGCAGCGCCGGCATCAGCGCCGGGGCGAAGGCGACCTGGTACATGGCCTGCGGATGCGGGCCGACCGGCACATCATGCCAGCGGCCGAGCACCGCTTCGGGGAAGGCCTGCGCGATAGCGTCCCGCAACCGGCCAGCGGCATCGCGCGATGCCGCATCGTAATAGACATGCGCATGCCAGCCGCTCATCGTATCCGGGGCGGCCAGCATGCGCCTGTCCCTCACATGCCCAGCGCGCGGCGATACAGGTCGAGCAGCGTCTCCTGCTCCTCGACATCCGCGGGTTCCTGGCCGCGGATGCGGATGATCGTGCGGATCACCTTCACATCGAAGCCGGCCGACTTCGCCTCGGCCATGATGTCCTTGATGTCGGAGGAAAGGGCCTTCTTCTCCTCCTCCAGCCGTTCCACCCGTTCGATGATCGAACGCAGGCGGTCGGCCGCGATGCCGCCGACTTCGGGGTCGTCTTGTTTCGCTGCCGCTGACATGTTGCGCGCCTCTGTCTGAAGGGCGGCGGGTTTAGCCTTGGGGCGACGCGCCATCAACCTTCCCTCTCAATGGCCCGGATTGGCCGCGGCGAATTTCGCCTTCTGTTCGGGCGACGCATCCTTCTGGTGCAGCGCCTGCCAGTCCTTGTACGGCATGCCATAGACGATCTCCCGCGCATCGGGGTCGGCGATGGTGATGCCCTGCGTCGCGGCTTCCTCGCGGTACCAGCGGGACAGGCAGTTCCGGCAGAAGCCGGCGAGATTCATCATGTCGATATTCTGCACGTCGTTGCGTTCGCGCAGATGCTGCACCAGGCGGCGGAAGGCCGCGGCTTCCAATTGGGTGCGCGTGGCGTCGTCCATCTCGGGTACGGGCATGGTGGCATCCCCCATCTGAATCGCGCCCATCGGGCGGTTTTGCTCGCGCAGGCGCCGCGGAGCCGTTGCCTGGGCGAGCATCCTGACGCGGCTGGTTGTATCCGGCCAGACGCGCTCTGCCCTAGATGGTCTATCCTGGCCGCCTTCGCCATAGTGGCCGCGGAGGGGATTTCCACACATGGCTTTTACCGATGGGGCGGCCCGCGCCGCGCTCCGCCGCCTGTTCGATGCCGCCGTCGCCTCGGCCGACCCGCGCGTGGTCCTGGCGCGGCACCTGCCGGACCGGCCGGCCGGCCGCGTACTGGTGCTGGGCGCCGGCAAATCCGCCGCCGTGATGGCCGCGGCGGTCGAGGCCGCCTGGCCGGATGTGCCGTTGTCGGGACTGGTGGTGACACGCTACGGCCACGGCTTCCCGACCACGCGGATCGAGGTCGCGGAAGCGTCCCACCCCGTACCGGACGAGGCCGGGGCGCGCGCCGCGCAGCGCATGCTGGACCTTGCCGCCGATGCGCGCGACGGCGACCTGGTGCTGTTCCTGGTGTCCGGTGGCGGGTCGTCCCTGACCACCCTGCCCGCGCCGGGGCTGGCGTTGGCGGACCTGATCGCGGTGAACAAGGCGCTGCTCGCCTCGGGGGCCACGATCCACGAGATGAACTGCATCCGTCGCCATCTCTCGGCCTTTTCGGGCGGGCGGCTGGCGGCGGCGGCGCATCCGGCACGGGTGGTCACGCTGGCGATCTCGGACGTGCCGGGGGATGACCCGACGGTGATCGCCTCCGGCCCCACCGTGCCGGACCCGTCCACCTTCGAACAGGCGCGCGCGCTGGTCGCGCATTACCGGATGGCGCTGCCGGCGGCCGTCACCGTGCATCTGGCCGAGGCCACCGACGAAAGCCCCAAGCCGGGCGACCCGCGGCTGGGCGCTGCGGATTACCGCTTCATCGCCACCCCGCGCATGGCGCTGGAGGCCGCGGCCACCGAAGCCCGCGCACAGGGCCTCGCGCCGCTCATCCTGGGCGATGCCTTGGAAGGCGAAGCGCGCGAGCTGGGCACGGTGTTGTCCGGCATCGCGCTGTCCGCCCGCGCGCATGGCCACCCCCTGCCCGCCCCCTGCGTGCTGCTGTCGGGCGGCGAGACGACCGTGACGATCCGCGCCGATACACCGGGACGTGGCGGTCGGAACGGCGAATGCCTGCTCGGCTGCACGCTGGGCCTGGCGGGGGCGCCGGGCATCTGGGCGCTGATGGCCGACACCGACGGCATCGACGGGTCCGAGGACAATGCCGGGGCGATCGCCACGCCCGGCACGCTGTCCCGCGCGCGCGCAGCTGGCCTGGACCCGCGCGCGCTGCTGGCCGGCCATGACAGCCACCGGGTGTTCGCGGCGCTGGACGACCTGTTGGTGAGCGGGCCGACCCTGACCAACGTCAACGACTTTCGCGCCATCCTGATCGGTTAACTTACAACAATTAAGTCACAAGAAACCCCTCGGCAGCGCGATCTTATCCAGGGTAAGGTAAGCGTATGCGCGACCAGACCCTCGAAGACCTTTTCGCCCGCCGCGGCGCCATCACCCGGATCGCCACCGAACTTGGCATATCCACCGCGGCGGTTTCCCAATGGCGCCGCGTTCCCGACGACCGGGTGCTCGACGTGGCGCGCATCCTGGGCGTCGAGACCCGCCTGCTGCGCCCTGACCTCGACCAACCGCCTGCCCCGAAGCCTGAAGGATACGTCCGCATGGTCGCCCGCCCCGCCCTGCGCCGCCGCCGCCGCACCAAGGTGATCGCGACGCTCGGCCCCGCTTCCTCGACCATCGAGGTGATCGAGCGCCTGTTCCGCGCCGGCGCCGACGTATTCCGCCTGAACTTCTCCCACGGCACCCACGAAGACCACGCATCGCGCATCCAGATGATCCGGGAGGTCGAACGCCGCGTCGGCCGCCCCATCGGCATCCTCGCCGACGTGCAGGGCCCGAAACTCCGCGTCGGCCAGTTCCAGGCCGGGCGCGTGCAGCTCCAGACCGGCCAGACCTTCCGCCTCGACCTCAACCCCACCCCGGGCGACGTCCGCCGCGTGAACCTCCCGCACAAGGAAATCATCGCCGCCGCCCAGATCGGCACCACCTTGCTGCTCGATGACGGCAAGCTCCGCCTGCGCGTCACTCGCGTGCGCCCCGACCACCTGGAAACCGAGGTCGTCGTCGGCGGCCCCCTGTCCGACCGCAAGGGCGTCAATGTCCCGGACGTCGCCCTGCCCATCCCGGCCCTGACCGAAAAGGACCGCGCCGACCTCGAATTCGTCCTGCCGCTCGGCATCGAATACATCGGCCTGTCCTTCGTCCAGCGCCCCGAGGACGTGGAGGAGACCAAGCGCATCGCCAATGGCCGCGCCTGGGTCATGGTGAAGATGGAAAAGCCCCAGGCGGTCGAAAACCTCGATGCCATCCTAGAACTGTGTGACTGCGTCATGGTCGCCCGCGGCGACCTCGGCGTGGAACTGCCGCCCGAGGAAGTCCCCCTCGTCCAGAAGCGCATCGTCCGCACCGCCCGCGCCCTGGGCAAGCCCGTGGTCGTCGCCACCCAAATGCTGGAATCGATGATCACCGCGCCCAGCCCGACCCGCGCCGAAGTCTCGGACGTCGGCACCGCGGTATTCGACGGCGCGGATTGCGTGATGCTCTCGGCCGAGACCGCCGCCGGCCAATACCCCTATGAAGCGGTCAACATGATGGACCGCATCATCGCCCGCGTGGAACAGGACCCCGACTGGCGCCGCCTGATGGACGCATCCCGCCCCACGCCGGAGAAGACCAGCGCCGGCGCCATCGCCACCGCCGCCCGCCAGGTGGCCGAGACCATCTCCGCCGAAGTCATCGCGACGTTTTCCTCCACCGGCTCCACCACCCTGCGCGTCGCCCGCGAACGCCCCAACTGCCCGATCCTGGGCCTGACGGCATCGGGCACCGCCGCCCGCCGCATGGCGGTGATCTGGGGCGTGCATCCGCTGGAAGTGGCGGAAATCCATTCAATGACGGAAATGGTGGCCAAGGCCGTGCGCTCCGCACAATCCGAGGGCTTCGCCGGGCATGGGGATGAGGTGGTGGTCACCGCCGGCGTGCCATTCGGGACGCCCGGGACAACGAACGCGCTACGCGTCGCGATCGTGAAGTAAAGGCAAGTACAACAACGCGGCCCCGGCAACCGCCGGGACCGTCAAGGCCGCGCCCATCCTGCGACAGGCGCGGCCGGACGAATTACCCGCGGGCCGGCGGCACCGGGGCCGGGGTCGGCGCAACATAGACCGGCGCCGGCGGCGGCGGCGGCGGGGTCGGCGCGCAGGCGGCCATCAGAGCCACGGGCCCCAGCACGAGGGCCAACTTGCGGGCCAGGCTGTGGCGGGCCACCAACTTCGAAACGGCGAGCATCTGTCTCTCCATGACTATAAAGCGCATCGACAACATCGTATTCAACGGCAATTCTTGTTACCGTGTCAAACGGCCTGTGACAAGAATCCGCAGATTCCGGAGGATTTCGAACTGCTACGCGCGCCCTGGAGCCGGGTCGGTCCCGATCTAGCCAACTCGACCACAACCCCGCCTCACATCCCCCGCCGCGCCGCCATCACCGCCGGCCCCATCGCCCTCGCCGCCGCGCTGTCCGCCTGCAGCTCGGCCCCGTCACGCACGTCCGCCACCCGGCGCAGCCAGGCCAATACCCCCGACCTGCGCGACCTGCGCGACGCGCGGAACGTCACGGTCGCCGGCGAAAGGCTGAACGCCGCCCTGCTGCGCCAATTCTACGCACGCCACGGCTACGAATACGTCTGGGCCAGCCGCCCCGCCATGGCCGACGCCATGATGGAGGTCGTCCAACGCGCCGGCGACCACGGCCTGGACCCCGAATTGTTCCACGCCAGCCTGCTGGAACGCCGCGACACCTTCACCGCCCTGCGCCGGGAGGTGCTGCTGTCCCACGCCTTCCTGACCTATGCCGACCTGATCTCAGCCGGCGCCATGCCACCCGACCGCCGCCGCGACAACGAAGCCATCACCCCCGACCCGATCGACATCGCCGCCGCACTCGACACCATCATCGCCAGGCCCAACCCGGCCGCTGCACTCGAAGCCCTGGCACCCGCCACCCCCACCTACCAGGCACTGCAACAGGCGCTGAAGGGATACCGCGACGGCACCATCCCCGCCCCCCGGCCGGGCCCGCCCCCCGGCCCGGTGCGCATCGGGCGCCGCTGGGTCAGGCCCCCAGCCCCGCCACGCATCACCGTCGCGGACCGCATCCGCACCCTGGAAGTGAACCTGGAACGCGAACGCTGGCTGCCCCGCCCCCTGCCCGCCGACCGCATCTGGGTGAACGTCACGGACGAAAGCCTGGTGGTGTTCCGCGACAACGAACCCGTCTTCACCACCCGCGTCATCGTCGGGGACATCGCCCCCGTCAGCCAAAGCCCCGAATTCAACACCGTGATCCAGGGCGCCTACTTCAACCCACCCTGGGTCGTCCCGGCCGATATCGTCGAACGGGCATACCTGCCGCGGATCGCCCGCGACCCCAACTTCCTGGCGCGCCACAACATGGAACTGCGCCCGAACGGCGAGATCGAACAGAAACCCGGCCCCGACGCAGGCCTGGGCGTCATCATGTTCAACATGCCCAACCGCTTCGACGTGTACCTGCACGACACCCCGGACCGGCATTTGTTCAACCGCCCCAACCGCCGGCTGAGCAACGGCTGCATCCGCGTCCAGAACCCCATCGCCTTCGCCGCCCTGGTGATGCAGCAGTCCGCCGACGCCATCAACGAAGGCATCGCCGAACCCGGCACCACCCACCACCCGCTGCGCACGCCCATGCCCGTGTTCGTGACATACCGGACAGCCTTCGCGGATGACGCCGGCGAAGTGGCATTCCGGGAGGACTTCTACAGCCGCGACGCGGATGTGTGGGACCGGATACCGCGGCGGGGGGCGGCTTCGGTCGGCGTGTAAGGAAGCAGCAGGGGCGCCGCCCCTGCACCCCGGCAGGAAACTCAGTTTCCTGCACCTTCGACTTTTTGGACTGGTGCGCTGCTGACGCGCGAGACACTTCACCCCTGTAAACGCAGTACCGCATGACATAGTGCCAGGATAACGTTATGGCAGAGAAAAAATTCCTCAAGACAGCGCAAAACGGGCTCCGCAAGGCGAGGCTGCGCAATGCTAGAGGTGGGCGCCCACAACGTGCGGTGGGCCGCCGGGGGGGGGTTATACGCTTTGCTGCTCTCGCGCGATACTCCACTTTGGGACGCTGGATGGGGAGCGTGCTGACGAACATGTTGCATGCGGAAGTCGGTCTTTGTATCGATTAGCGAATATCATCAGGCTGGGAGGGCGACGTGGCGTTAGGAGACAATAATCCTAGAGTATTTGCCGAAACTATCTCTCTTGATGCCTGGCGTACACCATTCGACGGTAAAATCGGAGAGGCCGATCTTCACATTGATGTATCCTTTAATAAAAAAGGAAGAATCGGTGGGCATGGGAGCCCAGTTCGGTTTCGATTATCTCTAAAGAGGGCAGAAATTCACGTAATTAGGGATAGCGAAGGTATCATTGATATCAGGAGAAGCGCTGTAAGGCGTGCCTCGCTGCCAGACCCTTCCAAGCGTGAGCGGAAATTGAAGAATGAAATTTCAACGGATGCGAATATAAATGCTACTTTATCCCTAACATCCGGCAGTTTAAATGCGACCGCAGCCGGCAAACACCACATCGATATCGTTGATACTATAACGGGAAAAGATGAAATTTATGCCATGTCGGTTCGTCATTGGAGCACTGATAGGGGCTACGGATTCAGGATCGCGGCTTCGGATTCAGGTGCGTTGGACGGACAACCCTGGCCTGCGAATGAGCGCGTGATGGCGATTCACGACACCAAATCTCAGCGTAAGCGCGGTGAACCGCCTGAGGTACGCATCGAAATACATTGCCTCAGAGAGGATCTTTTGATAGAAAGTATTGAGTTCGTAGACGAAAATATGACCGTCTTTGAAAGACTTACGCGAAGTAAAAAAACAGCAGTTGAGCAGTATATTAAAGACGAATTAGCGCGGGCCGGATTTCCGTGTGGTGACCTCACCGAACCTTTTACCCGACTAATTCTTGCTGATGTTATACCGACGGTTGAACCATGATCGAAGCGAATAGGCTCCGCGCGATTGTTGAAAGTGATTCCGACGATCCGCGATTGCTCGCACAGATCGCTGGAGGCAATCCACGGAGTTTCTATCGCGGGGCGAATTTTGATGATGCCGATTTACGCGGCGTGGATCTAACAGGATTTAATCTGCATGCCGCCTCTTTCAGGCGCGCTAGGGTGGACCGGAACACGAAGGTAGACAGACAATTCAGGAAATCAGCTGGTCTTATTCGTGTTACTGTATCGCTGCTCAGCGCAGAATTGATAACGCACAATCTAATGGCGTCGGGGATAATAATTGAGTCGCCGGCCCCCGCTCATCTCGGCGACTTAATCGAAGAAGCAATGAACGATGTATCGCGCCTATCGATGCTACTGCCAATATCGGACGGCGTTAAAGCTATTAAAGACTATGGGAGTCTTAAAAATATTACGGAGATTCCGGAATATACGCAGTACAATATATTCAATACAAACAATGACGATCAGCATGGACACCGCAATATCGATGGGTCGTCTTGGAAAAAATCGCGACGCAAAGCTCTTCCAAATTTATTTAACGATGATCTTCATTCTGATTTTACTTCTAATAAGCTACCACTTAACCATCATGTTATACACGAGAGTCTCTTTCGCCATGTGAACCGCGCCCCCAAGATCCCAAATACAGCAAAAATTACATCAAATGTATACTTGAAGATGGGTGAACTATCAAAATCTACTGATTACTCCGTCCAGTTGTTGTGCGGGGCGTTGTTGCTCGCAGTTTCGGCATCTCGCCCGTCGCGACCCGGTATTCTTTTATCCGGCTGACGCGGGTACCAATATGCGTCCGCGTGCGTCCGCCTGCGTCCGAACATGCGCGCCACCGGTTAGATGAAACTGGGATTATATTGCTTTTTTGAAAGAGTTTCGGTATATTTTCCTGATGAACCCCCACCCCCTCACCCACCCTCAATTCCTCGCCCTCCTCCCCCACATCCTCCCCGCCTCCCCCGCCGGCCGACAGATCGGCGACCTCCGCGGCCGCCTCAACGCCGTATTCCACCTGTCCTGCACCACCGACCCCTGGCGCGCCCTCCCGCCGGAACACGGCAAGCCCGACACCGTCTCCCGCTATTTCCGCCGCCTCACCCATGCCGGGGTCTGGGAAAAGCTCCTCCGCGCCATCAAGGACAGTGATCCTAAAGACCCGCTGAAGGACATTGCCCCCCTTATCTTCCGCGCCTGCCGCCGCGCCATCCGCCTCCGGGGGCTCAGATTCATCGTCCTCATCCGCCGCCTGGGCTTCCTGCACACCCTGAACGGCCCGCCGGACAAGCTCCCCAACCCGGATTTGTCCGAAAAGCTGAAGCGCGTGCGCCTGCCCCGCCCACCCTCGACACGGCAGCACATCGACATCTACCTGGCGCTGCTGAAGGCGCTGCGTCACTTCCACCGCATGGCGGGCGGCATCAAGCACATCCCCCGCCGCCTGCGCCTGGGCTGGTCATGACCGGCGTCAGGCCGGCGGTACCACATTCCCCGGCATCTCCCCGGCAAAGAAGGCGGCGAGCGAATCCAGCAACAACTGCTGCTGCTGCCGCTGCGCCAACAGGGTGAAGGCCGCCACATGCGGCGTCAGCACCGCGTTCGGCACCGCCAACAGCCGCTCGGGGATCGCGGGTTCATGCTCGAACACATCCAGCCCCGCGCCATGGATCACGCCCTGCTCCAGCGCGACGATCAACGCCGCCTCGTCGATCACCGACCCCCGCGCGATGTTCACCACCACCCCGCGCTTGCCCAAGGCCGCCAACACCTCGGCATTCACCGCATGCTGCGTCTCGGCGCTCGCCCGCACCGCCACCACCAGCACGTCGCACCATTCGGCCATGCCCAGCAGCGTCGGATGGTATTCGAACGCCACGCCGGGCTTCGGCGCCCGCCCGTGGTACCCCACCTCCATCTCGAAGGCCGCCGCCCGCGTCGCGATCTTCATCCCGATCGACCCGAGCCCGTACACCCCCATCCGCCGCCCAGCGAGGCCCTGCACCAGCCCCATCTTGTCGATGGTCCGCCACTGCCCCGCCCGCAGCATCCGCTCGCCCTTGCCCATGTCCCGCGCGGCGGCGATCACCAGCCCCATCGCGAACTCCGCGACGGACGTCGCATTGGCATCCTTGGCATGAGTGACCAGGATCCCCCGCCGCTGCGCCTCCGACACATCCACCCCTTCGAAGCCGGTGCCGTAGCACGCGATCATCCCCAGCTCGGGCAGCGCATCCATCAGCGCGGCATCGGTCCGATGCCCCCCGATGGTCACCAGCGCCCGCGCGCCGCGCGCGGCCTCCGGCACCGCATCGGCGGTCACCGGGCTGAACGGCCCCAGCACCTGGTACAGGGCGGACAGCCGGTCTCGCAGCCGCGTGGCCAGCGGCAGGGCAAGCAGGATGGGCGGGGTCATGGGGCTACACTCCAAGGCGTTCGGCGTGTCTCTCCCTACCGCATGGGACCACGCAACGCCCCCCGCCTCAACCCCGCGCCACCTTCTCCCCCGCCAGCAGCGCGCGCTTGCGCCCCACGCCCCAGCGATACCCGGTCAGGTCGCCGCTCACCCCCACCACCCGGTGGCACGGCACGGCGAGGGAGACCTTGTTCTGCGCGCAGGCCCGCGCCACCGCCCGCGTCGCCTTCGGCATGCCCATCTCGGCGGCGAGGCCGGAGTATGTGCGCGTCTCCCCCAGCGGGATCCGCCGCAGAGCCTCCCACACCTGCCGCTGGAACGCCGTCCCGCGCAGGTCCAGTGGCAGGTCCAGCGCGGCGCGGGGTTCGGCGATGTACCCCACCACCTGGCGCATCGCATCGGCCAGGGCGTCGGGCGCATCGACGATGCTGGCCTGGGGGAAGCGCTGCATCACATCCCCCCGCAGCCCGGCCTCATCCTCGCCGAAGCCCAGGAAGCAGATGCCCGCCTCCGTCGCCCCGATCATCAGCGGGCCCAGGGCGCTCTCGGCCAGGGCGACGCGGATCACCTCCCCGGCCCCGCCGCGCCGGGCGGCCCCGGGTGTCATGCCCAGCACGCGGCCGGGGCTTTCATACACGCGGCTCTCGCTGCCGAACCCCGCTTCGGCCACCGCATCGACCACCCGCGCCCCCTGCGCCAGCGCCGCCGACAGCCGCCTGGCCCGGACGCTCTCGGCAAAGGATCGCGGCGTCACCCCGGTGATGTCGCGGAACAGCCGGAGGAAATGGTGCCGCGCATACCCCGCCCGCTCCGCCAATGCGGCGAGGGAGGGGATGGTCTCGCTCGCCTCGATCATCGCGCAGGCCTCGCGGATGGACGCCGCGTGGATGGCGGCGCGGTCGCCCTTCGGGTCGCACCGCTTGCAGGCGCGGAAGCCCGCGGCCTCCGCGGCCGGCGCATCGGCGAAGAACCGCACGTTGCGCCGCAGTGGCGGGCGGGATGGACAGCCCGGCCGGCAGAACACCCCCTGGGTGGTCACGGCATACAGGAACGGTCCGGCCGCCGGCGCTGTGTCGCGCGCCAGCACCGCGGCCCAGCGGGTTGCATCGAGGTCGGTGGCGGGAAGGGCGTCAGGCATGACCATGTTGTCGCATCCCACCCTGCGCCGATGCCATCCGCGCGTTGCGCCGGCATGGCGGATGATGCCGGCCCAGGCGGCGGCGCGATCGGCGCTGGCCCGGATGCCCTGCGCGGCACGCGGCGCGCCGCCCCGTCAGGTCGCGTCGCCCTCCGCCTTGCGGCGCAGCTCCCGCACCCGCTCGGCGCCACCGCGCAGGCGGGGGTTCAGCGCAAGCGCGGCCTCCATGCTGCGCAGCGCGGCGCGGGCGTCGCCGCGTTCCTCCTGCAGGATGGACAGAGTCATCAGCGCACCGAAGTGCCGCGGTTCCAGCCGCAGCGCTTCCTGCAGGTCGCGCGCTGCGGCCGTCGCATCGCCCAGCGCGCCATACGCCTGGGCGCGCTGGTGCCAGGCCTCTGCGCTGCCGGGGCTGAGGATGATGGCCGCATCGAAATCCTCCAGCGCCTCATCATTCGTGCGGGCGGCCAGGTTACGGACGCCGCGGCGCATCAACAGCACCGCCGCCGGGGATGCGCCTTCGATCCAGATGGCCCGGATGCGCGTTTCGATCATCGCGGCCGTCGGCTCGTCGGGTGCGGCCTTGAGGCCTTCGAACAGGCTGTCCAGCTCGGCCCGGCGGTTCTCCTGCTGCCGATTGGGCGTCGGCTGGGCCGGGGCCAGGCCCGGCAGGATCAGCAACGGCAGGGCGATCAGGGCAGCGCGCATGGCCGCATGTTCCGTCCAGCAGGACCCTCGGGGCAAGCGTTGCGTTGTCACGCCGCCACCCGTGCGCGGGCGATGGCGGCGGGTTCCGGCCCGCCCGCCATCCAATCCAGCAATTCGACCGTGTGCACCGCCGGGATGGCGCCATCGCCGAGCTGCGTCAGGCAGCCGATATTGCCCGAGGCGATCAGCGCGGCCCCCGTGCGCGCGATGTTGCCCTGCTTGCGAGCCTTCAACTGCCCGGCGATCTCCGGCTGCATGAGGTTGTAGGTGCCCGCCGATCCGCAGCAGATATGCCCCTCCGCGGGTTCCTTCACCGTGAAGCCTGCGGACCGCAGCAGCGCCTTGGGTTCGTTCACGATCTTCTGGCCGTGCTGCAGGGCACAGGCCGCATGGTAGGCGACGGTCAGGCCCGGCGCCGGGCGCGTCGGTGCGTAGGCGAAGCGGGTCAGGACCTCGGATATGTCGGCGGCCAGGGCAGCCACCTTCGCGGCGGCATCGCCGTCCGGCTCATCGCGGAACATGAAGCCGTAGTCCTTCACCGTGGTGCCGCAACCGGACGCATTGACCACGATCGCATCCAGCCCCTCCCCCGCCATTTCCCGCGACCATGCCGCGATGTTGGCGCGCGCCAGGCGCATCGCCGGGTCATGATGGCCCATATGGTGATCGAGCGCGCCGCAGCAGCCCTGGTCCTTCGTCACCACCACCTCGACCCCCATGCGGGTCAGCAGGCGGATGGTGGCTTCGTTGATCGACGGCGCCAGCACCTGCTGCGCGCAACCGGTCAGCAGGCCGACACGGGCGCGGCGCGGACCGATGGCCGGATGCACGCGCGGACGTTCGACATCGGATGGCGACGGCACGGAAGCCGGCGCTAGGCGCAGCATCGCCCGCAGCCGCTGCGCCGCCATGGATCGACCCGGGACCCACCGCGCCAGCGGCCGTGCCAAGCCCGCGCCGACCAGTGCTAGGCGAAACCGCCCCGGATGCGGCAGCACCCACGACAGCACACGGCGCAACGCCCGTTCGGGCCACGGGCGCCGGTAGGTCTGTTCGATATAGGCGCGCGCGTGATCGACCAGGTGCATGTAGTGCACACCGGACGGACAGGTCGTCATGCACGACAGGCAGGACAGGCAACGGTCCACATGGCGGACGACCTGTTCGGTCGCCGGCTGCCCGCCTTCGAGCATCTCCTTGATCAGGTAGATGCGCCCGCGCGGGGAATCCAGTTCGTCGCCCAGCAACAGGAAGGTCGGGCAGGTTGCCGTGCACATCCCGCAATGGACGCAGCTGCGCAGGATACGATTGCTCTCGGCCGTATCGGGGTCGGCGAGCTGGGCGGGCGAGAAGGTCGTCTGCATGGGATCAATCTAGGGCAGATCGCGCCCGGCTGGGAATCGGCGGGCATCGAGGGCCGCCCATCGCGGGCCGATGGACCCTCCGCCCCCGCACCCGTATCGTCGTCGCCGCCCCTGGAGATTCCCCGCATGCTGACGGACGCTGCCTTCGCCATCGCAGGCCACGGCGCGATCGCCTTCGCCGCCGCGCTGATCCTGCTGCAGACCCTGGCGAAGGAGGTCGGGTACTTTTTCGGCAACCGCGCGGCCAAGCGGCAGGAGAATCCGGGGGAAGGCGTGGGTGTCGTGGTCGGCGGCATGCTGGGCCTGCTCGCCTTCGTGCTGGCGATCACCTTGTCCTTCGCGAGCACCCGCTTCCAGGAACGGCGCGACGGCACGCTCGCCGAGGCCAATGCGATTGGCACGGCCTGGTTGCAGGCACAGGCGATCGGCCATCCGCGGGGGGTCGAGATCGCCCGGCTGCTTCAAACCTATGCCGGGCTGCGGCGCGACTTCGTGATGGCTGAACACGCCTCGCCTGTCCTGGACGTCGTGACGGAACGCAGCGGCGTGCTGCAGGCCGAAATGTGGGGCCACATGACGGCCATCGTGCGCGAACAGCCAACGCCCGTCGCGGCGTCCCTGATGAATGCGCTCAACACCACCTTCGACCTCGCCACGGCGGAACGCTTCGCTTTCGCCACCACCCTGCCGCCACAACTGTTCTGGCTGCTCGTCGGCATGGGCGCGCTGTCGATGGCCGCGCTCGGCTTCCAGCTGGGCATCCGGCAGCGGCCATTGCGGCTGCTGACATTCGCCCTGCTGGGCATGTGGACGGCGACGACGACCGTCATCCTGGACATGGGGTCGGCGCGCCTGGGCAATGTCCGCGTGCCGACCTATGTCTTCGACTGGACGATCCAGGGCTTCCAGGCGCCGGGACCGATCCCGCCGATGCCGGCGCGCTAAGGGCCTCTCCCAAGCCGCGGGCCAGCGTGGTATCGGCGGCCTGAGAATGCCTCGCAATCCTGTATCCAACCCGCCGCTGGCGATCCCACAACGGCGGCGCGCACCAGCCTGGGCCTGGATTTCGCTGCTTGCGGGGGCCGCCGTCGCCGCACCGCTACTGGCCGTGCTGCTGACCGCATCGACCCGGCCGGGCGCGACCGTCCTGCACATCGCCAGCACCACCCTGCCGGAAATGCTGGGCAATTCCGCGCTGCTGGCGCTGCTGGTCGCGCTCATGGCAGGGTCGGCCGGGGCCATATCCGCCTGGATCGTGGCGGCCTGCGACTTCCGCGGCCGGCGGGTGCTGGAGGTGGCCTTGCTGCTGCCGATGGCCATGCCGGCCTATCTGAACGGATACGTCTATACGTGGCTGCTGGACGTGGCCGGGCCGGCGCAGACCGCCTTCCGCGACCTGACCGGGTTGCGCTACGGCCAGTACTGGATGCCGGAGGTCCGGTCGCTGCCCGGCGCGGCGGTGATGCTGGCGATGGTGCTCTACCCCTACGTCTATCTGCTGTGCCGCGCCGCCTTCCTGCAGCAAAGCGTCTGCCTGATCGAAGCGTCCCGCACGCTCGGGCACGGGCTGGCGCGCACCTTCACCCATGTCGCTTTGCCGCTGGCGCGCCCGGCGCTGGCCGCGGGCATCGCCCTGGCGCTGATGGAGACCCTGGCGGATTTCGGCACGGTCCAGCATTTCGGCGTCCGCACCTTCACCACCGGCATCTATGAGGCCTGGTTCGGCATGGGCGACCGCGGCGCGGCGGCGCAGCTCTCGGTCGGGCTGCTCGGCTGCGTCTTCCTGCTGCTCGGGCTTGAACATCTCTCGCGCGGCGGGCGGCGGTTCCATCCGACCACGACGCGCAACCCCCCGCTGCACCAGGTCCGGCTGCATGGGTGGAAGCAGGTCGCGGCGATCCTGGCCTGCGCCATGCCCGTGGTGCTCGGCTTCGTGGTGCCGGGCGGCGCGCTCGCCTGGCTGGCGGTGACCACGGGAGACCCGCTCGATCCGCGCCGATTCGTGCCCTTCGCGACGAACTCGCTGGTATTGTCCGGCATCACCGCCGGGCTGGCGGTCGCGCTGGCCGCCATGATGGCCTGGGCGGCGCGCATGTACCCGTCCGCGCCGCGCCGCGTGGCGAACCAGGTCGCGGCGCTGGGCTATGCGCTGCCGGGGTCGGTGATCGCGGTCGGCACGCTGGTGCCGTTCGGGGTCTTCGACAATGCGCTCGATGCCTGGATGCGCGAGCGATTCGGCGTCTCGACCGGGCTGATCCTATCGGGGACCATCGTCGCGCTGGTCTTCGCCTACCTCGTGCGCTTCCTGGCGGTGGCGCTGGGGGCCGTCGAATCGGGCCTGGCCCGGCTCAAGCCTTCCCTGTTCGCCGCGGCGCGGGTGCTGGGACGGTCGCCCGGCCAGGCGGTGCGGGCGGTGGAACTGCCGCTGGCGCGCGGCGCCTTGCTGACCGCGGCGGTACTGGTCTTCGTGGACACCATGAAGGAGTTGCCCGCCACGCTGATCGTCCGGCCCTTCGACTTCGATACGCTGGCCGTGAGGATCTACAACCTCGCCTCCGATGAGAGGCTGGCGGAGGCATCGACGGCGGCGCTGCTGATCGTCGTGGTCGGGTTGTTGCCGGTGGCGGCGCTGACGCGGGCGATGCGGCGGGCGGGGTGAGGGCAGCGTGCCGGCTAGGCGCGAATCCGTATAAGGCGTGGCGGTCCACGGAGAGGGGCCTTGCCCCTCTCCGAACCTCACCCCACCAAAGGCTTAAGGCCTTTGGAAACCTCAATTTTGGTGCTGAATGTCGTCGGTCGGCGCCGAGATGGATGACCCATTCTTGGCAGTGGGCGAGCAAGGAACGCCCTAGGTGGCGAACGACAAGGTCACGCGGTCCAGGGACCCGTTGGTCCCTGGCGGGGTGGCTTGGAGGGGCGGCGCCCCTCCAATCTCCCTTCCCATGGGGCGTCGTGCCTCAGGGACGCATCGGCCTCCTGGACCGCCGCGCCTTCGGTCAGTGGCCCTGGTCGGGGGCGGCGTCCGAGTTCAGCAGCGTGTAGCGCTCGATGCCGATCTTCTCGATCAGGTCGAACTGCGTATCGACGAAATCGGCGTGCTTTTCCTCATCCTTCAGGATGGAGAGGAACAGATCGCGGGTTACGTAGTCGCGTACCTGCTCGCAATACGGAATCGCTTCGCGCAGGTCGGCGATCGCCTTCTCCTCAAGCTTCTGGTCGCATTCCAGCACTTCGCGGACACCTTCGCCGATTATCACCGGGTTCAGCCGCTGCACATTGGGGTGGCCGCCGAGAAACAGGATGCGCTCGATCAGCGCATCGGCGTGGCGCATTTCCTCGATCGATTCCTCATATTCATGCTTGCCGAGCTTGGTCACGCCCCAATGACGCAACATCCGGGCATGCAGGAAATACTGGTTGATTGCGGTCAGCTCATTGGTGAGCTGGGTGTTCAGATGCTCGATGACCTTCGGGTCGCGCAGCATGGCAGGCCTCCTTGCGCGGCGCCTCACGACGCACCGCTTCTTCAGGCCTCACATTGAGGATCGGCGCGCCGGAAAGTCAAGTAACCCATTGAAATTGCTGAACAATGCGCTTGCGCCGCATTCTCAGTTCGACTTGCAGTCACCCCCGCCGGCGCGCAGCAGGCCCAGGATGGTCTGACAGCAGCAGCCACATTGGGCACCGCAGCCGCAGCCGGCATAGACTTCCGCGGGGCGCGACGCACCCGCGGCGATGACCGCGGCGATCTGCGCCGAGGTCAGGCGATTGCATTGGCAGACGACCATGGTGGCGTGCTCGCCCGTCGCTCAGCGCCAACCGGCGCTTTGCATGATCCTCAGCGCCTCCGCCGCGCGATTCGCATCGAGCAGCGGGGTGATCGGCTCGGCGCGGAACTCGCCGAAGCCACGCAGGATCGGGTTCACCGGCGCGCTGGGCACCGACGGATATTCCATATTGCCCTGGGCGAGCGCGGCCTGGGTTTCGTCACCCACCAGGAAGGCCAGTAGCCGGCGCGCATTGGCGGCGTTCGGCGCGGTCTTGACCAGCGCGGCACCTGACACGTTCACATGCGTGCCGCGGTCGCCTTCGGCCTGGTTGGGGAAGATCACGCCAATGCGTTCGAACACCGCGCGGTCCTCGGGGCGCTGGGACGCACCGACATGGCCAAGATAGTAGGTGTTGGAGATGGCGAGCCGGCACTGGCCGGACGGGATGGCGCGGAACTGGTCGCGGTCCCCGCCCTGCGGCGGACGGGCCAGGTTGGCGGCGACGCCACGCGCCCAGGCCTCAGTCTCGGCCGCGCCATCGGCGGCGAGGATCGAGGTGGCGAGCGCCACATTGTAGGGGTGGTTGGACGCACGCACGCAGATCTGGCCGCGGAAGCGCTCGTTCGCGAGGTCCTCGTAGCGGTTCAGGCCCTCGGGGCGGCCGGCCTGCTTGTCATACATGATGACTCGGCCGCGCATGGTGATGGCGAACCACATGCCGTTCGGGTCACGGCGGCCGGCCGGGACGCGGGCATCGACTTCCGGCATGGCATAGGGCTGGAGGACCCCGGCCTGGGCCGCGCGGGCCAGGCGGGTGGCATCGACGGTGATGAACACGTCGGCGGGGCTGTTCGCACCTTCGGACTGCATGCGCGCCAGAAGCTGGTCGGCATCGCCCTGGATGATGCGGACGCGGATGCCGGTCTCCCGCGTGAAGGCCTCATAGATCGCGGCGTCGCTGTCGTAGTGGCGAGCGTTGTAGAGGTTCACCTCGCCCTGCGCCTGGGCGGCGGCCGGAGCGGCGATGACGGCGAGCGCGAGAAGGTGGCGGCGGAGCATCAGGGCCTCGTCGATATGATCCTGTGCCGAGTATCGCATCTGATAGGCATTCGCAAGCACAGTTGCGATGCGCTCGCATGTACCGGGCGGAGCCGAGGCCCCGCCCGGCCGGGGGCTATTTCTGCAGGCCGCGCAGGAACTTCGCCCGCGCATGGCTGCCGGCCACCAGGAAGGCGTGGTCGGACCCGGACAGCAGGAAGCGCGCACCGAGGGCGATGTAGTCGGGGGCGACCTTTTCATCATAGACGCCGCCCATGCCCATGTGCTTGCCGTGCTTTGTGCAGGCATCGGCAACCTTGGCGTAGGCCGCGCGCACATCCGGGTGCCCGATCTGCCCGGCAATGCCCATCGAGGCGGTGAGGTCCGAGGTGCCGATCATCAGGCTGTCCACGCCAGGCACCGCGGCGATGGCGTCGGCATTGCCGACGGCCTCCGGGGTCTCGATCATGACGCAGACCAGGATTTCCTTGTTCAGTTCGGCCTGCGCGGCGGCGGTGTCGGACACCACGAAGCCGTATTGCGCCGGCGGCCCGCCCCAGGACCGTTCGCCGATCGGCGGATAGCGGAAGGCGCGGACCACGGCCTCGGCTTCCTGGGCATTATCGATGTGGGGGACGACGATGCCCATGGCGCCGTTATCCAGGCACCGCGTGCCTTCGAACAGCGCATCCTTGCAGACGCGAACGATGGGGGTGACGCCCTGCGACAGCGCGGCCATGCACATCTTGGTGGCGTCATCGACGCTCATCGCGCCGTGTTCCATGTCGATGAACAGCCAGTCGAAGCCGCCGGCGGCGGCGATCATGCCCACGGCTGGCGTGCGCAGGTGATGCACGCCGAAGCCGAGGGCGAGTTCGCCCATTTCAAGCCGGCGGCGCGCGAGGTTGGGTGCGAGTGGCATGGTGCGTTTCCCCGTTATGGCAGACGGGGCACCGCACCACGCGGCCCGAAGGTGGTCAATCCGCCGGGCGGATGCTCATCGCCAGGGTGTATTGGTCAATGCGCGGCGTCATCACCAGCCCCTGCCGCGTGCCCCAGTTGTTCACCTGCAACAGGAGCGGCGCCATGACTGCCTCCGACAGGGCAAGGTCGGTCGCCTGCCGGATCAAGGCGAGCCGGCGGGGCGCGTCGATCTCCGCACTTGCCGCGACCAGCAGCCGGTCAAGATCGGGGTTCGAGTAGCGGATGCGGTTGGCATTGCCCAAGCCCCCCTGCCCGCGCGTGCCGAGCTGCGGCACCAGCGTGTACAGCGCCTCTCCGGTTTGATTTCCCCAGGACGACAAGAAGACCGGCAATTCGTAGCGGTTGCGCCGCGGGGTGAAGACGGCGTGCGGCATGGTCTCGACCGTGGTGGCGACGCCGATGCGCGTCCACATCTGCGCGATCGCCTGGACCATACGCGCGCTGTTGACGATGCGGTCGTTCGAGGTGGTCAGCGTGATGCGGAAGCCGCCGGGGTAGCCCGCTTCGGCCAGCAGCCGGCGCGCACCTTCGGGGTCAGCCGCTTCCACGGGGATGTCGGGGAAGAAGCCGAAGAATCCTTCGGGGAGGAACTGTCCCGTGGCGATGGCCTGGCCTTCATTGACCCGTTCGACCAGCGCGCGCCGATCGATCGCCATGGAGAGCGCACGGCGCACCCGCACGTCGCCGAGCGGGTTGCGGGTGAGTGCCGGCGCACCCTCGGCGGCGCGAATGTGGCCGGTCGTCACTGCGTCATCGGTGCGGTCGAAGCCAAGGAAGACCAGGCGGCTGGATGCGATGGTCACGACCTGGAAGCGGCGATCGGACCTCAGCCGCGCCACGTCGGTCGATGGAATATCGGCGATGACGTCCACATCGCCCGCGAGCAAAGCCGCGGTGCGCGCGGAATTGTTGGCGATGACGCGGAAGGTGGCGCGTTCCCACGGCTCCCGTTCGCCCCAATAGGCATCGTTGCGGGTGAACTGGACCTCCGTTCCGGCCGACCAGCGGCCGAAGCGGTAGGGGCCGGTGCCCACCATCGCCTTGCCGGAATTGTAGTCGTCGGTGGTCGCGTTGCCGCCATGGCGGCGGGAGACGATGAAGATGTTGGACAGGTTCGCCATCAGCAGCGGCGAAGGTGCTGCGGTGGTGATCCGCAGGCTGTGCGGGCCGGTGATCTCGACGGACTTCACCTCCCGCGTGTAGGTGCCGAAGCTGCCGGGACTGTTGGGCACATTGCCGGCACGCTGGAGCGAGAAGGCGACATCGTCAGCGGTGAAGGGCGTGCCGTCGTGCCAGCGCACGCCCTCGCGCAATGTCACCTGCCAGGTGATGCCGTCGGGGCTCGTCGCCTCGGTCGCCAACTGCGGCGTGAGCTGCATGTTGGCGTCGGACCGGTGCAGCGCCTCGAAGACATGGGCGGCGGTGGCGCTCGACTGCGCATGGGCGTGGTAGTGCGGATCGAGCGCAGTGGGCGGCGTGGCGAGCCCGACCGTCAGTGTCTGTGTCGCGGCGGGCAGCGCGACGGCGAGCAAGGCGGCGGCGAGTGTGATCGAACGCATGACGGCATCCTCCGGCAAGGATCGCAGCGGCCATCAGGCGGTGCGCGACGGCGGGCTGTCAACCGGCGCGGTTTTCGACCAGGGCCATCACGGTGGCGAGATCGTCCGCCTCCTCCGCCGGCTTGTCGCGGCGGATGCGGGCAATGCGCGGGAAGCGCAGCGCCACGCCGGATTTGTGGCGCGTCGAAAGTTGCGCGGCGTCGAAGGCGACTTCGAAGACGATGCCGCGCTCGACTTCCCGCACCGGGCCGAAGCGGTTGGTCGTGTTGTTGCGGATCCAGCGGTCCAGCCAGGTCAGTTCCTCATCGGTGTAGCCGGAATACGCCTTGCCGATCGGCACAAGTTCCCCGTCTTCCCGCCAGACGCCGAAGGTGTAGTCGGAATAGAAGCTGGATCGCTTGCCGTGGCCGCGCTGGGCGTACATCAGCACGGCATCGACGGTCAGTGGGTCGCGCTTCCATTTCCACCACAGCCCCTTCACGCGCCCGGCGAGATAGGCGCTGTCGGCGCGCTTGAGCATCAACCCTTCGATCGAGGCCGCGCGTGCGCCGTCGCGCAGGGTGGCGAGCGCGTCTATGGTGTCGAAGGGGATCAGTGGCGAGACATCCATCCGCGGCGGCGCCACGCGCGCCAGCCAGGCTTCCAGCGCTGCACGACGGGCGTCGAAGGGCAGCGCACGCAGATCCTCATGGCCGTCGAACAGAAGGTCGTACAGGCGCACCACGATGTGGTAGTCGCGCTGCATCTTCGCCGTGACGGATTTGCGGTTCAGCCGTTGCTGGAGGTCGGCGAAGGGCGCGACTTCCCCATCGCGCAGCACCAGCAATTCGCCGTCGAGCACGGCGTGGAAATCCATCGCCTCGATGATCTCGGGGAAGGCGGCGGAGATGTCCTCCCCCCCGCGCGAGAACAGGCGTCGCCCGCCCGGCCCGGCCGTCGCCTGCACGCGGATGCCGTCCCATTTCCATTCGGCGCGCCAGTCCTGCGGACGCAGCGCGGCGAGATCGGCATCCTCCAGCGGATGGGCGAGCATCAGCGGGCGGAAGATCGGCGTATCGCGCGGGTCGGGGCGCGGGGCGCGGCCGTCCAGCCACTGGAACAGGGCGTCATAGGGCGGGGCGACGCCGTGCCAGACTTCCTCGATCTCCTCGACCGGCTGGCCCGACCATTCGGCCAGTGCGACGCGCGCCAGACGTGCCGAGACGCCCACGCGCAACCCGCCCGTCACCAGCTTGATCAGCGCAAGCCGCGCCGAGGAATCGAGCGTGTCGAGCCACCCGCCGATCAGCGCCGGCAGCTCCGCCTTCGGCGTTGCAGCCAGCGCGGCAACGATCTCGGCCAGCGTCGGCGGCGGTGCGTTCACGCCCGCGCGGGGCTGCCAGATCAGCGCGACCGTCTCGGCCAAATCCCCCACGTAGTCGTAGGACAGCCGCCACAGTTCCGGGTCGGTGCGCGTCATCACCAAATCCCGGATCATCGCCGGCTTGGCGGTGAAACGCAGCGCCTCGGTGATGGCCGCCAGGCCGATGCCGCGGTCGGGGTCGGGCTGCGTCGCGAACCAGTGCTGCAGCAGGGCGAGTTTCGCGTTGCGCCCCGGCGTAAAGACCAGGCGTTCGAGCAATTCGGCGAAGGCGGGCAGGCTCATGCGGCTGCATCCTCGGCGGGCGGATCTTCCTCCTCCTCGCCCAGGCCGACCAGGTGCAGGGCGCGACCGGTGACGCCGCGCAGCGACAGGGCGTGGATCAGCGCGTCCTCGCGCCCATGCGTGACCCAGATCTCGGGCGCCTGCACCTCGGCGCAGGTGGCCAGCAATTCATCCCAATCGGCGTGGTCGGAGATGACCAATGGCAATTCGACGCCGCCCTGCCGCGCGCGCTGGCGCACCCGCATCCAACCCGATGCGACGGCGGTGACCGGTTCGGCCAGCCGACGCGCCCAGCGATCCGCCACGGCGGAAGGTGGGGCAAGGACGATCGCGCCCTTCAAATCATCCTTCTTCGCGACCGTGGCCGTGCGCAATTCGCCGAGCGGCACGCCAAGCGATTCATAGACCCGGCACAGCGCGACATGCGCGCCATGCAGATGGATCGGCCGGTCCCATCCCGACTGGCGCAGCATGGCGATCAGCCGCTGGCATTTGCCGAGCGAATAGCAACCGACGACATGGGTGCGTTCGGGGAACAGCGCCACGGATCGCAGCAGCTTCGCGATCTCCCCATCCGGCGACGGGTGGCGGAACACCGGCAGGGCGAAGGTCGCCTCCGTGACGAACACATCGCAGGCTTCGGCTTCGAAGGGTGCGGCGGTAGGGTCGGCCTGGCGCTTGTAGTCGCCGGAGACCACGGCGCGAGACCCCTGCCATTCCATGCAGACCTGGGCGGAGCCCAGCACATGCCCCGCCGGACGCAGCCAGACGCGGACGCCATTGATGGTGAGTGTTTCGCCGAAAGGCAGCGCCTGCTGGGTCTCGCCCGCCCGTCCCTCCCCCATGCGGGTGGTCATGATGGCCAACGTCTCGCGCGTTGCCAGCACATGGGCGTGGCCGGGGCGGGCGTGGTCGGAATGGCCATGGGTGATGATGGCGCGGTCCACCGCGCGCGCTGGGTCGATGCAGAAGCCACCCGGTTCGCAGAACAGGCCGGCAGGCGTGACCTTCAGCCAGGTGCTGGGGTGGGGGGGCATTCCCACAATGTGTGGCTCCTTGATCGCGTTTCCATACGGGCAGGGTCGCAGGGTCGGACGTTGCAACGGCGCACCATTGCGCAGCCATATCGGCGACATGATTGCCTTCCCCGGCCGGCCAAGCCCCGCCATAGTGCCTGCGAATGAGAACATTGCCAGAACCCTTTGCCGGCTGGTTCGCCGCGCGCGGCTGGACGCCGCGTCCGCACCAGTTGGCGCTTCTCGATGCCGCGAAGGCCGGCGAACACGTCCTGCTGCTGGCGCCGACCGGCGGCGGCAAGACACTGGCAGGGTTCCTGCCGTCGCTGGTCGACCTCGCGGCACGGCCTCATGACGGGCTGCACACGATCTACATCTCCCCGCTCAAGGCCCTGGCGGTCGATATCGCGCGCAACCTGACCGCGCCGGTCAGCGACATGGCGCTGGACATCAGCATCGAGACCCGCACCGGCGACACGCCCGTGAACCGGCGCGCAAGGCAGCGTGAGAACCCGCCCAACATCCTGCTGACCACGCCCGAAAGCCTGACACTGCTGCTGTCCCTGCCCGGCGCGCCGGCAATGTTCGCCGGGCTGGCGGCGATCGTGGTGGATGAGGCGCATGCGCTGGCCGGAACCAAGCGCGGCGACCAACTGGCATTATGCATGTCGCGGCTCGCGGCGCTGGCACCCGGCGCGCGCCGCATCGGATTGTCGGCCACCGTCGCGCATCCCGAAGCCCTGCGCACCTGGCTGTCGCCCAGCGCGCGGGCCGGGGATGTGCGCCTGGTCGAGACCCGCGGCGGCGCCATGCCGGTCTTCGACCTGCAACTGCCCGAAGGCCGGCTGCCCTGGGGCGGGCATATGGGCCTCGCCTCGGCGCCGGAGATCTATCGCCGGATCGAGGCCGCGCGCGTCACCATCGTCTTCGTCAACACCCGTGCCCAGGCGGAGCTGATCTTCGCCGCGCTGTGGCGGTTGAACGAGGCCGCGCTGCCCATCGCCATGCATCATGGCAGCCTGGAGATCGGCCTTCGCCGCAAGGTGGAGGCCGCGATGGCCGAAGGCCGGCTGCGTGGCGTGGTGGCTACCGCCTCGCTCGACCTCGGCATCGACTGGGGCGATGTGGACCAGGTGATCCAGGTGGGTGCGCCGAAGGGCGTGTCGCGCCTTCTGCAGCGCGTGGGCCGCGCCAATCACCGCATGGACGAACCCTCCCGCGCCGTGCTCGTTCCGGCCAATCGCTTCGAGGTCGTGGAATGTGTCGCCGCGACCGAGGCTGTGCAGGCCGGCGACCTGGATGGCGAGCCGCCACGCCCCGGCGGCCTCGACGTGCTGGCGCAGCATGTCCTGGCGATGGCCTGCTCCGCGCCCTTCGATGAGGACGCGCTGTATGCCGAGGTGACGCGCGCCGGCCCCTATGCCGCGCTGGCCCGCCACGACTTCGCCGATGTGGTGCGCTTCGTCGAGGATGGCGGCTATGCGCTGCAGGCCTATGACCGCTTCCGCAAGCTGTTCCGCGATTCCGAGGGGCGCATGCATGTCCGTGGGCCGCAGGTGGTGCGGCAGTTCCGCATGAACCTCGGCACCATCGTAGAGACGCCGCTGCTGAAGGTGCGTGTCCGCGGCGGCGGCGTGGTCGGGGAGGTCGAGGAGTATTTCGTCTCGACCCTGGAACCCGGCGATTGCTTCCTGTTCGGCGGCCAGGTGCTGCGATACGAACGGCTCGACCCCGGCGCGGTCATCGTCTCCCGCGGCGGGGATGGCGAACCGCGCGTGCCGGTCTATGCCGGCAGCCGGATGCCGCTGACGACCTATCTCGCCGCGCGGGTGCGCGCCATCCTGTCCGACCCGCGGCGCTGGCGGCACCTGCCGGACCCGGTGAAGGAATGGCTGCGCCTGCAACGGCTGAAATCCGAATTGCCGCCCAAGGATGGGCTTCTGGTCGAAACCTTCCCGCGCGGCGGGAAGTGGTTCCTGATGGCCTATACCTTCGAGGGGCGGCTGGCGCATCAGACGCTGGGGATGTTGCTGACCAAGCGGATGGAACGGCTCGGCATGGCGCCGCTGGGCTATGTGGGCACGGACTACGTGCTCGCCATCTGGTCCGCCTTCGAACCGCATGACATCGCCGCCCTGTTCACCGAGGACATTCTGGGCGACGAGATGGAGGAATGGCTGGCCGAGTCCTCCATGCTGCGCCGGACCTTCCGCAACATCGCGACCATTGCCGGGCTGCTCGAGAAGAACCACCCGGGCCAGGAGAAATCGGGCCGCCAGATGACGATGAATTCAGACCTGATCTACGACGTGCTGCGCCGCCATCAGCCCGACCACATCCTGTTGCGCGCGACGCGCGCGGAAGCCGCGCAGGGGCTGACCGACGTGGCGCGCATCGCGTCCCTGCTGGCCCGCGTGAAGGGCCGCATCCGCCATCGCGTGCTCAAGCAGGTCTCGCCGCTGGCGGTCCCCGCGCTGATCGAGGAAGGCCGCGAATGGGTGGCCGGTGGCGCGGAGGATGCGCTGCTGGCGGAAGCCGCCGCCCTGGTGGAGGACGCGACGGATGGCGCCGAGCATTTCAGCGAGACGCTGGCGGAGATCACCGACAGCCTGCCCGTGCGCGGTACATCGGTGCCCCGTGAACGTCGCCGGTCGCGCCATGTCCGCGGCGTGCCGAAGATGGTAACCGGCCGATGACCGCCGCACCGGTCCATATCGCAGGCGAACGGCTGATGCTCGACCCCGGCGGCGTGCTGCACTGGCCGGCGCGGCGGACACTCGTCGTCGCCGACCTGCATTTCGAAAAGGGCAGCGCCTTCGCCGCGCGCGGCCGCCTGGTGCCGCCCTATGACACGCGGGAGACATTGTCCCGCCTGGCACCGCTGCTGCGGCTGTATGGCCCGCGGCGCATCGTGTTCCTGGGCGATTCCTTCCACGATGCCGAAGGCTGCACGCGGCTGATGGAGGCTGACCGGACCGCCCTGCTCCACGCGCTGGCGGGGATCGAGACGATCTGGGTTGCCGGCAATCATGACCCGGCGCCGCCGGTCGGCCTGCCCGGCACGGCGGTGGAGGAACTGCGCGACGGTCCCCTCACCTTCCGCCACATTCCGACACCGCGCGCGGTGGCGGAGATCGCGGGGCACCTGCATCCGCGCGCCACGGCACCGACGCGCGCCGGCGGCGTCGCGCGCGCCTGCTTCATCAGTGACGGGCGACGAGTGCTGATGCCGGCCTTCGGCGCCTATACCGGCGGGCTCGACGCCGCGGACCCGGCGATCGCCGGGCTGTTCCCGCGTGGCGGGCGCGCCTTCCTGCTGGGCACGGAGCGCCTGTTTTCCTTCCCGCTGGCGCCAAAGCGCAGCACAGTGGCCGTGCCGGTCACCACCTTCGGCAGCGCGCAGGACCTGCCGCTGTTTGCCGGCATCAAGTTGCGGAACGGTTAGCCACCATCCAGCATAGTGAGGGACGCGACATGGCCTATGACGGAAGCTGCCATTGCGGGGCGGTCACCTTTTCGGTGGATGGCAAGGCGCCAGCACAGGCCATGGTCTGCAACTGTTCGATGTGCCGGCGAACCGGCGTGATGCTCACCTTCGCGCCGCGCAGCACGTTGACGCTGCACAGCGGGGAGAATGCGCTGCGCGGCTACACCTTCCACACCCGCAAGATCACGCACCAGTTCTGCGAGACCTGCGGCATCGAGCCGTTTGCCTATGCGACGGCCCCCGACGGCACGCCGGCGGTGGCGATCAACCTGCGCTGCGTGCCCTCGATCGACCTGGATGCGCTGGAGATCCAGCGCTTCGACGGCGCCAGCCGGTAAAGCCTGTGTTTGAGCGAGCATTTTCTCGCGCCTGACTGGGTCCAGTCAGGCGCGATCTTCTCCACAGGCGCCTTCAGGCCGCGCGTCGCCCTGCCCCGCCCCTGCTGCCATGGGCGAGCCAAGCGGCGCATTCCGCGCCGAGTTCGCGTTCCGCCATCGCCTCATAGGCGGCGGCGTCCCCGGCGGTCAGCGTGTCGCGCCAACGGCCATTCGTGCCCTTGTTGATGAATACTTCCGGGCCGCCGTCCCAGAACACACCGCCCAATGGCGCCGCCTGGCCGGCATGGGCCTTCATCCAGTCGAAGCTGCTGTGCTCGATGATCGCCGGCCAGCGATCCGGCGGTACAGCGACGCCGAGGAAGTCGGCGATGCGGCGCGCCTCGCCAGGCAGGTCGGCCTTGAGATCCTCGAAATGGACCAACAACAGGTTGGGCAGGTCGCGGATCGCCCACCAGCTGCGGATATTCTCCCAGAAGGGCCAGAACGGGTGCCCGTCACGCGCCAGCCAGTCGAGGAAATAGTCCCGCAGCGAACCCTGCGGCGGTTCGATCGGCGGACCCACGCGGCCCGGCGTGTCGTTCAGCGCGCCGTACCACATGGCATTCGCATTGGCGTGGTGGTTGTGCATGCTCCAGACCACGTCGCGCCCATCCCGGGCGGCATAGATGTATTTGGCGCGGGGCGAATAGACCAGCGCATCGACCGGCAGATGAGTCTTGAGGAAGCGGCGATGGGTCTGCGCCTCGATCGCGGCGAGCTTCTCGGCCTTAGGCGGCACACGCAGATCCACCCAGGGAGAGATCGAGGCCACATCCACATCCGGCGCGCCGCCCGTCAGGATCTGCCCGACGATCTGCTGCGTCCAGGTCGTGCCGGATTTGGCATAGGTGCCGACCACGATGTCGTCGTCGCGGAAGACGAAGTCATTCCACACTGTCGAATCGAAATGATGGTTGTGCAGTTCGCGTGTCTTGCGTGGAAAGGCGCCCTGTGGACGCTCATCGAGTGGATTCATCTCGGCTGCTCCCGTTTCCCGACAGGGCCATGCCAGCGTCGCCACCGCCGGCCGGCCCCATCCGGCGGGCGGCGCTTTAGGTCCGGCTGAAGCAGTCGGCGGTGAGCGAGGTCACAACGCGCGCCGGCATCCCATCCTGCCAGCGGAACGTTTCAGGCGGCAAGGAACTTCGCCGCTGCGCTGGCGACCACCTGGCAGCACAGCGCCAAGTCTTCCTCCTTGGTGTCCTCGGCCCAATGGTGGCTGATGCCGCCGATCGACGGGGTGAACAGCATCGCCACCGGCATGCGCTTGGCGATGTACTGGGCATCGTGGCCGGCGCCCGATGGCATGGTGGTCCAGGCCCCCGGCGCTTCCTCAGCGGCCGCGGCTTCCAGCGCGGCCATCATCGCCGGGTCGCAGATCGCCGGCGTGGCGCGGGATTTCTGAGTCAGGGACGCGACGCATTTCTCGCGCCGGTTGCTCTCCTGCAGCAGGGATCGCAGCGTCGCTTCCATCCGTTCGAGGACCGGGATGGACACGTCGCGGAACTGGAACAGCACCTCGGCCGATCCTGGGATGATCGACGGCGCGCCGGGTTCGAGGCTGATGCGCCCCGTGGTCCAGGTGGAACGTTCCCCGCAGACGCGCGGAAATTCCGCATCGATCGCGGCCAGCAGCCGCACCGCGGATAGCCCCGCATCGCGCCGTTCGGCCATGGTGGTGCCGCCGGCATGGTCCTGCTGGCCTTCGAAGCGGAGCAGCCACTGCCAGATGGCGACGATGCCGGTCACTACGCCGACGCGCAGCCCCTTCGATTCCAGGTTCGTGCCCTGTTCGATGTGCATCTCGAAGAAGCCTTTGTGGCGGCCGGGTTCAAGCTGCATGCGCGGCTTGCCCGCCAACCCCGCGGCGGCAAGGGCCTCGCGCAAGGGCTGGCCGTCATTGCGGCTGCGGCTGGCGTCGATCTCATCTTCCGACAGCTCGCCGATGATCGACCGGGACCCGAGGAAGCCGCCCTCGAAATGCCCTTCCTCATCGGCGAAGGCGCAGACATCGACCGGCAGGCCCGCGCGCGCCAGGGCCACGCCGGTCATCACGCCCAGCGCGCCGTCCAGCCAGCCGGCCTGGTTCTGGCTTTCGATATGGCTGCCGACCAGCAGATGCGGACCGGGTCCCGGATGGCGGCCATAGACATTGCCGATGCCGTCGATGGTCGCTT
Organism: Acetobacteraceae bacterium; assembly: GCA_022842185.1. Lineage (GTDB taxonomy): Bacteria > Pseudomonadota > Alphaproteobacteria > Acetobacterales > Acetobacteraceae > Neoroseomonas. The sequence goes on from JALHQB010000027.1 coordinate 49,562, forward strand.
CCAGCCCGCATTCGGTCAGGCGCTCCATCAGCCAGCGGCGGGATTCCATGTCCTGCGGGGAATAGGTCGGGCGATGGACGCCGGTCTTGAAGGCGCCGATCTTCCGCAATTCGTTGAGGTCGCGGAGGAAGCGTTCGGCATCGATCCTTGGCATGGGCAGCATCCTTCTTTGCGCATCATGCTGCGGTGCAAAAACGCGCAGGGCAAGACTCCGCTTAACCCGCCAGCAAGGCCGATGGGCTTTTCGTCGTGGCACCGCAAACCGCGGCGACCCTGTCGGAGGCCGAAAATGACCGCCCTGCCGCACCCCTTTCGCCATCCCGAGGACCTGTCCTCAGTTGCCTTGCTGGAATCGCCGAAGAGCGTGGAACTGCACCTGCGCAGCCAATCGGGCACGCTGCTTCGCGTGACGCTCGGCGATGTGGACCATCTGCGGGGCCTCGCCGCCCTGGCGATGATGGCGGGCGCGCTGGGTGGCGCGACGGCCGGCCGCGCCAGCGGGATCATATCGGAGTATCCCGTCGCTTCCGCCTGAGGCTAGGCTGCCATCCAGCCTGCCGCATGAGCAGGCAGGAGGTTACGCATGGTCCGACACCTTGCCGCGACGTTCGCGGCGATGACGCTGTTCGCCTGGCCGGCCGCAGCGCAGATCCAGATGGTGGTGAATTTCGCCGCCGGCGGACCGACCGACATCGTCGGTCGCATGATGCAGAATGAATTGTCGGCCGCGCTCGGCCAGCCCGTGGTGGTGCGCAACGTCGCCGGCGCGGGCGGCACCATCGGTACTGCGGAGGCCGCGCGCGCCAGGCCGGATGGGCAGACCATCCTGCTTTCCCCGGTCGGCCCCATCGCGATCCAGCCGCATTTCCGCCCGGGGCTGGGCTACGGGCTGCAGAACTTCGCCGCGATCTGCCAGGTGGCGGACAGCCCGGTGGTGATGATGACGCCCAAGGCGTCAGGCCTGCGCATGGTGGCCGATGTGGTCGCGCGGGCGCGCAGGGACGGCGAAGGCTTCCCCTTCGCCTCCACCGGCGCGGGCAGCATTCCCCACATCTCCAACGTCGCGTTCATGCGGCTGGCGGGGATCACCATGAACCACATCCCCTATCGCGGGTCGGGCGAGGTGATGCTCGCATTCCAGCAGGGCCAGGTGCAGCTGTTCACCGACCAGACGCTGCTGATCCGCCAATACGACCTGCACCCGATTGCCTTCCTGACCGAACGGCGCAATCCGGACTTCCCGAACGTGCCGACGATGCGCGAACAGGGCTATGACCTCGTCTATACCATCTGGTCCGGGCTGTATGCGCCGGCCGGCACGCCCGAGCCGGTGCTGGCGCGGCTGGAGGGCGCCTGCGCGCGCACGATGCGGCACCCCGATGTTGTCGCCGGCATGACGCGGGTCGCGCAGCCGATCCTGTATCGCAACCGGGCAGATTTCGCGGCCTTTTCGCAAAGCGAGAGCGAGAAGTTCCGCGCGCTGATCACGGCGGCGGGGTTGCGGTCTGCGGAATAGGCAACGCCTTCCGGCGCGCGGAATGCTGCGCCATGCTGTCCTGCCACACTGGACAACTGCGCATGGCACTCCGCTGCGACCTCATCATCCGTGACGCGACCATCATCGATGGGTCCGGCCGCGCGGGCTTCCGCGGCGATGTCGGCGTGCAGGGGGACCGCATCGCAGGGGTTGGCGACCTGGCAGCCGCCAGCGCTGCGCGCGAGGTTCGCGCGCAAGGTCGCGTCCTCGCCCCCGGCTTCATCGACGCCCACACCCATGACGACCAGATCGTGCTGCAGGGTGCGCAATGCATGTGCTGCAAGCTGTCGCAAGGTGTCACCAGCGTGGTGGTCGGCAATTGCGGCATCAGCCTGTCGCCGGTGCGGATGGCGACACGGCCGCCGGCGCCGCTGGACCAGATCTGCGCGCCGGAATGGTGGAAGTTCGGCTCCTTCGGCGAATACGCGGACCATCTGCGGCGCGAACCGCCGGCGGTGAATGCGCTGGCGCTGATCGGCCACATGTCGCTGCGCATCGGCGCGATGGATGGCGACACCCAACGCGCCGCGACGGATGGCGAGGCGGAACGCATGCGCGCCTGGCTGGCGGATAGCCTGGCGGAGGGCGCGGCCGGCTTTTCCACGGGCCTTTTCTATGCACCTTCGAAGCATACGCCGACCGACGAAGTCATCGCCGTCGCGGAGGCATTGCGCGCCCATCGCGGGCTCTACGTCACGCATATGCGCGACGAGGCGAATGGCGTACTCGACAGCATCGCCGAGACGCTGCGCATCGGTGAAGCGGTCGGCGCGCCGGTGATCATCAGCCATCACAAATGTGCCCAGCCGGAGAATCACGGGCGATCGCGTGAGACGCTGCGGATGATCGAGGCGGCCGCCGCGCGATACCCTGTCGCCTTCGACGTCTATCCCTATACCGCGTCATCGACCTCCCTCGCCGCGCGCGACCCGCGCGCCGACGTCCCCGTGCGGGTGACCAGTTCAGTGCCCCATCCGGAGATGGCAGGCCGCATGCTTGCCCACATCGCGGCGGAATGGGGCGTCTCGCTGCTGGAGGCGCGCGATCGATTGCTGCCGGCGTCAGGCGCCTTCCACAACATGGCGGAGGAGGATGTCCGCCGCATCATGGCGCATCCGCTGTCGATGATCGGCAGCGATGGCGGGCCGCTGGCGAAGAAGCCGCATCCGCGACTGTGGGGGACCTTTCCGCGCGTGCTGGGGCATTATGTGCGCGAGCTGAATCTGATGGATCTGGAAACCGCCATCCACAAGATGACCGGACGGACCGCGATGGTGTTCGGCATTGCCGATCGCGGCACAATCCGCGAAGGCGCCTTCGCCGATCTGGTGCTGCTGGATGCGGCGACGGTGAAGGATCGGGCCAGTTTCGAGGATTCGATCCAGCCGGCGGATGGGATCATCGAGACCTGGGTGAACGGGGAATCCGCCTATGTGCACGGGGCGGGCGTGACGGGCGCGCTTGCCGGGCGGCTGCTGCAGCGCGCGGCGTGACCGGTTGATTGGAGATGGGCTTCGCCCCTCTCCAAACCTCACCCCACCAAAGGCCCAAGGCCTTTGGAAACCATCACTTGGTGTCGCGCGGATCGGTGTGGCGACATGACGGAAGGCGCGTCGCACATATCGGCAAGATGATGACCGGGGCGCCGGGCCTGCAAGAACGCTACAACGGGTCCGCGCCATTGATGGCAAGCGCCTCCAGCACACGCGAGACGCAATTGTAGCCGGCGATCGTCACCGTCAATTCCACCAATTGGCGCGGAGGGAACAGGGCACGCACGGCGGCCGCCACATCGTCAGGCACATGCACATGCTTCGTCATCGCGTCGCAATAGGCCAGCGCCGCGCGCTCCGTCGCATCGAAAGCGTCGCTGCCCTCCCAGTCGCGCAACGCATCCAACTGCGCCTGGGTCGCACCTTCCTTCAATGCGATCGGCGCATGCGCATCCCATTCATACTGGGCATCGTTGATGGCGGCGACCCGGCACATCATCAATTCGCGGATCTTGCCCGACAGGTCGGATTTCCAGCGCACCGCATCGAACATGTCGATCCAGCCCTGCGCGATCGGCGGCGCATGCAGCAGCATCCGGTGCAGATGCCCGAGCTTCTTGCGCGATGCGACGATATGGGCCGCCGCCTCCACATGGTCAGGATGCGCCGGGTCGGCATAGGGAATGCGTGCCATGGATGATGTCCTCCGTTGCGCCAAGTGTGGCGCGACGGGGCCGCCCCGTGAAGTCAGGGGCGGCGGCGCAGCAGGTAGCGTTGGCGGCCATCCATCACCAGCACGCCCTTCTGGTTGTGGACCGTGCTCCGCAGGCCGAGCACGCCTGTGGTCCGCTGCGGCGAGATCTCATCGACTTCCAACGCGCCATACAACGTGTCGCCGACAAAGACCGGATGCAGGAAGCGGGAGGATTGGTCGAGGAAGCCCTTCAGAGAGTCCTCGACCATATGCGGGAACATCCCTGCCCCGGCGGCCGTCTGGATCACCACCTGGAAGCCGTGCGCCAGCATGTGGGGCATGCCATGCGCGCGGCAGTATTCCACATTGTAATGCACCGGATGGTTGTCCCCGGATGCGGCCTGGAAGGCGAGGAAGATCGCCTCCGTCATCGTCCGGCTGGGCAGCACGAAGCGTTCGCCGAGGCTGAAATCCTCGAACCAACGTTGCTGCGGCATCATGCGATGGGCGGCGGGGTCGAAAGCGGTCATGCGTATCCCAGGGTTGCGTCGCGCGCGACCGCCGCGGCATCGCGCCCAGCGGGGTCGCCGAAGCCGCCGCCGCCGGAGGTCTCCAACCGCACGATATCGCCCTTCAGCAGCCGCACGCCATCGGACTTCGGCGCGATGGGTGTCGCCACGCCATCGCGGATACGCAGCAGCCGCCCCAGGCTGCCCGGCCCGCCGCCCGCCAGGCCATAGGGCGGGAAGCGGAAGCGATCCATATTCGCGGTGAAGATGCCGGCCGGGCTGTCCAGCCGCCATTCGCGGAACAGGCCAAGCCCGCCGCGATGCGTCCCCGCCCCGCCCGAACCCGGCAGCAGGCCGTATCCGGTGATGGTCAGCGGCATCTGGCTCTCGATCATTTCGACCGGGATGTTCGAGTTGTTGTGCATCCCGAAGGACCAGGCGCTGACGCCATCCTTCGCCGGGTTCGCGCCGGTGCCGCCGATCTCGATTTCGACCAGCACTTCGCGCGAGCCATCCTCGCCCTCCGTCTGGAAGGTCGCGACGTAGGATCCGCCGTAATAGGCCGCGGGCATCCGGTCCGGCAGCGCCTGATGCAGGCAGCCGAACATGACATTCGCCAGCCGATGCGACACCGCGACGCGATGCGCGACCGACGCCGGCGCGCGGCAGGATGTGACGCTGCCTTCCCGATGGATGATCTTCACCGGGCGATAGCAGCCGGCATTGGCCGGCATCGCGCCATCGGTGGCGGCGATGATCGAATAGTACACCGCGCAATTGGACATCGCCGGCGTGCAGTTGATCGGCCCGCGCTGCTGGTCGGCGCAGCCGTTCAGATCGACGGTGATCTCATCGCCGTGAACGGTCAGCACGGCGTGCAGCCGCACCGGGTCGGTGGCAACGCCGTCATTATCGAGGAAATCCTCGAATTCATAACGCCCATCGGGCATCGCGCGGATCGCCGCGCGCATCGCCGCCTCGGACATGTCGAGGATGCGCGCCGTCGCCTCCAGCAGCGCATCGGCGCCGTAGCGCGTGGCCAGCCGCATGATGGATGCCCCGCCCACCTCCAGGCTCGCGAGCTGCGACTGCAGGTCGCCCAGCATCAGCGCGGGCTTGCGGACGTTCTGGTGGATCATCGCCCAGATCGCCTTGTTCAGCACCCCGCCCTCGATGATCTTCAGCGGTGGGATGCGAAGGCCTTCCTGGAACACCTCGGTCGCAGTGGCGGCGTAGGAGCCCGGCGCCATGCCGCCCATGTCGATGTGGTGGCACAGCGTGCCGACATACGCGATCCGCTTGCCGTCATGTTCGACAGGCCTGAAGGCCAGCACGTCGTTCAGATGCTGCCCGCCGCAATACGGGTCGTTGGTGATGACCACATCATCCGCGGCCCAGTCGGCGGCATTGATGAAGCCGTCGAGCAGCGTCCGCAGCGCCGCACCCATCGAGTTCAGATGCTGCGGGATGCGCGCAGATTGCGCGACGTTGTTGCCCTCCGCATCGAACACCGCGGTGGAGTAGTCCAGCAATTCCCGCACGGTGGTGGACCGGCTGGTGCGCCAGATGGTGATGTCCATCTCGGCAGCGGCGGCGGTCAGCGCGTTGCGGATGACCTCGATCTCGATGGGGCCGAGCATCATGCGCTCTCCTTCGTCGCCAGCAGGGTTCCGGCCGCGCCCAGGCGCGCCGTCCAGCCGCGGGTGATCCAATGGGTGGCGAAGGTCTCCTCCACCACGGCAGGGCCTTCGATGGTGTCGGTGGGGCGCAGGGCCTCACGGTCCCACACCGGAACGTTACGCCAGGCGCCGCTCTCGAAGATGCGGCGCGTGCCCTTGCGCGATGGCCGCTCGGCGGGCGGCGGGTCGCCGGGTTCGGGTTTGTCGAGCAGCCCCGTCGCGATGGCGCGCAGCGTGACGATCTCCACCGGATCGCCGGGATTGGCGTAGGAGAAGCGCTGCTTGTGGGTGGCGTGGAAGTCGTCCATCAGCGCGGCCAGGGCGGCGGCGTCAGGCGCGGTGATCTCGCCCCAGGGCACCAGCAATTCGAAGGCCTGGCCGTGGTATCGCATATCGGCCGCGATCACGATGCGGCGCTTGTCCGGCGCGATGCCGTCCGCCGCCAGCCGCGCATCGGCCTCCGCACGCAAGGCCGCGATGCCCTCGGCCAGTGCGGGCAGCATCGCCGGTTCGGCGCGCATCACCCGCGTCCGCGCGATGTCCTGCGTCAGATCCGAGAACAGGATGCCATAGGCCGACAGCGTGCCCGGTTCGCGGGGGAAGGCGACCTCGGTCATGCCGAGTTCCGCCGCGACATCCGTGGCGTGCAGCCCGCCGGCGCCACCGAAGGACAGCAGGCAGAAATCGCGCGGGTCGAGACCCTTCTCGAACAGCGACAGCCGGATCGCCGCGCCGAGATTGGCATTCACCACGGTCAGCACGCCCTCGGCGGCCGGTTCCACAGCAAGGCCGAGCGGCGTGCCGACGCGGGCATCCAGCGCCGCCCGCGTCGCCGGCATGTCCAGCGTCATCATCCCGCCGAGGAAGAAGTCCGGATCAAGTCGCCCCAGAGCGAGGTTGGCGTCCGTCACCGTCGGTTCCGTCCCGCCGCGCCCGTAGGACACCGGCCCCGGCCGCGCCCCCGCGCTGCGCGGGCCGACCGTCAGCCGCCCGCCGGCATCGACCGCGGCGATGGAGCCACCACCGGCGCCGATGGTCCGCATTTCCACCATCGGCAGGCGCACCGGCAGGCGGTCGATCTCGCCCTGGGTGATGACGGACACGCGCCCGCCCTGCACGACCGACACGTCATACGACGTGCCGCCCATATCAACCGCGACCAGGTTCGGCCGGTCCAGCACCGCCGAAAGGCGCCCCGCCGCGAGCGTGCCGCCCGACGGCCCGGACAGCAGCAGCCGCGCCGGCTGTTCGGCCGCCATCCGCAGGCTGCACACGCCGCCATTGGACTGCACGAGGAACACCAGCGGGGTGAACCCGCCCTCCCCCAGCCGTGATTCCAGCCTGTCGAGATAAGTCTTCACCACCGGCATCAGCAGCGCATTCAGCACGGTGGTCGATGTGCGTTCGTATTCGCGGATCTCGGGGGAGATATCGCAGGACAGCGACACCGGCAGGTCCGGTCGCGCCGCGCGCAGCAATTCGCCGAGCCGCCGTTCATGCGCCGGGTTCACATAGGCATGCAGCAGCGACACCGCGACGCAGTCCGCGCCCAGCACGTCGATCCGTTGCAGCAGCGCGAGGATCGCGGCTTCGTCCAAGGCGGTCTCGACCGAACCATCCGCGCGCATCCGTTCCGGCACGCCAAGCCGGCAGTCGCGCGCGATCAGCGTCGGGAAGGGTTCGGGTGCCAGGCCATAGATGTCGCGGCGGACATGGCGGTTGATCTCCAGCACATCCTCGAAGCCCGCCGTGGTCAGCAACACGCCCTTGGCGAGTTTGCGTTCCAGCACCGCATTGGTCGCGATGGTGGTGCCGTGCAGCAGCAGCCCGACTTCGGACAAGGCGAAGCCGAAGCGTTCGGCGGCCTCCCCCACGCCGCGCAGCAGGCCGATGGACGGGTCCTCCGGCGTCGTCGGCGTTTTCCAGGCGCGGGCGATGCCGTCGCGGGAATCGAGGACCTGAAGATCAGTAAAGGTGCCGCCGATATCGACCGCGATGCGGACGGGGCGGGTCGTGTCGATGCTTGTCACGCGCAATGTTCCTGGAAGGCTTTCAATTCATCACGCTGGGCAGCCAGAGCGCGATGCCGGGAAAGATCATGAGGAGAATGACGGCGAGGAGATAGACACCGAGGAAGGGCATCACCCCGATGAAGACGTCGGTGATCGGCCCGGCGCGTTTTCGCATCCCTTGCAGCACATACATCACCGTGCCGTCGGGCGGGCTGATCTGCGCGATCTCGACCAGCATAGTCACGATCACACCGAACCAGATCGGGTCGTAGCCGAGTGCCACCACGATCGGGAACACCACGGGCACGGTGGTGATGATCATGGAGAAACCCTCCATGAACGTGCCGAGTGCCAGATACAGCGCGATGATGCACAGCATGATGCCCCAGGGCGGGATCGGCAGTCCGGCGATCAGCCCGGCGAGTGCCTGCGGCACGTTGATCAGCGTCAGGATGTAGTTCAGCAGATAGGCGCCGAACAGGATCAGCCCCAGCAACGCGGTGTTGCGCGCCGTCGCCTCGGCCGAGGCATTTACCATGCGGAAGGTCAGCTTCCCTTCCAGCGCGGCGAAGGCCGCCGCACCGACCACGCCAAGTGCCGCGGCCTCGGTCGGCGTGGCGAAGCCGCCATAGATCGAGCCCAGCACCAGCACGATCAGCAGCACGGTCGGGATCAGGTCGGTCAGCGCGCGCAGTTTCATCGCCAGCGGCAGGCGCGGCGGCTTCTCCATCGGGTTCCGGATGCCATGCGCCAGGATCACCATGATGAACAGCGAAGTGACCAGGATCGAAGGGATCAACGCGGCGATATACAGCGCGCCGACCGATGTCTCGGTGATCAGCCCGTAGATGATAAAGGTGATCCCGGGCGGGATCAGGTTGCCCAGCGCGCCGCCGGCGGCCAGCGACCCCAGCACCATGCGCTGGCTGTACTTCGTGTCCTGGAAATAAGGCAGCGCGACGGACCCCATTGTCGCGGCCGTCGCCACCGATGACCCGCTGATCGCCGAGAACACCGCGCAGGACACGATGTTGGTGTGCAGCAACCCGCCGGGCATCCGGTTCAGCCAGACATTGAGCGCGCGATACAGCCGGTCCGACAGCCCCGCCCGCAGCAGGATTTCCCCCATCAGCAGGAACAGCGGCACCGCGACCAGCACGAAGTTGGACGATGGCGACCACAGCGTCTGCCCCAGGAAGGCCCACCAGGGACGGTCCGAGAAGAACAGCGCCGTCAGCACGCCCAGCACGCCGAGCACGGCGGCGATGTACACGCCCGACCCGAAGAAGGCGACGAAGACGCCCATCAGCATCAGGATCTCGGCGATCGGCAGCGCCTGGCCGGTCGAGGCGGCGGCGAAGATCGTGACGCCGAGCAGACCCAGCAGAAAGACAATGGCGATCACTTGGTCTCACCCTCATGCGCCATGGCGACGGCTTCCAGCGCTTCCTCCGTCTCATCCTCCAGGCTGCGGGACCCGAGCAGCGCATCGAGCGACGCCCCCTGCCCGCAGATCAGCGCCAGAGTGCCTTCCAGCATCAGCACCAGGCAGGCGGCCAGGAAGGCGGTGATGCCGAACGCCCAGATGCCCTGCGGCCACACCATCAGGATGCGCAGCGCGGAATTGTCATGCGCGTCGAACAGCGCGCTTTCATCCACCAATTCCCAGGCGGACCAGACGAACAGCACGGACAGTGCCGTCAGCAGCGCGAGCGAAAACAGATGCAGCGGCGCGCGCAGCCGCACCGGCAGTCGCGTCATGAACACATCCACACGGATATGCGCGCGGCGGAACAGCGTATGCGCGAGCGACCACGCAATGCCGCCGGCCAACAGGTATCCCGTGATCTCGACCGTCGCCTGGGATGAAAACCCCAGGAACGAACGCGCCACGATGTCGAAGGTGATGAACAGGGCGCAGACCACATAGGCCCAGCCCGCGACATGGGCCATGACCGACGCCACCGCCGCCGCCCCGCGCCGCAGCGCGCGGGCGGCGCGCAG